>NZ_CP110128.1:1392500-2032500 GCF_028471945.1 Pseudomonas sp. WJP1
GGCCTGGGCTGCATGCTCGATCAACCGGATGTGCCCAATGCCACCTTCGGCCTGGGCGCGCGAGCGTTCGGGCATCCGGGCGCTGGCGGTTCCGTTGGGTTCGCTGACCCCGAGCATGATGTGGCGTTCGGATTTGTGACAAATACCCTGGGGCCGTACGTCTTGATGGATCCGCGCGCACAAAGGCTTGTGCGGGTACTGGCCACTTGTCTGTAAATCACGCTTAAAGGTTCCGGAGCTGGAACCCGACAGCCTTTTCAGTTTCCAAGCGTCTGTTTATGCGGGCCGATTCGGCCTGATCTTTATTACCTCATTTTTGTGGATATCCAATGTCAACCAAACCCACCCTCGCCTTGGCACTGTGCTTCGCTATTACTGGTTGCGCACAGACTCCTAAAAGTGATGTAGACGGCGGCAGCTGGTGGCCGTTCGGGTCGTCCGACAAAGTCGCGACCAAGACACCGGCTCCAGCCCCGACCCCAACCCCGGCACCGCTGAAACCGGTGGCCGCGCCGGTTGCCAAGGCTGAAAGTTCCAGTCCTTGGTATTGGCCGTTCGGCTCCGAGGAAGCGCTCGATAAAAAACCGGAAGTAAAACCTGCAGCCAAGCCGGTCGAAGTGGCCAAGGCCAAGGCTGAGGCCGATGCGGGTGGCAAGTGGTGGTGGCCGTTCGGTGGCAAAGAGCAGAGCACTGCCAAAGCCGTGCCGATGCCGGATCCGAAAGTCACCCAGGCCTGGCTTGATGACTACGAGCCGCGCCTGCGTACAGCGATCAAGGACAGCAACCTGCAACTCGAGCGCCGTGAAAACGTATTGGTGGTAACCGCGCCGGTAGAAGGCTCGTTCAACCCGGACCGTCCGGCCATGCTGCTGCCGGTGGTGCTCGGCCCGTTCACTCGCGTTGCGAAAATCCTTGAAGCCGACCCGAAGACGGCCGTGCTGGTACTCGGCCACAGCGATACCTCGGGTGCCGCGCCCGCTAATGTGAAGCTGAGTCAGGAACGTGCGCAGTCCGTGGCTGCAATCTTCCGTCTCAGCGGTCTGCAGCGTGATCGCCTGATGCTGCGCGGCATGGGCGGCGAAGCCCCGCGTGCCGCCAACGACAGCGTTGAAGGTCGTGCCTTGAACCGTCGGGTGGAGCTGTTGGTCACGCCGCAAAACACCATGGTCGCGCTGCTGAGCAAGTACAATATGCCGGCTCCGGCGCCTGTGCGCATGGTCGCGGCCCAGGACATCAAACCGGTGGCCAAGCCTGTGACTCCAGCACCTGCCGATGCGAAGAAAGCGGCTGCACCGGTCGCGAAAAAAGCGCCGGCCAAGAAAGCCGCCAAGGCTCCAGCCAAGAAGGCACCGGCTAAAACCGCGACGCCAGCGAAAAAGACTGCACCGGCCAAAGCCGCTGCCGACTCGACGAAGGTCGCCGCCGATTCCACAAAGAAGTGATTCGTTAACCATAAGGAATGCGCCATGACCAAGGCCCTGGCTGATATGCGCCGCGACTACACCCGTGATGGCCTGACCGAGGCGCAAGCGCCGGCCGAGCCGTTTGCGCTGTTCCACCAATGGTTTGCCGACGCGGTGAAAACCGAGCAGGCACCGGTGGAGGCCAATGCCATGACCTTGGCCACTGTCGACCAGGACGGGCGGCCGCATTGCCGCATTCTGCTGCTCAAGGGCCTGGATGCGCAGGGCTTCACCTTTTTCACCAACTACGACAGCGCCAAAGGCCAGCAGCTGGAGGCGAATCCATTCGCCGCCATGACGTTTTTCTGGCCAACCCTGGAGCGTCAGGTGCGGATTGAAGGTCGGGTGGTGAAGGTTACTCCCGAGGAGTCCGACGCGTACTATCAGGTCCGCCCGCTAGGCAGCCGCCTGGGTGCCTGGGCTTCGCCGCAGAGCCGGGTGATCGCCGATCGCAATGAACTGGAGTCGCTGCTCAAGGATACCGAGCAACGTTTCAGCGATACCCAGCCTCACTGCCCTGAACACTGGGGCGGTTATCGTCTGCTGTCAGAACGCATCGAGTTCTGGCAAGGCCGCCCAAGCCGCCTGCACGACCGCCTCAACTATCGCCTGCAGGGTGCCAGCTGGATTCTTGAACGTCTGGCTCCTTAAGCAGTCTACCGCTCGGGATAACCTGCCGCTGCGGCCTCAAGCCACTGCGGCAGGTCTCGACGCTTGATTTTCTGCGCCTGAGCGCTCGCCAACCGTTCGAGCATGAATGCTTTCTTCTGCTCGTCCTTGCCCGCCAGCGCTAACGCCAGGTCCCGGTCCATCCAGCGTCGGATGCGTACATACAGCCAGCCATGGAAGTACAGTCCGGCGACGGTCGTGACGACAATGATAAAGTAATCCATATAAATCCCCGTCAGTGGCGCAGTGTTGAGTAAAGGCCGCTACTGTGTGGTGAGTTCGCAGACGGCCTGTACGGAGCCTGAATCGAAGCAATTTTCTCCGGGCAAGGCCGTGACAGGCGTCAAGCTGGGGAGTTTAATGGTTACTTGTCCTTTGGAGTTGATGCTATGCGTAAGTCTGTTCTGCTGGTTGCTTCCTTTTCTACCATGGCGATGTTGCTCACTGGCTGCCAATCGAGCCTGACCGGTGACTCCTATTCCCGTGACGAAGCGCGTCGCGTGCAGACGATTCGCATGGGCACCATCGAAGCCCTGCGACCGGTGAAAATCGAAGGTACCAAAACCCCGATCGGCGGTGCTGCGGGTGCAGTGGTCGGCGGCGTCGGCGGCAGCGCCATCGGCGGCGGTAAAGGCAGCATCGTCGCTGCAGTCATCGGTGCAGTTGCCGGCGGCCTGCTGGGCTCGGCCACTGAAGAAGGCCTGACCCGTACCCAGGGCGTGGAAATCACAGTGCGCGAAGATGACGGCAGCATGCGCGCCTACGTGCAACAGGTTCAGGAAAACGAAGTGTTCCGTGTCGGCGAGCGCGTGCGCATTGCCACGGTTGATGGCACCAGCCGCGTTTCCCACTAAGCGGGGGTACGGGTAAAAGAAAACCCCGATCAGGGTGACTGGTCGGGGTTTTCTTTTGCGCCGGTTTCCCGCATCAGGTTACAAATCGCTGTTCTTCAGGGCAGTTTCGATTATCTGCTCCGGCGTGAGTTCTCGAGCATTGTCTCCATCGCCAGAATATTCACCGGGCCAGAAAAAAAGATCGGAAATACGAGCATCCGGAATATTGAGTACCAACATTTTCAGCCACAAGTCGGTGGCATGTACCGGGCTATCGGCATTCATGACTCTTCGAGCGATTTCGATCAGTTCAGATTGGGAGATGTCCCTCAGGCGTCGTTCATAAGGAGCCGCCAGGATCTGGCGAACCCATGTGTCATGATCCTGGGCCCCGTAAAGGCCTTGAAAGTCGAGAAAGGTCAGGTGGGTCATGGCCTCTCGATTGAATTCAGCCAACTGACTCCTGGTTCGATACTGGTCTGCGCCAGCAATTTCGGCCGCAAGGTCTGCAAGGCGAGATACCCTGGATTCGCAAAGATGCGGGGGCATCAGTTCCTGACGCAGCGCCATAACCCTCTCCAACATTACTGAATTTGACCGTGCCTGGATTAAGCAGAAGGCACGGGTCAGAAATCGCAAAGTTATCGAGAAAGGCCTGGAGACTTATGCAGGCAGCATCCGTAAAGATCGTAGGAAGAATCCGATAGTGTTGTGCGAAAGCTGGCCCTGTAGGAGCGAGCATGTTCGCCCCTACAGAATTTCCGGCGTCCGGGTTACGCAGCTTGCAGCACAGACTTGCGACTCGCCGCTGCCGTCACGGCATAACCTATCAGCGCCGCCAGAATCGAACCGGTCAGGATCCCCATCCGGTCCATCCCGGCGTAGTCACTGACGCCCGGTTCAAAGGCCAGCGAACCGACGAACAGGCTCATGGTGAAGCCGATGCCGCAGAGAATCGCGACCCCCAGCACCTGGCCCCAATTGGCCCCCAGGGGCAGGGCGGCGATGCCGGTTTTCACCGCCAGCCAGGTCAGGCCATACACGCCGACGGTCTTGCCCAGCAGCAGGCCGACCGCGATGCCCATTGGTACGTCATGGGTGAAGCTTTCGGCGGTCACGCCACTCAGGGACAGGCCGGCGTTGGCGAAGGCGAACAACGGCAGGATGCCGTAGGCCACCCAGGGGTGCAGCGCGTGTTCCAGTGTCAGCAGGGGTGACGGTTCGGCGTTTTTCGTGCGCAACGGGATGCAGAAAGCCAGGGTCACGCCCGCCAGCGTGGCATGTACACCGCTCTTGAGCACGCAGACCCAGAGGATCAGGCCGATGATCATGTACGGCCCGAGCTTCACCACGCCGAGCCGGTTCATCCCGATCAGCGCCGCGATGCAGGCGGCGGCCAGGGCCAGGGACAGGGTCGACAGCGCGCCGGAATAGAAGATCGCGATGATAACGATGGCGCCGAGGTCGTCGATGATCGCCAGGGTCATCAGGAACAGCTTCAGCGACACCGGCACGCGTTTGCCCAGCAGCGCCAGTACACCCAGCGCGAAAGCGATGTCGGTGGCCGTCGGGATCGCCCAGCCGTTCAGGGCTGGCGGGTTGTCACGGTTGAGGAACCAGTAGATCAGCGCCGGCACGACCATGCCGCCAATGGCGGCCGCGCCGGGCAGGACGATCTGCGACGGCTTGGACAGTTGCCCGTCGAGGACTTCGCGCTTGACCTCCAGCCCGATCAGCAGGAAGAACATCGCCATCAGCCCGTCGTTGATCCACAGCAGCAGCGGCTTGGCGATTTTCAGCGCGCCGACCTGAGCGACGACGGGGGTTTCCAGCAGGTCGTTGTAAAGCCACGACAGGGCGGAGTTGTTGATGATCAGCGCGAGGACAGCTGCGGCGATCAATAGCAGACCGCTGGCAGCTTCCAGCTGAAAGAAACGCGTGAACGTGCTACGCAGAGGCAAGGTCGCTCTCCATCGATAAAGTCAAAAGGTGGCACACCCTAACCCGTACCGTTAGTTGTTAAAACAAAAGTTATATTCTTTTTTGTTATATGTCGTAACAGCGCAATTCTGCGGCAAGGACCTGAGCCTAGCAGTTGCCGGACGTATTGGAACTCAGCTGTATCTGTGCTGGATGTAGGATTTTTCCTAAGCTTGGAGGTTGAGGCTTGTGAAAAGGCCGCCTATTGCCCGACCCATCGAGTAAACCACCATGAGCGACAACCGACAGTGGTCCCGCGAAGCCATCCGGATCATCGAAGCGGATTTCCAGCGCAGCGCCGACACTCACCTGATCCCTTTGTCGCTGCCAGGTTTTGCAGGCATCGAGTTGTACTTCAAGGATGAGTCGAGCCATCCCACCGGCAGCCTGAAGCACCGTCTGGCGCGGTCGCTGTTCCTGTATGCGCTGTGCAATGGCTGGCTCAAGCCCGGTGCGCCGGTGATCGAGGCGTCCAGCGGTTCGACGGCGATTTCCGAGGCCTACTTCGCGCGTTTGCTGGGGGTACCGTTCATTGCCGTGGTGCCGGCCAGCACGTCGAGGGAGAAGATTGCGCAGATCGCGTTCTATGGCGGGCAGACGCACCTGGTCGCGGACCCTACGCAGATCTACGCCGAGTCCGAGCGCCTGGCGCGCGAACACGACGGCCACTTTATCGACCAGTTCACCTACGCCGAGCGCGCGACCGACTGGCGGGCGAACAACAACATCGCCGAATCGATCTTCCAGCAGATGCGCTTCGAAAAGCACCCGGAGCCGAGCTGGCTGGTGTCCAGCCCCGGCACTGGGGGCACGACGGCGACCCTGGGACGTTACGTACGCTATCGCCAGCACGCCACCCGCGTGTTGTGTGCCGATGCCGAACGTTCGGTGTTTTTCGATTACTACCAGAGCGGCGATGCCAGTCTGCGCCTGGATCACGGTTCGCGGGTCGAGGGCATTGGCCGGCCCCGGGTGGAGGCGTCATTCCTGCCCAAGGTCATCGATGCGATGGTCAAGGTGCCGGACGCATTGTCGCTGGCAGCCATGCATTACCTGGCTGAACGCCTGGGGCGTCACGTTGGTGGATCGAGCGGAACCAACCTGATCGGCGCCTTGATGGCGGCGCAGCAGATGGCAGCGGCGGGAGAGGAGGGGTCGATCGTGGCAATTCTGTGCGACAGCGGCGAGCGCTACGCCACGACGTATTACGATCAGGCGTGGCTCAAGGCCGAGGGGTTTGAGCTGAGCGGGTTGATTGACGCGGTTAAAGCGACGGTTGAGCGCGGCGAGCCGCTGCCGGCAAGCGTGTTGCGCGCCAATATCTAAGATCTTTCAGACAATGAAGGCCCCATGTGGGAGCGAGCCTGCTCGCGATAGCGGAGTGTCATTCAACGATGATGTTGACTGATAGTCCGCTATCGCGAGCAGGCTCGCTCCCACAGGGGATTTGCGTTAGGCTTCGAGGCCCAGGATGTCCCTGGCCACGGCTTCGGCAATGCGAATCCCATCCACACCCGCCGACAGAATCCCGCCCGCGTAACCCGCGCCTTCACCGGCCGGGAACAAGCCCTTGACGTTCAGGCTTTGCATCGATTCGTTGCGGGTGATGCGCAGTGGCGACGAAGTACGGGTCTCGATCCCGGTCAACACGGCATCGTGCAGCGAGTAACCGCGAATCTGTTTCTCGAACGCCGGCAAGGCTTCGCGAATCGCTTCGATGGCGAAGGCGGGCAAGGCCAGCGCCAGGTCACCCAGGGCAACGCCCGGCTTGTAGGACGGTTCGACGCTGCCCAGTTCGGTGGACGGCTTGCCGGCGATAAAGTCGCCGACCAGTTGCGCCGGTGCCTCGTAGTTGCTGCCGCCGAGCACAAAGGCGTGGGATTCCAGGCGTTCCTGCAACTCGATACCGGCCAGCGGGCCGCCCGGGTAATCGACTTCCGGGGTAATCCCGACAACGATCCCGGAGTTGGCGTTGCGCTCGTTACGCGAGTACTGGCTCATGCCATTGGTGACCACGCGGTTCGGCTCGGACGTCGCCGCCACCACCGTGCCGCCCGGGCACATGCAGAAGCTGTAGACGGAACGGCCGTTCTTGGCGTGGTGCACCAGTTTGTAGTCGGCGGCACCGAGTTTCGGGTGGCCGGCGTACTTGCCCAGGCGCGCGCGGTCGATCAGCGACTGCGGGTGCTCGATGCGGAAACCTACCGAGAACGGCTTGGCTTCCATGAACACGCCACGGCCGTGGAGCATGCGGAAGGTGTCACGGGCGCTGTGGCCGAGGGCCAGGATCACGTGTTTCGAATGGATCTGTTCGCCGCCATCGAGTTCGACGCCAACCAGTTGGCCGTCCTCGATCAGTACGTCGGTCACTCGCTGCTGGAAGCGCACTTCGCCGCCCATGGCGCGAATCTGCTCACGCATGTTTTCCACAACGCCCGTCAGACGGAACGTACCGATGTGCGGTTTGCTGACGTAGAGGATTTCTTCCGGGGCGCCGGCCTTGACGAACTCATTGAGCACTTTGCGCCCGATGAACTTCGGGTCCTTGATCTGGCTGTAGAGCTTGCCGTCGGAGAATGTCCCCGCGCCGCCCTCGCCGAATTGCACGTTGGACTCGGGGTTGAGCACGCTTTTACGCCACAGGCCCCAGGTGTCCTTGGTGCGCTGGCGCACTTCGGTGCCGCGTTCGAGGATGATCGGCTTGAAGCCCATTTGCGCCAGCAGCAGCCCGGCGAAAATCCCGCACGGACCAAAACCGACCACAACAGGGCGCACGCTCAGGTCGGCCGGCGCCTGACCGACCATTTTGTAGCTGACATCCGGTGCCACGTTGACGTTACGGTCATCGGCGAACTTGTGCAGCACCGCCGCTTCATCGCGAACATCGAGGTCGATGGTGTAGATGAAGCACAGCTCCGAGGACTTTTTGCGTGCATCGTAGCTGCGCTTGAACAGGGTGAAGTCGAGCAAGTCATCGCTGCTGATGCCCAGGCGCTGCAGGATGGCAGGGCGCAGGTCTTCATCGGGATGGTCGATCGGCAGCTTGAGTTCGGTGATTCGTAACATGGCAGGATCCGGTTCGCGGGGCGCACAACTGCGCCAGGGCGTTTGAAACCGGCGATTATAAGCCTCAAAGGCGCAGGCCCGTGAGGCTTAAACGATCAGTCGTCGCGCGATCCGCCGAAATACCCGCAACCACGTTGCACCTGGCCGTTGATTCGCAGTTCGGCACTCATGTGCTGGATGCTGCCGGTTCTGCTGTCGACGCAGCGTTGCGGTGCGACCCACAGTTCGATGTGCTGCTGGTTGGCTTCGGTGCTGAGGTTGAAGCGGCCATCGCCCAATTGCTCCTCGACGTAGGGTACGGCCAACGGCGCCTGGCCGGCGCGTTCGAGGACCATGCCTTTGCCGGTGACCCTCACGCTCCACTCGGGGGTATGGCCGGCGGTGCGCAGGATCAGCTTCTTGAAGTCGGGATCGGCACAGGCATTGCCCGAACGCTCGACGCGGTACAGCTGTTCGAGGTCCAGTTGCCCGTCGCCGGAACCGGAAACGATCCGCCCGCGCACATCGGCAAACAGTTTGCCCTGGGCATCGGCCAGGCTCGCGGCCTGTTGCAGGACGCTAGTTGCGCCGGTGTCGTTGACCGCATAACGTTTCTGCTCGCCGCATGGTTGGAACATCAGTTTGCCCTCGGCGGCGCTCAACTGGCCCTGCATGCGGGTCTGGCCTGCGTGGGAAGCGCTTTCCCGCGCGCCATCGAACAACTGGCAGGCGGCGAACAGCGGAAGAAAGGCAACGAGGACTAAGGAACGGGCAGCACGCATCGTGGGGTCTCCTGACAAGTGCCGTCACGTTACTCAGCCTGACCGTTCATCACAACCCATGAGTTGGACTTGCATGGGAAACCGCGCTGCGAAAGAAACATTCAGCTGTACTTGAACCACCAGGGTGAAAGGCGCGATGCAATGTCTGGCGGCAGACATTGATCTTTCGTCCAGATCTGACTTTATGGAAATGAACCTGGAGCTCAAACGGGTCGATGATCCGAATCCGCAATCCATTGCGCTCAAGGTCGTACTTAGCCCCGATGCGCAAAGCCGTCTGGAACAGGTAACGCGTCAGGAAATGCACCAGTCTTTGCGCCTGTCCATCAACGGCATCCTGGTGTCGACCTCGACGGTTCAATCGGTGATCAGAGGCCCCGGTTTGATGATATCCGTACCGCGCGAGATCGCTGACAATCTGCTGCCTACGCTGCTGGAGCCGCCGGCAACCTGATGCGACGCTGAGTCAGCGCCGCACCTTGGGTTTGTTCAGATGTGAAAGGTCTGGCCGGTCTGCAAGCCTTCGACGCTCTTGGCGTAGGCCAATGCCACATCAGCCGCCGGAACCGGTTTGAAGCCGCGGAAGTAGGGTGCGTATTTGCCCATGGCTTCGACCAGCACGTTCGGGCTGATCGAGTTCACCCGCAGGCCGCGCGGCAATTCGATGGCCGCGGCACGGACAAAGCTGTCCAGGGCACCGTTGACCAGCGCTGCGGAGGCGCCGCTGCGGATCGGGTCGTGGCTCAATACGCCAGTGGTAAAGGTGAAGGACGCACCGTCATTGGCGAACTCACGACCGATCAGCAGCAAGTTGACCTGGCCCATCAACTTGTCTTTCAGGCCCAGGGCGAAACTCTCTTCGGTCATTTCATCCAATGGCGCGAAGGTCACGTTGCCAGCGGCGCACACCAGTGCATCGAACTTGCCGGTTTGCTCAAACAGCTTGCGAATCGAGGCGCTGTCACTGATATCCACCTGGAAATCACCGCTGTTGCGGCCGATGCGCACGATCTCGTGGCGCTGGGACAGTTCCTTGTCGACGGCCGAACCGATGGTGCCGCCTGCGCCGATCAAAAGAATTTTCATGCGGGCCTATCCTCGTATCGATTGAGTGAGGTTTCAGTTTAGAGTGGTTTTTTCTGCGGATAAGCGCACTAATAGGCAACCTTTGGTTTTCAAATGGAAACAATCCATGAGCGAGATGGATGACCTGGCGGCATTCGCCGTGTTGGTCGAAGCGGGCAGTTTTACCTTGGCGGCGCAGCAATTGGGTTGCAGCAAGGGCCAGTTGTCAAAGCGCATCAGCCAGTTGGAAGCGCAGTTTTCCGTGGTCCTGCTGCAGCGCACCACCCGGCGCTTGAGCCTGACGGCGGCGGGCGCTGCGTTGTTGCCCCAGGCCCAGGCGCTGGTGGTGCAAGTCGAGCGCGCGCGCCAGGCCCTGGCACGGCTGAAGGACGACATGGCCGGCCCTGTGCGGATGACGGTTCCAGTGTCGCTGGGGGAAACTTTCTTCGATGGCTTGCTGCTGGAGTTCTCCGCCCAGTATCCCGAGGTGCAGATCGAGCTGGAGCTCAGCAACAACTATCGCGATCTGTCCCGTGACGGCTTCGATCTGGCGATCCGCTCCGATGTCGCGATCGACCAGCGCCTGGTGGCGCGCCCGCTACTGGCGTGGCGGGAACTGACCTGCGCCAGTCCGGCCTATCTGGAGCAATACGGTGAACCGCAGACCCCGCAGGCGCTGGCCGAGCACCGGTGCCTGCTCAACAGCCACTACAGTGGTCGGGAGGAGTGGTTGTATCACCAACAACACGAACTGTTGCGGGTGCGGGTTTCGGGGCCGTTCGCCAGCAACCATTACAACCTGTTGAAAAAAGCCGCGCTGGCTGGCGCCGGCATTGCCCGTTTGCCTTCCTACGCATTGCCGGCGGAATTGGCTGACGGACGTTTGCGCTGGCTGCTGCGTGATTATCAGACCCGGAGTATGCCGATGTATCTGGTGCATCCGTATCAGGGCGGGTTGCCCAAGCGCACGCACGTGCTGGCGGACTATCTGATGGGGTGGTTCAAGCGCAGTGGCGAAGCGCTGGACAGACTCTAAACGCTCACATAACCCCTGTAGGAGCGAGCCTGCTCGCGATGGATGTTAACGATGACGTGGGCTGTCTGGATGAACGCAGCGCCCTCCAGTTCTTCGCGAGCAGGCTCGCTCCTACAGTGGGTTTTCATTGTTGGCGGGATTGTGGCAGGCAAAAAAAACGGCCCGTGAAGGCCGTTTTTTTGTTTAACGCCGAGGCTTAGCCACCGAGGTACGCTTCACGCACTTTCGGATCGGTCAGCAGCGCTTCACCGGTGCCTGTCATCACCACCCGGCCGTTTTCCAATACGTAGGCACGGTCAGCGATTTTCAGGGCCTGGTTGGCGTTCTGCTCGACCAGGAACACCGTTACACCGTCCTTGCGCAGCTGCTCGATGATATCGAAGATCTGCTGGATGATGATCGGGGCCAGGCCCAGCGAAGGCTCGTCGAGCAGCAGCAGCTTGGGTTTGCTCATCAGCGCACGGCCGATGGCGAGCATTTGCTGTTCGCCACCGGACATGGTGCCGCCACGTTGGGCGAAGCGTTCTTTCAGGCGTGGGAAAAGTCCGAGGACCTTGTCCATCTGTTCCTGATAGTCGCCCTTGGCGGTGAAGAAGCCACCCATGGAGAGGTTTTCTTCCACGGTCAGGCGGGAAAACACCCGACGGCCTTCCGGCACCACGGCAATGCTCTTGCGCATGATCTGCGAAGAATCCTGCCCGACGAGTTCCTCACCCATGTAGCGGATGCTGCCGCTGTGGGCCCGCGGCGAACCGCACAGGGTCATCAACAGGGTGGACTTGCCGGCACCGTTGGCGCCGATCAGGGTCACGATCTCGCCCTGGCGGACTTCGACGTTGACGCTGTGCAGGGCCTGGATCTTGCCGTAGAAGGTGGAAACGTTTTCGAACTGCAGCATTTACGCTTCCCCCAGGTAGGCTTTGATCACTTCAGGATTGTCGCGGATCTGTTCCGGCGTACCGTTGGCCAGAGGCGTGCCCTGGTTGATCACGACGATGTGGTCGGAAATGCTCATGACCAGTTTCATGTCGTGCTCGATCAGCAGCACGGTGACGTTGTGCTCTTCACGCAACACGCTGATCAGCGCCTTGAGGTCTTCGGTTTCCTTCGGGTTCAGGCCGGCGGCCGGTTCGTCGAGCATGAGGATCCGTGGACGGGTCATCATGCAGCGGGCGATTTCCAGGCGTCGTTGCTGACCGTAGGCCAGGGTGCCGGCCGGACGGTTGGCGAACTCCTTGAGGTTGACCTTTTCCAGCCAGTACTCGGCGAATTCCATGGCCTCGCGTTCGCTCTTGCGAAACCCCGGGGTCTTGAACAGGCCGGACAGGAAGTTGGTGTTCAGGTGGCGATGCTGGGCGATCAAGAGGTTCTCGACCGCGGTCATGTCCTTGAACAACCGCACGTTCTGGAAGGTGCGCACCACGCCCTTGAGGGCGATCTTGTGGCCTGGCAGGCCTTCGATCTGCTCTCCGTCGAGCAGGATGCTGCCGCCGCTCGGCTTGTAGAAGCCGGTCAGGCAGTTGAACACGGTGGTCTTGCCGGCGCCGTTGGGGCCGATCAATGCAACCACTTGTTTCTCTTTCACGCTCAAGGCAACGCCGTTGACCGCCAGCAAGCCGCCGAAGCGCATGCTCAGGTTTTCTACTTTCAGGATCTCGCGGCTCATTTGCGCAGCTCCATGTGAGGACGTTGCATGGGCAGCAGGCCCTGAGGGCGCCAGATCATCATCAGTACCATCAAGGCACCGAACATCAACATGCGGTACTCACTGAACTCACGCATCATTTCCGGCAGCAGGATCATCACCACCGCGGCGAGGATCACACCCAGCTGCGAGCCCATGCCACCCAACACCACGATGGCGAGGATGATCGCCGACTCGATGAAGGTGAAGGACTCCGGTGTCACCAGGCCTTGGCGGGCAGCGAAGAAACTACCGGCGAAACCGGCAAAGCTGGCCCCAAGGGTGAACGCCGAAAGCTTGATCACGGTCGGGTTCAGACCCAGTGCACGGCAGGCGATTTCGTCTTCACGCAAGGCTTCCCACGCACGGCCCAGGGGCATGCGCAGCAGGCGGTTGATGACGAACAGCGCGCCGAGCGCCAGCAACAGGGCAACCAGGTAGAGGAAAATCACCTTGTTGATCGAGTTGTAGGCGATGCCGAAATACTCGTGGAACGTCTGCATCCCTTCAGCGGCTTTACGTTCGAAGGTCAGGCCGAAGAACGTTGGTTTCTCGATGTTGCTGATGCCGTTCGGACCGCCCGTGAGGCCGGTCAGGTTACGCAGGAACAGACGGATGATTTCACCGAAGCCCAGGGTCACGATCGCCAGGTAGTCACCGCGCAGACGCAGCACCGGGAAACCGAGGAGGAAGCCGAAGGTGGCCGACATCAGGCCGGCAATCGGCAGGCAGATCCAGAAGCTCAAGCCGTAGTAGTGCGACAGCAGCGCGTAGCTGTAGGCGCCGACGGCGTAGAAGCCGACGTAACCAAGGTCGAGCAGGCCAGCCAGACCGACCACGATGTTCAGGCCCAGGCCCAGCATCACGTAGATCAGCACCAGCGTCGCGATATCCACCGCGCCGCGCGAGCCGAAGAACGGCCAGACCAGGGCGCCGGCGATCAGCGCAATGATGATCCAGCGCTGGGTAGTCGGCAGGGTCAGGAAGTTGCTGGCCTTGGCCGGAATCAGCGGCATGCTCGGCGAGGAGCGCCAGGCCGAGCTGATCTGCTGGTCGAACAGAACGCGCAGGAACATCAGCACCGAGCACACGGCGATGGTGATCAACGTGGCGGTGCTAGTGCCATGGACTTCGAGGTTGATGCCAACGATGCTCAGCTTCAGACCCAGTACCGGATAGGCAACGGCCCACACCAGCAAGGCACTGAACAGCGCCTGTTTAAGATTCCTAGTCATACTTTCTCAACCTCCGGGCGGCCCAGCAGGCCGGTTGGCCGGAACAACAACACCAAAACCAAGAGGCCGAAGGCCACGACGTCCTTGTACTGGTCGCCGAAGATATCGGCACCGAAGGCTTCCGCCACGCCCAGTACCAGCCCGCCGAGCATGGCGCCCGGTATGCTGCCGATACCGCCCAGTACCGCGGCGGTGAAGGCCTTGAGGCCGACCAGGAAACCGGCGTTCGGGTTGATCACGCCGTATTGCATGCTCAGCAGCACGGCCGCGATGGCCGCCAGCGCGGCACCGATGACGAAGGTCAGGGCGATGATGTTGTTGGTGTTGATACCCAGCAGGTTGGCCATCTTGATGTCTTCGGCACAGGCGCGGCAGGCGCGCCCCAGGCGAGAGCGGGAGATGAACAGCGTCAGGCCGAGCATGGCGACCAGGGTCACCACGAACACCACGATTTGCATGTAGGAAATCAGCACTTCATGTGCGCCACCTGGCCCGAAGGCGAAGTTGCCCGGAATCAGGTTGGGGATGGATTTGTCCTTGGAGTCTTGCGCCAGCAGAACCGTGTTCTGCAGGAAGATCGACATGCCGATGGCGGAAATCAGCGGGATCAGACGGTTGCTGCCGCGCAAGGGGCGGTAGGCGATCCGTTCGATGCTGTAGCCGTAGGCACTGGTGACGACGATGGTCGCCAGGAAAGCGGCGGTCATCAACAGCGGAACACTGTCGAGTCCCAGCATGGCCAGCCCGGCGATGGCGATGAACGCCACGTAGGAGCCGATCATGTACACCTCGCCGTGGGCGAAGTTGATCATTCCAATGATGCCGTAAACCATCGTATAGCCGATGGCGATCAGGGCATACGTGCTGCCAATGGTCAGACCATTAACCAGCTGTTGGAAGAAGTGATAGATGTCAGGCATTACAGCGCTCCTAAAAACCTGATACGCATTTCACTGGTGGAGTCATTTTCCCGCCCGGGCCCCGTGGATCTGCATCCACTTCGAATCCGGAGTTTGCCAGCGAACCGCTGATGACGGTTTTGAGATTTTCAGGTGGGGAGACTAGCGGATCACGCCAGCGCGGCCCAGATACGTTCGTAAAACAAAGCCCACGGCACGCCGTGGGCTTTGTTGGCAGTCAGTCAGGCAATGCCTTACTGAGGCTTGGCTTCAGTTTTTGGTTTGCCGAAGTGCCACTCGTAGACCACGAATTTGAAGTCTTTCAAGTCGCCTTTTTCGTCGAAGCTCAGGTCGCCGGTAGGTGTCTTGAAGGTGCCGGCGTGGATGGCTTCAGCCACTTTGGCAGAGTCTTCGGACTTGGCAGCCTTGATGCCGTCGGCGATCACGGTCACAGCCGAGTAGGCCGGGAACACGAACGGACCGCTTGGATCTTCTTTCTTGGCCTTGAACGCATCAGCCAGGGCAACGTTGGCCGGATCCTGGTCGAAGGATTTCGGCAGGGTCACCAGCAGGCCTTCGGAGGCGTCCTTGGCGATCTGCGAAATGGAGTCGTTACCCACGCCTTCCGGACCCATGAACTTGGCTTTCAGGCCTTTCTCCTGGGATTGACGCAGGATCAGGCCCAGCTCCGGGTGGTAGCCGCCGTAGTAGACGAAGTCGACGTTGGCTTGCTTGAGCTTGGCGATCATCGACGAGAAGTCCTTGTCGCCGGCGTTGACGCCTTCGAACACGGCAACCTTGACGCCTTTGCCTTCCAGGGTTTTCTTCACGGCAGAGGCGATGCCTTCACCGTATTGCTGTTTGTCGTGCAGGACAGCAACGATTTTCGGTTTGACGAAGTCGGCGATGTAGTTACCGGCGGCAGGACCCTGGGCGCTGTCCAGGCCGATGGTGCGGAACACCATTTTGTAGCCACGGTTGGTGATGTCCGGGCTGGTGGCAGCCGGGGTGATCATGATCACGCCTTCGTCTTCGTAGATGTCCGAAGCCGGTTGAGTGGAGCTGGAGCACAGGTGGCCAACCACGAATTTCACGCCGTCGTTGACGACTTTGTTCGCGACCGCTACCGCTTGTTTTGGATCACAGGCGTCATCGTATTCAACGGCTTCGAGTTTCTTGCCGTCTACGCCGCCTTTGGCGTTGATCTGTTCAATGGCCATTTTGGCGCCGCTGAACTGCATGTCGCCATATTGGGCTACAGGGCCGGTTTTAGGGCCGGCGATGCCGATCTTGATGGTGTCAGCTGCGAACGAATGGCTGGCAACCCCGGCCAGAACCATAGCGGCAAACAGTTTGGAAATCTGCTTAGTAGCCTTAGTCATAGTGCTCCACTCTTACTGTTGTAATTTTTATAGTCCTGGCGCCGTAGGCGGCAGAACCGGGTAAGTATCTACGACATTCCCCGGAAAAGCCCCTCGGCAACTGTACCGGTACAGTGTAGAGCGCCGATTGTCAGCCTGGGAAGCTGGCGCCAGGGGGCAAAACTTGGAGGTGTCGCTTTTTTGAAAGAAAAAGTCAGAATTGCGGCGGGGGTTTGACGGGCTTATAGCCATATTCCGTGCATTCCCTGGCCTTCCTGCGCTTTTCATTCGGTGATGCAAATTGCTTCTGGGTTTTTCTGCCTGACTACCGACGTTATCATTGCGTCGATTTCTTTTCCGGACCGGACCCATGACTGAAGAACCTAGCACCCTCTATGCCAAGCTGCTTGGCGAAACCGCATCTATTACCTGGAAGGAGTTGGAGCCGTTCTTCGCCAAGGGTGCCCTATTGTGGGTCGACCCCAGTCTTGATCTGATCGCTGCCGCCGAGGCCATGGCAACCGACGACGGCGAGAAAGTGGCTGCCTGGCTGGCCGCCGACCAGGTCGCCAAGCTGTCTGAAACGCGGGCGCTGGATCTTTTCGAACGCGATCCGCCGTTGTGGGCAGTGGTGGTTTCGCCGTGGATCATGATCCAGGAAAAGGCGCCGGCTTGAATGGTCGCACCGTATTGGTGCGATGGCTTGGCGGGGATAAGTGTGTAGCCGAGTAGCGTGATGGCACGTTGCCGTAGAGAAAGGCCACGCTTCACGGTGACGTAAACGTAACGGGAACAGTTGCGGGGACAACCAAGCGGCTTCTCAATTGTTTCTGGATGTTGAAAGTGTGTTGATTCTGAGGACGCCATCGCGAGCAGGCTCGCTCCCACAGGGATCGCATTTCATTCATAAGGAACGCGGTCAACTGTGGGAGCGAGCCTGCTCGCGATAGGGCCGACTCGGTGTTGCGTCGGGCTTAGAAAGTCTTGCCCGTATGGTTATTCAGCGAAATAACCTTAGTCTTGCCAATCCGGTGACGATAGATCTCACGCAGGTACTTGATCGCTTTTTTCACGCAGTCGCGGGACAGGCGGATGTCATTGATTGAGACAAACTTGTCCTTGTCGTTGATCAGCTCGCGATACTTCTTCTCGTACATCGGTTTGATCGCATACCAATTGGTATCGAGAATTTTCGCCGGGTTCTCGAACTCGTTGAGCAGGTCGTCGATCAGGTTTTCATCGAATTCTTCGTTGATGATGAAGTCCAGGACCGAGTTGTCCAGGGTGTCATCGAAGCGGTAAGGGGTACGCGCAAAGCAACGCTTGATGAACGCCACGATCAAGGTCAGGAAATCGTCCGACAGGCACGGGCTCTTGGCGATCAGGGTGGTCAGCGACAGGTTGGCCGAGGCACCGATCACCAGTGCATAGCGCTTGAGCGTGGTGTTGGGGAACAGGTTGTTGAGGTGCGTCTTCAACCGGTTCAGGTCCATGTAGGACAGCTTGTAGTCCTTGGGCAGGGAAACGATCGACACTACCGACGAACAGTTCTTGAAGAAGTGCAGGTCGTGCAGGGCCGCCGCGTCATATCCCGAATTCTTGTACTGCTCCAGCGACGCCCGATAGCGCTTGGACTCGATCGGCAACAGGCTGATGCCTTCGATGGCTTGGGTGACTTTATTGAAGTGCGGCAGGTCGATGGAGCGGAAGAACAGGTCGTCGATGTTCAGGCGTTGTGGCTCTTTCTCGAACACCTTGAATTTGTCGCCGGTAGGCGCCGGGGTTTCCGGAACCACGGACTCGGCGTAGGCAATCGCTACCGGGCCGGCCAGGCTCATGAACAGGTCGTTGGCGTCCAGGCGAATGGTTTCGCCAATGTCGATGCCGGCACGGCGGAAATAGTTCTGGTCGTAGTCTGTCGTGACCGCCTGCGCGGTCAGGATGTTGAAGATCTGCTGCGAGATGTACTGGTTGGCATGCTTTTCCATCGCGTTGACGTCGATGTTCTGGATGTTGCCGTCATCGCTTTCTTCGGCATAGCGCATGATGTCGTTGGAAATCAGCATCATCGCGTTCCAAGGGCGGATACGGCCCATGACACTGGCTTCGCTGCTGTCTTCGTTGGCGAAGTTGTAGGAAAAGTCCCACTCCTCCGACAGGTATTTGCACAGCAGGCGACCGGCGTTGATGTGAAGCGCTTCGGACATTTCACTGCGGTGATCGGAAATGTTCGGCAATACGCAGATGCCGCTGGTGAAGATCGGCTCGAAGACGAAGGCGTGGCCACTCTTGCTGTCATGCTCGTCCATCGGCTTGGTGTCGAACGTCTTGTTCATGTACGAGTGTTGCTGGGCCAGGCCGAACTCCGAGGCCATGCCTGAACCGGTGCCGCCGCCGGCACTGAAGATCGAGAAGTACAGGCGCGACTGGTTGGCCTTGATGCCGCAGCTGTCGATCAGGTACGAGTGGATCATCTTCCAGTCCGGGCTGGAGAAGCGCTGGGTGTCCTTGTTCAGGATGATCTTGGCCAGGTACTGGCCGAGGATCGGCGCGTTACCGGCACCCCCGGCATGGACTTCCGACAGGTCCATGATTTTCATTTTGCTGTAGTCACGCAGGAACCCGCTTTTTTCGCCTTTGCGCGAGAAGCGGATACGCCCGGCAATGTCCTTGTCCAGGTCGCCCAGCATCACCAGCGGTTCTACCAGGAACACCGGTTTGGTGGCCTTGTTCGCCCCCAGGCGCAAATTGTTACGAATCCACTGTGCCGGGCTGTAGCCCTTTTCCGAATAGCGTTTGTCTGGCGAGAGGCGGTCTTCGTTGTTGAACTCGTTGAGGTAGAACTTGCGGGCGTTGTAGACCAGTTCCGCGACATCCAGCGCGATGTTCGAACCGCAACGGCCCAGGCCAATCAGGCACACTGACGGGAACTGCTGGTCGTTGTGCTGTTCGTTGTCGCCTTCCAGATGCGGTGGGCGGGGGAACACCATGTCGCGCAGGCCGTCGAGGTTGTCGAGGATGCGATCGGTGTTGGTTTCGGTGAAGTACAGGTATTGCTGGGTCGCCAGTGGGCGCGACGGCGTCAATGGCTTCGAGGGTACGGGGCTGTTAGCCGCCGGGCTCAGCGTCAGGTCGGAAAGCGCAGGGGCCGGGTTGTTTTTGGAAGTCATTGTTCGCCATGTACCTGGGCTGGTTGGTCGCGGACTACTGTCGTCGACCATCACGGAATGAGAGCTCGCGTCTTTTATCAGCGCGTATTAGTCCCGGGCGGCGCAGTCAGCTTGCGCGTCGCTCGGCGGAATCCTTTCCTGCATCTTGATGAATCGGCCAATATTCGGTGTTCTTTAATCAAAAGGAGGCAAAATGATGTCAACGCTACCGGCCCTGGGTTTTGCCGGAATCGGCCTGATGGGCCTGCCAATGTGCCGGCGTTTGCTCGCCGCGGGTTACCCACTGACTGTGTGGAACCGCAATCCGGCCAAGTGCGCGCCGCTGGTCGAGGCCGGTGCACGCCAGGTCGCCACGCCTGCCGAGTTGTGCCAACACGCCGAAGTAGTCATGTTGTGCCTGGCGGATACGGCGGTGGTTCGCGAGGTGGTTTTCGGCAAGTCGGGCATTGCCGAGGGGGCGAAAAAGGATCAATTGCTGGTGGATTTTTCCAGCCTGGAACCCACGGCGACCCGGGAGATGGCGGCAGAACTCGGCAAAACCGGCATGGGTTGGCTGGATGCACCGGTGTCTGGCGGGGTGGTGGGCGCTGAAGCCGGCAGCCTGGCGATCATGGTCGGCGGCACCGTGGCGGACCTTGAGCGAGTCAAACCGGTTTTGTTGAGTCTTGGCCAGCGCGTGACGCACATGGGCGCCGTGGGCGCAGGGCAGGTGACCAAGGTCTGCAACCAGATGATCGTTGCCTGCAACGCGCTGGTCATCGCCGAAGTGGTGGCCTTGGCGGAGCGCTCCGGGGTCGACGCCAGTCTGATCGCCGAGGCACTGACCGGTGGGTTTGCCGATTCAAGGCCCTTGCAGTTCCTGGCTCCGCAAATGGCCGAGAGCCGTTTCGAACCGGTCAAATGGCACGTGCGGACTTTGCTGAAGGATCTGGACGGTGCGGTGAAGTTTTCCCGCGAACAAGGTTCGGCGACGCCGATCAGCGGCTTGGCTGCGCAATTGATGCGCCTGCACGGTGGGCAAGGTTTCCTGGAGAAAGACCCGTCTACATTAGTGCAGATGTACCGTGAACCCGACCCAGGTGCGTGACGGTGCATGACTGCTTGCGCTGGTTGATTTCGTTCAGCACCGGCTGCAGTTCGGTCAGCGGGACCGGCCTGCTGAGCAGGTAACCCTGGACGAAGTCGCAGCCGTGGCCTTCGAGAAACCGGTACTGCTCGAAGGTTTCGACACCTTCGGTAACCACATCCAGATGGAGGGTGTGGGCCATGACGATGATGGCCTGGACGATCTCCATGTCCTGGGTGGATTTCGGAATATCCTGGATGAATGAGCGGTCGATCTTCAGCGTGTTCAGCGGCAAGCGCTTAAGGTAAGCCAGGGATGAATAACCGGTGCCGAAGTCATCGATCGACAGCGAAACGCCGAGGGCGCGTATCTGCTGCAGCAACACCAGCGTATCGGCTATGTTGCCCATCAGCGCACTCTCGGTGACCTCCAGTTCCAGTCGATGGGGCTCCACCCCGGCACTGCGCAACGCGAGTGAGATTTCGTCGCTCAGTTCTTCGCGCGCCAGGGTCAGGGGGGAGCAATTGATGGCAATCTTCAGGTGCCCGCAACCCTGGCGCGCCAACTCGCCCAGATCCACGCAGGCCTTGCGCAGCACCCAGTTGTCCAGTTCGGTAATCAGGCCATTGGCCTCTGCTACGCCAATGAAACGGTCCGGCGCGAGGAAGCCGTGGACGGGGTGTTGCCAGCGGATCAAGGCTTCGAGCTTGCTGACCTGGTTGGTCTTGAGGTCAAGGATCGGTTGGTAATAGAGCATCAGGCCGGTGTCTTCGCGCAGGGCATGGCGCAGTTCTTCCTCCATTTGCAGTTCCAGCATGGCGCGAGCCTTGAGGTTGGCACTGAAGAAGTTCAGACCGTTACGGCCGCTGTCCTTGGATTGATACAGCGCCAGGTCGGCGTTTTTCAGCAGTTCTTCACAAGTCTTGCCGTCCTCGGGAAACACGCTGATACCGATGCTGGTGGTCATGACCATGCGTCGCCCGGACAGCTCGATGGGTTCCTTCATTTTCAGCATGATGCGCTGGGCCATCTGCCGCGCCTCTTCACGGTCATGCAGGTCGATGAGAATGCAGAATTCGTCGCCACCAAAGCGTGCCACCACATCGTCATGACTGCGTACCGAGCTTTTGATGTGCCGGGCGAGGACCTTGAGCAGTTCATCGCCGGCGTCGTGGCCGAGGCTGTCGTTGATTCGCTTGAAATGGTCGATGTCGAGGAACAGGACGGCGAGCATGCCGCCTGAATGAGTACGCTCCAAAAGCTTCTCGGCGAAGAGCTGGTTGAACCCGCGACGGTTGACCAGGTTGGTCAGGGCGTCGTAGTGCGCCACCTGTTGCAGGGACATGCGCGCCTGGTCCAGTTGGCTGAGTAGCGAGTTGACCCGCAGCAGGTCACGGTCCTTGTGCTGCAGTTTCTTGTCCGCCAGCGCTGCGCTGATGCAACTGCCGATGATCAGCAGTGTCATGACGGCTACCGTCAGGCCCAGTTGCAGATGGTTGTTTTCGGAAGGTTGAGTCACCTGGCTGCCGGTTGGCAGGACCAGGTCGAAGGCGGCCATGCCGGTGAAGTGCAGGCTCATGATGCCTGCGCCCAGCACCAGGCTGGCGGCGTATTTGCGCAGTTGGTGAAAAATACCCGCGCTATTGCGCAGGTAGCTCGCCAGCAGCAGTAACGCCAGGCTGGCGCCGGTGGCGATCACAATGGAAAGGACGAGCAGCGCCGGATGGTAGTAGGCCGTCGCTTGCGAACGCATGGCGGCCATGCCCACGTAGTGCATGGTGGCGATGCCCAGGCCAATAATGAACGATGCCTTGCAGCATTGGCGGACATTCAAGACAGGCAAGCTGAGGGTGTGCATCGCCAGCCACGACGCACATAGGGCGATCAACAGCGACAGGAGCGTGATGGGCAAATGGTAGTGGACGTCGATCGGCGCCTGGAACGCCAGCATGCCGATGAAGTGCATGGCCCAGATTCCACCGGCCAGGCACCCGGCACCGATCCAGCGCCAAAGGCGTTGGGAAGCCGGTTTTTGCGCATGGCTGATTCGTTCGGCCATATCCAGTGCGGCAAAACAGCTGGCGCAGGCGACCAGAAAAGCCAGCAGCACCAGAAAAGGGTCATGTGCGCAATGGAGTATGACCTGTCCGCTTTCTGCTAGCTCTGTAGTGAAATGCAGACCAAGCCACTCCATAGCATGCCCCGTGGTTGTCTCCCTTGCCGGCAATCAACGCTGGCGAATGTGTTGGAGTATAGAGGCCGTGGATTGAACGCAAGGGATAGTGGCACATTGTCTCCCAATGATTTTGGAATGGACCTTAGTTCGTTTGGAAATAAAATGTCGCATGGGCCGCGTCTGTCCCCATGGTTGGGTATCAGCTTTACGAATAATTACAGACAGTCCTGGCCCGCCTGACTAGATTGCAGGTTCCGGGCTCGGATGCACTGGCAGTGAAGCCCCATAACAATAAAAGAGACGGACCCATGCAGAACTCGACCCAAGCGGCGAATGCCTGGCGCATTCTGTTCCTGCTGTTCCTGGCCAACCTGTTCAACTTCTTCGACCGCACGATCCCGGCCATCATTATCGAACCGATCCGCATGGAGTGGCACCTCAGCGACTTTCAACTGGGGATCATCGGTACGGCCTTCACCATCGTCTACGCGATCGCAGGCCTGCCGCTGGGGCGAATGGCCGATACCGGCTCGCGCAGCAAGTTGATGGGTTGGGGGCTGGCGGCGTGGAGCGGCCTGACCGCGGTCAATGGCATGGTCGGCAGCTTCTGGAGTTTCCTGATCGTGCGCATGGGCATCGGCATCGGCGAAGCCAGTTACGCACCGGCCGCCAACTCGCTGATCGGTGACTTGTTTCCGGCGCATCGCCGGGCGCGGGCCATGGGCATTTTCATGCTCGGACTGCCGTTGGGCCTGTTGTTGGCGTTCTTCACCATCGGCGCGATGGTCAAGGCCTTCGACAGCTGGCGCGCACCGTTCTTCATTGCCGCGGTACCGGGGCTGATCCTGGCGATCTTCATGTTTTTCATCAAGGAGCCGAAACGCGGCGCGGCTGAAAGCGTGCAGGTGTCGCAGGAGAAGGTTGACCGGCCTATCCGCCGTATCCTGGCGGTGCCGACATTCCTGTGGCTGGTGCTGGCCGGGCTGTGCTTCAACTTCGCGACCTATGCCTGCAATTCGTTTCTGGTGCCGATGCTGCAGCGCTATTTCCTGATGCCGTTGCAGGAAGCGGCGGTGGCGACCGGGGTGATCGTCGGCGTGACCGGGTTGGTCGGCCTGACCCTGGGTGGCTGGGTCGCGGACAAGATTCATCAGCGAATTGCCAACGGTCGTCTGTTGTTCGCTGCGTTCAGTCTGATTATCTCAACCCTGTGCACGGCGTGGGCGCTGCATTCGGGGCGAATCGAGATCGGGGTGTTCGTGGCCGTGTTCAGTGTGGGCTGGCTGTTTGCGTATAACTTCTATACCTGCGTCTACACAGCGATTCAGGATGTGGTCGAACCGCGCCTGAGGGCCACCGCCATGGCCTTGTTCTTTGCCGGGCTTTACCTGTTGGGCGGTGGGTTGGGGCCAGTGGTGGTCGGCGCGTTGTCCGATCACTTTGCCCACACGGCGATGCTGGCGGCGGGTGCCGAACAGATGACCGAGGCGTTCAAGGCCGTGGGCCTGCATGACGCGATGTACCTGATCCCAGTGGCGCTGTTTTTCACCATGGTGTTTCTGGTACTGGCGTCGCGGTGTTTTGTGAGGGATGCGAAGCGGATGAAGGAAGGGTTGGTGGCGGTGGTTGAGCCGGTGGGTTCTGCGGCGACTGCTTGACGGTGTTGAAGGGAGTCACTGTAGATTATTGTCTGCTACTCGTTTTGGGATAGCAGACAATATTAGACTAATTGCACCTATATAAAGACTGACGGCGACTATGCTAAGGCGTGTATCGAGCACAAATAAGCCAATAATCAGTATTCCAAAAAGCGAAGAAAGCAATAGGAGCAAGTTTGATGGCCAGAAAATTGCTCGCCGGACAGTAAGTGATGTCGGTTTGGTTATAGTTGATAAGATCATGCCGGCAATTGTAAGTGCGCTGCCAGGAAGGCCTAGGCATACCAGGGCTATCACAAGTAATAAAACTAATGATAAACCTTCTGTGTCAGAAAGGTCTTGCGAGTTGATTGGAAGGCGGATAGCTGCATTAAACAAGCAGAACCATCCCCCGATGAACAGTAAGATGGATAATAATAACCGTTGGTAGGGGGGCATGGTCTGCGCTTTTCCTGATGAAGGTGACGGGTGCTATGAGGCTGGTTTGACTGTTTGAGTTATGCAGGGCTTGGAAAGATGTTCTTGATAATTAGCGCTCTATGCTTATTACATTTGTCCCTTTGATAGCTATTTCATACGGCTGGGCATTCAAGAATTTTTCAACAGTTGCGAGTATTCGAGTAGAATTTTCACCTACTGCGTCGCGAAAGGTGCTTGGATTTGCGTCGTATACATCGTTGTAAGCTCGTGCGCCACCAGTGAAAGATAAAGTTCCGTTTTCATTTTTCGTGACTGTGCCTTCGATTTTTAAAGTGATATTACCAAGCCATGCCTCGGTATGCCATGAGTTAGAGCCTGTGTTGTACGGTACCTTATCCAGCGTTATTGGTGTTCGACCCATTGGCGCCTGGGTGAATGCCGATTCCAGCATCGGAATCCTCGTACCTGATAGGTCCAATCCCAAACTGTTGATGTTCGTCTCGGCGGCAACACCTTTTCCGTAAAGGAAATGCCCTAAAGCAGATACTGGAGTAAGTAGTCCCCCTGATAACCCTTTGGATTCCGGAACAGATCCAGCCTTAAAGTTATTCGTCGCATAATACAATGCTTGAGCGGGTGATATGTTCGGGTTCAAGCAGATATAGTTATCGGCAAAGGGGATTGCCTGCATGTCACGCACAATAGAGCTAACAATACTCAAGGCTACTCCGTTTCTGATAGAGGCTTCCTGTTCCTTGGTGATTTTTATGATCATCTCACGCCACAGACCTTGGGCGTAGTAATTGTTCCGTTCTAGTTGTTGTGCAGTGAAAACCAATGCTGGATTCGGCGCGCCCCAAGTACCGCCGCCAGATGGCGGAGAATAGCCAGGGGCTGTAGCTGTGGTGACAAGGGGTGGGAGAGTTATTCCATTACTCATATTTAAATATCCTTTATGTGTAGCTGTTATTGCGAGGCGTTGGGTTTTAATTGCTCACGTCGATAATTTTTAATTAAAGAGTGTTGATGTGGGGGAGGTGTACTTCACACTTCCATGCTAATTGGTTTTTTGGCCAAGTGGGTCCGAGAGTTGCGTCGGAAATCTCTTTTTAAAAGTAGGAAAAAAGCCGAAATTAAATGTAATCGCCACTGTGCTATATAAGTGGCCGAGGTGTTCCTATGCCTCTGTCGGAAACATCCTGCGCAATGACTGGGTATCTCCTATGTGGGCTTGTCTCAAGGGAGGCTCTGCGTTCCAGCTCTCGAAAGGGACGCGGAGCGTCCCAGGCTGCATTCCCACGCAGAGCGTGGGAACGATCAGTACAAAACTCAGGTAAATAAAAAGGCCCGCATCGCTGCGGGCCTTTTTATGTTCACGCGGTGGAGCAGGGGCTTAACCCGCCACCAGCACCCGAATCGCTTCCAGTCGCAGCGCAGCCTTGTCGAGCATGGCCAGGCCTTGTTCGCGTTGTTTGCGCAAGGCAACCAGTTCGCTGTCGCGTACGGTCGGGTTGACCGCTTGCAACGCGGTCAGGCGTGCCAGTTCTTCCTCGGTATCGGCGGCCAGGCGGCGTTGCGCCTCTGCCACGCGTTCGGCGTGACGTGGGTAGATCTTGTCTTCGCCGGCGTTGATCCGTGGCGTCAGCTGATCGCGCTGGGCCTGGATGAACTTGTTGGCGCTGGCGCGCGGCACGCTTTCCAGTTGATCGTTCAAGGTCTCGAACGACACCCGGGCCGACAGGTCATTGCCATTGGCATCGAGCAGGCAGCGCAGGGCAGCTGGCGGCAGGTAGCGACCCAGTTGCAACGAGCGCGGGGCAACCACTTCGCTGACGTAGAGCAGTTCCAGCAACACGGTGCCGGGTTTCAGTGCCTTGTTCTTGATCAGGGCCACCGCGGTGTTGCCCATGGAGCCGGACAGCACCAGGTCCATGCCGCCCTGGACCATCGGGTGTTCCCAGGTGATGAACTGCATGTCTTCGCGAGACAGCGCCTGGTTGCGGTCGTAGGTGATGGTCACGCCTTCGTCGTCACCCAGCGGGAAGCTGGCGTCGAGCATTTTTTCGCTCGGCTTGAGGATCAGGGCGTTTTCCGAATGGTCTTCGCTGTCGATGCCGAATGCATCGAACAGGGTTTCCATGTAGATCGGCAGGGCGAACTGGTCGTCTTGCTCAAGGATGGCCTCGACCAGCGCATCGCCTTCACCGGCACCACCAGAGTTGAGCTCCAGCAAGCGGTCACGGCCGGTGTGCAGTTCGGCTTCCAGGCGCTCGCGCTCGGTACGGGCTTCGTCGATCAGCGCTTGCCATTCACCATCGTCGGCTTCCTCGAGCAACGGCAGCAGGCGCGGGCCAAACTGATGTTGCAGGGCGTTGCCGGTCGGGCAGGTGTTGAGGAACGCGTTCAGGGCTTCGTGGTACCACTGGAACAGGCGCTCTTGCGGGCTGGTTTCCAGGTAGGGCACGTGCAGTTCGATGGTGTGCTTCTGGCCGATCCGGTCCAGACGACCGATACGTTGTTCCAGCAGGTCCGGGTGCGATGGCAGGTCGAACAGCACCAGGTGATGGGAAAACTGGAAGTTGCGGCCTTCACTGCCGATTTCCGAGCAGATCAGCACTTGCGCGCCAAACTCTTCGTCGGCGAAGTAGGCGGCGGCGCGGTCACGCTCGAGGATGTTCATGCCCTCGTGGAACACCGTGGCCGGGATGCCGGAACGCACGCGCAGGGCGTCTTCGAGGTCCATGGCGGTTTCGGCGTGGGCGCAGATCACCAGCACCTTGGTGCGCTTGAGCATTTTTAGCTGGTCGATCAGCCATTCGACGCGAGGGTCGAATTTCCACCAGCGCTCTTCTTCGCTGGCATCCGGCTGGGCCTGGAAGCTGACTTCCGGGTACAGCTCGGCGTGATCGCCGAGGGGCAATTCGAGGTATTCGTCCGGGCACGGCAGCGGGTAAGGGTGCAGTTTGCGCTCCGGGAAACCCTGGACCGCGGCACGGGTATTACGGAACAGCACACGGCCAGTGCCGTGGCGGTCCAGCAGTTCGCGCACCAGGCGGGCGCTGGCCTCGGTGTCGCCATCGTTGACGGCGTTCAGCAGGGCTTCGCCTTCGTTACCGAGGAAGCCGTGGATGGTTTCATGGGCTTGCGGCGACAGGCGACCTTTTTCCAGCAGCTCCTGTACGGCTTCGGCCACCGGGCGATAGTTTTCGCTCTCGGCGCGAAAGGCTGCCAGGTCGTGGAAGCGGTTCGGATCGAGCAGGCGCAGACGCGCGAAGTGGCTGTCCTGGCCCAACTGTTCCGGGGTCGCGGTCAACAGCAAGACACCCGGAATCGTTTCCGCAAGCTGCTCGACCAGGGAGTATTCAGGGCTGACCTGATCTTCGTGCCACACCAGGTGGTGCGCTTCGTCGACTACCAGCAAGTCCCAACCGGCCGCGAACAGCGCGTCTTGGGCTTTCTCGTCGTCCACCAGCCACTCCAGGGCCACCAGGGCGAGCTGGGTGTCTTCGAACGGGTTGGAGGCATCGCTTTCGATGAAGCGTTCTTCGTCGAACAACGCGACCTGCAGGTTGAAGCGGCGGCGCATCTCCACCAGCCACTGGTGCTGGAGGTTTTCCGGCACCAGGATCAGCACACGATTGGCGCGACCCGAGAGCAGTTGGCGATGGATCACCAAGCCGGCTTCGATGGTTTTACCCAGGCCCACTTCGTCGGCCAGCAAAACCCGTGGCGCAATGCGGTCGGCCACTTCGCGGGCGATGTGCAGCTGGTGCGCGATCGGTTGCGCACGCACGCCACCCAGGCCCCACAGCGACGACTGCAGTTGGCGGCTGGTGTGTTCCAGGGTGTGATAACGCAGGGCGAACCAGGCCAGGGGGTCGATCTGCCCGGCGAACAGGCGGTCGCTGGCGAGACGGAACTGGATGAAGTTCGACAGTTGGGTTTCCGGCAGGGTGACCACTTCGTTCTGCCCGTCGAGGCCGTGATAGACCAGCAGGCCATCGACGTCGTCGACTTCGCGTACGGTCAGTTTCCAGCCTTCGAAGTGGGTGATGGTGTCACCCGGCGAAAACCGCACACGTGTGAGGGGCGCATTCCGTAGCGCGTACTGGCGAGTGTCGCCAGTGGCCGGGTAGAGCACGGTCAGCAAGCGGCCGTCCTGTGCCAGAACGGTGCCCAAACCCAGCTCCGCTTCGCTGTCACTGATCCAGCGTTGCCCCGGTTGATACTGCTGCGCCATGCTGCCTGACTCCCACCTTGAAAAAGCGGGCTATCTTAACGGAATCAGGTCTCCAGACCAAAGGAATACCTGTGCAGGAACTGCCTTGGGCTGCGATCTTTTGATCTGGCCAGGCTGAACAAATCGTAGCCTGTGACAGTTCCCGCCGTGCCGATAGAGGCACAGTTTGCGACCGATGGCTCAAGTCGCCGCCGCTGCGGCCGACAGCCTGCTGACAGGAGACTGATAAATATGCTGCCACCGATGCTCCCCTTGAGTGCCGTGCCGATCACTTCACAGCACGACCCGGTCCGCCCGCGTCCGGATATCGCGCCCGTCGTGCCGATGCAGGAGAGTGCCAGCGACAGCACCATCGACCTGCAAAATCGTGATCCGGAGGAGGCCGCCTTGCTGTTGCGCGAGGAGCAGCGGCGCAAGCAGGAGCAGCAAAGACGCCGGCGTGAGGCCGACGAGGACCCAGAGGCGCACCTGCCGATCCCGGGCAACGAACTCAATGCCGACAACACCGTGCCGGTGGCTCCGTTGATGGAAGGCCAGCCTCGCCAGGGTCTGTGGGTCGATATCGAGATTTGAGCCGATGGCTGGTCAGCGCCGTCGCCAGACCGCATTATTGGCACAATCCTGCCGAACCCTGCGGCAACTGAATTTCATTTCAAGCGATGCACTGACGCCATGAGCCAAGATGACAAGCTGATCGACCTTAATGCCGAACGCGCCAAGCGTGTCCATGACCTCAACGACAAGCGCCTGAATGAAGTGCGCCAGGCGTTTGAGCAGGCCATGCCGTTGGGCAAGGCGAAGAAAAAGCCGAAGAACAAACCTAAAAAGCGTTGAGTCCCCCTGCATTGATTGATGCAGGTCAGTTTTCCCCTCCTTCTATGCCCGGCCCCGGGCAACATTGATCCCGGTCAATATTCTCTCCTGCCCGATTGGTTACCTTGGCTCCATCGCAACAGGGCAACTGCAGGAGACGCGTCATGTTTTTCGACAACGTGGTGATCGCCGGAGTGCTGACCGTCAGCCTCATGTTGGTATTTTTTGCAGGGTTCGGATTTTTTATCTGGAAAGACTCGCACAAGCGCAAAAAGCCGTAGGTCTTTCTGGATGCAATGAGCACGCAAGGCATTTTGGGCAACTTCGGTTGCCCTTTTTTTTGCCTGCGATTTGGAAGGTGGACACCAAACCCACAGTTGATTTGTGGTGTTTGGCAGATCAGGGCAACAAAAAAAGGCGCGGTCCTCACGGAGCGCGCCTTTTTCGTAGAGCTGCGTATCAGCTACCCAGCGCCTTCGAAGCCAGCCAGAACAGGCCGGCCGACAGGGCGACCGTCGCCGGCAGGGTCAGGACCCAAGCCAGCAGGATGGTCTTGACCGTGCCACCTTGCAGGCCGCTTTTGTTCGCGACCATGGTGCCGGCCACACCCGAAGACAGGACGTGGGTGGTGGACACCGGCAGGCTGAAGATGTTGGCCATGCCGATCAGGCTCGCGGTGGTGATCTGCGCCGACATGCCCTGGGAATAGGTCATGCCTTGCTTGCCGATCTTCTCGCCGATGGTCAGTACCACGCGTTTCCAGCCAACCATGGTACCCAGGCCCAGGGCCAGTGCGACCGCCAGGATGACCCAAAACGGAGCGTATTCAGTAGTCGTGGTCAGGTCCTTGCGCAGCTTGTCCAGGTCGGCCTTTTCACGGGCGCCCAGGATTGGCAATTTGCTGACTTTCTTCGCCGTGTCGTCCAGGCACAGCAGGTAGCGACGTACTTCGATGCGGCTTTCCGACGACAGCGAGTGGTAGTCAGCTACACCTTTAAGGGTGCCCAGCAGTGCGTCGATGGTCGGTTCGGTCTGCTGCGGGTTGCAGCGGAACTTCTCCGGCAAATCGCCTTCCAAGCTTTTGCCCAGGGCCAGGAACTCGCCCAGGGAGTCGGCGTTGCGCTTGTAGAACTGGCTCAAGTGCAAGGTCGCGTCGCGGGTACGTTCGATCTGGTAGGTGGTGCTGTTCAGGTCGAGTACGAACTGCGCCGGCACAATACCGATCAGCACCAGCATGATCAGGCCGATACCTTTCTGACCATCGTTGGAGCCGTGCACGAAGCTCACGGCCATGGCCGAGATCACCAGTACCAGGCGGTTCCAGAACGGTGGGTGCTTCTTGTCGTCGATCTTGCGGCGCTGTTCCGGCGTCTTGTGCATCTTCGACAGCGGACGCCACCATTTAAGACCGATCAGTATCAGCGCGGCGATCAGGAAGCCTGCCATGGGCGAGAACACCAGCGACATGGCGATGTCGATCGCCTTTTGCCAGTTCACCCCGTCGGCCAGCGGAATATCGTTGATCAGGGCATTGGCCAGGCCTACGCCGAGGATCGAACCGATCAGCGTGTGGGAGCTGGAGGCCGGGATACCGAAGTACCAGGTGCCCAGGTTCCAGGTGATGGCCGCTGCGAGGAGCGAGAAAACCATTGCCAGGCCGTGGCCGGTGTTCACGTTGATCAGCAGTTCAACCGGCAGCAGGTGGACAATGGCATACGCCACGCCAACGCCACCGAGCAATACGCCAAGGAAATTGAACACACCGGAAAAGAACACCGCCAGATGTGGAGGCATGGCTTTGGTGTAGATAACAGTGGCTACCGCGTTAGCGGTGTCATGAAATCCATTGATGAACTCGAAGGCGAGGACAAAAGCCAGGGCGAGCAAGAGGCTCACAAGCACCCAAGCATCCAGTCCGCTGAATAAATCGATCATGAAGGTTTTCTGACCCGGTCATAAGGGGGCGCGATTATGCCAGAAAAGACTGGAAATCGATGCACTTGCTGCTCATCGGTAACATTCTTCAACGAATTATTTTGCAACGGTGCCCGTAACCCCGGTGAATTTCAGGGTTTTGCAAGTGATTGAATTTCTTTGGAAAGCCCGCAGGCACAGGGGTTTGCCTCACCTGTAGGGGGTGTGAGCATGCTTGTATGAAATTTCTGAAAAAAGGGTCAGATTCGAGCCTTCAACCTCGTCCGGTGGGCAAGGCGGCCGCTGCCCGCTCGTAGCGGGCGCAAAAGGCAACATCCATACATTCCGCTTTTAACGGATGCAATGCAGACCCCGGCAGGTATTCAAGCCCACGCCATCATGGCTCCTCGGCTTTGAGTTCCTTTTCCATTTTTTCCAGTTCTTGCTTGAAAACCTGATCCTGAACGGTGGCACGTTTGCGCCATGGCTTGCGTTCCGGTTCTGGCTGGGCGGCGTAGGTGGTGACTTCCCCGCCGTAAACTTCCTTGTAACGTTGTTCCTGGCGCTCAAGTTCCGCGCGCAGTTCGTCTTTTGTCACGGTGCTACCTGATTGAGTTGAGATGAATTCTGGTGAAACGCGCTGCACTGATGTATTGACCGCACACGTCGAATGCAAAAAGCCCTTGCAGGCATCGTTTTTGCGACAGTGCGATCTTTACTTCCATGTTGCAGGCGGCCACGGCACCAGAGATAAACAGCTGACGTAGCATCAGATCCTGTTTCAGCGAGCGCGTTGGCGCCATGCGGATGCAATGGGCGTCAGGTGCTTGCTGTGGAGAGCGGCGATGGAACATCGCGCCACCGGGTAGCGGTATCGGCCAATAAAAATCCGAATGGCTACTGAATTACATTATAGCGAGCGATTGACAGAACACTATCACGATAGAGTTAAAAGTGGATCTTGATGTGTGATTGTTTTTTATCCATAACCGTTACTGGCAACTTGGGCATGGAAGATGCCACTGTACGGCGATGTCTTTTTGCTGGCGCCATTAAGTCGCACAACTAAAGACAGTTACATTGCGCCTTGGAGTCTGCAGCGCCTGCGCAAGTACATGTACTGATGGCTGCATGACCGGTTGCGTCATGAGCAGCATGGATTGCGATTATCGAGCAATGGTTCGATAATCGCCCAGTGTCTTAGGGCCGGGCTTGTGTGCCCAGCTGCCAGTGCCCTGTAATAGCTCGCCGATCCGTCCGGGAAAAGGACCTTGTTATGAACGATCAACTGCGCAACTCCTTCGCTTCGGTGGCACCGCCGATCGTTGCTTCACCTGCCAAGCGGATCCAGGCCCTGACCGGTGATCCGGATTTCATGACCTCGCTGGCGCGTGGGCTGGCCGTGGTGCAAGCCTTCCAGGAGCGCAAGCGGCACCTGACCATTGCGCAGATCAGCCATCGCACGGAAATTCCCCGCGCCGCCGTTCGACGTTGCCTGCACACGTTGATCAAGCTCGGTTATGCCACCACCGATGGCCGTACGTATTCGTTGCTGCCCAAAGTGCTGACACTCGGCCATGCCTATGTGTCCTCGACGCCGCTGGCCGTTTCTGCGCAACCGTACCTGGACCGCATGAGCGAGCAACTCCATGAGGCCTGCAACATGGCCACCCTGGAAGGCGATGACATTCTATATATCGCCCGCTCGGCGACCACCCAGCGCCTGATTTCGGTCGACCTTTCGGTGGGCGGGCGCCTGCCGGCCTATTGCACGTCGATGGGCCGGATCCTGCTCGCAGCCCTCGATGACACGTCGTTGCGCGAGTATCTCGACCACGCCGACCTGCAAGCCAAGACCAGTCGAACCATTCATACCCCCGAAGCCTTGCTCGAATGCCTGCAGGAAGTACGTCAACAGGGTTGGTGCATCGTCGATCAGGAACTGGAACAGGGACTGCGCTCGATCGCCGTCCCGGTGTACGACGCTTCCGGTCAGGTGGTCGCGGCGCTCAACGTCAGTACCCACGCCGGCCGGGTCAGTCGCAGCGAGCTTGAACAACGTTTCCTGCCCGGTCTGTTGAGTGCCAGTCGTGACCTCAGCACCCAGCTGTTCACCTAAGTTGTTCGATAATCGCACGGAGTCGCTTTTAGTGAATTGACGCTGTTTCCTGCAGATTATTACTGTCGCGGCTGCGCCAACCCTTCGGTTGGCACCTGTTCGACTGTGTATTTTTGCGCGGAATAAAAATAATGAACCAGCCCCAGTCTGCTGTAGGTAACTGCCTCGACGTGCAGTCCTTCATCAATGCCCAGCCCATTTCGCGCTATCAGTGGCGAGTGGTGATCCTGTGTTTCCTGATCGTCTTTCTCGATGGCCTCGATACGGCGGCCATGGGCTTCATCGCGCCCGCCCTGTCCCAGGATTGGGGCATCGATCGCGCCAGCCTCGGCCCGGTCATGAGTGCGGCGCTGATCGGCATGGTCTTCGGCGCATTGGGCTCCGGTCCTTTGGCTGACCGTTTCGGGCGAAAAGTAGTACTGGTGGGTGCCGTATTCTTGTTCGGTGCATTCAGCCTGGCGTCGGCTTACAGCACGAATGTCGATCAGTTGCTGGTCTTGCGTTTCCTCACTGGCCTGGGGTTGGGTGCCGGGATGCCGAACGCCACCACGTTGCTGTCGGAATACACCCCGGAGCGCAAGAAGTCCCTGCTGGTGACCAGCATGTTCTGTGGCTTCAACCTGGGCATGGCCGGTGGCGGATTCATTTCGGCCAAGCTGATTCCGGCGTTCGGCTGGCACAGCCTGCTGTTGATCGGCGGGATCCTCCCGTTGATCCTCGGCGTCGTGTTGCTGTTCTGGTTGCCGGAATCAGCGCGCTTCCTTGTCGTGCGTAATCGCGGCACCGACAAAGTACGCAAGACGCTGGCGCCCATCGATCCGAAGGTGGTGGCCCAGGCATCGAGCTTCAGCGTGCCGGAACAGAAAACCGTGAAGGCGCGCAACGTGTTTGCCGTGATCTTCAGCGGCACCTACAGCGTCGGCACCTTGCTGTTGTGGCTGACCTATTTCATGGGCCTGGTGATCGTTTACCTGCTGACCAGCTGGCTGCCAACCCTGATGCGCGACAGTGGCGCAAGCATGGAGCAGGCCGCGTTCATCGGCGCGCTGTTCCAGTTCGGCGGGGTGTTGAGCGCGGTAGGTGTAGGCTGGGCCATGGATCGCTTCAATCCGCACAAGGTCATCGGAACTTTCTACCTGTTGGCCGGGGTGTTTGCCTACGCGGTAGGGCAGAGCCTGGGCAATATCACCCTCCTGGCGACCCTGGTGCTGGTGGCCGGTATGTGTGTCAACGGTGCTCAATCGGCGATGCCGTCGCTAGCGGCGCGGTTTTATCCGACTCAAGGACGTGCCACCGGGGTGTCGTGGATGCTCGGGATTGGCCGTTTCGGCGCGATCCTGGGGGCATGGATGGGTGCGACCCTGCTGGGGCTGGGCTGGAATTTCGAGCAGGTGCTGACGGCACTGGTGATTCCGGCGGCTTTGGCGACTGCGGCGGTGCTGATTAAAGGCGTGGTCAGTCATGCGGATGCGACCTGATAGCAGTTTTCAGAAACGGTAGCCTGACAACAATGTGTTCGATAAACGAACACTCAGTCGATTATCGGATTGTTTGGCGTATGGCAGGAGCTTAATCTTTAACCAATCCGGCGCTGCGCATCGGCGCCTTTTCACCACGTTGGTTAATAAAAAATGGGAGCCTGCCCCAATGGCTGAAATTCTTTCGCTGCACGACGCGGTGAAGCAATTCGTGAACGACGGCGATACGGTCGCACTCGAAGGCTTTACTCACCTGATCCCGACAGCAGCGGGTCACGAAATCATTCGCCAGGGCAAGAAAGACCTGACCCTGGTGCGGATGACCCCTGACCTGATCTACGATCAGTTGATCGGTGCCGGTTGTGCTCGCAAGCTGATTTTCTCCTGGGGCGGCAACCCTGGCGTCGGTTCGTTGCATCGTCTGCGTGACGCCGTCGAAAAGCAGTGGCCCCACGCCCTGGAAATTGAAGAACACAGCCACGCCGACCTGGCCAACGCCTATGTCGCTGGCGCATCCGGCCTGCCGTTCGCAGTGCTGCGTGCCTACGCCGGTTCCGACCTGCCGAAGGTCAACCCGCTGATCAAGTCCGTTACCTGCCCGTTCACCGGCGAAGTGCTGGCTGCCGTGCCTTCGGTACGCCCGGACATCACCGTGATCCACGCGCAAAAAGCCGACCGCAAGGGCAATGTGCTGTTGTGGGGCATTCTCGGCGTGCAGAAAGAAGCTGCGCTGGCTGCCAAGCGCTGCATCGTCACCGTTGAGGAAATCGTCGATGACCTGAACGCGCCGATGAACTCCTGTGTCCTGCCAACCTGGGCCCTGAGTGCGGTTTGCCACGTCCCTGGTGGTGCTCATCCTTCCTATGCCCACGGTTACAACGAGCGTGACAACCGTTTCTACCAGGCTTGGGACCCGATTGCCCGCGACCGTGAAACCTTCACCGCGTGGATCAACGAGTACATCCATGGCAGCGCTGACTTCAGCGAGTTCCAGGCCAAACTGGCCGCCGCTTCGGAGGCGAAGTAATGACTTACACCACCAATGAAATGATGACCGTCGCTGCGGCCCGCCGCCTGAAGAACGGTTCTGTATGCTTCGTGGGTATCGGCCTGCCGTCGAAAGCGGCCAACCTGGCGCGCCTGACCTCCTCGCCGGACGTGGTCCTGATCTACGAATCGGGCCCGATCGGCGCCAAGCCGAGCGTACTGCCACTGTCGATCGGTGACGGTGAACTGGCGGAAACCGCTGATACCGTGGTCCCGACCGGTGAGATTTTCCGCTACTGGCTGCAGGGCGGGCGTATCGACGTCGGTTTCCTCGGTGCTGCGCAAGTCGACCGTTTCGGTAACATCAACACCACCGTGGTCGGTGATTACCACGCACCGAAAGTGCGCCTGCCAGGTGCCGGTGGCGCGCCGGAGATTGCCGGTTCCGCCAAGAGCGTGCTGATCATCCTCAAGCAGTCGTCGCGTTCCTTCGTCGACAAACTCGACTTCATCACGTCGGTCGGCCATGGCGAGGGCGGTGATTCACGCAAGCGTCTGGGTCTGCCGGGCGCAGGTCCTGTAGGGATCATTACCGACCTGTGCATCATGGAGCCGGAAACCGGCACCCACGAATTTGTGGTCACTGCACTGCACCCGGGCGTGACCCGCGAGCAAGTGGTCGCGGCTACCGGTTGGCCGATCCGTTTTGCCGACAACGTCGACACCACCGCCGAGCCGACTGAGGTCGAGCTGACCGCACTGCGCGATCTGGAAGCCCGCACCGCAGCGGCCCACGGCCAAGCACCAGGAGAAGCATGATGCGTGAAGTTTATATCTGCGACGCGATTCGCACCCCCATCGGCCGTTTCGGCGGAGGCCTGTCGGCGGTTCGCGCCGACGACCTGGCCGCCGTACCGATCAAGGCCCTGATGGAGCGCAACCCGTCGGTGGACTGGAACGCAGTGGACGAGGTGTTCCTCGGCTGCGCCAACCAGGCCGGTGAAGACAACCGCAACGTGGCGCGCATGGCGCTGCTGCTGGCGGGTCTGCCGGAATCGATTCCTGGCGTGACACTCAATCGCCTGTGCGCTTCGGGCATGGATGCCATCGGCACCGCGTTCCGCGCCATCGCCAGTGGCGAAATGGAGCTGGCGATTGCCGGTGGCGTCGAATCGATGTCCCGCGCACCGTTCGTGATGGGCAAGGCCGACGCTGCGTTCTCGCGCAACATGAAGCTGGAAGACACCACCATCGGCTGGCGCTTCATCAACCCGTTGATGAAAGCCCAGTACGGTGTGGATGCGATGCCGCAGACCGCTGACAACGTCGCCGACGATTACGAAGTGTCCCGTGAAGACCAGGACGCTTTCGCCCTGCGCAGCCAGCAACGCACCGCTGCCGCGCAAGCAGCTGGGTTTTTCGCCGAAGAAATCGTCGAAGTGCGCATTGCCCACAAGAAGGGTGAAACGGTGGTCAGCCAGGATGAGCATCCTCGCGCCGACACGTCCCTGGAAACCCTGGCCAAACTCAAACCGGTCAATGGCCCGGACAAAACCGTCACCGCCGGCAACGCTTCTGGCGTGAACGACGGCGCGGCGGCCTTGATCCTGGCCTCGGCCGAAGCGGTGAAAAAGCACGGCCTGACCGCTCGCGCCAAAGTATTGGGCATGGCCAGCGCCGGTGTTGCACCTCGGGTGATGGGTATCGGCCCGGTGCCAGCGGTGCGCAAGTTGACCGAACGCCTGGGTGTGGCGGTCAGCGATTTCGACGTCATCGAACTCAACGAAGCGTTCGCCAGCCAGGGCTTGGCGGTGCTGCGCGAACTGGGGCTGGCGGACGACGCACCTCAAGTCAACCCGAACGGTGGCGCCATTGCCTTGGGCCATCCGTTGGGCATGAGCGGTGCGCGTTTGGTACTGACTGCTCTGCATCAGCTGGAAAAAACCGGTGGCAAGAAAGGTCTGGCGACCATGTGCGTCGGTGTCGGCCAAGGTCTGGCCCTGGCGATCGAGCGCGTCTGACGCGCTCGAAAAGACTTATAAGAACAGAGGAATGTTTCATGACTGACAAGCCTGGTTACCGTCGCCCGCAGGAAGGCACCCAGCCTGCCTACCTGCACCCGACCTATCAATCCACCAACCTGCGCTCGCCGTCCAAACCGCTGGTGTTCTTGCCGCATTCGCTGTCGGAAATCACCGGTCCTACCGTGGGTGCCGAGCGCATCAACGAGAAGGACAACGACCTGACCGCCCAGCACGAGGGAGAGCCTCAGGGTGAGCGCATCATCGTCCACGGCCGTGTGCTGGACGAAAACGGTCTGCCGGTGCCGGGGATTCTGGTGGAGATCTGGCAGGCCAACGCCGCCGGTCGCTACAACCACGCCCGGGACCTGCACGACGCACCGCTGGACCCGAACTTCACCGGCACCGGCCGTACCGTGACCGACGCCGATGGCTGGTACCAGTTCCAGACCATCAAGCCTGGCGCGTATCCGTGGGGTAACCACCACAACGCCTGGCGTCCGGCGCACATCCATTTCTCGCTGTTCGGGCCGAGCATCCTGACGCGCCTGGTCACGCAGATGTATTTCCCCGGGGACCCGCTGCTGGCGTACGACCCGATCTACAACTGCGTGCCGGATACCAGTGCCAAGGAGCGTTTGATCGCCAGTTTCGATCTGGAAAAAACCATCCCTTCCTATGCCCTCGGGTATCGCTGGGACATCGTATTGCGCGGCCGCGACGCCACGCCGATGGAGAAATAAGATGACGCTGACTGCGACCACGTCCCACACCGTCGGGCCGTACTACCACATCGGCCTGACCTGGCTGAATCGCGAAAACCTGACCGTCGAACAAACCCTGGGCGAGCGCGTGGCGATCACCGGGCAAGTGGTCGATGGCAACGGTGATGTTGTCAACGACGCGATGCTGGAAGTCTGGCAGGCCAACGCCGCCGGCAAGTACGCCCACCCTGAAGACGATCAGGACAAACCCCTGGACCCGAACTTCGAAGGCTTTGGCCGGGTACCGGTGGACGCCGAAGGGCGCTTCCGTTTCACCACCATCAAGCCGGGCACGGTCGAAGGCCTCAAGGGCACGACCCAGGCACCGCACCTGGTGGTGCTGGTGTTCGCCCGTGGTTTGGTGAAGCACTTGCTGACGCGGATCTACTTCGATGGCGAGCCGGCCAACGTGAACGACCCGCTGCTCGAATGCGTGCCGGCCGAGCGCCGCGGCACCTTGCTGGCCAAGCAGGATGCGAGCGGTGTTTATCAGTGGAATGTGATTCTGCAGGGCACTGATGCGGAGACGGTGTTCTTCGATTATTGAGTACACCGTAAGTCCCTGTGGGAGCGGGCTTGCTCGCGAAGGCGTCGTGTCAGTCTCTATCACCGTCGACTGATCCACCGCTTTCGCGAGCAAGCCCGCTCCCACAGGGGGAATCGCGTCGCTGAACTATCTGCGGAACGGGACTGTTGCAAAGTGTGTCTAGACTCTCACTGTCCCCATTGAGTGAACAAAATAATGACAACCCCAACTACAGCTCCAGCAGCGCTCTACACCGGCGAAGAACGCAGCAAGCGGATCTTCGCCATTGTCGGCGCATCGTCGGGCAACCTCGTCGAATGGTTCGACTTCTACGTCTACGCCTTCTGTGCGATCTATTTCGCGCCGGCTTTTTTCCCGTCCGACAACCCCACGGTGCAGCTGGTCAACACCGCGGGCGTCTTTGCCGCCGGGTTCCTGATGCGCCCGATTGGCGGCTGGATTTTCGGCCGTCTCGCGGACAAGCACGGGCGCAAGAATTCGATGCTGATATCGATTCTGATGATGTGCTTCGGTTCGTTGCTCATCGCCTGTCTGCCGACCTACAAGGACATCGGGGTCTGGGCGCCGATCATGCTGCTGTTCGCCCGTTTGCTCCAGGGCCTGTCGGTGGGCGGCGAATACGGCACCACCGCCACCTACATGAGCGAAGTCGCCCTCAAGGGCCAGCGCGGTTTCTTCGCCTCGTTCCAGTACGTGACGCTGATCGGCGGGCAGTTGCTGGCGGTGTCGCTGGTGGTGATCCTGCAACAGTTCCTCACCGAGGATGACCTGCGTGCCTACGGCTGGCGGATTCCGTTCGTGGTCGGTGCCATGGCGGCATTGGTTTCGTTGTACCTGCGTCGTTCGCTGAAAGAAACCACCAGCAAGGAAATGCGCGAAAACAAGGACGCCGGCAGCATTCGCGCGCTGTTTCGCGACCATAAAGCCGCGTTCATCACCGTGCTCGGTTATACCGCCGGTGGCTCGCTGATTTTCTACACCTTCACCACGTACATGCAGAAGTACCTGGTGAATACCGCCGGCATGCAGGCCAAGACTGCCAGTTACATCATGACCGGCGCACTGTTCCTTTATATGTGCATGCAGCCGATCTTCGGCATGCTCTCGGACAAGATCGGCCGCCGGAACTCGATGCTGTGGTTTGGCGCACTCGGCACGCTGTGCACCGTGCCGATTCTGCTCAGCCTGAAAAGCGTCACCAGTCCGTTCCTGGCCTTCGTGCTGATTACCCTGGCGCTGGCGATTGTCAGTTTCTACACCTCGATCAGCGGTTTGGTAAAAGCCGAAATGTTCCCGCCTGAAGTGCGTGCACTGGGTGTTGGCCTGGCTTACGCGGTGGCGAATGCAATCTTCGGCGGTTCGGCGGAATATGTAGCCCTGAGCCTCAAAGCGGTCGGCATGGAAAACACCTTCTACTGGTACGTGACGTTGATGATGGCGATAGCGTTCCTGTTCAGCCTGCGTCTGCCCAAGCATGCGAAGTATCTAGAAAACGACCTTTGATCCACACCCGCGGGCCCAAGCGGCCCGCGCCTCCAGGGACTGTTTATGAACGAGCGACCGGGCAATCAATTGTTCGATGCCTATTTCACTGCCCGCGATATGCGCGAAGTGTTCTGCGATCAGGGCCGGGTCCAGGCCATGCTCGATTTCGAAGCGGCGCTGGCCCGGGCCGAAGCGCGGGTCGGTGTGATTCCGCATGCCGCGGTAGCGCCGATTGAAGCGGCGTGCCAGGCCGGGCATTACGATTTTGCCGCCCTCGGCGAGGCGATTGCCACGGCGGGTAACTCGGCGATCCCATTGGTCAAGGCGTTGGGCAAGCAGATCGCCGCGAGCGATGCGCAAGCTGAGCGCTACGTGCACCTGGGCGCCACCAGTCAGGACGTGATGGACAGCGGCCTGGTGCTGCAATTGCGCCGGGCGCTGGAATTGATCGACAGTGATCTGGCGCAACTGGGCGACACCCTCGCCAGCCAGGCCCAACGGTATGCGGCCACGCCATTGGCGGGACGCACCTGGCTGCAGCACGCGACGCCGGTCACCCTCGGCATGAAGATCGCCGGTTGGCTGGGCGCCGTCACTCGCAGCCGTCAACGCCTGCAAGAACTCAAGCCGCGCCTGTTGGTGCTGCAATTCGGTGGTGCATCCGGAACCCTCGCGGCCCTCGGTGAGCAGGCGCTGCCGATTGCCCAGGCGTTGGCCGAGGAACTGCAACTGAGCTTGCCCGACCAGCCCTGGCACACCCAGCGCGATCGCCTGGTGGAGTTCGGCTCGGTACTCGGCTTGATCGCCGGCAGTCTTGGCAAACTCGGTCGCGATATCAGCTTGTTGATGCAGACCGAAGCCGCCGAGGTGTTCGAACCTTCGGCGCCGGGCAAGGGCGGCTCTTCGACCATGCCACATAAACGCAATCCAGTTGGCGCGGCGGTGCTGATTGGCGCGGCGACTCGCGTGCCTGGCCTGCTGTCGACACTGTTCAGTGCCATGCCGCAGGAGCACGAGCGCAGCCTGGGACTGTGGCACGCCGAGTGGGAAACCCTGCCGGAGATTTGCTGCCTGGTATCCGGCAGTCTCAAGCAAGCGCTGTTGGTCACGGGCGGGCTGGAAGTGGACGCCGAACGCATGGCGCGCAACCTCGATTTGACCCAGGGCCTGGTGCTCGCCGAAGCGGTGAGCATCGTCCTCGCACAACGGGTTGGCCGCGACACCGCGCATCACCTGTTGGAGCAATGCTGCAAACGCGCCGTCGCCGAGCGACGCCATTTGCGCGCGGTACTCGGCGACGAACCGCAAGTGACCGCCGAGCTGTCGGCCACTGAACTCGATCATCTGCTGGACCCCGCCCATTATCTCGGTCAGGCCCGTACCTGGGTCGAGCGAGCGGTGGCTGAACATTCTGCATTGACTGCCTGAAGGAGACTGCTGTGGCTTTCGTTCAACTCGCCGATGGCGAACTGCATTACAAACTCGATGGGCCGGTCGATGCGCCGGTGCTGGTGCTGTCCAACTCGCTGGGCACTGACCTGCACATGTGGGACGCGCAGATTCCGGCGTTCACGGAGCACTTCCGTGTGCTGCGTTTCGACACCCGCGGCCACGGCCAATCGTTGGTGACACCGGGCCCTTACAGCATCGAACAACTGGGCCGTGACGTCTTGGCACTGATGGATGCATTGCACATCGAACGCGCACATTTCTGTGGCCTGTCCATGGGCGGGCTGATCGGGCAATGGCTGGGCATCAACGCCGGCGAACGTCTGAATAAGCTGATCGTGTGCAACACGGCGGCGAAAATCGGCGATCCGTCGATCTGGAACCCGCGTATCGAAACCGTGCTGCGAGACGGTCAGGCGGCCATGGTCGCCTTGCGCGATGCATCGATTGCACGCTGGTTCACCCCGGACTTCTCCGAAGCCAACCCGGCGGCGGCCAAGCAGATTACCGACATGCTGGCGGCCACATCGCCTGAAGGCTATGCGGCCAACTGTGCGGCGGTGCGCGATGCCGATTTTCGCGATCAGTTGTCCTCGATCAAGGCGCCTCTGCTGGTGATCGCCGGCACCCAGGACGCGGTCACGCCGCCGTCCGGCGGGCACTTCATCCAGGAGCACGTGCCGGGCGCCGAGTACGCCGAGCTCTATGCTGCGCACTTGTCCAACGTCCAGGCCGGCGCTGATTTCAGCGACCGCGTACTGGCCTTTCTGACGGCTCGTTGAGGGGAATTCCGTGGACGAGAAACAACGTTACGACGAAGGCATGAAGGTCCGTCGCGCCGTTCTGGGCGACGCCCATGTCGACCGCAGCCTGACCACCCTGACCGAGTTCAACTCGGAGTTCCAGGAAATGATCACCCGCCACGCCTGGGGTGATATCTGGACCCGCCCGGGCCTGCCGCGCCACACCCGCAGCCTGATCACCATCGCCATGCTGATCGGCATGAACCGCGAGGGTGAACTCAAACTGCACCTGCGCGCCGCCGCCAACAACGGCGTGAGCCGCAGCGAGATCAAGGAAGTGATCATGCAGAGCGCGATCTACTGCGGGATTCCGGCAGCCAACGCGACGTTCCACCTGGCGGAGTCGGTGTGGGATGAGTTGGGGGTTGAATCGCGGGAGTGATCCCGGCGATTTTTGTTGCCTGAACTGACGCCATCGCGGGCAAGCCTCGCTCCTACAGGTATTGCGCAATCCTTGTAGGAGCGAGGCTTGCCCGCGAAGGCGTACTTGAGGTTTACAACAGGCTGATCGGATAGCTGATGATCACGCGGTTCTCATCGAACTCGTTGTTGCTGTAATCGCGGCGGATCGTCGAGTTGCGCCATTTCACGTTCAGGTCTTTCAGCGCACCGCTCTGCACGGTGTAGCCCAATTCACTTTCACGACCCCATTCCTTGCCATCGGTGATCGTGCCGGTGTGCACGTTGTCGCCGCTGATATAACGGTTCATCAGGGTCAGCCCCGGCACGCCAAGGGCAGCGAAGTTGTAGTCGTGGCGCACTTGCCAGGATTTTTCCCGGGCGTTGTCGTAGCTGGAGTTGTAGCTGTCGTTGGCCAGGGTGCCGCCGCTGGTGCCGTTGACCCGCATCCACGGGCTGTCGCCGGTGAGTTTCTGCAGGCCGACGTAGAAGGTGTTGCCGCCGTACTTGGCCGAGAACAGGCCGTACATGGTTTTGTTGTCCAGCTCGCCGGCCCGGGCGCTGCCGTCATCCTTGCCGTAGAAGTAACCGAGGTTGGCACCCAGGGTCCAGGCGCCGATGGGTTGGCTGTGGGTCAGGTTGATGAATTGCTGGCTGTAGATGTCCTTGAGTTCGGCGTTCCACACCCCGATCTGGGTGCGTTTGTCGTTGAACAGGTATTCGCCGCCCTGGAAGTTGAAACGGTCGGAGGTGAACCCGGCTTTGCCGGTCATCGACATGTCGCCCATGCTGCTGTCGTCGCGCGGGCTGTTCTGGCGGAACTGGCCGCCGTACAGCGTCAGGCCGTCGATTTCCTTGGAAGTGAGCTGTCCGCCACGGAAGGTCTGCGGCAGGGAGCGACCGTCATCCGAACGCAGGATCGGCAGTACCGGCATCCATTCGCCAACCTTCGCTTCGGTCTGCGACAGCTTGGCCTTGAACGCCACGTTGGTGCGGCCGAAGTTGTCGGCCGGGCGGCCGTCACTGTCCAGCGGCAGCAACTGGGTACCGCCCGTGCCTTTGCCGCCATCGAGTTTCACCGAGTACAGCCCCAGCACGTCCATGCCGAAACCGACGGTGCCTTGGGTAAACCCGGACTTGGCATCGAGAATGAAGCTTTGCGTCCACTCTTCGGCCTTGCCCTGGGCCTTGGTCGGGTTGGTGAAATTGCGGTTGATGTAGAAGTTGCGCAGGTTCAGGTTGACCTTGGCCCCTTCGACAAAACCCGACTCCTCGGCCTGGGCGGGCAGGGCTGCGCTCGCCAGGGCTATGGCGATCAGGCTGGGAACGAAATACTGAGCGGAAGAAGGCGTCATGGGCTCGGGTCTCTCTAATTCTTGGGGATGAAACAGGGTGATGCCGCAACCCGGGGTTGCAGACGTGCATTTGAAATCAGGACAAACGGGGCGGATCAGCCGGAGAGGGCAGGGCGCGGGGGCATGGCATCGGACCTGTTGTTATTGGTTTTGTTGGTCGAATGGTGATGTGAATGTACTAGATGGTTCAATCGTAGAAAACAGTTTTTGGGCGATTATCGAACTGAGATTGGTTTTGAATTTGTGGTGGTTATGCGGGCCTCATCGCGAGCAGGCTCGCTCCCACAATGGACCGCATTTTTTCTGAAGGAACTGGGTCAACTGTGGGAGCGAGCCTGCTCGCGATGGGGCCATCACAGGCACCACAACTTTCCCGCACCCAATAAAAAGCCCACCAAAAGGTGGGCTTCGTGTTTTCACCGCGCTATCAGAAATACTTCATCTTCGGCGCTTCTTCTTTCAACGGCTCGTTCTTCGCCGTCTGTTCATTCCAGCCACCGCCCAGGGCTTTGTACAGGTTGACCTGGCTGACCAACTGCGCCAGGCGGTCGGTGATCAATGCCTGTTGGGCACTGAACAGCTGGCGCTGGGCATCGAGGAAGGTCAGGTTGCTGTCGACACCGATGCGGTAGCGACGCTCGGCCAGGCGGTAGTAGTCCTGGTTGGCATTGACGAAATCCTGCTGTGCCTGCAACTGCTGCACGTAGGTCTGGCGCGCGGCCAGGCCGTCGGCGACTTCCTGGAAGGCCGTCTGGATGGACTTCTCGTAGTTCGCCACGCCAATGTCTTTCTGGATTTTCGAGTAATCCAGGCTGGCGCGCAGGCTGCCGGCGTTAAAGATCGGCAGGTTGATCTGCGGCTGGAACAGCCAGGTGCCCGAACCACCCTTGAACAGGCCGGACAGGTCCGGGCTCAGGGTCCCGGCGTTGGCCGTCAGGCTGATGCTCGGGAAGAACGCTGCCCGCGCCGCGCCAATGTTGGCGTTGGCGGCCTTGAGGTTGTACTCGGCTTGCAGGATGTCCGGACGACGCTGCAGCAAGTCCGACGGCAGGCCAGGCGGTACTTCGGCCAGCAGGTCGTCGTTCAGCGGTTTGGCCGCTTGCAGGTTGGTCGGGATGCCGGTGCCGAGCAGCAGCACCAGGCTGTTTTCATCCTGGGCGACCTGACGGGTGTACTTGGCCAGTTGCGCACGGGCGTTTTCCACCGAGGTGCGCGACTGCGCCAGGTCCAGGGCCGAAGCGACCCCCACTTCGTTGCTGCGGGCGGTGAGCTTGTAGCTCTCCTCGAACGCGGCCAGGGTGTCCTGGGTCAGCTTGTACAGTTCCTTGTCGGCCTGCCAGGTCAGGTAGGCATTGGCCACGCTGGCCACCAGGCTGATCTGGGTGCTGCGCCGACCTTCTTCGGTGGCGAAGTACTTCTGCAGGGCTTCTTCGTTCAGGCTGCGAATCCGGCCGAACATATCCAGTTCATAGGCACTGATGCCAACCGTGGCCGAATAGGAACTGGTGATGCCTGCCTCGCCGGATTGCGAAGCGTCAGCCGGCAAGCGCTGACGGCTGCCGGTACCGTTGGCCGACACGGCCGGGAACAGATCGGCGCGCGAGATGCGGTATTGAGCCGCAAAGGCATCGATGTTCAAGGCCGCGACACGCAGGTCACGGTTGTTTTCCAGGGACAGCTGGATCAGCTGCTGCAGTGCCGGGTCATGGAAAAACTGCTTCCAGCCCTGCTCGGCAGCGGCCTGCGCCGGTGCCTGGGCCGGCGAGTACGCCAGGCCCTGCGGGTATTGATCGGCCACCGGAGCGTCCGGTCGCTGATAGTCAGGTATCAGCGAGCAGCCACTGAGCACGAAGGCGGCGACTGCCAGGGAGAGTAGCGACTTGCTCATTAGCCAGCCTCTTTAGAAGGTTCAATAGCGTCTTGCTGGTCGACGTTTTTACGCTGACCCAGGGCCGACACAGTGACGAAGAACAGTGGGACCCAGAAGATCGCCAACACGGTTGCCGTGATCATACCGCCAATCACACCGGTACCGATTGCATGCTGGCTACCGGAACCTGCGCCCGTGGAGATCGCCAGGGGTACCACGCCGAGCACGAACGCGAGCGAGGTCATGATGATCGGTCGCAGACGCATGCGGCAGGCTTCGATGGCCGCGTCGCGCAGGCTGCGCCCTTGTTCGTGCAGCTCCTTGGCAAATTCGACAATCAGGATGGCGTTTTTCGCCGCCAGGCCGATGGTCGTCAACAAGCCCACTTGGAAGTACACGTCGTTGGACAGGCCGCGCAGGCTGGTGGCCATCAGCGCACCGATGATCCCCAGCGGCACCACCAGCATCACCGCGATCGGAATCGACCAGCTCTCATACAGCGCCGCCAGGCACAGGAACACCATCAGCAACGACAGGGCGTACAGCGCGGGTGCTTGCGAACCCGACAGACGTTCCTCGTAGGACAGGCCGGTCCAGGAAATACCGACACCGGCCGGCAGTTTCTTGGCGATGGCTTCGACTTCGGCCATCGCTTCACCGGTGGAGTAACCCGGTGCCGGGGCGCCGAGGACTTCCACCGCTTCCACGCCGTTGTAACGGGCCAGTTTCGGCGATCCGTAAATCCACTCACCCTTGGCGAACGCCGAGAACGGCACCATGGTGCCGACGCTGTTGCGCACGTACCACTTCTGCAGGTCTTCCGGACTCATGCGTGCACCGGGCTGGCCTTGCACGTAAACCTTCTTCACCCGACCGCGGTCGATGAAGTCGTTGACGTAGCTACTGCCCAGGGCGATCGACAGGGTGTTGTTGATGTCGGCGATGGTAATGCCCAGGGCACTGGCCTTCTCGTCATCGATTTCCAGCTGGTATTGCGGCTCATCGTTCAAGCCGTTCGGACGCACTTGCGTCAGGATCTTGCTTTGCGCCGCCATGCCGAGGAACTGGTTGCGGGCTTCCATCAGCTTGTCGTGACCGATGCCGGCGCGGTCCTGCAGGAACACGTCGAAACCGGTGGCGTTACCCAATTCCAGTACCGCCGGTGGCGCGAAGGCAAACACCATGGCGTCGCGGAAGGTGAAGAAGTGTTGCTGGGCGCGGGCGGCGACCTTGAACACGCTGTTGTCGGCGTTACGATCTTCCCACGGGCGCAGCATGATGAACGCCATGCCCGAGCTCTGGCCGCGGCCGGCGAAGTTGAAGCCGGTCACGGTAAACACCGAGTTCACCGCATCGCCTTCACCGCCATCCTTGCCCGGACGCAGCAGGAATTCACGCATTTCGTCCACGACCACCTGGGTGCGCTGGGCCGTCGAACCGGCGGGGGTCTGTACTTGGGCGAACAGTACGCCCTGGTCTTCTTCCGGCAGGAACGCGGTTGGAATGCGGGTGAACAGCCAGATCATGCCAACGACGATGATGATATAGGCCAGCAAGTACGGCGCCTTGTGCGTGAGCATGCTGCCCACACCACGCTCGTAGCTTTTCACGCCGCGGTCGAAGTTGCGGTTGAACCAGCCGAAGAAGCCGCGTTTCGGGGTGTGGTGCTCGCCCTTCGGAATCGCCTTGAGCATGGTGGCGCAGAGCGCCGGCGTGAAGATCAGGGCAACCAGTACCGACAGGGCCATGGCCGAGACGATGGTGATCGAGAACTGTTTGTAGATCACACCGGTGGAGCCGCTGAAGAACGCCATTGGCAGCAGTACCGCCGACAGCACCAGGGCGATACCCACCAGTGCGCCCTGGATCTGGCCCATGGACTTCTTGGTGGCTTCTTTCGGTGACAGGCCTTCTTCGCTCATCACCCGTTCGACGTTTTCCACCACGACGATGGCGTCGTCCACCAGCAAGCCGATGGCCAGCACCATACCGAACATGGTCAGGGTGTTGATGCTGAACCCGGCTGCCGCGAGGATGCCGAATGTACCGAGCAATACCACCGGCACCGTCATCGTGGTGATGATGGTGGCGCGGAAGTTTTGCAGGAACAGGAACATCACCAGGAACACCAGCCCGACCGCTTCGACCAGGGTGTGAACCACGCCCTTGATCGATTCGGTCACCACCGGCGTGGTGTCGTACGGGAACACCACTTCCATCCCTTCAGGGAAGAATGGCTTGAGGTTGTCGATGGTCGTGCGCAGGGCCTTGGCGGTATCCAGGGCGTTGGCGCCGGTGGCCAGTTTCACGGCCAGGCCGGACGCCGGGGCACCGTTGAACTGGGCGTTGATGCTGTAGTTTTCACCGCCCAGGCCGACGCTGGCGACATCTTTCAGGCGAACCTGGGAGCCGTCCTTGTTGACCTTGAGCAGGATCTTTTCGAATTGCTCAGCGGTCTGCAGGCGGGTCTTGCCGATGATCGTCGCGTTCAGCTGCGTGCCGGGCAGGGCGGGCAGGCCGCCGAGCTGGCCGGACGACACCTGGACGTTCTGTGCGGCAATGGCGGTTTTGACATCGATCGGGGTCAGGTTGAAGTTGTTCAACTTGGCCGGATCGAGCCAGATGCGCATGGCGTACTGGGAACCGAACACCTGGAAGTCGCCGACACCGGCGGTCCGCGAGATCGGGTCCTGCATGTTGGACACGATGTAGTTGGACAGGTCGTCCTTGGTCATGCTGCCGTCACGGGAAACCACGCCGATGACCAGCAGGAAGTTCTTCACCGCCTTGGTCACGCGGATACCCTGCTGCTGCACTTCTTGCGGCAACAGCGGGGTGGCCAGGTTCAGCTTGTTCTGGACCTGGACCTGCGCGGTATCGGAGTTGGTACCTTGCTCGAAGGTCGCGGTAATGGTCATGGTGCCGTCGGAGTTACTTTCCGAAGACACATAACGCAAGTTGTCGATACCGTTGAGCTGTTGCTCGATCACCTGGACCACGGTGTCCTGCACGGTTTGCGCCGAAGCGCCCGGGTAGGTCACGGAGATGGCGATGGCCGGCGGCGCAATGCTCGGGTACTGGTTGATCGGCAGTTTGAGGATCGATAGAGCCCCGACCAGCATGATCACCAGGGCGATTACCCAGGCGAAAATCGGACGGTCGATGAAGAATCTGGACATGAATTACTCCCCTTGGCCGCTGGAAGCCTGCTCAGCGGGCTTGGCGGGGGCCGGGTTTTTTGCGCCGACGTTGGTCGCGTCAGTGGGCTTGACTTCGATGCCAGGCTTGACGAATTGCAGGCCTTCGGTGATCAGGCGATCGCCGGCCTTCAGGCCGTCCTCGATCAGCCATTGGTTGCCGACGGTACGGTTGGCCTTGAGCTGACGCAGTTCGACCTTGTTGTCGGGACCCACGACCAGCGCGGTCGGCGTGCCTTTGAGGTCGCGGGTGACACCTTGCTGCGGCGCCAGGATCGCGGCGCTGTTCACGCCTGCCTGCAACTGGGCGTGTACGAACATGCCCGGCAGAAGCGTGTGATCAGGGTTCGGGAACACGGCGCGCAGGGTGACGGAGCCGGTGGTCTGGTCAACCGAGACCTCGGAGAACTCCAGCTTGCCGTCCAGTTTGTACTGGCTACCATCCTCGAGGGTCAGTTTGACTTTCGCGGCGTTGTCGCCGGCCTTTTGCAGGCGGCCGCTTTCCAGTTCGCGGCGCAGCGCCAGCAGCTCGACCGAGGACTGGGTGACGTCGACGTAGATCGGATCCAGTTGCTGGATCACCGCCATCGCTTCGGTCTGGCCGTTGCTGACCAGCGCGCCTTCGGTGACCGACGAACGACCGATACGGCCGGTCAACGGCGCATACACCTTGGTGTAGCGCACGTTGATCTGGGCGGTTTGCAGTGCGGCTTCCGATTGCAGGCGGTTGGCCACGGCGGTGTCGTATTCCTGGCGGCTTACGGCCTGTTCGTCGACCAGTTGCTTGTAGCGGTCGGAGACCGACTTGGTCGAACGCAGGTTGGCTTCGGCGCTTTTGAGCGTAGCGTCATAAACCGACGGATCGATCTGATACAGCTGCTGGCCGGCCTTGACGTCGCCGCCTTCCTTGAACAGACGCTTGAGAATGATGCCGTTGACCTGTGGGCGCACTTCAGCAATGCGGAACGCACTGGTACGGCCCGGCAGCTCGGACGTCAACGTAAACGTTTGCGTCTGCAGGGTGACGACGCCGACCTGAGGCGGTGGTGGGGCCGCAGGGGCCTCTTCCTTTTTACATCCGCTGAGCAGCGATGCCAGGGCGACGGCGGCGACCAGAGCGGTAACAGCTGGCTTGAATTGCATGAAAATCCTCGGGTCAGGCGCGAAAAAAACGCACAAGAAAAGATTGAAGGTTAAAAAGTGAGGGCCGAGTGGATAAGTAGCATGCTAAGGAATATACTTACATTCATGGCTGTTTGTAAATAGCCGGGTCATGTAACCCGAGCCCTTACAACCGCCGTTGAAAGGTCCGAATCGTAGGTCCGGGGACGATACCCGAGAGCACTCGCCCCGCTTTTATTCAGCTGATATCCAGACATCGCTGAAGCATCCTGATTGAGGTTGTACTGCCATGGTCCGTCGTACCAAAGAGGAAGCTCAAGAAACCCGCAGCCAGATACTCGAAGCGGCCGAAAAAGCCTTTTTCGAGCGGGGTGTGGCGCGCACGACCCTGGCGGACATCGCGACCCTGGCCGGCGTCACCCGCGGGGCGATTTACTGGCATTTCAGCAACAAGGCGGACCTGGTGCAGGCCATGCTCGACAGCTTGCATGAGCCCCTTGATGAACTGGCCAAAGCCGCTGAAAGCGAAGACGAGCCCGATCCGCTGGGCTGCATGCGCCGGTTGTTGATTCATTTGTTTCATGAAGTTGCTCTGGATCCCAAGACCCGACGCATCAACGAGATTCTGTTTCATAAGTGCGAGTTCACCGATGAAATGTGCGATCTGCGTCAGCAACGTCGGACCGCTAGCCTGGACTGCAACATGCGCATCGGCCTGACCTTGCGTAATGCCGTCAATCGTGGGCAGTTGCCGGAAGATCTCGACACCGTCCGTGCGGCTGTGAGCATTCATGCCTATATAGACGGCTTGCTGTACCAATGGTTGCTGGCCCCGGACAGCTTTGAACTGCACACCGAGGCCGAGCGTTGGGTCGATATCGCGCTGGACATGCTGCGTTTCAATCCCAGCTTGCGTAAGTGAAACAAAATGCGTAATCGGCTTCCCATGTGTCAACCGCTGAAGCCTTAGATGAACAGTTCTTCACGGGCGTTGTGGCGCAAGGGTGCTTTTATATACGCCTGTTTGGCAGGTTGACAGGTAGCAGGCTCAGTATTTTGTAGGGATTTTGTGTCGGCCGCGTAGGAGCGAGGCTTGCCCGCGATGGCGGCCTGATAGCCGACCTATGTTTTGTTGACTGTGTACATATCCATTGCTGCGGTAACGGCCACTTATGGTTTCGCCCTGACGGCCGACTCCCTTTGGCAAACGCCCCAAAGGAAGCAAAGGTCTCGCCCCGGCGTCCGGCCCCTCGCTAAGGCTCGGCGTTCCTTCGCTCCGGCATCCATCCGGGGGCATCGCCCTCCGGTTGGCTTCGCTGGCACCTACATGCGATGTGTTCGACTGCGTCGAACGGCGCTGCGCGCCAATCCCCGGATGGACACCTCCACTCAGCCTCCCGAAGGGGCGGGTGGATCAAAATCAAAAACAGCCGAGGCGAGCTGACACTCGACCTCATTGTTGGCGCAGTCCCCCTGTAGGAGCTGCCGAAGGCTGCTCCAACAAGGCTAAAAAGCGATATCCAATTCTGAAAAGCCGCAATACGCCACTTTATTATGTGCATGAGTTATCGCTGTTGCGTTGCCTGCCTACTCTTGCGATCAACCCCTCGCTCCAACACCTTCGCCACATCATCGATCACCGCTTTGCTCATCGCAGTCAGGTAATGCGCGGCCCAGGCGTGGTGGTCGGAATCTCGGGCGTAAGCGGCATCCACGGTCAAGGACTTGGCGAGGAACAGCAGGTCGGAGGCTTGAGCCAGGGCGTCGGCGACGGGGACGTCTCGACAGACGTGGAACAGAGGTTGATTCGAGAGATACAGGAAGGGTGTGAAACCGACGGTTTTTAGTTCTGATGGTGAGGGCGGGTTTGTTTTGGTCATGAGATTGCTCCAGGGTTCAAGGAGCTGCCGCTTTCGTTACCACACGAAAGGGTGGCAGCTGTACGCAGGGTGGTAAACCGGGAACCAAGGAAACCGGCACGCCCGAAGGCGTCCCACGCACAGCCGCCATAACTCAAAAACACAGACGTTCAAAACGTCCTAGTTCATGCTGAAGGCACAGTCGCGCTGGTTTCTCCGGGTTACCACACCCGATCACTACATCGGCAGTGACAACCGGAGACTATCCCGTCAAAGAAAAGCGCAACAAGGCATCAAAGTGCCAAAAGCGAAATTCGGAGTTTGCCTACAAGGTCCTAAGGCGTCATCCGATAATTCGACACCTTAGGTAAACGCACATAAACATCTGGCATAAACAAATCGACGTTTTTGTTTCTGGGGTTTCTGGGATTACGTGAAAACCCAAAAAAAGCCCCGGCTCATAAGAGTCCAGGGCGTTTGCATTTCAACGGCTGACGATTACAACGTCGGGTAGTCGATGTAGCCGACCGGGCCTTTACCGTAGAACAATTCCGGACGCGCCTCGTTCAGCGGCGCATCAGCCTTCAACCGTGCAGGCAGATCCGGGTTGGCAATGAACGGCACACCGAAGGCGACCGCATCAGCCTTGCCGCTCGCCAGCCAGGCGTTGGCAGTGTCCCTGGTGAAGCGTTCGTTGATGATGTACGGGCCGCCGAAGGCTTCCTTGATCTGTGGGCCGAGGCTGTCGTCGGCTTCTTTTTCGCGCGAGCAGATGAAGGCGATGCCACGTTTGCCCAGTTCGCGAGCGACGTAGGTGAAGGTTTCGGCGAGGTTGTCGTCACCCATGTCATGGGAGTCGGCGCGTGGTGCCAGGTGCACACCAACGCGGCCGGCGCCCCAGACTTCGATCGCGGCGTCGGTCACTTCCAGCAACAGGCGGGCACGGTTTTCCAGGGAGCCGCCGTATTGGTCGGTGCGCTGGTTGGTGCTGCTTTGCAGGAACTGGTCGAGCAGGTAGCCGTTGGCTCCGTGGATTTCCACGCCATCGAAACCGGCGGCCTTGGCGTTTTCGGCACCCACGCGGTAAGCATCGACGATGTCGGCGATTTCAGCGGTTTCCAGCGCGCGGGGCGTCGGGTAATCGGCCAGCGGACGCACCAGGCTGACGTGGCCTTTCGGCTGGATGGCGCTCGGGGCGACCGGTTTTTCACCGTTCAGGTACGACTCGTGGGACACCCGGCCGACGTGCCACAGCTGCAGGAAGATCTTGCCGCCCGCGCCGTGGATCGCCTTGGTGACGTTGGTCCAGCCGCGCACCTGGTCGTTGGACCAGATGCCCGGGGTGTCCGGGTAGCCGACGCCCATCGGGGTGACCGAAGTGGCTTCGCTGAGGATCAGGCCGGCCGAAGCGCGTTGTACGTAGTACTCGGCCATCAGCGCGTTGGGTACGCGGCCTTCGTCGGCGCGGCAGCGGGTCAGCGGGGCCATGATGATGCGGTTGGCCAGTTCGAGGTCGCCCAGTTTGATCGGATCGAAAATAGTCGTCATGAAATAGCTCTCTTGTGAAGATCAGTTGGTAACAGGGGCCAGTTCGGGGTCGCCGCTCTGACGGAAGGTGATCAGGGTCGCCAGCAGGGCGAGTACCGCCAGGGCCGCTGCCGCCAGGGGCACGCTGGTCAGGCCGAAACCGTGGGCGATGACGCTGCCGCCGACCCAGGCGCCCAGGGCATTGCCGACGTTGAAGGCGCCGATGTTCAGGGTTGAGACCAGGTTCGGTGCGGCCTTGCCGTAGGTCACCACGTTCACCTGCAGGGCAGGCACGGCGGCGAAACACGCGGTGGCCCAGAGGAACAGGGTGATTTCGGTGGGGATCAGCGCGACGCTGGTCCAGGTCAATACGGTGGAGACCACGGCCATGGCGATGAAGACGCCGATTAGCGTTGCCGCCAGGCCCTTGTCCGCCAGCTTGCCGCCGATGATGTTGCCGACGGTCAGGCCCAGGCCGATGAGCATCAGGGTCCAGGTGACGCCGCGGGGCGAGACGCCGGTGACTTCGCCCAACAGTGGCGCTACATAAGTGAACAGGGTGAACACCGAGGCGGCGAACAGCGCGGTCATGCTCAGGGACAGCCAGATACCGGCACCCTTGAGCGCACGCAGTTCGGCGCGCATGTCGAGTTTTTCTTCATCGCGCTTGGCCGGCAGGAAGCGAACCAGGCCGATCAAAGCGATCACGCCGATCACGGTCACCGCCCAGAAGGTCGAGCGCCAGCCGGCCTGTTGACCGAGCGCGGTGCCCAGCGGTACGCCGAGGACGTTGGCCAGGGTCAGGCCGGTGAACATCAGGGCCACGGCCGAGGCGCGTTTGTTGGCGGGCACCAGGCCTGCGGCCACCACCGAACCGATGCCGAAGAACGCACCGTGGCACAGCGCCGTCACCACACGGGCAAACATCAGCACGTTGTAGTCACTGGCCACCGCGCAGAGCAGGTTGCCGACAATGAAGATGCCCATCAACGCCACCAGGGCGGCCTTGCGCGGCAGCCGGGCGGTGGCCAGTGCCATGAACGGCGCACCAATGGCCACGCCCAGGGCGTAACCGGTCACCAGCCAGCCGGCGCCGGGGATCGACACACCGAGGTCGGCCGCCACATCGGGCAGCAAGCCCATGATGACGAACTCGGTGGTGCCGATGGCGAAGGCGCTTAACGCCAATATGAGTAGCGAGAGGGGCATGGGTGGATTCCTTGTCGGCTGGCTGACGTAAAGGGTCAGAGCTCTTTGCTGAAGATGCGGAGGAACTCCTGGATGGTTTCCTCGTTACGTTTGAAGAAGTGCCACTGGCCGACTTTTCGGCTGCTGATCAGGCCGGCGCGTTGCAGGGTGGCCAGGTGTGCGGACACCGTGGATTGCGACAGGCCGCAACGTTGATCGATCTGCCCGGCGCAAACGCCGTGCTCGTTGCTATGGGACTGATCGGGGAATTCGACGGTCGGGTCTTTGAGCCAGTGCAGGATGTCTCGCCGTACCGGGTGCGCCAGGGCTTTTATTATTTCGTCGAGGTCAAGGTTCATGGTCGGGGGCTCGTGATTAGTAAAACGCTATATCGCGATGAAGCGAACTTTAAATCGGTATTTCGCGATATACCAATATGATTTCGATCTGATGGCCGAACAAATCGGTATATCGGGTTATAACGATACGAGGATTGTATAGGGACAAGGGCGCGGTGCTAAGCTGCGCCCATGAACTATCTCGCACATCTTCACCTCGGTGGCCAGCGTCCCGGTCAATTGCTCGGCAGTCTCTATGGCGATTTCGTCAAGGGACGGCTGCAAGGGCAGTTCGATCCGGAAATCGAAACGGCCATCCAGCTGCATCGCAGCATCGACGTGTTCACCGATCGCCATCCGTTGGTGGATGTTGCGTTGTCGAGGTTTTCCCTGACGCGCCGGCGCTATGCCGGGATCGTGCTCGACGTGTTTTTCGATCATTGCCTGGCACGGGACTGGACGCTGTACGCGGACCGGCCGTTGGAGCTGTTCACTTCGGACGTGTACCGGGTGCTGTCCACCCAATCCCAGCTGCCGGAACGCCTGGCGAAAATCGCGCCGCACATGGTGGCCAATGACTGGTTGGGGTCTTATCGGGAATTCGAAGTGCTGGAGCAGGTGTTGCGGGGGATTTCCCGGCGCTTGACCCGGCCGGAGGAACTGGCGGCGGCGATGCAGGAATTGCGAGTGTTGTATGAGCCGTTGAGCGAGGATTTTCGGTTGTTCTATCCGCAGTTGCAGGATTTTGCCCGAAACCATCCACCAACATAGACCCCCTGTGGGAGCGAGCCTGCTCGCGATAGCGGCATGTCATTCAACATCGTCGTTGAATGTTAGCCCGCCATCGCGAGCAGGCTCACTCCCACAAGGTTTTGCATTTCTTCAGGGGGTATTGCGTCAGGCTGCGATAGCGGGTCGCATCGGGGCTTGCTGGGTTTGCGGAATCGCCCCAAACAACGCCTTCTGCACCGCCTGCTGCGCGTCGAACGCCAGTGCTGCACGCTCACGTCCTTCGCAAGCGATCGGCTTGAGCAGATGAATCTCCACCGCGCCGCGGTCATTGCCAAACAGGCGCATCAGGTGCGACAACAGATCATCATCGCCAATGAACGGCGCCAGTGTGTCGGGCTCGCCGTTGCGCACATATCGAATCGCCACTGGTTGCAGCGCCACTTCGGAGTCGATGGCGGCTGACAGCAAGCGACCATGGAAAGTGCGCAGCGAGCGACCATCGGTGGTGGTGCCCTCCGGGAACATCAGCAGCGGATGTTCCTGTTGCAGATGGCGGGTCATCTGTTTGCGGATCAACTGGCTGTCGCCGGAACCGCGACGGATAAACAGGCTGCCGGCCTTGGCTGCCAGCCAGCCCGCCACCGGCCAGGTGCGCACTTCGGCCTTGGACAGGAACGACAATGGCGTGAGCATGCCCAGCAGTGGGATGTCGGTCCAGGATATGTGGTTGCTGACCCAGAGCATCGGCGTTTTCGGCAACTCACCGTGCACCGTCACATCGAAGGGCAGGGCGTTGCTCAGGCGCGCCATGAAAAACCGCGACCAGCGCTGGCGGCGCTCCATCGAATGGCTCAGCCCCAGCCGCTCGAAGATACCAAACACGGTGGCCATGCTCAGGCCGAGCCCGACCACCAGCAACACCCGTGCGATTCGCGCATACACGCGCAACCGACGCATCACACAGCCGCCTTGAAGTGTTTGGCGTAGCGCGGGCAAAGCTCGTCGCGCTTGAGCAGGATGAACACATCGGCCACCTGGAAATCTTCGTCCCAGCACGGCTCGCCGCAGATCTTCGCGCCCAGGCGCATGTAGGCCTTGAGCAGCGGCGGCATTTCGGCGATCACGTTCGAGGGAATATCCAGGGTCGGCAGCGGTTTTTTCGGTTCGGCCCGCAGGTGTTCGGTGCACAGGTAACGTTCGCGCAGGCGCTGCATGATGGCGTGGGCCTGGATTCCGCCGTCCTGCATCGGAATGCTCGCGCAGCCCATCAGGTAGCTGTAGCCGCCCTGGTTCAGGACTTCCGCCAGTTCGCCCCAGAGTACGGCGATGGTGCCGCCGTTGCGGTAGGCCGGGTCGACGCAGGTGCGACCGATTTCCAGGATCGGGCCCTTCAAGTGAACCAGGCCGTGCAGGCTGAACTCTTCTTCGCTGTAGAACTTGCCCAGGCTGCTGGCGGCGGTGTGGTCGAGCAGGCGGGTGGTCGCCACCAGGCGCCCGGTGTTCAGGTCGCGCACGCCGATGTGGGTGCAGTGAACATCGTAGTCGTCCATGTCCAGACCCAGCTCCGCGCCTTTGAGCTTGGCGTTGAACTCGCCGCTGAACACGTTGAAACGCAAGGCCTGTGCCTCTTGCAAAGCCTCGGCGCCTATCAGACGTTCGGCTTGCAGGCGGCGTTCGTTGCCGGTGTCGCTGATGCGGGCGATCTGAGTCATGGCGAATCTCCGTGCGGGCTGCTCACCCGTCTTGGGGGTTACAGCGAATCGACTTTCTTTATCCAGCCGTGTTGTGCAAAGTCAGGCTATGTAGCCCCGGTGTCATCGCCATGAAGCTTTGGTGATGCTTGTATGACAGCCCACAAGGAGCCTCTTATGCCCTGGCAAACCCTGTTGAACCGCCACGCTCGCTTGCCCGCCAACCCGGATCTGGGTGAGGGGTTCGCAACGTTGTTGCAGCAGTTGGGCAACGTCACGCCGTTTGAACTGGCCGTGGTCGGTGCACGCTTGATGGCGACGCCGGGGCTGGCGTTCCTGGTGGGCTATCAGGCGGCGTTGCGCATGCTGTGGCCCAGCGCGCCGTTGAGCCTTGGCGCGCTGTGCGCGACCGAGCAACGCAGCCTGCGGGTGGCTGACATGCAGACCCGTCTGCACGATTTGCGCTTGAGTGGACGCAAGGATTTCGTCACCGCAGGCGATGCCGCCGACTGGCTGCTGATTGCCGCCCGCAGCGAACAGCAAGGCGACGCGCCGCGCCTGAGCCTGGCGGTGGTCTACCCCGATGAGCCGGGCGTGCGGGTGGAAAAATTGCCGCCGATGCCGTTGATGCCGGACATCAGCCATGGCCGCTTGTTTCTGGATGGCGCACTGTGCGAATTGCTTGCGGGGGACGGCTGGGATGCCTACGTCAAGCCGTTCCGAACCCTGGAGGACATCTATGTCTTGAGTGCCATGACCGCCTGGCTGTACGGCGTCGGCCAGGACAGTGACTGGCCGCAGCCCTTGCAATTGCGCTTGCTGGCGCTACTGGCGGGGTGTGCGGAGGTCAGTCGGCACCCCCCCGCCAGTCCGGCGGGGCATGTGTTGCTCGGTGGGTTGTTTGCGCAGTTCGAGGGGCTCAAGGCTGAAGTGAATCAGGCGCTGGCCGAAGGAGCGCCGGAGTGGGCGGCGATGTGGCAGCGCGATCAGGCGGTGATGGATCTGGCGGCGGGGGCGCGGGGGAAGCGATTGGCCAAGGCTCTTGCGGTGTATTGACGGCCGTCATCGCGAGCAGGCTCACTCCTACAGGGGAATGCATTTCAAATGTAGGAGTGAGCCTGCTCGCGATAGCAATCTTATTGGCAATACCAATCCCGGAATTGTCATCAACCTCGTCTAGGCTCAGCAGGTTCATCGCCACGAGCCCCCGCCATGCCCAAAGGCCTGTCCCTGTTTTTTATGCTATTGCTCAGTCTCACGGTCCACGCTGAAGACTGGCCCACTGAGCAATGGCCCACGGGCCCAACCATCACCGGCCCGGCGCTTCAGGCACTGGAGGCATACGCCTTCCCACCCCGCGACGACACCACCCGCCAGGGCATCCGCACCGACGCCTTGCTCGTCATCCGTGACGGCCGGTTGATCTACGAACGCTACGCCGGCCCGACCACCGCCCAGACGCCGCGCCTCACCTGGTCCATCAGCAAAAGCCTGATGGCCACGGTCCTCGGCGTGGCGTATGGAAAGGGCCGGTTCAGGCTCCAGGACCCGGTGGCCGAATTTTACCCGCCACTGAAAAAACACCCGGACATGACCATGGCCGACCTGCTGCACTGGGCCTCCGGGATCGACTGGCAGGAAGACTACGAATACGCACCGTTGAAGTCGTCGGTGGTGGCCATGCTCTACACCCGTGGTCACTCGGACATGGCCGCGTTCACGGCCGATCACGACACATACGCCGCACCGGGGCAGGCGTTTCGCTACTCCAGCGGTGACAGCAATCTGTTGTCCGCCGCACTGAAAACCATCGTCGGTCCGGATCGCTACGCGGACTATCCGTGGACCGCGCTGTTCGAGCCTCTGGGAATTCGCCAGGCGATCTGGGAAACCGACGCCACCGGAACGTTCGTTGCTTCGTCCTATGCCTACCTCACCGCCCGCGATCTGGCCCGCATCGGTCTGTTGATGGCGCGGGACGGTCGCTGGGGCGATAAACAACTGCTGCCCAAGGACTGGGTTGCATTCAACCGCAAACCCTTCGCGGGCTATCGCGCCAACCAGGAGGATGCGGTGCCCGGCGGCCACTGGTGGCTCAATCGTGCAGTAGGCGGGGGCGCTCGACCCTGGCCCGATGCGCCCGCCGACACCTTTGCCGCGCTGGGCCATTGGGGCCAGGCGATGTACGTGATTCCGGGCGCGAACCTGGTGATCGTGCGCTACGGCGATGACCGCGACGGCAGTTACCGGCACAACGAATTGCTCAGGCTTGCGCTCCAGACGTTTGCCGGGAAGGAGCAGCCATGAGCGCTTTCATTCGTCGCCGTCCTTTCAGCTCGCTGCTGCTGATGCTGTTGCTCGCCTTGCTCGGCTGGATCTGGCATGAGCGGGTGGCGCTGTGGGCGTTCCCCGACATCATCAGCGCCTACACCGCGAAGGAATATTGCTCGTGCCGCTACGTGATGAACAACGACGCCAAATATTGTCGTGGCTATGTCAAACAGTGGCTGCCCACCAGCGGGTTTGCCGATGATGTCGCCAGCAAGCGCATCACCGTCAGCGGCTTGGGGCGTAGCAACAGCGCTGAGTGGATTGGCGAACACCAGGGATGTCGCCTGAACCCCTGACCTGCAGGTTCCATCTAGTGGAACCACATTCGATTGTCCTCGCGCGTGACTCGCGGTTATCTGGTGACGAACGCGACCTGCCTTTGATGTGTCGCGACATCACAGCGAACAAAAAGAACGGGAATACACCCGGCCCGAGGAAATCCCATGACCCGACATCAGCACATTCTTGCCTGGCTCAACGACGTCGCCAGCGACCTGCATGCCACCCGCCAGGACATCCACGCTCATCCGGAGCTTGGCTTCGAGGAAAACCGCACTTCGGCGCTGGTCGCCAGGTCGCTTGAACAATGGGGTTACGAAGTACACACCGGCATCGGCAAGACCGGTGTGGTCGGTGTGCTGCGCAACGGCAGCAGCCCGCGCAAACTCGGGATACGGGCGGACATGGATGCGCTGCCGATCATCGAGAATACCGGGGCGGCCTACAGCAGTCGGCATCAGGGCTGCATGCACGCCTGCGGGCACGACGGCCACACCACGATGTTGCTGGGCGCGGCGCGTTACCTGGCGGCGACTCGCCAGTTCGATGGCACCCTGACCCTGATTTTCCAGCCCGCCGAAGAAGGCCAGGGCGGCGCCGAAGCGATGCTCGCCGATGGCCTGCTCGAACGTTTTCCCTGCGACGCACTGTTCGGCATGCACAACATGCCAGGCTTGCCAGCGGGGCATCTGGGTTTTCGCGAAGGGCCGATGATGGCTTCGCAGGATTTGCTCAGCGTGACCCTCGAAGGCGTCGGCGGGCACGGTTCGATGCCGCACCTGGCGGTCGACCCCTTGGTGGCGGCGGCCAGCGTGGTCATGGCCCTGCAAACCGTGGTCGCGCGCAACATCGATGCGCAGCAGGCGGCGGTGGTGACGGTCGGTGCCTTGCAGGCCGGGGAGGCGGCCAACGTCATTCCGCAGCAGGCGATCCTGCGTTTGAGCTTGCGTGCACTTAATGCTGAAGTCCGCGAGCAAACCCTGGAGCGGGTGCGCGCGATCATCGAATCCCAGGCCCAAAGCTTCGGTTGCAGTTCGAAAATCGAACACCGTCCGGCCTACCCGGTACTGGTCAACCACGCCGCCGAAACCGAGTTCGCCCGGCAAGTCGGCGTCGAGTTGGTCGGTGCCGATGCGGTCGATGGCAACACCCCCAAACTCATGGGCAGCGAAGACTTCGCCTGGATGCTGCAACGCTGCCCCGGCGCCTACCTGTTCATCGGCAACGGCGTGTCGCGGCCGATGGTTCACAACCCCGCCTACGACTTCAACGACGACATCCTGCTGACCGGGGCTGCGTATTGGGGCGCGCTGACCGAGAGCTGGCTCAAGCCGGCCTGACCCTTTCACTTTCTACTGCCGCTGGACCGGGCGCGTCATGTCGCGCCTGGCATCACCCAACAGGTTTTTGGAGAGTTCCCCATGCACACTTCGAGCACAGGTGTTTCGCGCACCCGGCAGGTGGTCGCTGCCGTTATCGGCAACGCGCTGGAATGGTATGACTTCATTGTTTACGGCTTTCTGGCGAGCATCATCGCCCGGCAGTTTTTCCCTTCCGAGGACGAATACGCGTCGTTGCTGATGGCCCTGGCGACCTTCGGCGTCGGCTTTTTCATGCGCCCGGTGGGCGGCATCCTGCTGGGCATGTATTCGGACCGTAAAGGCCGCAAGGCGGCGATGCAGATGATCATCCGCCTGATGACCGTGTCGATCGCGCTGATCGCCTTCGCACCCAACTACGCCGCCATCGGCATGGGCGCGCCATTGCTGATCGTGGTGGCGCGGATGCTCCAGGGTTTCGCCACCGGCGGCGAATACGCCAGTGCCACGGCGTTCCTGGTGGAAAGCGCGCCGGCGCACCGCAAGGGTTTGTACGGTTCGTGGCAATTGGTCGGGCAATGCCTGGCGGTGTTTTCCGGGGCGGGCATGGTGGCGTTGTTCACCCATCTGCTGACCCCCGAGGCCCTGGACAGCTGGGGCTGGCGGATTCCATTCATGATCGGCCTGTTGATTGGCCCGGTCGGCCTGTGGATTCGCAAGCACATGGAGGAACCGGAAGAGTTTCTCGAGGCACGCAAACAGGCCAAAGGCGCAAGCCCGGGTTTGCTGCAAGTGATTCGCGAACATCGCCGCGCCATTCTGGTGTCGATGGGCCTGGCGTGCGGCGCGACGGTGTCGTTCTACGTGGTGTTGGTGAACATGCCGACCTTCGCCCACAAAAACCTCGGCTTGCCGCTGGATCAGGTGCTGCTGGTGCAAATGCTCGCGGTGGCGGTGATGACTGTGGTGATTCCGCTGTCCGGCGCGTTGTCGGACCGTCTTGGTCGCCGTCCGGTGTTGATGGCCTTCACCCTGGCGTTTTTCCTGATGGTCTATCCGCTGTACGTGTGGGTTGCGGCGGCGCCCTCGGTGGAACGCTTGCTGGTGATGCAACTGCTGTTGTGCAGTTCTATTGGCGGCTTCTTTGGCCCGGCACCGACGGCGCTGGCCGAGCAGTTTCCGATTGAAGTGCGTTCCACCGGGGTGTCGGTGGCCTATAACGTTGCGGTCATGGTGTTCGGCGGTTTCGCCCCGCTGATCGTCACTTGGCTGAGCAAGGTGCTGGCCACACCGGTGGCGCCATCGTTCTACGTATTGTTCGCTTGCCTGCTGACGCTGTTGGGCACTTACTGCATGCAGGAAGCACCACGGGCAAAGAGACCAGTTGCACTTAACCTTGGGGTGAAACCTTGAGCATGAATCCGATTGTTGAAATGGACGCCGATGCGTTGTCCCAGGCCATCCACGGGCGCGAGGTGTCCTGCCGTGAAGTGATGCAGGCCTATCTGGCACAGATCGATCGCTTCAATCCACAGGTCAATGCGCTGGTGTCGCTGCGACCTGCCAAGGAGCTTTTGGCCGAGGCCGATGTTTGCGACCGAGAACTGGACCAGGGCCAGTCCCGCGGCTGGATGCACGGCATGCCGCAAGCGGTGAAGGACCTGGCGGCCACCGCCGGATTGCGCACGAGCATGGGTTCTCCGCTGTTCGCTGAACAAGTTCCACAACACGACGCCATCAGCGTGGCGCGGGTGCGTGATAGCGGCGCGATCATCATCGGCAAGACCAACGTGCCGGAATTCGGCCTCGGCTCGCACACCTACAACAGCGTGTTCGGCACTACCACCAATGCCTACGACCCGACGTTGAGTGCCGGTGGCAGCAGCGGTGGGGCGGCGGTGGCGCTGGCGCTGCGCATGCTGCCGGTGGCCGACGGCAGTGACATGATGGGCTCGCTGCGTAACCCGGCGGCGTTCAACAACGTGTTTGGCTTGCGTCCGTCCCAGGGCCGCGTGCCACATGGCCCGCAGCCGGAGGTGTTTGTCCAGCAACTGGCCACCGAAGGGCCGATGGGCCGCACCGTCACCGATGTCGCGCGCTTGCTCGGGACCCAGGCCGGGTGCGACCTGCGCGTGCCGTTGTCGTTGAATCAGGACCCGCAGATATTCCATCAGTCGCTGGCGCAGGACTTCAGTGAGGTCCGCGTGGGTTGGCTGGGCGACTACAACGGCTATCTGCCGATGGACCCTGGGGTGATGAGCCTGTGCGAGTCGGCGCTGCAGGACTTTACGGCCCTGGGTTGCAAGGTCGAAGCCTGTCAGCCGGACTTTTCCATGGAACGCCTGTGGCAGACCTGGCTGGTGCACCGTCACTGGCTGGTGCAAGGCGGCCTCGGCGCGTTGTATGCCGACCCGCGCAAGCGCGAACAACTCAAGCCCGAAGCCATATGGGAAATCGAGGGTGGCCTGGGCCTGACGGCGGCGGATGTCTATCAGGCCTCGGTCAGTCGCAGCGAGTGGTATCGCGCCTTGAACGAGTTGTTCAAACGTTACGATTTCCTGTTGTTGCCCACGGCGCAAGTGTTCCCTTTTGATGCACAAACCCCTTGGCCGCGGGTCGTCGGCGGGCAGGACATGGACACCTATCACCGCTGGATGGAGGTGGTGATCGGGCCCACCCTGGCCGGTTTGCCGAGCATGAACGTGCCGGTGGGATTCAACCCGGCGGGGTTGCCGATGGGCCTGCAAATCATCGGCCCGGCCCAGGCTGACCTTGCGGTGTTGCAGCTGGCTTATGCCCATGAGCAGCTGACGCAATGGGTCACGCGCCGCCCGCCCGGGTGTCTGCAAAATGGGTGAAACCGGCGGGCAGGCCCGCATCTTGCTGTAGAAAGCGATCATCCATCAGCGCCCAAGGAGATCGGAGACATGGACAGCAAGGTAGAAACCGGCAGCGTACGTTCCGTCGAGCGCGCTTTGGCGATCGTCGAGTTGCTGGGCGAGCATCAGGCGCTGGGCCTGGAGGAATTGCACTACCTGACCCGCCTGCCCAAGGCCACGGTGTCGCGCATGCTGCTGACCTTGCAGGAACAAGGCTGGATCTATCGCGGCTTGAGCGACCGGCGTTATCGCTTGTGTGCCAAGCGCCTGTTCGGTGACAGTCGACAGCGCTTCAAGCGGCGCCTGGTGGAAAACGCCGCGCCGCTGTTGCTGGAGTTGAGCGAGCGCACCGGGCTGGTGGCCGACCTGTCGTGCTTCGATGGCGAACGGGTGGAGGTGATGGAAAGTGCGATCCCTTCGAACCTGCGCAAACGTTACCCCAACAACTGTCAGATCGTTGGCCAGCACGCCAGCCTGTTTCATTCGGCCATGGGGCGGGCTTGCCTCGGTGAGCTGGAAAGTCATGAAGTGCAGCGCTTGGCCGAGCGTGAGCGGCTGAGCGACGAGTCGCTGTTCAGTTCCACGCAACAGGCATTGCATCAAGGTTTCGGCCAGCGTACCGAAGGCTACTGGGAGTACCCGGTGCGTTTACCCTTCCTGATTCGCGCGGTGGCCTTGCCGATTCACACCGATGGTCGACTGGTCGGCAGCATGGCGTTGCATTGGCCGATGGATCAGGCGCCGGTGGAGCGGGTGCTGAGCCTGCACCTGAACAGCCTGGCCGCCACGATTGGCGATGTGCAGCAGGCGATGGCCTGATTGACTCCTGACCTGTAGGAGCGAGCCTGCTCGCGATGGACTCAAGAGCACCACGTTTATCCTGCAGCCCCGCGTTATCGTTAACGACCATCGCGAGCATGCTCGCTCCTACAAGTTTGCAATTGGCTCGTGGGCAGTTAAGGTTCAGCACAGGTTTATCTGCCCCACGAGTTTCTATGTTCAAGCGGTCTGTCACCAAAACCCTTACCTGCCTGCTGTTGGCGGGCGCTTCGCTGTCGGTCCAGGCCAACTGGTACCTGGACGGCGAATCCTCGCGGCTGTCGTTCGTCAGCACTAAAAACGCCAATATTTCCGAAGTGCAGCGCTTTCTGGTGTTGCATGGCAAAGTCGATCCCAACGGCAAGGCCGAGGTCGAAGTCGAGCTGGAATCAATCAACAGCGGCATTCCCTTGCGCGACGAGCGCATGCGCAAGGACCTGTTCGAGGTCCAGACCTTTGCCGAAGCGCTGATCACCACGCAAATCGACCTGCGGCCGATCAACGACCTCGCGCCGGGTGCGCAACTGGAATTACGCCTGCCGCTGACCGTCGACCTGCACGGCAAGCAACACACCTACAACGCCGAACTGCTGGCCACGCGCCTCGATGACCGGCGTTTCCAGGTGGTGACGCTGGAACCGGTGGTGATCGATGCCCAGGACTTCGATCTGGCGCCCGGCCTGGAAGCGCTGCGCAAGGTCGCCGGCCTGTCGGCCATCAGTCTGTCGGTGCCGGTGGGTGCGGTGCTGATCTTCACGGCGCGTTGACATGGCCGGGCCGATCTTTCCCTGGCGTGAAGGCAATCGCTTCGAGTTGCTGGTTGATGGCCCGCAATTTTTTCCGCGCATGCTGGTGGCGATTGCCCGGGCCGAAGAACAGGTCGAGCTGGAGCTGTACCTGGTGGAGGCGGGCGCCTGTGCCGAAGCCATGGTGCAGGCATTGGTCCAGGCAGCCGAGCGCGGTGTGCGGGTGCGCTGCCTGTTCGATGATTATGGCAGCCTCGCCTTTACCCTGACCCTGCGCCAGCGGCTCACGGCCGCCGGTGTCGAGCTGCGCTTCTACAATCGCCTGAGCTGGCGGCGCTGGGTCGGCAACTTCTACCGCGATCACCGCAAGCTGCTGCTGGTGGACCAGAGCATGGCCGTGGTCGGCGGCACCGGTGTAACGGATGAATTCTGGACGCCGAACGAAGACGTCAGCGAGTGGCACGAAGTGATGGTGGAAATCACCGGCCCGCTGGTGCTCGACTGGCAATTGCTGTTCGACCGCCAATGGATCGCCAACCGCCATCGTCGCGCCTGGCGACCGGCCTCGCATTTCGGTCTGCCGCGCTTGCCCCGCGTGCCGGCCATGGGCGAGGGCATGGGCCGGGTCGCCTATGCCGACGCCCGCCAGCACCGGGACATCCTGCAATCGCTGATTCGCGCGTTGAACAGCGGGCAGAAGCGGATCTGGCTGGCCACCCCGTATTTTCTGCCGACCTGGAAAGTCCGCCGGTCACTGCGCCGCGCGGCCTCCCGCGGTGTCGATGTGCGGCTGCTGCTGACCGGGCCACGCACCGATCACCCGTCTGTGCGATATGCCGGGCATCGCTACTACCCGCGATTGCTCAAGGCCGGGGTGCAGATCTTCGAGTACCAGCCGTGTTTCCTGCACCTGAAAATGGTCCTGGTCGATGATTGGGTGAGCATCGGCTCGTGCAATTTCGATCACTGGAATCTGCGTTTCAACCTGGAGGCCAATCTTGAAGCGCTGGACCCTGGACTGACCCGTGACGTGGTGGCGAGCTTCGAGAAGGACTTCTCGCTGAGCCAGGAAGTCAGCCTGGAGGCGTGGCAGCGCCGGCCGCTGTGGAAGCGGGTCAAGCAGCGGGTGTGGGGATGGGTGGACCGGTTGGTGGTGAATCTGCTGGATCGGCGGGGATAGTCGCTACACCCAAAAAACACTGTGGGAGCTGGCTTGCCAGCGATGGCGGCCAGGCAGTCAACAGAGATGTTGAATGTGAAGGCCTCATCGCTGGCAAGCCAGCTCCCACAGGTTTTTGCAGTGTTTGCGGGGTTACAGCAGTTCGAAGCTCTGCTGCGTCACATCCTGGGAGTCCAGGCCGATCTGCACGTTGAACTTGCCCGGCTCTGCTGCGTACTTGAGCTGGGCGTTGTAGAACTTCAGGTCATCCTCGGTGATGGTGAAGTGCACGACTTTCTGCTCGCCGGCCTTGAGCATGACTTTCTGGAAGTTCTTCAGCTCCTTGAGAGGGCGGATCATCGAGCCCGTCTCGTCCTGGATGTACAGCTGCACCACGGTTTCGCCGTCACGCTTGCCGGTGTTTTTCAGCATGACACTGGCGTCGAGCTTGCCGGTCTTGTTCAGTGTGGTCGACGACAGCGCCATGTCGCTCAGGCTGAAATCGGTGTAGCTCAGGCCATAGCCGAACGGAAACAGGGGACCGGTGGTGTCATCGAAGTACTGCGAGGTGTAGTTGCCCGGCTTGCCCGGCGTGAACGGCCGTCCAATGCTCAGGTGGTTGTAGTAGGTCGGAATCTGCCCCACCGAGCGCGGGAAGGTGATCGGCAGTTTGCCCGACGGGTTGTAGTCGCCGAACAGCACATCGGCGATGGCGTTGCCGCCTTCGGTGCCGCTGAACCAGGTTTCGAGGATCGCGTCGGCCTGTTCTTTCTCTTCCAGAATTGATAGCGGACGACCGTTCATCAGCACCAGTACCAGCGGTTTGCCGGTGGCTTTCAGGGCACGGATCAGCTCGCGCTGGTTTTCCGGGATGTTCAGGTCGGTGCGGCTCGACGATTCGTGGGACATGCCGCGGGACTCACCGACAGCGGCAACCACCACGTCAGCCTCCTTGGCCGCCTTCACCGCCTCGTCGATCAGCACGTTGGCCGGACGCGGATCATCCACCACTTCCGGGGCGTCGAAGTTGAGGAAGTTCAGGTAATCGAGGACTTTCTTGTCGCTGGTGATGTTGGCGCCACGGGCGTAGATCAGCGTCGATTTGTCACCGATTACATGACTCATGCCATCGAACAGGGTCACCGATTGCGCCGGACGACCGGCGGCGGCCCAGCTGCCCATCATGTCGATCGGGGCCTTGGCCAGCGGGCCGACCAGGGCGATTTTCGCGGTTTTCTTCAGCGGCAGGGTTTCGCCCTGGTTCTTCAGCAACACCAGGCTGCGGCGCGCCACATCGCGGGCCTCGGCCCGGTGCAGGCGGCTGTCGGCGTAGGTGTCGGCCGGATCGTCCTCGGCCTTGCCGATGCGCAGGTACGGGTCCTTGAACAGGCCCATGTCGTACTTGGCGTCCAGCACCGCACGCACGGCATTGTCGATGTCGCTCTGCTGGATCTCGCCGGCCTTGAGCAGCCCTGGCAATTCCTTGCCGTACAGGGTGTCGTTCATGCTCATGTGGATGCCGGCCTTGATCGCCAGCTTCGCCGCCTCACGGCCATCGCGAGCGACGCCGTGCTTTATCAGCTCGAAAATCGCACCGTGGTCGCTGACCGCCAGGCCCTTGAAGCCCCATTCCTTGCGCAACAGGTCGTTCATCAGCCAGGTGTTGGCGGTGGCCGGCACGCCGTTGATCGAGTTCAGCGCGACCATCACCCCGCCAGCGCCGGCGTCAATCGCAGCGCGGTAGGGTGGCAGGTAATCCTGATACATCTTGACCGGGCTCATGTCGACCACGTTGTAGTCGCGACCCCCTTCGACCGCGCCATACAGGGCGAAGTGCTTGACGCTGGCCATGATGCTGTCGGCGGCGTTGGCGCCGGCACCCTGGAACGCCTTGACCATCACCCCGGCAATGCGCGACACCAGGTAGGTGTCTTCGCCGAAGCCTTCGGACGTGCGGCCCCAGCGTGGGTCGCGGGAGATGTCGACCATCGGTGCGAAGGTGATGTCGAGGCTGTCAGCCGCGGCTTCCTTGGCGGCGATGCGCCCGGACAGGCCGATGGCGTCCATGTCCCAGCTTGAGGCCAGGGCCAGCGGGATCGGGAAAATGGTGCGGTGGCCGTGGATCACGTCGTAGGCGAAGAACATCGGGATCTTCAACCGGCTGCGCATGGCCGCGTCCTGCATCGGACGATTTTCCGGGCGGGTGATCGAGTTGAACGTACCGCCGATGTTGCCGGCCGCGATTTCCTTGCGGATCAGCTCCCGGGGCATTTCCGGGCCGATGCTGATCAGGCGCAACTGGCCGATTTTTTCATCGAGGGTCATCTGCTTCATCAGGTTGCTGACGAAAGCGTCCTTGTTCTCCAGAGGTGCGGGCGTCGTGGCGGCCAGTGCGTTATGACTGGCCAGGCTGACGAACAGGCCCAGCAAACACAGCTTCTTCATGAATAGTTTTCTCAAGGGCCCAAGCGGCGATGTACACGCCGGCCAGCCAAAATTTAGGGAGCGACTATTGTTGTTCGGGTGCTGACTCAAAAAATGGCAGCAGAATGCCCGATGCGATTTTTGCGCAGGGCATCTTTTAGCCCATTTGCCCCGACGTAATCCAGTGCCGCGCCGATTATGCCCGAAGAGCCGGCCGAGAGGGTCGCCGGTTGTTTTTTCCATGAAATGTGAAGGGAGTATCACCCTGATGAATGTTCGACAGTCCTACCGGTCGAGGCTGCAAGTCGCCACCTTGCTCATGCTGGCCACGTTGCTGACCGCCTGCGGTATCAACAACATCCCGACCCTCGATGAGCAGGCCAAGGCTGCCTGGGGGCAGGTGCAGAACCAGTATCAGCGCCGTGCCGACCTGATCCCCAACCTGGTGGAAACCGTCAAAGGCTATGCCGCCCATGAAAAGGAAACCCTGACGGCCGTGATCGAAGCCAGGGCCAAGGCCACCTCGATCCAGGTCGACGCCTCCACGCTCGACAACCCGGAAAAGCTCAAGCAGTACCAACAGGCCCAGGATCAGCTCAGTGGCGCCTTGAGCCGCCTGATGGTGGTGTCCGAGCGTTATCCGGACCTGAAGGCCAACCAGAACTTCCTGGCCCTGCAATCGCAACTTGAAGGCACCGAGAACCGGATCAGCGTGGCCCGACGCGACTTCATCCTGGCGGTGCAGAAATACAACACCGAGATCCGCACCTTCCCCGGTCGCCTGTGGCACACGGTGATGTACAGCAACCTGCCGGAACGCGAGACTTTCGAGGCCACGCCGGGGTCGGAGAAACCGCCCGAGGTTAAATTCTGATTGCAGTGTCACCACGGACGAGGTTGCCCATGCGCGTGTTGAAAGCTGGCCTGGTGCTGGTGCTGTGGGTATTTGCCCTGGCAGCCCTGGCTGATTTGAAGTTCCCGGAGCTGACCGGACGGGTGGTGGACAACGCCCAGATGATCGAGCCTTCGGTGCGCGAGCAGTTGACGCAACAGCTTCAGGCCCATGAAAAGGTCACCGGTGAGCAGCTTGTGGTCGTGACGTTGCCGGACTTGCAGGGCACCGACATCGCCGATTTCGGCTACCAACTGGGCCGCTACTGGGGCATCGGCCAGAAAGACAAGAACAACGGCGCGCTGCTGATTGTTGCCCGCGAGGAGCGCAAACTGCGCATCGAAGTCGGTTATGGCCTGGAAGATCGCCTGACCGACGCCCAGAGTTCGGTGATCATCCACCAGGTCATCACCCCGGCGTTCAAGGCTGGCAACTACAGCAAAGGCATCAGCGACGGGGTGGCGGCGATGCTGGTGGTATTGGGTGGCAATCCCCTGGACGAACCTTCGACAGTCTATGAATCCGGCGGCGACCCGAGTGATGATTTCATCGCGCGGCATCCGGGGGTTTTCGTGTTTCTGGTGTTGTTGTTCATCCTGACAGTATTTGTTTGCCAGATGCTCGGTATCCTTCCTGCGGGTCGAGGCGGTTCCGGTGGTTCCGGTGGCGGATTTGGTGGCGGTGGTTTCGGCGGCGTTGGTGGCGGGGGCTTCAGCGGTGGCGGGGGCAGTTTCGGTGGCGGCGGTTCGTCGGGCGGCTGGTGATGGTATGGCAGAAAAAACAATAGCGAGCAGGCATCCAACAACATGGCATTACTGACTGAACACGAACAACGCAAGGTCGCCGAGGCGATTGCCCGGGTCGAGCGCGACACCGACGCGGAACTGGTCACCGTGCTCGCGGCCCGCGCCGACGACTATGTGTACATCCCGCTGCTCTGGGCCAGCCTGTTGGCACTGGTGCTGCCCGGGATCGTGCATTACCTGACGGGCTGGCTGACCTTGCACAGCCTGCTGCTGGTGCAATGGATCACCTTCATTGTGCTGTGCCTGGTATTGCGCATACCGAAAATCACGACACACCTGATTCCCCGTTCGGTGCGTCACTGGCGTGCCTCGAACCTGGCGCGCCGGCAATTCCTGGAACAGAACCTGCACCATACGGTGGGCAGCACTGGAATCCTGATATTCGTCTCTGAAGCCGAGCGCTATGTGGAAATCCTGGTGGATGAGGGTATTTCCAGTCGGCTGGACAACAGCAATTGGGATGCGATTGTCGCGGATTTCACCCGGCAGGTGCGACAGGGCCAGACGTTGCAGGGCTTTGTCACCTGCGTCGAGGCGTGCGGCGAATTGCTCAAGGTGCACGTGCCGGTGACGCATGTGCGCAACGAGTTGCCAAACCGCCTGGTCGTGCTCGGTTAGGGCTGTTCTGCGAACACTTTTGTAACGCTTGACGGTACAACGGCGGCAAGTTGTTTGGCTTCTGTTCAGTCTTCAACATCTCCCTCCAATAGCGAACGCCCTGTGACGGGTGTTCTGACGCAGAGGGAGTATTTATGTCAACGCATCTACCGCTCGACTCTTTTACCGGTGCCGCGCCACCGGTCCATCTGACAGCGAAAGAAACACAAGCCTTGATGTGGTGCTACAAAGGCAAGACTTCCTGGGAAATCGCCAGGATTCAGAATTGCTCGCCCACCACGGTCAATTTTCACTTCTTCAATATTCGCCGCAAGTTTGCTGTCAGGTCCCGTCATGCCGCCTTGCTCAAAGCCATAGAGTCGGGAGTCATTGTCATCGACGACTTCGATGAGCGAGGTCTGCATGAACTGGACTGATTCGGTTTACAACAGTATCAGCGGGCTGCTGCTGGGATTGGGAATAGCGACGCTGCCGGCGATTGATGGCGAGGCGCTGTTCGGTGCATCGCTCGGAGCGTGGCTGGTCACCACCACTCGCGTTGACTTCAAGGCCTGGCAGCGTATCGGTTCCTGGTTGTTGTCGGCGGGCGTCGGCTATCTGTTTACCCCCGTGGCGCTGCCGCTGGCGCCTTTCCTGACTGCGGGGGTAACGGCCTTTCTGTGCGCGCTGATCATTATTCCCATCAGCATCAAGGTCATGCAGTGGGTCGACGGGGCTGGCTTGGGGGAAATCATCGAGCGCCTGAAAGGACGACGCTGATGGGGATTAACGTGTCATGTGGCAAACATCGCGGGTATGGCACGCCTTCAACTAAACAGCCTGTGAATCATGTTTTGTTTGGCTGTTGAAGTGTCGACAGAATAGACGCCATCTCTGAAAGTTTGAGTTCCATTTCACGCAGGCGGCGTTTTTCCTCCAGGGCATTTTGTATGGCGCAGCGATCTTCTTCACTGAGCAATCGCCACATCTCGAGAATTGTATTTTCCCGAGTGGCTGTTTCCTGATTGTGTTCAAGAACATTGGCAGCAGCGCTATGGCGTAGGACCGGCCCTTCTCCAAGCAACAACCAGTCAAGTGAAATACCGCGCGATTGAGCAATTTCTACGCATATTGAGTATGGCGTGCTGTCGCGACCTTTCCAGCTACTGAGGGTCTGCGGGCTGACTTGTAGCGCAGAAGACAAGGAAGCATCGCTTTTTGTGCCGGTTATTTGCTTGAGTCGGGCTAAAACAGCCTGTGATTTTTTGCTACGCAATTTGAGCCTCTTCCTTTTGACACATGCTGAGTGAGTGCTTAATGTATGCGCAATGAGTATTTTTATAATGAGTAATCAATCTTCAACTATGAGTCAGATGAATTTGATGTCGAAACTTCCTAATGGTAGCAGGGTGATTTCCTACATGTTTGGTTCCTACCCAATGCGCCGTTGCTCATTGCACTTTCTTTTTTTTGGTGGGCGTTACTTGCAATGCCGGATTGCAGCAATCATCGCTTCCAGCAGTATTGCGGTTGATTATGTTGATTACCACCTGATGAACAGCAGGATCCAGGCATGAGTACTTACAAAATGGTGTGTCCGCACTGCTTGAGCCGCATGCGAATCCGCACCAGCGAGGGCCGACATATTTTTCTGCGGGTGGCCTACTTGCAATGCACCTCGGAAGCCTGCGGCTGGTCGGTTCGGGCCGAGTTCGAAATGACCCACGAACTCTCTCCCAGTGGAATGCCCAACCCCGCCGTGCGCTTGCCTTTCGCCGGGCCCGACTTGCGGCGCGATGCCCGACCTGTTGCGCCAAGTGAACCAACGACGTCCGCGCCGCTGGAGTCATGAATATGAGCGCAAGTGTTGAAAACGAGGAATTGAACGAGCAGTTGCTGGCTATTGCCCAGGGTTTTCTGGCCCGTCATGAAAGCGATTCGGTCGTTGATGACCAGGTGCTGTTCTGTCGTGCCGTGAAGCACTTGCAAGGGATTGATGTGCCGATGCACCTGGCGGAACGACTGGTCAGCCACGCCTATGGCGAGCTTAAGTCCTGCAACGATCGACGACGCCTGGACATCGGCGCAAGCTCCGAAACCGTCGCGGTCATCACTGACCCGGCCAATGGCCTGACGTGGGCCGTACCGGTGGGATTGATCGTAAGGCATGTGATCAATTCACCGAGCAATCGCAAACTTCGGCTGGTGGAGCCCTGAGGCATCGGCGAATGCAAAGCAGGTTCGGGGAGCATTACCGAGCCTGCGAAAAATAACCCCGTGCCCAAAACCCGCATCCCCCCTAAAATACCGGGCATTCTCCGATTCGCTCTGCCCGAGGCCGTTTTTTCCATGTCCGTCACCGCCACTCCCGCCAGCCTCGCGCCGGACCATCACGCCCAGTTCATCGACCTGCTGCAATCGAGCCTGGAACAGAACGCCTTCATCAAGCTGGTGCTGGCCAAGTACGCGGGCGATGAAGCGGACCTGCAGCGGATCATCATCAAGCCGGTGACGGTCAAGGCGCAGCCTTGCCTGTCCTTCGTCTATCGGTACAAGACCCGCGACATCACCAAGAACTTGCCATTAACCGACGGTGTGGCGCTGATCAAAGACTTGTTGCCAGCATCGTTCAAGAATGCGCATTTGTTGTCATTGACCGATGAAGCCCAGCTCGAATACAGCAAAAAGGGCAAATCTTCACTGTTCAAGAGCAAACCCCAGCAATTGCGCGAAGTGCCGTCCGCCGGGCACAACCGCGAGAAAAACCGCTTTCTCGATCTGAACCGGCCGTTTCTCGCCGACCTGGGCGTCACCAACAAGCAGCATGAATTGATCCCGGCGATGTCGCGCAAGTGGAAGCAGATCAACAAGTTCATCGAAGTCTTCAGCCATGCGCTGACCTCGTCGCCACTGGCGCTGGACAGCCCGGTTCGCGTGGCAGATTTCGGCTCCGGCAAGGGTTACCTGACGTTTGCGATTCATGACTACCTGCGCAATACCCTGAAGGCCGAAGCGCAAGTGACCGGCGTCGAGTTGCGTGAAGACATGGTCACCCTGTGCAACGCCGCCGCGGCAAAGCTCGAGCATCCAGGTCTGGTCTTCAAGTGCGGTGATGTGCGCAGCGTGGCGCCGAGCGAGCTGGACGTGATGATCGCGTTGCATGCCTGCGACATCGCCACGGACTATGCGATTCACACCGGCATTCGTTCCGGCGCCTCGATCATCATGTGCTCGCCGTGCTGCCACAAACAGATTCGCCTGCAAATCCAGAGCCCGGCATTGCTCAAACCGATGCTGCAATACGGGCTGCACCTGGGACAGCAGGCGGAAATGGTGACCGACAGCTTGCGTGCGCTGTTCCTCGAGGCCTGTGGCTACGAGACCAAGGTGTTCGAGTTCATCTCTCTGGACCACACCAACAAGAACAAGATGATCCTGGCGGTCAAGCGTGCCGAGCCGGGTGATCCGGCCCAGCTGCTGGCGAAGATCGAGGAACTCAAGGCGTTCTACCACATCACCGAGCATTGCCTGGAAACCCTGTTGCGGGCTGACGGTTACCTCTGATCTGCGTCTGATTCAGGCCGTGGCAATACGGGCGGGCTTGACCGCCGTCTTGCGTCCCAGCACGACGGTCAGGATCACCCCGCCGGCAAACAGCCAGGTGATCGGCTCGACGTGTTCGCCAAAGAACACCGCCGAAAAGCCGATAGTGAAGAAAATCTGCAGGAGCTGGATCTGGCTGACCCGGGCAATGCCACCGATGGCCAGCCCGGCATACCAGGCGAAGAAGCCGATGAATTGCGAAAACAGCGAGACGTAGCCGAAGGCCCACCAGGTCTTGGCCGAAATCTCGCCCTGATGTTGCAACGCAAGGTACAGCACCGGACCGATCAGCAGCGGGGTCGACAGCACCAGTGCCCAGCAGATCACTTGCCAGCCGCCCATTTCCTTGGCCAATCGGCCACCCTCGGCGTACCCCAGGCCGCCCACGGCAATCGCGCCGAGCATCAACAGGTCACCTGCCTGGATGCTGCCGGCGCCGCTGATCAGCGCATAACCAAGCACCAGCGCACTGCCCAGCGCGGCGCAGGCCCAGAAGGCTTTCGACGGGCGTTCGTGGGACAGCCATGCGGCGTACAGCGCCACACACAATGGCTGCAAGCCATTGACCAAGGCGCCATGGGATGCCGGTAAGGTTTGCATGGCCCAGGCCGACAGGACCGGGAACCCGAGGATAACCCCGGCAATGACCAGCGTCAGGCCTTTGACCTGCTTCCAGGTTGGCCATTTCTCACGCCGCCACAACAACAGCAACGCCGCGGGAATCGCCGCGAACAGCGCCCGGCCCAGGCCGTTGAGCAGTGGATGCATTTCCTGCACGACGATGCGTGTGAAGGGCAGGGTGAGGCTGAAGATCACAACGCCGAGCAGGCCCAGGGCCATGCCGGTGTTTTCGCGGGTGGACATGATGGCAACCAGAGTCTTGGAAGATAGGAGGTGCCCTCATCTAGCCATAAACCGTTGTTTTTGGCGCTTACAGCTGGGCACAGAATTATCCGTACAGTTCAAGGACGCTTTCGCGGGCAAGTCGGATCGCCGCCCGCTCGCTCCTACAGGTCCTGCGCCGCTCTCCAAACCTATGCAATACCTGTAGGAGCGAGCGGGCGGCGATCCGACTTGCCCGCGAAGAACGATAACGCGGTCTTCAGGTAGTAGCTGGTTATTACCCACCCCCACGGATAAGGACTACCTTGAATACTCCTGCATGCCCATGCATTTCCCAGAGGAGTCCTCCCCATGGCGGCGAAAAAAATCCTGATGCTGGTTGGCGATTACGTCGAAGATTATGAAGTGATGGTACCGTTCCAGGCCCTGCTGATGGTCGGTCACACGGTGCATGCCGTTTGCCCGGACAAGAGCGCTGGCCAGACCGTGCGCACCGCCATCCATGACTTCGAAGGCGACCAGACCTATAGCGAAAAGCCCGGTCATCTGTTTGCCCTGAACTTCGATTTTGCCAAGGTCAAGGCGGCGGATTACGACGCCGTGCTGATACCGGGTGGTCGTGCGCCGGAGTACTTGCGCCTCAATGAAAAAGTGTTGGAACTGGTGCGCGATTTCGACAAGGCCGGCAAGCCGATCGCCGCCGTTTGCCATGGTGCACAATTGTTAGCCGCCGCCGGGATTCTCGAAGGTCGTGAATGCAGCGCTTACCCGGCCTGTGCACCAGAAGTGCGCCTGGCGGGCGGTACATTTATCGATATCCCGGTGACGGACGGCCATGTTCAAGGCAATCTGGCGACGGCACCGGCCTGGCCTGCCCACCCGAGCTGGCTCGCCGGTTTCCTCGGCTTGCTGGGCACCAAGATCACGCTGTAACGGGAGAACCGTCCATGTGCGAGCTGTATGTCAAAGCTGATCCGATTCTCTACGAGTCGCGCTCCCGCTCGCTACGCATTTGTGGGGTGGTCACCACCCTGCGGCTGGAAAATCAGTTCTGGGACATTCTCGGCGAAATCGCCGAGACAGACGGCATGACCACCAACCAGTTGATCGCCAAGTTGTATGAGGAGGTCATGGACTACCGCGGCGAAGTGGTCAATTTCGCCTCGTTCTTGCGGGTGAGTTGTACGCGGTACCTGAGTCAGCGGCGGGTGGCTGCTCCGGAGTTGTCGGTGGTGCGGGCAGTGGTGAAGTAGGGGACCTTGATAGCCCTATCGCGAGCGGGCTCGCTCCCACGGATCGGTGTACGCAAATCCACTGTGGGAGCGAGCCTGCTCGCGATGGCGTCGGTTCAGGCGACAAAAAACCGGGGCTGGTCTTTACTCTGAAGCGCGCAACCCCCTCATTCGCCAAGGAGAAAGAGCATGTCCGGATGGTATGAAGTGAGCAAGAGCAGCAGCGGTCAGTTCAGGTTCGTGCTGAAGGCGGCGAACGCCGAAACCATTCTGACCAGTGAGCAGTACACCACCCGCGCGGCGGCCGACAAAGGCATCGCGTCAGTCCAGGCCAACAGCCCGCTGGATGAACGCTACGAGAAGAAAACCACCAAGGATGGCCATCCTTATTTCAACCTCAAGGCGGGCAACCACGAGATTATCGGCAGCAGCGAAGCCTATTCCTCCGAATCCGCGCTGGAGAAAGGCATCGCCAGTGTAAAGGCGAACGGCCCCACCAAGGTGATCAAGGACAAGACCTTGCCTGTCCTCTGAATCCAATACACATCCTCTGTGAGAGCGAGCTTGCTCGCGATAGCGGTCTGACATTCAGCATCTTCGTCGAATGTTAAGCAGCCATCGCGAGCTTGCTCGCGATGGCGCCAGCCGCATCACCGCTAAACTTCGACTGGAACTGTGAGCTTCGGGCTACCCAGCACATGGGTTTTCGAATCAAAAAACCGCAACTCAACCCCGGTCCCCTCGAACACCTTGGCGTAATGCCGCTTCTGATGCTGGATGAACGCCTTGCTGCGCGGGTAGATCGAGATGGCCACCACCTTCGGTTTCGCCAGGCGCAAGGCGTGCACGATATGGCTGTCCTGCTCGCCCAACGCATGCCCGAAAATACACAACCCGTCACCATGGCCGAGCAACTGCTCGTAGCAGAACGACAGGTAATCCGAACTGCGGATGGTCTTGAGCTTGTCCGCGCTCGGCCCTTCGTTGATGAACAATGGCACATCGTCGAGGGTCTTGATCGTGTTGTTGATGGCGAAATTGCCCAGCAACGTGCCTTCGGTCGACATCAGTTTGCGCGCCGTGCCGTCCTGGTTGCGCACCAGGTGCAGACCGCCGTGCAGGTACAGCAAACGGGTCTTGTCGGTGGCGGTCACGCTCAGGTCGAAGGCCGGTTCTGAGCCCTCGAACAGATCGGTGATCGCCTCGGGTTGCTGCTGGATCGCCCAGTAATTGAGCAAGTCGTAGTTGGTGGTGAACACCGTGCGATAGTGGCCCAGTTCCTGACCGATCGTCGCCAGGCTCGATGCCTCGACCAACCGCCACGGGATGTGTACCGCGTGCACGGTGTTGATCAGCGCTTCCTTGATCGCGTAGTAACGATTACGCGGGGCAGCGGAGCTGACGGCCAGGGCCTTGTTGACCCGGCTGGTGGTTTTCAAGGCGCTGAGCACCTGCTCGAAACTGCGTGTCTGCAGCGCATCGAACACACTAAGCTCGGACGGGCTGAGGGGTTTTTCTTCGACGGTGCGGGCGTTTTCGAACAGCGAGTCGTAGCCAAAATCGTCCCACACCGCGCGGCTGGCCCCATTACCCACCAGCAGACCGTCGAACGCAGCGCTGCTGCGCAAGACGTTCCAGTCTTCAAGTTGGGCGTCGACATCCTGGAAATCGGTCATTGCGGTGGTCGTCTCGAAGCAAAAGGTCTGATGGGCGGCGACTTTATCATGCTCGGGCGCTTCAACCACGGCGCGTCACGGGCGAAGGGCGCTATGCTGCGGCTTTCGCCCGAACTGCCATTGCCGAGAGTCCGATGCTGCAAAAAAGCCTGATCCGCCGTCTCGACCTGATCACCCTGCAACTGTTTGTCGCTGTCCACGAAGAGGGCACGCTCACCCGTGCCGCCGCGCGTGAAGCGATTGCAGTGTCGGCGGCGAGCAAGCGCTTGATGGAGCTGGAGGAGGCGCTGGGGATCAGTCTGTTCGTGCGCCAGGCCAAGGGCATGACGTTGACGCCGGCGGGTGAAACCTTGCTGCACCACGCCCGGCAGATGTTGTTCAACGTCGAGAAAATGGGCCTGGAACTGGGCGAGCACAGCCACGGTGTGCGGGGCTATGTGCGGATGCTCGCCAACCTGTCGGCCATCATCCAGTTCCTGCCCGAAGACCTGCGGGATTTTTCCGAGCGCCACCCGCAGGTCAAGACTGACCTTGAAGAACGGCCCAGCGCCGGGGTGATCCAGGGGGTGCTCGATGGCGTGGCCGATCTCGGGATCTGTTCCATCGACAGCGACATCAAGGGCTTGCACAGCGTGCTCTACCGTCAGGACAAGCTGATGGTGTTGATGCTGCCGGATCATCCGTTGGCCAGTCGCTCGAGCCTGGCCTTCGCCGAGACGCTGGACAGCGATTACGTCGGGCTGCATGCCGCCAGTTCGATCAATATGCGCACCCATGCCGCCGCGCGTGAAGCCGGCCGGGTATTGCGGGTGCGTATCCATGTGCCGGGCTTCGACGCCATGTGTCGCATGATCCAGGCCAACATGGGCATAGGCGTCCTGCCGCAGCGGGCTTATGAACTGTTTGGCCGGGCGTTGGGGTTGCATGCTGTGCCGTTGACCGATGCCTGGTCGGATCGGGCGTTGATCCTGGTGGTGCGCGATGAGGCGTTGCTGTCGCCGGTGAGCCGAATGTTGTTTGAGCATTTGCGCGGTTAAGGCGTTCGCGTTTCGCGAACGCCCGTTGCCAACTGAAGGTTGGATTCCCGTGCCTGCTGTCCTCTAGCCTTGGCACATATTCCAAGAACAAGAGGTACCCCGCGATGACTGCCCCCTTGAGTGCAATCAAAGTGATCGAGATCGGCACGCTGATCGCCGCGCCGTTCGCTGCGCGCATGCTCGCCGAGTTCGGCGCAGAAGTGATCAAGATCGAAGCCATGGGCCAGGGCGATCCCCTGCGCAAATGGCGCAAGCTGCACGAAGGCACCTCGCTGTGGTGGTACCTGCAATCGCGCAACAAGAAGTCCCTGGCGCTGAACCTCAAGTCCGCCGAAGGCATCGAACTGGTCAAGCAACTGGCGACCAGCGCCGATGTGCTGATTGAAAACCTGCGTCCCGGCGCCCTGGAAAAACTCGGCCTCGGTTGGGACGTGCTGCATGCCCTCAACCCCAACCTGACCCTGGTACGGATTTCCGGTTACGGCCAGACCGGCCCGTACCGCGACCGTCCGGGTTTCGGCGCCATCGGCGAGGCCATGGGTGGCATCCGCTACACCACCGGCACCACCGGTTCACCACCGGCGCGGGTGGGCGTCAGCCTCGGCGATTCCCTGGCATCGCTGCACGCGGTGATCGGCGCACTGATGTCGCTGCTGCGGGTCAAGACCGGGCAGGGCGAAGGGCAAATCGTCGATGTGTCGCTGGCCGAAAGCGTGTTCAACGTCATGGAAAGCCTGGTGCCGGAATACGACATGCTCGGCCATGTGCGTGAGCGCAGCGGCGGTGCCTTGCCGGGTATCGCACCTTCCAACACCTACCTCACGGCCGATGGCGCCTACGTGGTGATCGCCGGCAACAGCGATCCGATCTACAAGCGACTGATGCACACCATTGGCCGCCAGGATCTGGCCGACGCCCCCGAGTTCGCCCATAACGACGGGCGTGCGGCCAAGAGCGGCCTGCTCGATGCGGCGATCACCCACTGGACCAGCAGCCTGCCGATCGACGATGTACTGGCGGCGCTGGAAGCCGCCGAAGTTCCGGCCGGGCGCATCTATTCGGTCGCCGACATCGTGGCTGATCCGCATTATCAGGCGCGGGACATGCTGCTCACTGCCGAACTGCCAGGTGGCGCCACGGTGAAAATGCCGGGCATCGTGCCGAAACTCTCGCAGACCCCCGGAGGCGTCAACTGGTCGGGTCCGGGACTGGGCCAGCACACTGATAGCATCCTTGAGCAACTTGGCCTCACAGTCGCAGACATCGAACGCCTGAAAGTCGAAGGAGTGGTGCAATGATCACTGATTATTCCGAGCGCCTGATCGTTCAGGAAGTCTCCCCGCGCGACGGTTTGCAGATCGAGCCGACCTGGGTTGAAACCGTCGACAAGATCGCGTTGATCAATCAACTGTCGCAGGCCGGGTTCAGCCGTATCGAGGCCGGCTCGTTCGTGTCGCCCAAGGCCATTCCGGCGTTGCGCGACGGTGAGCTGGTGTTCAAGGGCATCACCCGCCAACCGGGTGTGATCTATGTGGCGCTGATCCCCAACCTCAAAGGTGCGCAACGGGCGCTGGCCTGCAACGCCGATGAGCTGAACCTGGTGATGTCCGCCAGCCAGACCCACAACCTGGCGAACATGCGCATGCGCTGCGAAGACTCGTTGGCCGCCTTTGGCGAGATCGTGGCGTTCGTGCACGGCACACCGGTGCGTCTGAACGCTAGCATTGCCACCACCTTTGGTTGCCCATTCGAAGGCAAGATCGATGAGGACCGGGTACTGCACATCGTCGAGGCCTATCAGGAGCTCGGCATCCAGGGCATCACCCTGGCCGATACCACCGGCATGGCCAATCCGCGGCAGGTCGAGCGGTTGGTGCGACGGGTGTTGCAGCGGGTATCGCCCGCGGACCTGACCCTGCATTTCCACAACACCCGTGGCCTTGGCTTGTGCAACGTGCTGGCCGCTTACGAGGCCGGTGCCCGGCGTTTCGACGCGGCACTCGGCGGCCTTGGCGGTTGCCCGTTCGCACCCGGCGCCTCGGGCAACATCTGTACGGAAGACCTGGTGAACCTGTGCGATGAGGTCGGGATTACAACCGGTATCGATCTGCCGTTGCTGCTGAAACTTTCCCGAGGATTGCCGGCGCTGCTGGGCCACGAAGTGCCGGGCCAACTGGCCAAGGCCGGACGCAATTGCGACCTGCACCCCGTGCCCTCCTGACCACACCCAAAACCCCTGTGGGAGCGGGCTTGCTCGCGAATACGGTCTGACATTCAACAATGATGTCGACTGAAACTCCGCTTTCGCGAGCAAGCCCGCTCCCACAAAAGAGCTCCTTCACTGAGCACCTTAACCAGACAACAAAAACAATCGGACACCCCAAGGGAAGTCCGCCTGGAGAACCGCAATGAGCCTGAATGCACTGGAGGCCGGCGCGAGCCCGGCCGTTAGCCACGATGAAGAAAAAGCCCTGGTCAGCAAAGTCGCCTGGCGATTGATGCCGCTGATCATGGTCTGCTACCTGTTCGCGTTTTTCGACCGCATCAACATCAGCTTCGCCAAGTTCCAGCTGCAGACCGACCTGAGCCTGAGCGACACCGCTTATGGCCTGGGCGCCGGGTTGTTCGTGGTCGGTTATGTGATTTTCGAAGTGCCGAGCAACATGATGCTGTACAAGGTCGGCGCGCGACGCTGGATCGCCCGGATCATGATGTCCTGGGGCCTGGCCACGGCGTTGATGGTGTTCGTCAACAGCGAATGGCAGTTCTACGTGTTGCGCTTCGTGATTGGTGCGATGGAGGCGGGTTTTGCGCCGGGCGTGCTGTACTACCTGACGCTGTGGTTCCCGCAGCATTACCGCGGGCGCATCACCTCGATGCTGTTCCTTTCATCGGCCTTCGCCGGGCTGGTCGGCGCGCCGTTCTCCGGGCTGGTGCTGCAACACCTCGACGGCTTCCTTGACATGCGCGGCTGGCACTGGCTGTTCCTGCTCGGCGGCGTGCCGTGCATCGGCCTCGGCTTGCTGGTGCTGACCTTGCTCAAGGACCGCATCGAAGACGCCCATTGGCTGACAGCCTCGGAGAAAACCTTGCTGGCCAGCCGCATCGCTCACCATGAACCGCACAAGAGTGGCGGCTCGCTGCTCGCCGCGCTGCGTATCCCCGGGTTCCTGACCCTGGGCCTGATCTACTTCCTGATCCAGGTGGCGTCCTACGGCCTGAATTTCTGGGCACCACAACTGATCCGTAGCGCAGGCACCGAGAGCCCGGTCATGATCGGTCTGCTGACGGCCATCCCTTACATCTGCGGCGCCATCAGCATGGTGGTGATCGGGCGCTTGTCCGATGCCTCTGGCGAGCGACGCAAGTTTGTCGCCGGCCTTGTCGCCGTTGGTGCGATTGGTTTCTTCTGTGCCGGGATCTTCGCTAACCACACGACCTTCCTGATCGTCGCACTGGGCTTGCTCGGCGCCGGCATCATCGCCTCCATCCCGAGCTTCTGGACCCTGCCGCCTAAACTGCTGGCCGGTGCCGGCGCGGGTGCCGCGGGCGGGATCGCGGTGATCAACACCCTGGGGCAGTTCGGGGGCATCGTCAGCCCGGTCATGGTCGGACGGATCAAGGACCTGACCGGCAGCACCACACCGGCGCTGTATGTGATTGGTGTCTGCGCGCTGATCGCTGTTGCGTTGCTGTTGTGGGGCTTGCCGCAGAAGCTGCGCACGCTGGACAAGTTCTAAGGGTTCGCAGGCTACGGCAGCTCCCTCAAGGACCACGAACCCTTGTAGGAGCTGCCGCAGGCTGCGATCAAGACGTTGCCGTGATCGCTTTTCCTGCCGAATCACCCAACTGAATCAACACCACCCCGCCAATCAGCAACACCGCTCCAGCCAATCGCGGCAAGGTGATTTGCCGTTCCTCCAACCCAAACCATCCAAAGTGATCCAGCACCAGCGAAGCCACGACTTGCCCCGCCAATGCCAGGGCCATGAATCCAGAAGCGCCAAGCCTGGGCAGCAGCATCACCGCCAACGAAATGAAAACGACTCCAAAAGCACCACCGGCCCACATCCACATCGGCGCCTTGCCGATGAACGCCAGCGACGGCAATGGCAAGCGCATCGCCAACATGATCGGCAACAACACCACAATGCTCACCACCAATGAAGCGAGGGTCGCCCACAACGGATGACCCAAACCGCGCCCGAGGTTGAAGTTGATCGCGCTCTGAAAGGGCACCACCGCCCCGGCAATCACCGCCAGCAATAGCAGGCCGATTGCGTGCAACGTACTCATATTCATTCTCCAACAGGTTTTGCTGGACTCTAGAGTATTCATCGCGCAGATTTAAATTCCGTTTTGTTATCCAGAGCATGCATCAGATGAATGATCTACGGCGCATCGATCTCAACCTGTTGGTGATCCTCGACGCCTTGCTCAACGAACAACACGTCACTCGCGCGGCAGAGCGCCTGCACCTGAGCCAACCTGCCGTCAGCCATGCTCTGGCGCGCTTGCGCGATCTGCTCGGTGATCCGTTGCTGGTGCGCGCCGGCGCCAGCCTTGTGCCAACCCCGCGAGCGCTGGAGCTGATGGCCCCGCTGGGCGAAGTCCTGGCCCAGGTGCAATCGCTGCTCGCGCCCAACGCCTTCGAGCCGGCCACGGCCAAACGCAGCTTTCGCCTGGCGATGTCTGACTACGGCGCCGCCATCGTCCTGCCGGGATTGATCCGCACACTGCGTCGCGAAGCGCCGGGCATCGACCTGCAAATAAGCCACGCCAGCCGTGAAGGCATGCTCGAAGGGGTGCTCAACGGTGATATCGATGTCGCCGCCGGGGTGTTTCCGGAAATGCCCAACGAACTGCGCAGCACGGCGCTATTCGAGGAGCATTACGCCTGCCTGGTAGACCACCAAAGCCTGCCCGACGACGGCGTCCTCGACCTGCCTACCTACCTTTCGCGCCCCCACGTGCTGCTGGAAATGCGCGGCAGCGGTACCCCGGAAATCGAGCGGGCCCTGACAGCCTTGCGTGAACGCCGGCGCGTCGCGATCAGCCTGCCGCACTGGAGCGTGGCCCCTGAATTCATCAGCGGCACCGACCTGATTCTCACGGTCGCTTCCCGGGCCTTGCGCGATATCGATGAGCAGTCATTGATTGTCCTGCCGCCGCCGTTTGAGATTCCGTCGTTTACCTTTGTTTTGGTCTGGCACAAGCGCCGGGGAGGGGACCAGGCGTTGAATTGGCTGAATGCGCAAATCGAGCGAGCCTCAGCTGATATAGACTGGCGCCCATTCACCCAGACAGCTCAAAAGGACTTCCCATGACCCCATCCCTGTTAATGGCCGTTCTCGCCTCGGGCTTCATCTATGGCATCACGCCTGGGCCGGGGGTATTGGCGGTGTTCGGCATCGGCGCCGCCCACGGACGACGGGCGGGGGCGGGGTTTCTCTGCGGGCATTTGTTGGGGGACGTGGTCTGGTGCAGTACCGCGCTGATAGCCATCGTCGGTGCGCGGGAAATCGGCAGCACGGCCTTCGATGTGCTGGGCGTGCTCAGCGGGCTCTACCTGTTCTGGCTCGGCTGGCGTGCGGTGCGGGCGCGTCAGAGGGTTGGCGAGGCGCCGCAGGGGCCTGCGCGACAGCCATTCTGGCACGGCATCCTGTTCGGCCTGACCAATCCGAAAGCCTACCCGGTGGCTGTGGCCACCTTCACTGCGCTATTGTCCAGCCGGGCAGAGTTGCTGACCTGGTCGATGCTGCCGTGGCTGATCGTCTTGAGCTTCGTCGGTGGCCTGCTGGCCTACGCTATCCTCATCGGCATCGTCGGCGCGCGCCAGGTACGCACCTTGTATCAACGCCATGAACTGGCAATCACCCGATTGTGCGGGCTGATGTTCATCGGCTTCGCCATCAACGCCTTGGCGCATGCGCTGCCGGGGCTGGTGACGAACAAGGCTTGACGCGGATCGAAGGACACGTCGGCACTCGGTCAGGGAGGGTTCTTAATGGCTGCAGGCACCATGACCAGCACAAACTCCGCACCGTTGGCGAGCTACATTGACCTCCTGCTGGACGCCGTTTGCGCGGTCGACAAACAAGGGCGCTTCGTCTTTGTCAGCGCGGCGTGCGAGCGCATTTTCGGCTACACCCCCGACGAGCTGATTGGCCGGCCAATGATCGACCTGGTGCACCCGGCCGATCGCCAGCGCACCCTCGACGCCGCGAAGGACATCATGGACGGCGAGCCCAAGCTCAATTTCGAAAACCGCTACCTGCGCAAGGACGGCCGGGTGGTCAATATCCTGTGGTCGGCGCGTTGGTCAGAGGTCGATCAGCTGCGCATCGCTGTGGCCCACGACATTACCGAGCGCAAGCTGGCCGAATCCCGACAAGCGGCGTTGTATGCGATTTCCGAAGCGGCCCATGCGGCGGAAGACTTGCTGGCGTTGTTCAAACGTATCCACCTGATCATCGGCGAATGGTTACCGGCGTTGAATTTTTCCGTGGCGCTGTATGACGAGCAGTGTGCGCAGCTGAATTTTCCCTATCACGTCGACGACCACGAGCCGCACCCCGAACAGCCCGGGACCATCACCGCGCGCCTGTGCGCGGAGGTGATCCACAACGGCCTGCCGATCCTGCTGACGCCGGACCAGAGCGACCTGCCCTCGGAGTTCGAGGCGCTGGTCAGCGGGCAGCATTCGCCGTGCTGGTTGGGTGTGCCGCTGAACTCGCAAAACGGCACGATTGGTGCCCTGATCGTCAAAAGCGTGCCGGGAGGCGAGCGTTACACCGAGCGGGACAAGGAGTTGCTGCAATATGTTTGCGCGCAAGTCGCGACGGCTATCGAGCGCAAGCAGTTGCACACGCGCCTGCAGCACATGGCCCAATACGACCAGTTGACCCAGCTGCCCAACCGCGAACTGTTGCGTGACCGGCTGAAGCGGGCCCTGGACTCGGCGCGGGAAGACCACGGACGCATGGCCCTGTTGTACGTCGATCTTGACCGATTCAAGGAAGTCAACGACACCCACGGTCATGCAGTCGGCGACATGTTGCTGCAAACCGTGGCCAACCGGCTCAAGGGCTGCGTGCGCGAAACCGACACGGTGGCGCGTATTGGCGGTGACGAGTTCGTGGTGTTGCTGCACAGCATCCACGCCTCGGGCGATGCCGACTGCGTGGCCGGGAAAATTCGCCAGGTACTGTCGGCTCCCATGCGCCTGGACGGGCATAGCCTGCACATCCAGCCGAGCATCGGCGTCGCCCAGTACCCTGAGCACGGGACCGAAGAAAGCCAGCTGTTCAGGCACGCCGACGAGGCGATGTACACCGCCAAGCGCGAGCAACACCTGCGGCTCGTCTGAGTACATCGTCACCGTTCGTCGCGGCGATTTCAGCTTTTCTAAACCTTTTGGCGCGTGGAAATTCAGAATCTATGCGGGCGACGGCTCGCCGCGTTCATCATCAAGAGGTAGAGAATCATGCCTAACTCAAGAAACTCGAACTCGGGACATGCCAACGATCGAACGAAGACGTCTGAAGCCGGTCGTAAAGGTGGGAAAACCACGACCACGACGGTTGACAAAGACTCCTCGAAATCCGAGATGGGCCGCAAACCCGGGCAGAAATCCAAGTAATGGATGTAGGTGGTTTTGATTGAGAAGCGGGAGCGAAAGCTCCCGTTTGAATTTTTACTGAGGAGGGCGCGACCATGAACCCTATGGCCACCCGATTACGCAACTGCGGCCTGGCCGCGTTACTGGGCCTGTGCGCCAACAGTGCCTTCGCCCAGACACCCACCGAATTCATCAACGATGCATCGGCCAAGGGCATCGCCGACATCGAAGCCAGTCGCCTGGCGCACCAGAAGTCCGAATCCAAAGAGGTCAAGGACTACACCATCGTCGTGATCAACGACCGCACGACCGCCAACCAGCACCTGGCAAAAATCGCCAAGCAACTGGACTTGCCGGTGGCTCCGCGCGAAGAGGTGATGGAAAAGGCCAAGGCCCTGATGCCGCAAGTCATGGACGGCGCGACCTTCGACCAGGCCTACGCGGCCAGCCAGGTCAAGACCACCGAGGAAGCCATCGAGCAGCTGGAGCAAACGGCCCAGACCACCGACGTGCCGCAAATCAAGGCGTTCGCTGAAGAGACTCTGCCTAAATTGCAGAATCACCTGCAAATGGCCAGGGCGCTGCAGGCCAGTCGCTGACCCTGCGCGGGTGACTGACGGTCACCCGCGTACTATATCGATCAGCATTCATTCAGATCCTGCTTGCCTTTCTCCTGCACCACGGTGCCATCAATGGAAATGGTCTGGCCTTCGCCAAGGCTGCGGTAGTGCTTTCTCAAGGCTTCCAGTTCCTTGAGGTCCAGCGCCTCGAGCCCCAGCATCGCGTTCTGCGCCTCCTTCGTCACTCGCAGCAACTCATCGACCTTCAGGTGCAGAATGTCCGTGTCACGGTTCTGCGTGTTCTGGATCAGGAACACCATCAGGAAGGTGATGATGGTGGTCGAGGTGTTGATGACCAGCTGCCAGGTGTCGTTGAAACCGAAAACCGGCCCACTCAACCCCCACACTAAAATCAGGATGATCGCGCCCAGGAAAGTCGTGGGACTGCCGGTCCAGAGGGCGAGTTTCTGGGCGATTTGTGCGAATTTCATGGCCGTTTTCCTTATTGGGGATGAACCTGAAGTTCAGACATCGGTGGCGCGATGAAAATTCGGCTCACATTGCGGCTCATTAAGCACGGAGGTAGGCAATGTCTTAAATCTGGGTGGGAATCTTCCTTTGTGCCGGTTTGTGACTAGTATCAGTGGCAGTCAATTTGCCAGCATGTGTTCACACGGATAGAAACCGGATAAGAGGCTCCTCATGGAATTCTTCGAAAAATTAGCAAGTCTCGCTGCCAAAGTTCGTTTACAGGGCGCAGCCATCCAGACGGAAGAGGCAACCAAAAATGCTTTTGTGATGCCGTTTATCAGCACGGTACTGGGCTACGATGTTTTCGATCCGACCGAAGTGACACCTGAATTTGTTTGCGATATTGGAACGAAGAAAGGGGAGAAAATTGACTACGCAATCATGAAGGCGGGCGAGGTTCAGATCCTCATCGAGTGCAAAAAAATTGGTGAGCCGCTGCACATCAATCATGCCTCCCAGCTGTTTCGCTATTTCCATGTCACCAGCGCCCGAATCTCGATTCTCACCAATGGACAGGTCTACAAGTTTTTCACCGACCTGGACGCGCCGAACAAGATGGATGAGAAGCCGTTTCTCGAACTCGACCTGTTGGACATCGACGAGTACTCGGTCCCCGAACTGGTGAAGCTCACCAAATCGGCGTTCGATGTGGAGTCGATCATTAGCGCAGCAGGTGAGTTGAAATACGTCAGCCAAATTAAAAAAGTGATCGCTTCTCAGGTAAGCAAGCCGGACGACGATTTTGTGAAGGTGTTTGCTTCGCGGGTTTACGACGGGGTAATCACCCAGAAAGTCCGCGAGCAATTCCATGAACTGACGAGAAAGGCCGTAGTGCAGTTTCTCAACGATCAAATCAATGACAGGCTCAAGTCAGCAATGAGTGGCGCAATCCAGCCTGCGTTGGCTTCTATACCGGTCGCCACTGGTGACACTGAACAACCCGATGCTCGAGAGGAATCAGGGGACAAGGTACTGACGACGTTGGAAGAGCTTGAGGGATACCACATCGTCCGTGCTGTGGTCCGGTCTGTTGTCGATGCGAAGCGGATTGTTCAACGCGACACCCAGAGTTACTTCGGTATCCTGCTTGACGACAACAACCGAAAACCGATCTGTCGTCTGCACTTCAATCGTTCGCAGAAATATATCGGCATATTTGACGAAGAGAAGAATGAAACCCGGCACGCGATAGGTTCCGTTGATGACATTTACGAATATTCAGATCATTTGAAGAAGACTGTCGGCTACTACGATTGAGAATATTGGCCGGTTACAAAAATCTGCCCAATAGAACCTGACATCGATCAGTCAAGGTGCAAAACCTGTGGGAGCGAGCCTGCTCGCGATAGCGTCATGTCAGCCAGCGGCGATGTTGGCTGTACAATCGCCATCGCAAGCAGGCTCACTCCCACAGGAGTTTTCGCGCCAAAGGTGGAATAGAGCAAAACCTGCCGTCGGTAGTATCGTAGCAATCCGGTCGTTGGCTTACGGCTGAACAATGCACCGACAGGAGAACGCAATGAGTTGGTCCGCCAAACAATACGTCGCTTTTGAAGATGAACGCACCCGCCCAGCCCGCGACCTGCTGGCCGCCATACCCGCCGGGACAGTGCGCTCGGCCATCGACATCGGTTGCGGTCCGGGTAACTCGACCGAGTTGCTGGTGGAACGTTTTGCCGACGCAACCGTACGTGGGCTGGACAGTTCGACCGACATGATCGAGGCCGCGCGCAAGCGCCTGCCGCAGGTGCGCTTCGATGTCGCTGACATAGACACCTGGAATGACAGTGGCCCGTTCGACGTGATTTTTGCCAACGCGGTGCTGCAATGGGTACCCGATCACGCAACGTTGCTGCCGGCGCTGGTGAGCAAACTCGTGCCCGGTGGCAGCCTGGCGATCCAGATGCCGGACAACCTCAACCAACCTTCGCACCGCTTGATGCGCGAAGTGGCGGCTGACGGTCCCTGGGCGGGCAAGCTTGCCGAAGTCGCCGGACAGAGGACGGAAATGGCCGATGCCAGCGTTTATTACTCGATGTTGAAAGCCTGTTGCACCCGCGTCGATGTATGGCGCACCACTTATTATCATCCGCTGGCGGGCGGCGCGTCGGGTGTGGTGGAGTGGTTCAAGGGCAGCGGGTTGCGGCCGTTCCTCGAACCGTTGGATGAGGCTGAACGCGTGCAGTTTCTGAAGCAATATCAGGCTGCAATTGAACAAGCCTATCCGGCATTGGCCGATGGCTCGGTATTGCTACCGTTCCCGCGTTTGTTTCTTGTGGCGACGCGCTGATGCGAACTGGGACAGGTCACGCCGAGCGTCATCTGTCCCATGGCTTGATCAATCAGCGCTGAACACCGACCAACATCATCATCGGCCGTTCCCGCTCTTCGGCCAATGCCGGTTGCGCTTGGACCTCGGCGTCCGTCGGTCCCCATTCATTGACATGCCGGATGCTGAAACCGGCGCCAATCAGACTGTTGAATAACGTGCCAACGGTACGGTGCTGCTTGATCACGCCGTCCGCCAGCCAGTTGGTTACGCGCTCACCTTCCAGTTGATAGCTATCCACCGGCCAGCTCTTGCGGCCCTCGGCATCGGTGGTCCAGCCGGGATTGCGCGGCGCCATGAAAATCGGGTGCTCGATGGAAAACACAAACAGCGAGCCAGGTTTGAGCGCTGCGTGGATAGTCGCGAACAGCCCCGGCAAGTCCTTGATGTAATGCAGCGCAAGAGAGCTGTAGGCCAGGTCGAAACTGCTTGCCGGTAGATTGAGCTGTTCGAGGTCTGCGCGTTCGTAGCGGATATTGGTGGCGGACGTTGTGCTGCCAGCCCGATCAAGCATTTTCTGCGAAACGTCCAGGCCCAGCACGCTGTGGGCACCTTGCTCACTGGCCCAACGGCAAAACCAGCCGTAACCGCAACCGAGGTCCACCACCTTCAAGCCTTGCATCGGCGACAACATCGCCTTCAGCGCAGGCCATTCCGGTGCGGCATCCAGGCCGTTGATGGAGCGGGCCATTTGACTGTAGCCCTGGAAGAAATCGGGGTTGTCGTAGATGTTTTGGGTCATGGTTGGGGTGCTCTGCTGAGATCGTTCACATTCGTTGGGGTACCGAAAACCCTGTAGGAGCGAGCCTGCTCGCGATGACGGTCGCATATTCACATCCTTATTGCCTGCGAGACCGCCATCGTGAGCAACAAGTTAGATCAGGACGGTTCACCATCCTTGGCAGTGATGATCGTAACTGTGGCGGCCAATCGGCGCATGGCGGCTTTGAAGTTCGCACCCAGTTCAGGGGCTATTGGCACAGCAATATCGGTGGTCATGATCGACTCGCCTCTTATGGTTTATTTTTGTCTAGAAGCAGGACGTCACAGTACGCATCAGCCCGATCACGGCGAATCAACATTTACGTAAGCCGGTATTAATTACCCATGAATGCAGTGGGGAAAATCTCACTGATTGCGATTTCTTCTGACTCAATCCACTCCTAATCTTGGGCATGTTAATCAGCCTGATACCCCTGTAGGCGCTGGGAGCCGTTGCATATGCGGGGTATCGGGGCGCGTTTGGCTTTGCTTAACGCCCTCTTACCAAATTGCAAATTCCCTAAACGGGCTACCCGGCGCATCCTCGGTACATAGCTTCATAAAAAAAACAAAAGCCGATAGAGATGCCCCCCCCATGTCCCAATCAAAACTCAAGTTGATGTGCGCGCGGATCCTCACCAGTGCTGTGATGGGTCTTTCTACGCTGCCAGCGTTCGCCGAGGGCGATAAGCCCGACTCCGTCAAAATTGGTATCACCACATTCATGTCAGGCTCGGCCTCGGTGTTTGGAATGCCGGCAAAGGCCGCTGCGGAGCTCTATATAGAAGAGCTCAATGCAGCTGGCGGCATTGATGGGGTCAAGGTTGACCCTATCTACGTGGATGAGGGGGTGGGTGGCGATAGGCTGTTATCCGAGTACCGACGGGTAGTACAAGAGCAGGGAGCGAAGGTGATGATCGCCTCAATCTCCAGCGGCAACTGCAACACGCTTGCGCCTGTAGCTGAAGATCTTAAAGTCGTGAATATCCTCTGGGACTGTGGGACGGAGAAAGCGCTGGAGGGGCATTCGTATAAGTACGTTTTTCGCACCCAGGCGAACGCGGTCACAGAGATGGTTGCCAGCGTTCTCTACCTGCTCAAGGTTAAACCTGACTTCAAAACCATTGCAGTCGTAAACCAGGATTACGCTTGGGGCCGAGACTCGTGGGAAATTTTCAGTGCTGTACTTAAGCAACTCAAGCCAGATGTAAAGGTGGTTGCCGAGCTGTTCCCAAAATTTGGAGCTTCGGATTTTTCCGCCGAGGTCAGTAGGCTTCAAGTTCTGCGTCCTGATGTCGTGCTGACCACATCTTGGGGAGGGGATCTAGACACCTTCATCCGCCAAGCCAGTCAGCGTGGGCTACTCAAATCATCACAGTTTTTTCTCGCTCTTGGTGAAACCTCGCTTGAGCGGCTCGGTAACACGCTGCCGGATGGCGTGCTTATCGGTGCACGCGGTGATCACTACTTCCTGAATCCCCAATACGCCACAGATGCCCGCCATCAAGCGTTTGTCGCCAAATACCATGAGCGTACCGGCAGCTATCCGATCTACTCGGTGTACCACATGGTGCAAGCGCTTGATGGTATGAAGGCCGCCTACTTGAAAGCGATCAAAGCTAATGGCGGAAAATGGCCCAACGAGGAGCAATTGGCCGACGCCTTCAAAGGGCTGGAATTCCGAGGCCTGACTAGCGAGATCCGGATCCGCCCGGAGGATGGTCAAGGCCTTGAATCACAACTGTTCGGTGTGACCGCCACAAGCCCCGATTACAAGTTCAAGGTTTTAAAGGACATTGTCATTGTTCCGGCAGACAAGGTGACTACCCCACCAGGCGAGAAATCCCCAGATTGGGTCAAGACCGTTACCCCTGCGCTACTTGATCAGGTTCAACCTGTGGGTGCAGCAAAATGAGCTCAGACATTTTCATCCTCGCGTTGCTAGATGGTGTCTCCTACGCCGGGTTGTTGTTTCTCGTGGCTTTAGGACTGACCTTTATCTTTGGCGTGGTGCGTATCCTAAATGTGGCCCACGGTAGCCTTTACGCATTCGGCGGATATGGCGCTGCTTCGTTAGGACTTTGGTTGGGACAGGGATCAGAGTCGGCAGTGGCATCCGTGCTCCTGCTGGTGGGAGGTGCTATTGCTGTAGGGATTGTGCTGGGGACAGTGCTGATGCTGTTGCTTAAGCAATTCCAGGATCGCGATCCGATTCTTCAGCTTTTGGTCACTTTCGGCGCGTTCATGATTTTTGAAGATCTGCAGCGGATGATCTGGGGGACGCAGCCTTACTTCGTGGCTGATGTAGTCAACCAGATGGGGTCTTCAGAACTGCTGGGCGTGGTGTACATGAACTACCAGTTGCTGTTCGTCCCTGGTGCGGCCTTGGCCGTTTATTTCCTGCTTAAGTGGTTCCTGAACAGCACCCTGATGGGGCGGCAAATCATCGCGGTTACTCATGACCGTGAGGTGGCGACAGCAATTGGTATCAATGCTCGGCGTGTAGCCTATCTAACATTTGTCGTTGGTGCCGTTCTGGGGGCTTTAGGCGGCGCGTTGGCTTCTCCAACCACCTCACTGGTTCCGGGCATCGGCGCCGACATGATCGTGCTGTCGTTCGCGGTCGTAGCAAGCGCCGGACTGGGTCAGATCACTGGTGCCTTGATCACTGCATTGATGATCGGGTTGTCGCGCTCATTTTGCGTATACCTCGCCCCAGAGTTTGAAGTAGTGATGCCTTATCTGATCATGGTTTTGGTTTTGCTAGCGAGGCCTCAAGGCTTGTTCACGGTCGTTCAGGCGAGGAAAATCTGATGCGCTCTCTACTACTCAACACTGCAGCAGTTGTTGCCATCCTTGGTTTGGCAATGGCATTTCCTTGGCTCAAGATTCCGCTGATTCTCTCGCTCTGCTACGGCTTGGCCGCTCTAGGGGTCGTCGTTCTTCTGAAGGCCGGGCAAATATCCTTTGGGCATGCCATGTATGCCTGCATCTCTGGATACGTAGTGGCCTTTGTCGGGAATAGGTATCCGGGCACCGATGGGATCTTGCTGATCGCCCTCGGTACCTTGGCAAGTGTGGTCGCGGGTATGCTCATCGGTGCTTTCGTTGTTCGCTATCGAGAAATCTTCTTCGGCATGCTTAACCTTGCCATCTCGATGGTGCTGTTTACCATCCTCGGCAAGTTCTACGCTGTCACTGGCGGCACCGATGGCTTACGCATCAATAGACCGACATTGCTAGGGGCGGAGCTGAGTCGTGATCCTTTCGAAATAGCATTACTGGTACTGGTGCTCCTCATCTCGCTGGGGGCTATCTGGGGAGTCCAGCGGTATTTCGTCTCCAGTGGCGGTCAGGCTCTAGCCGCGATCAAGACAAATGAAACTCGCCTTGAGTACCTTGGTGTCTCCGCTAAGAAAGTACTCTGGAAAGGCTACGTTCTGTCTGCCTCATTGTGCGGCTTGTCCGGCGCGTTGTTTGGTCTCTCTCAGGGGCTAGTAACACCTGAGATGGGCTACTGGCTTCGCTCTGGTGAATTCGTCTTCATCGCCATCCTGGGTGGTGCCGGTCACGCGGTCGGCGCGTTTGTCGGAGCCCTGCTTTACGAATTCCTAAAAATGTACGCCGCCGCGTTGGTCAGTGGTTCATGGCAGCTTGTGCTGGGTGCCATCCTGATCGTGATCATCTACTTCCTGCCCAAGGGGATCACCGGGCTATTGAATCGTCGTAAACGCCTCGCGGGAGATGCAGCATGACAGCCCTTTTGCAGACTCACGATTTGACCCTCGCTTTTGGCGGTCTGGTTGTGGCCAATGGCATCAACTTCAGTCTGGAGGAGGGTGAGCGCCTGGCAGTGATCGGCCAGAACGGTGCGGGTAAAACGACCTTCATCAATATTTGTACGGGGTTGCTCAAACCGAGCAAGGGGCGCGTCAGCCTCTCCGGCCGCGACATTACTGGCCAGTCGCCACGGAAAATCGTCAAGCAGGGCATGGCGAGATCCTTCCAGCTTCCCCAGTTGTTCCTTGAGCATACCGTGCGCGAATGCCTGCAGTTGTCCGCCGTGGCGCGTGCTGGAAATCTTTCATCCTGGAGTCTGTTAGCAGGAGGCAGTAGTGCCAAAGAAATTGATCGGATGCTTGATCTGATCAGCCTGCGCGACAGACAAGATGAACTGTGCATCAACCTTCCTGAGGGGCAACGCAAGCTGCTGGATGTGGGCATGTCGCTAATGCTTCAACCCAAGTTGCTGATCCTTGATGAGCCCACCAGCGGCGTGTCGACAGAAGAAAAGCATGGCGTGATGGAAATCCTCATGCGTGCTCTGGATGATCAGAAGGTCACTGCGATCTTCGTGGAGCACGATGTCGATATCGTCAAGCGTTATGCGACTCGGGTTGCAGCATGGATCAGCGGAGCGATAGCTGCTGACGGTGATCCCGCCAGTGTACTGACCAACCCGCTCATTCAGCGTGAGGTACTAGGCGAATGAAAAACGACATCCTGATCCACCTCGACAACGTCAGCGCTGACATCGTCCGAGTACCTATCCTGAGAGGCGTACACGCTGATCTGAATAAAGGACACATCATCGCCGTGGTGGGGCGAAATGGCGCTGGCAAAACTACTTTGCTGCGCACGATTATGGGGCTGGTTAAGCCTAAAGAGGGCCAGATTTTGTTCGAGGGCGTCGACCTTGCCCATGTGCCGGCCCATGGGCGTGCACGTCTTGGTATTGGCTACGCGCCCCAAGAACGCGTCATGTTTCCAACCCTTTCGATTGAGGAGAATCTGCGCCTTCCCTGCCAGGTAGCAGGTATGAGCAAGCGGGAAGTTGATGGACGACTGGCAATGACACTTGAGGTCGTTGCACAGCTAAAACCCATGCTCAACCGCTCGGGCGCGGCATTGTCAGGCGGCCAAGGAAAGATGGCGGCACTTGGGCGAGCCTTGATGATTGGCAGCAAGTTGATCTTGCTGGATGAGCCTTTTCAAGGTTTGGCACCGGCCCTCGCTACTGAATACAGCAATGCTCTCAAGCAGCTTCAGCAACGTCTTCCAGATCTCTGCATCGTGGTCACGGAATCCAATGGCAGCCTGCTTAAGGATGTCCCTGACCAGGTGTTGCACATCGAGCGGGGGGAGTTGTCACCTGTCCTGAACACCAGTGGTGAGACTGGCCCCCACTCAATTTACCAACTGCCAATGGAGGCACAATCATGAGCACGCTTTACATCGACGGCCGCAAAGTCCCCGCCACCGGCGGACAAAGCATTCCTGTCTACTCTCCTGTAACTGGCGAGGCTTATGCGGAAATTGCCCGTGGCATGCCTGAAGACATAGACCTAGCAGTTAAAGCAGCACGCAGTGCGGTCAATGGTGACTGGGGCCGGATGAGCGCTACTGAACGTGGCCGTATCCTGGTGCGTATCGGCAGCGGCGTGCTGGAAAACATCGAGGAGCTGGCTGAGATCGAAGCCAAGGACACCGGCAAGCCCCTTGGCTTGGCTCGCAAGGATATTGAAGCACTGGCACGATATTTCGAGTTTTATGGTGGTGCTGCCGATAAAGTTCACGGCGAAGTCATTCCGTACCTTTCTGGTTACACCGTCAGTGTGGTCAGAGAAGCCTGCGGTGTGGTTGGCCACATCATTCCATGGAACTACCCAGCACAAATGCTCGGTCGCACCATCGCGCCGGCCCTGGCAATGGGTAACGCATCGATCGTGAAGCCAGCCGAAGACGCCTGCATGACTTCTCTTCGCTTCGCCGAGATTGCTGCAGAAGCAGGGTTGCCAGCTGGTGTCCTTAACATCGTCACTGGATATGGCCGAGAGGCAGGTGCTGCATTGGCAGGTCATCCGGGCATCAATCTGATCACCTTTACTGGATCCCCTGATGTTGGTGTAGCCATTCAGACCGCTGCAGCTGCCAACCATGTCAAATGCGTCCTGGAGCTGGGCGGTAAATGCCCGCAAGTCGTATTCGCCGATGCTGATCTTGATAAGGCAGTGCCGGTCATCGTTGGCGCGATCATCCAGAACGCTGGCCAGACTTGCTCCGCTGGTAGCCGCGTCCTAATTCAGAAAGAGGTGTATGACGAGGTCATCTCGCGAGTCGCTGCCAAGTTCCGTGAAGTGCGTGTCGGTCTGCCTGAGACTTCTCCTGACTGCGGCCCTATCATCACCAAAGCCCAGTTTGGTCGGGTAAATCAGTTCATCAAGGAGTGCAAGGACTCCGATCTGCCGGTGATTGCTGAAGGCACCATGGACAGCGATCTTCCAGAAGGCGGGTACTACGTGCGTCCCACCTTGTTCGGCCCTGTCCCGCGCGACCATAAGCTTGCGCTCGAGGAAGTGTTCGGCCCAGTGCTGGCAGCGCTGCCGTTTGATGATGAGGACGATGCCGTGGCCCTGGCCAACGGTACTGACTATGGCCTTGTGGCCTCGATCTGGAGCGAAAACGGCGCTCGTCAGCAACGCATGGCCAAACGCCTGGAAGGCGGACAAGTCTTCATCAATTGCTATGGCGCGGGTGGCGGCGTCGAGCTGCCGTTCGGTGGTATTCGCAAAAGCGGGCACGGACGTGAAAAAGGCCTCCTCGCTCTGGATGAGTTCAGCATCACCAAGACCGTGGTCAGCCACCACGGTTAAGCCTAAATCGCAGCAATCACTTCTTAATGGTAACGGAGAGAAAAATGGCACAGCTCAATAATAAAGTCGCCATCGTAACGGGCGCAGCAAGTGGCTTCGGCGCTTGCATTGCACGTCGCTATATCGAAGAAGGCGCCAAGGTAATCCTCGCGGACATCAATTTCGAAGCTGCCAGCAAACTAGCTGATGAACTGGGGCCCAACGCTATCGCGGCTGCTTGCGACGTCACTAAGGCCGATCAGGTTCAGGCCGCCGTGGATCTTTGCGTCAAATCTTTCGGGGTACCTGATGTAGTGGTCAATAACGCCGGTACAACGCATCGGAATCAGCCTCTGATGGATGTTGACGAAAAGACCTTTGATCGCGTTTTCGCGGTTAACGTCAAATCGATCTTCCACATGACCAAGGCTGTAGTGCCGCTGATGCGCGAGCGTAAGAACGGTTCGATCATCAACGTGGGTTCTGTTGCTGGTATTCGCCCGCGTCCAGGCCTGACCTGGTACAACGGCTCGAAAGGCGCCGTGAACCTGCTCTCCAAATCCCTGGCTGTAGAACTGGGCCCGGATGGCATCCGCGTTAATAACATCTGCCCCGTAATGGGCGAGACGGCGCTGCTGGAAGATTTCATGGGCATGCCAGACACACCTGCCAATCGCCAGAAATTCCTTGCGACTATCCCGTTGGGTCGTCTGGCTAAACCAGAAGACATCGCAGCTGTTGCCGTCTTCCTGGCAACAGATGACGCAGCGTTCTTGAATGGTGTTGAACTGCCGGTCGACGGTGGCCGAGTGGTGTAACTTTATTGAGTCCCGAGGCACCAGCCCACGACAGTGTGCCTCGGGATTCAACGACAACTCGAAGTGCAATGTTTCGAGTCTGCCTAATCCCAATCTAGGCATAATCGTTCGGCCCAGGTTAACCCCCCCTTTTCAGAATGCAGATTCTCTGTACGCCATTTCTGATGCATTGTGACACTAGGTGCCCCTTGTCATTTTCAATAATACCAACGACGAGATTTGGCCGTATGGAGAACAATAATCATGCAAATCAGAGCGGCTGTAGTTCGTCAGAAATCTGCTCCTTTCACCATCGAAAACCTCACCCTTGAGACGCCCCGCAACGATGAAGTACTCGTAAAAATTGTCGGTGTTGGTGTCTGCCACACCGACATGGTAGTGAGAGACCAGGGATACCCTGTTCCCCTGCCTCTCGTGTTGGGTCATGAAGGTTCAGGTGTCGTCGAAGCTGTAGGCGCCGAGGTTAAACACCTCAAGCCTGGTGATCATGTCGTGCTGAGCTACGCTAGCTGCGGCCACTGTGCGAACTGCCTGAAAGGCCTTCCCGGATACTGCGCCCAGTTCTACGAACAGAACTTCGGTGGTTATCGGCCAGATGGAACCAGCCCCTATAAAGGCGAAGACGGCAGTACTGTGTGTGGATGCTTTTTCAATCAATCCTCCTTCGGCACGCATGCTCTGGTATCGGAGCGCAATGCAATCAAGATTCCAAGCGACGTCCCCTTGGAATTGATGGGCCCTCTAGGCTGCGGGATTCAGACTGGTGCAGGAGCTGTGATGAACGCGCTCAAGCCAGGGGTCGGTAGTAGCATTGCCATTTTCGGAGCGGGCTCTGTGGGGCTTGCGGCTGTCATGGCAGCTAAAGCTATTGGCTGCACCGTAATTATCGCTGTCGATATGAATGACAGCCGCCTCGAACTGGCACTTGAATTAGGTGCAACCCACATCATTAATGCTGGCACAGCCAATGCGCTTGATTGCATCCGGGAAATCACTAACGGAGGCGTTCAGTACAGCCTGGAATGCACATCTAGCCCAAAAGTTCTTCGCCAAGCTGTGGACTGTCTTTCCATCCCAGGCGTGTGTGGTCTTGTAGGAGCTGCTCCACTGGGGGCAGAGGTATCGCTGGACATGAACACACTTCTTTTTGGCCGCAGCGTGCGAGGCATCATCGAGGGGGACAGCGTCCCTCACGTCTTCATCCCGCAGTTGATCGAACTCTGGCGCAGCGGCCGATTTCCGTTCGACCGATTGGTCAAGTATTACGCTCTGGATGATATCAACCAAGCTGTCGCTGATTCAGAAAGTGGTGTCGTGCTTAAGCCTATCCTCAAGCCTTGAGTGATAACGCTTTTACTTACTCACCAGATTTAAGAAGGATTGCACCATGAATACGGCTCATTCGTTGAACTTACTGCAGTCGGTAGGAGCGCCATCTGTGTTCCGCTTGTCCATCAACGGGAAACTGGTTGAAGCCGACCGTTCCTTTGATGTGTTAAACCCGGCGACTAATCAGGTAATCGCTCAGGCGCCGGAAGCTACAGCTCAGCAGCTTGAAGAGGCCATCCAGGGCGCCGCTCAGGCATTCAAAGTGTGGTCGGTTCTGCCTTGGCAGACTCGGTCTGATTACATCCATCAGTACGCTGATGCTCTCGAAGCTCGTCAGGATGAACTGATCACCTTACTAACCCTTGAGCAGGGCAAGCCTAAGCACAGCCAGGCGAAGTCAGAAGTAGAGGCGGCAATTTACTGGGTTCGGGAAGTTGCAAAGCGCAATATCCCAGTTGAGATCATTGAGGACACAGCTGAGCACGTCGTCGAAGTTCATCACACGCCGCTGGGTGTGGTGGGTGCCATCACCCCTTGGAACTTCCCGGTTCTGTTGGGTCTTTGGAAAGTGGCGCCATGCCTGATCACTGGTAACACCATGGTGATGAAACCATCACCGTACACCCCGTTGACCTCGCTTTTCTTTGGCGAGATCGCCCAGGCCGTTCTTCCGCCGGGCGTGCTGAGTGTCGTGTCTGGGGGCAATGAGCTTGGCCAAATCATCACGGAACATCCTGCTATCGCAAAGATCAGCTTCACCGGCAGTACCGCAACCGGCAAGAAAGTGATGGCAAGTGGTGCAAGCAACCTCAAACGCATTACGTTGGAGCTGGGCGGTAACGACGCGGCAGTTGTTCTGGCTGATGCCGACTGGCAATCCATCGTCAAACCGTTGTTTTGGGCTGCCTTTGGTAACTCTGGGCAGTGGTGCATCGCGGTCAAGCGGCTGTATGTTCACTCCAGCATCCATACGGCTTTCACGTCAGCGTTTGTGGACTATGCCAAGACGGTCAAGGTTGGCGACGGTATGGATCCGGCAACTGACCTTGGGCCGATCCAAAACCGTATGCAGTATGAGAAGCTGATCGACCTGTTCGAAGACACCCGCAAACAGGGCTACAAAGTGCCGCTCGGCGGTGTCATCGATCAAAGCCTCGCTGGCAACTTCGTCCCAGTTACCATTGTCGATAACCCCCCTGAGAACAGTCGTATCGTTCAGGAAGAACCGTTCGGCCCGATTCTGCCCATCATCGCCTTTGACGAGGTGGAAGATGTCATCGCCAAGGTCAACGCTAGCCCTTACGGGCTTGCAGGCTCCGTATGGGGAGGGGATCGTGCCGCTGCGATCGCAGTCGCTAAACGGATGGAGACCGGTACGGTGTGGGTCAATGAAATCCACATTCACGGTATCGATATTCCGTTCGGGGGCCATAAGCTGTCCGGGATGGGTGTCGAGAACGGCCAGGAGGGTTTGGCCGGTTTCACCAACACCAAGAGTTACATGTTCAAGAAGTAAATCCTGACGTGGCCTCAGCGTGCCTGAGCTGAGGCCTTACGGCCTTGCGATTCGTGCCTGAGCAGCATCATCAGCTCGCTCACCAGCGAAGTGAACCATCGCGTGAAGGGGTCTTGATTCAATACATGCTGCCACGCTATCCCGATATTGAATCGAGGTGAGTCAAACGGTAGAGCGCTTATGGCTAAATCAAAGTGGTTGGCCAGGAAGTGCGCCGTTGTGGAGGGCACATTGCACAGAATCGGTGTCTCCTTCAACACCAATGGCAGAGTTGAAAACCTTGCCAGCGTGGCAATCACATTACGAGTGCGTCCCAACTCTTGCAGTTGAGGTTCAAGCATGCCGGTGATCTCTCCACGAGGCGAGATCAATAGCTGTGGGGTAGCGAGGTATTCGTCCAGTCTCATAGGTGCGGATGGTGCAATTTGTTTGCGATCAAATAACGCCACGAACGATTCTTCGTAGAGGATGTGGCTGGGCTCTCTTAGTTGCAGTTCTGGCATCAACGCCGCAAGTACAACCTCGGCGTCGCCTAACTGGAGGATCCTGTCGATAGCGTGATAGTCCGCATCTCTCATGACTAACCGTACGCCGGGTGCTTTTTCTTGCAGTGCACGTAGGAGGCGTGGAAGCAGTGCCACCTCAAGGTCATCAGCGATCGCGAATCTCATGGTGCGGTTGACGGTGCGCGGGTCGAAATTCTCCTCTTCCAGTAGTGCCAAGCGAAGATCCTGGAGGAATGGATCGATTAGCGTCACCAACTCCAGGGCTCGTGGTGTACTCCGGCGGCGGTAGCGAAGGTCAGCGGTGCGTCGCCCACCAACCCTGCGTCCAAATGGCCGGAGTTCAGTGATTCCAACACTGGCGCTGCGTTCGCAAATTCATGCCACTACATGAATATGGAAGATCGTTCAATACCCCAGCGGCTTCCATCACTGCCCTGGCATTGCCGCGTTGATCACCTACCTGCAGCGTTGATGCTGCCAGCGCCGCGCCATGAACCACCATCAACGCAACGATCAGCAGTTGATTTCTTAATTTCACGTTTATCCCCTAGATAAATGGCTCCTGACTGAACTTATCGATTGGGTAATAGGGCGATACAGAGAGCCGGTAAAAAATCTTGGGGGATCGTAATCGTATGAGTTGTTATTACTTAATATTATTTTAACCTATGGTTATTATTCTAAGTATTAATATGTATTTGATTAACCCCGCGTTTTTCTCAGATTAACGCGCTTGGTTTCTGCCCAGATTACCCACCACTGTTGGGCATAGAGTGGATGTCGATTGAGTCTGGGCGCAAGATCGAGATCAGCCCCCTGATACAGCCTGGCAAGGCTTCCAATTGCCTTACGAGGATGCTTCTTTCCCTAACAGCCCAAGGTTCATCCAGTTGAATGATCGAGAGTTGCATGGTTCGACTATGTCGAATCGCGGCTGATTCTGGTATCACTCCGATGCCAACCCCTGCCTCAACCATCCGGCAGACTGATTCAAAACTGGCTACCTGTATTCGCCAAGTCAGCTGCTCACCGAGCTTCTCGGCCTGCTCACGCATGAACTCCTGTAGCGTGCTGCCTTCTTGCAGTCCTACATGATGAAAAGCCAGCGCAGCTTTAAGCTTTTGAGGCTCTCCGGTATCTAGTACGTGACCCTTTGGAACCACCAGCACGAGTCGATCAGTGCTGAAGTGCAGCACCTGTAAATCCTTGGCTGCCACAGGGCCCGCAATGATCCCCATGTCGGTCGACCCTTCCTGAACGCCCCGAACGATGTCGCGTGTCAAGCGCTCCTGCAGGTCTACTGTGACGCCAGGATTCTTGGCAAGAAAGCCTGCCAGCACCTCAGGCAGAAACTCCGTCACGGCCGTTGTATTAGCGAATATTCGGATATGTCCTGACGAGTCGGTACCGTATTCCGCAAACTCGGTTTTCAAGTAACCAATCTGCCGCATTATCAGTCGAGCATGCTTGAGCAAGCGTTGCCCCGCGTCCGTGAGCTCGACTCCTTGGCTACCCCGATAGAGCAGATGACAGTTGAGCTGAGCTTCTAGCGCCTTGATTCGCACGCTGGCGGCTGCGGGAGATATAAACGCGCGCTTCGCTCCTTGAGTGAGGCTTGGCGCTTCCGCAATGTGGATGAAAAGGCGTAGGTCAGTCAGGTCAAGGTGCATGGGAAATGTGGCCTTAGCTAGGTGTTAACCATTTCAAAACGCGGGGTTTAAGAAACGCTACTTCTCAGAACGCTATGAGGCTCTCATGATCTGCTCATAACAACAACTGCTGAGTGACGATTCAATGGCCCATTTCACCGATTGGTTGGGACGCGCAGAGCGGTCATCAGACCTACTGAGCGAAAACCTTCTGAAGCGTGTAGCTGCCACATTCGATCAAGAGATGCCTGGCATGGGGGCGCCATTGCCAGCCCTGTGGCATTGGTGCTTTTTTCAGGATCCAGTTGGTGGGCCATCACTCGGCGTTGACGGCCATCCACAGCGTGGGAATTTTCTCCCTGAGGCTGACGGCCGAAATCGCATGTGGGCTGGCAGCAGAGTGGAATTTATTGAGCCTCTGCAGACAGGGCAACATGCAGTGCGCTCCTCAAAAATATTGCACATAGAGGAAAAGATCGGTCGTTCCGGAAAGCTTCTCTTTGTCACAGTCAGTCATGAATACTCTCAGAACGGTTATGTCCGGGTTCGTGAGCAACAGGACATTGTTTACCGAGAGCCTACCCCCCCAAAGCTGCACTCTGACGAAGTGATCCAGCATGGGCAATGGAATGAACGAATCACACCTACACCCACATTGCTGTTCCGCTACTCAGCGGCAACATTCAATGGCCATCGTATTCATTACGACCTTCCCTATGCCACTGATGTGGAAGGTTACGCCGGCTTAGTAGTGCATGGCCCATTGATCGCAACCCTCAGCCTAAACGCATTCATACGCGCTAACTCGGACGCCAAAGTACGTAAGTTTTCCTTTCGTAATGTCCGCCCTCTCGTCCTGCCAGACGCCTTCGATGTGGGCGGGCAGGTCACAGCAGTGGGAACAGCTTCGCTATGGGCTGGCAACCGGGCAGGCGCCGCTCAGCTTGCACAAGTTGAATTTGATTGAGTATCCGTTTTCGAGCAGGACTTATGGGGCAAGCCAGCAATGACCAATAAAAACAGCGAAGAACTCAATTCGATACGAGAGGGAGTCAGAGGCTTGTGCGCAGGTTTCGACTCTTCCTATTGGCGCAAGATCGATGAAGAGAAAGGGTTCCCGGAAGCTTTTGTGAAGGCTCTGACCGAGGCTGGGTGGCTGGCCGCGATGATCCCTGTTGAGTACGGAGGATCAGGACTGGGGTTGACTGAAGCTTCTGTGATTCTCGAAGAGGTCAACGCTTGCGGGGGGAACTCTGGGACAGTTCATGGCCAGATGTACAACATGTTCACATTGCTGCGCCACGGAAGTGAAGAACAGAAGCAGTACTACCTTCCTAAGCTGGCTAGCGGCGAACTGCGTCTGCAATCAATGGGTGTTACGGAGCCCACGACCGGCACTGATACCACCAAAATAAAGACTACTGCTACGAAGAAAGGCGACAAGTATTTCATCAACGGGCAAAAAGTCTGGATTTCGCGAGTACAACATTCGGATTTGATGATCCTTCTGGCCCGCACGACCCCTCTATCCGAGGTCAAAAAGAAAGCAGACGGTATGTCAATTTTCCTGGTCGATCTACGGGAAGCGATTGGAAATGGCCTCACAGTCCAGCCGATCGCAAACATGGTCAATCACGAAACAAACGAGTTGTTCTTTGACAATCTGGAGCTTCCAGAATCCAGCCTCATCGGCGAAGAGGGAAAGGGGTTCCGCTACATCCTTGATGGGCTTAACGCCGAGCGCACACTGATCGCGGCTGAGTGTATTGGCGATGGTCGTTGGTTTATCGAAAAAGCTCGTACCTATGCCAAGGAACGAGTGGTGTTTGGCCGTCCGATTGGCCAGAACCAAGGAGTGCAATTTCCAATTGCGGAAGCCCATATAGAGATCGAAGCCGCAGACCTCATGCGTTATAGAGCATGCGAAGAATATGACAGCGGAGAGCCTGCTGGGGCTAGCGCGAACATGGCCAAGTATCTCGCCGCCAAGGCGTCCTGGGAGGCGGCAAATGCCTGCCTCCAGACGCATGGTGGTTTCGGCTTTGCCTGCGAATACGACGTTGAAAGGAAATTTAGAGAGACCAGGCTTTATCAGGTCGCTCCAATCTCGACAAACCTCATCCTATCGTACGTTGCCGAACATTTGCTTGAGCTGCCTCGCAGCTTCTAGGAGTTAACTATGGGCTACACACATGCTCTGGCGGACTTCCTGGCGCAGTTAAACTACGAGCAGATCCCAGCATCGGTCATCCGCCGAACGGAAGACCTTTTTTTGGACTGGCTTGGTTCCGCTCTGGCAAGCAAGGGATCCCGTCCCATCCCATTGTTCGAGCAATACGCTGCGATCATGGGCCCGGACATTGGCCCCTCCAGAATCATTGTGAATGGCAAGTCGACCTCACCCTATTTTGCCGCGTTGGTGAATGGCGCGTCATCGCATTTGGTCGAGCAAGATGATCTACACAATAGTTCTGTATTGCATCCCGCCACAGTCGTATTTCCAGCCGTCCTCGCGGCAGCTCAAGAACGAAAATCGTCCGGGCGAGACCTGCTGGTAGCGGCTGTTGCCGGGTATGAAGCCGGGATACGGATCGGAGAGTTTCTTGGGCGCTCCCATTACCGAATTTTCCATACGACTGCCACTGTTGGGACGTTGGCTGCCGCAATTGCGGTTGCAAAGCTCTTGAACTTTGACGCTCCCCGTTTCCTGAATGTGTTCGGGACTGCGGGAACACAGGCTGCCGGCCTTTGGGAGTTTCTGCGAGATGCCGCTGACTCGAAACAGCTGCACACCGCGAAGGCAGCGGCGGATGGGTTGTTGGCTGCTTACTTGACTGAGCAGGGGCTGACTGGAGCCAAAAATATCTTTGAAGGTGACCAAGGCATGGCAGCTGGTATGTCTAGCGATGCCGATCCTTCCAGGTTGGCAGATAGGCTTGGTAGCCGCTGGGCATTGGCCGAGACGTCATTCAAATTTCATGCATCTTGCCGCCATACGCACCCTGCAGCGGATGCACTCCTAGCCCTGATGGCGCGAGAACACCTTGAGGCCAAGGACATTACCAAAGTAGTCGCCCGTGTTCATCAGGGAGCAATCGATGTGTTAGGCCGCGTGGTGGTACCTCAGACGGTGCACCAAGCCAAATTCTCAATGGGGACTGTCCTTGGATTGGTCGCTGTTCATGGAAAAGCAGGGCTTACCGAGTTTCAAGAATTGGCGCTGACGGATCCCGAAGTGAGCGCATTCCGAGAGCGAGTATTCATGCAGCTCGATCCTGAAGTTGATCAAGCCTATCCCCAGCGCTGGTTAGGCCGAGTACGGGTGACGGTCAAAGATGGTCGTGTTCTTGAGGGCGCCATAGACGAGCCCAAAGGAGATCCAGGGAACACCCTTTCCCGGTCGGAGCTTGAAGAGAAATTCTCACGCTTGGTGGCTTTTTCTTCAGCGCTCAATCCAGTTCAAACAAACCTGTTGATCAAGCGCGTCTGGTCGCTCGACAACGACACTGATCTCGTCACGCTGACGGAGCTTAATGATGACTAATTCCACAACTTCACCCCGCCCGTTGGATGGCATAACCGTTGTCAGCCTCGAACATGCCATTGCTGCACCATTTTGCACACGGCAGCTCGCAGATCTCGGCGCACGTGTCATCAAGATCGAGCGGCCAGCAGTAGGTGATTTTGCACGAGCCTATGACACCCGAACAAAAGGGCTGGCATCGCATTTCGTTTGGACAAATCGCTCCAAGGAAAGCCTCACCTTGGACGTGAAAAAGCCTGGCGCAGATTCGATTATCGAAGAGCTGCTTGCGAAGGCCGATGTCCTCGTGCAAAACCTGGCCCCGGGGGCCGCTGCGCGAATGGGGTTGTCCTTCGATGCTCTTCATGCTCGTTTTCCGAAGTTGATCGTCTGCGATATCTCTGGTTACGGTGAGGGTGGCCCATATGAGCAGAAGAAAGCCTACGATCTGCTCATCCAGAGCGAGGGGGGCTTCCTGTCTGTCACGGGCGGTGCGAGAGAAGATGAGCTAGCCAAGGCAGGCTGTTCTATTGCTGACATTGCAGCAGGGATGTATGCCTATACGGGAATCCTCTCGGCACTTTTGTTAAGAGGTAAGACAGGGGTGGGAAGCCGTGTAGATGTCAGCATGCTCGAAAGCCTGGTCGAATGGATGGGCTACCCAATGTATTACGCCTACGATGGGGCAGAGCCGCCTGCACGGGCGGGTGCTTCTCACTCCACCATCTACCCCTATGGCCCTTTCCCGGTAGGGAAAAGCGATACTGTCATGCTTGGTCTGCAGAACGAGCGCGAATGGGCGTTGTTCTGCGAACGAGTTCTGCGCCGTCCCGCTTTGGTGGCGGACGAGCGCTTCAACTCGAACGCACTGAGGTCTACAAACCGTAATGAATTGCGCGCGATTATTGTAGAGGCTTTCGCTGACCTCGGTATCGAGGAAGTGGTCAAGCGTTTGGACGAAGCTCCAATCGCGAACGCCAAGGTCAACGACATGCACGCGGTATGGTCACATCCGCAGTTGAAATCGCGTAACCGCTGGGTAGATGTCGGAAGCCCGCAAGGTACTCTGCCTGCACTGCTGCCGCCTGGTGCCAATAGTGCATTTACCCCACGTATGGACGCGATACCAGCATTGGGTGAGCACAGCGAATCTATCCTCGCGGAGCTTGGCTACTCCCTGGGTGACATCAACCAGCTGAAGGTTGTAGGTGCAATATGAGCATGCACTTGGAACCGTCCGTTAAGAGCGCTTTATTCGTTCCTGGTAGTCGTCCTGATCGATTCGATAAGGCTTTCGGCACCGGTGCGGGCAAGATCATCATCGATTTTGAAGACGCAGTAGAAGAGTCAATGAAGCAGCAGGCCCGAGAGAACCTCGCGGTCTACTTGACCGCGAACCCACACCTCAGCGTGGTTGTGCGCGTCAATGCAAGTGGCCATCCCGAGCATCAGGACGATCTGGATTTCTGCAGTCGATTTTCTCAAGTTTCGGCCATCCTGCTTCCCAAGGCCGAACGTCCAGTTCAGGTAACGCACGCTGCGTCTACAGGTAAACCCATTTGGCCCCTGATTGAAACTGCAGAGGGATTGGAGCTACTTCCGAGCATCGCCTCAATATCAGGCGTCGAAAGGCTAACTTTCGGGGCGCTGGATTTAGGCCTGGATTTGGGGCTTCGTGCTAATAGCCGTGCTGCCGCACGAATATTCGACCAGGTGCGCTATCAAATATTGGTCTGCACAACGAGATCCAAACTTGCCCGCCCCCTTGACACCGTCTATGCCAATTTTTCTGACCTAGATGGTCTAGAGGTATTCGCCAGAGACGCCCAGGATATGGGATTCGGCGGAATGCTGTGCATCCATCCAAGCCAAGTAGGTATCGTCAACAAAGTGTTTGAGCCCTCACTTGAAGAAATTGAATGGGCTCGAAAGGTCGTAGACGCGGCTGAGGGTGCTCCAGGGGCATTTCGTTTGGACGGCAAAATGATTGATGCCCCCGTAATTGCCGACGCCCGCCGGGTATTACAGTCCCGTTAATCTCGCCCCAAATCTATTTGCTTTTGAGTCAGGGAAGACTCGTTGGAAGAGTGATTGAGCGCAGCTTGAGTGTTGCAGTTTCTAGCAGGGATATTAGCTAAAGTACTTTGATTTGCCGACCTCGCGTTAATGCAGCTGTAAGACTTAAATGTTTTTGCAGCAGTTTTCTGCGGGTACTGCGATGGTTGAGAGTCATTGACTTATTGATTGAGCTAGAGGCTTGCCTGAATCAAGGCTTGAAGAGTGACCCCGAACGGATTCGGATAGATCGAATGGTACAAATGGTAAAGATGATAGATGAGCTGGACGATTTGTTTTGCTGGCTTTTCCAATAACGGTTGAATAGGCCGTTGCTGCGTGCTGTGTCGGCACTTAGGTTGCTAGTCAATTTGGTCAAGCCCGAATAAATGAGTTGGCAGTTCGTGTTGCTTCTGCTTTTAAAAATAAAAATATCGGAGCGTCTTAGTGAATATAAAATATTTGCCCACAACTTTTGCGTTGGCATGTGTGGTGCTGAGTAACCAGGTGCAAGCTGACTTCTTAAGTGATAGCAAGGCCACGCTGGGTATGAGAAATTTTTACTTTAACAGCGACAACCGCGATGGCACTGCTGCCCCGTCTAAAACTGAAGAATGGGCCCAAGGTTTAATGCTCGATTACAAATCGGGTTATACCGATGGCACTGTGGGTTTTGGTATCGATGCTCTGGGCATGATGGGCATAACCTTGGATAGCGGCAGAGGACGGCACGTCGGCGGCACAATGATTCCTTCTGATAGCGACGGCCGAGCTGTTGACGAGTGGAGCCGGCTGGGGCTTACCGGGAAAGTCAGAATGTCAAAGACCGAGCTTCGCTACGGCACCTTGATTCCGAAGCTTCCCATTTTGGTCGCCAACGACGGGCGCGTGCTACCCCAAACGTTCGAAGGAGGTCAGATCACTTCTGGCGAGTTCAAGGATTTGACTTTGATTGGTGGCCGGATCGAGCATGCGACGGGCCGTGGTTCGACCGATCAAACGGGACTTTCCGTGGCCGGCGGCACGCGAGAAAGCAACAAGTTCGACTTTGCTGGGGTCGATTGGAAGGTTACCAAAGATCTGATGGCTCAGTACTACTTCGCCAATCTCAATGACTACTACACCCAACATTTTTTCGGACTGATTCACACGCTTGCGATTTCGGACGGCCAATCGCTGAAGACTGACTTACGCTACTTCAAGACAGACTCGTCTGGTGAGAATAGCTCCGGCACCTCCGGCTACAGAATTAGTGGCTTCACTGAAAACGGGGATGGGGAGATCGATAACCGCACTTGGAGTGCTGCATTGATCTACACCATAGGTGGACACGCTGTTACGGCGGGATATCAGAGCGTTTCGGATGGCAGCAATTTTACTCAACTCAATCAGGGGAGCTTGGTAGACAAAGGCGCTGGTGGCTCAAGTCTGTATCTTTATACCGATCGCCTGCTGCAAAGCTTCAACCGTGCGGGCGAAAAGACGGCTTTCGGTCAGTACGCTTACGACTTCGCCGCTTTGGGCATCCCTGGTCTGAAGGCGTCGATCATATATCTATCAGGCGATAATATTAAGACCACCTCCGGTACTGACCAGAAAGAATGGGAAAGAGACATTAGCGTTGACTACGTTGTTCAATCCGGGGCGCTAAAAAACGTTGGGTTCGGCTGGCGGAATGCTAAATCTAATAGTGAAGCGGCTCGTAACCAGGATCAAAATAGACTGATCGTGAGCTACAGTATTCCGCTGCTGTAGCGAACTGAAATACCCTAATCGCGCGCTTTTTTCGAGGTTTAAATTAAAATTTTTCCTCAGCGCTGACGCTTTGTCAGCGCTTTTTTCATTTTTAATCCAATGCAATTACTAAGTGCAGTCATTTTTTTTGCTGCTGTACAGGACTGTGTCTTGGGTTAGCAGATGCTGCCGCTGTACCTATTCAGCCTTACTTTTAAAATAGAAGCCCTGGAGCCGCGAACCTCCGGGGCTTTGTTTTTTCTGCTCAGCAACCACGTAGGCAATCAACATATAGCTTCACAGCGGGCTGACGTGTCCGGCTCCGGAAGCGTGGTTTTGAGTCATCGCATGCTCATAGCTAAGCTGTGGTGCGACGTAAGTGGAGAGGTCGCTCCTTCGGGCCAATGGGCCCGGCTCACCGACTGGTTTTGCGGATTTGATGGAGGCCTGTATCCCCCGTCGTGCCTGGGATGTACGGAAGGTAACGTCGAAAAAATTCCGATATTTTTGCGTATTTAAACCGGATTAGGCCGAACCAATTCAGCCCTTCGTGGTTCTGTGATCGATACACTCGTTGAACATCGTATCCGTGAGATGGTGGAACAGCCCGCGCATGAGCCAGGGCACCATTCACACGATCGGAGTCGTGCATTCGCTCGGGAGTCAGACCTTCTCAACCGCTTAGGTAGTTACGATGCGGGGCACGTCAGCTATGTCGTAAGCAGCACCTCGGCTGATTGTTAATGGCGCTCCTTCGGACAGCGCCCGGCTTAAAGTCAGGCGAGCATCTCAATAACGATGGTCGCGACATTTCGAGCATCGTCAATGCCTCGGTGATGGTACGTGCCGGCGCGGTAGTCGTCCTATGCACTGATCCATAATCCTCATCCCATTCAACCCAACATACGACGGGTAGCCCCTGTAAATCAGGGGTTTTAAAGTTTACCTGCGAGGTGTTTTCTTGACAGTGAGGTTTATCTGGCGTGTCATCGGAAGCTCCAAGGCGCTCGCTTGGATGATCTCCAGTCGCTCCTTATCGATCAACTGATTAACATCAATGTCAGTGTCTTCACTCCAGGCCACTTTAATCTCACCACGCCCTGCCAAGCGTGTGTTGAGGAAGCTGTCGATATGGGCGATACGGTCAGGATCGCAAGTGATATAACCGATGGGTACAGTTGCAGCGCTTTCATCACTCGGCTGAAAATGATACTGAACGACCGCTAATTGACCTGGCACAAGGAAAATCTCGAAACGATCCTGAAGGTCTCGTCCACCCAACGCCACTCCGTTTGGTATACGGGTGTGATATGTCCTGCGCAGCTGCCCCAATTCTTTAGGGGTATGAAATGGCAGGACGGCTGTGATTCGACCTTTGGTGTGTGGGGCCTCGCTGAGTTTTTCTGACGTCTTACGACAGAAGTCGCTAAGGAGCGTTCCGTTTGCCGCCCACAGAGGTACGGAGCTGGATAGCCAGAGCGCTGAATGGGTCGTTCCTTCGGGCCAGTCTCTCGCGAGATCTTCTAGCATTCTACCAATAGTGATTCGGTTATTACTGTCATAGACTGGGCCGATTATGGCCCTGGTTTCCTGACTGCCATAACCCGTGCGACGATTCTTGTGATCCAGCATCCAGGTGTTGATGTCCAGGCCGCGATCGTCGAGATAACGAACCAGCACATCATCTTTGAACGTTTCACAGTAATCTTGAAGACTCATGCCGCCAATTGGCATTTTGAGACTATTCAGATAATCCGAAATCCTCGCCTCAAGCTCCATGGTTAGAGGCCTTTGCCGAGCATTACCGACTTTCTCTGCAGCCCTCTTGATAATCTCTACACTGCCAGCCGATGTTGGCAGCAGGCCGATTTCGATATCCACTGGAATGTTGAGGGGAGATGCTTGATCACAGGTGCCAACTTTATACAGGCGCGTCCGGCGGCTCTCGGTTTCGGGGATCTTTGAGAAATCCAAAAAAGCACGGTATTGAGAGCCGAAAGCGTCAGCCACCTCCTGTGTAGACCAGCCTTTATTCTGTGGTGGAACGGGAATTTCAGGCAGGCCCCAGCGGCTACGGTTGTACTGACTCGGCGGCATGACCGTCTTGGTCAATAACTCAAAGATTGGCTGCTCAATGCGCTCTTCATATTTGGTAAGGCTTGGGCTTGCGACCGAACTGCCTCTGGTACGATCCATCAGCATCGACGAGGGTGTCAGGTGGCCGTCGCTGGTGTGCATGGCAAGCTTGTTACGAACGAGCGTTTCGATCAATACATCGCACTCGCGTGCGGACAGCCCGAAGTACTGTCGTATCTCTCCCGGCAACACCTCGCCTAACGCCAGCAGAAGGCGGCAGGTGAACTCCTCTACCGCAGGAAGGGAAACCTCCTTTGTCCAGGCGCACTTGATTTGGTACTGATAGGCCGGCACCAGAAGAGAAATCGTGTTGCAGATGCGAAATCCAGAGGCATCGGTAGCTTGATATTCTTCAGTCATGGCTTGGGCCCTCAATAACAGTGGTGCCATCTACGATTTCATAATCGTTCGGAAAGAGTTTTTGTTGCTCGGTGACGTATTTGACGACGCTGCCTAGCGCGGACGGTGCATTTGCCCCATTCCACATACGAAGAGAGCCGATGATGATCAGCCGATCTTGAGCGCGGGACAGCGCAACGTTGATTCGGGACTGATCCACAAGGAATCCCTGTAGCCCTTTATCATTGTTTCGAACCAGACTCAGAATCAGAACCCTTGCTTGTTGGCCTTGGAAACTATCAACCGTGTCTATCCTTACCGCATCGCGAAGGGGCGCAGCCCACTCAGCCCGACTCAACTCCTCCTCGATTAACTGCTTCTGCCCTCGATACATGGTGATGATGCCAATGGGCTGCGGACTCATCGCAGTGCGCTTGGCATTGAGCTTTTCCATTTGCTCAGGTTTCGCCAACTGGCGAAGAACGTGCAAGCAAACGGCGAGCTCATGCTTGTTCACAAACTTGTGTTTCTCAGGTTCATCTTCATTGACAGCTCGATCACCAGAGCCACTATCAATCCAGCTGACCGGTTTATTCAACGGGTAAGGAAGATCGTCGCACCAGGCACCTGCGGTTTTGCGGAAGCTGTGAAGGTCATTGTCGTAGAAGCAGTTGCTGACGATCTTCCCGATGGGTTCGATCATTCGGTACTGAGTGTCGAAAGCGATGCCATTGTTGACCTCAAAGGCCCGTTCGAAGTCCGTTTTACGAGCTTCACGGTCGTCGATCTTGAGCTTTCGAGTCACTTCGCGGATGTGCTTTTTGTCGTACATTGGTGGTAGCTGTTTATGATCCCCTACCAGCAATACCCGTCGGCCACACTGCATGGCAATCATGAGTTCGGAGGCTTGTGCCCGACCTGCTTCGTCCACAATCACCCAGTCGAACTCGATTTCTTCGATGTTGATGCTCTCAGCGCCAATGCCTACGAGCGTTCCGCATACCAATTGTGATGTCTTGACCAGGAATTTGTCATAGTTGGCGGCACCCGATCCCAGGACATCAATCCAGTCCTTGCTGATCCCAATCAGGTTGTTAAGGCGCTGAAGGGCCAGCTGATCGGTTACACCGTGCTGCCGAGCAACCTGTCTCGAAAGGTCAAACCAGTAACCTGGCTCTTCAGGGGGTGGCAGCGTGAACTCATACCCGCGAGTACTGAGGTTGCTTTCAAGGGACTCGATACAGCTGTCGATTTTTGCTTGATGCCCCTCCATGTGCTCGATCCGCACTTCTTCGGCGAGGTGGCGCTTCCTGGCAACCTCATCCTTTTGAGTGGTGTAGGTCGAGATCCGCTCAAGAATGGGGCTTACGCTGCGATGCAGTTTGGCAAGCTCTTCGACGAGCTCCTGATTAAGCATCAAGCGCGAAGAGAGTGCATTGATACGCTTCTCATATTCGCGTTGAAATTTGTAGCGAATCTGGCGCTGGATTGAGCTGGAGTGACATTGAAGCATCTGATCATCGATTGCCGATTCATGGCCCAAGCGAACCACACTGATGTCACTGCCGATTTCCGAGAAAAGCTCGCGCGCTTTGATAGCCACAGTGTCCACCGACGCATGTGACTGGCCTACCAACAAGATATTGCCGGCTATTTCGTGCTCGAAGAGATAGTGGATCAGCTTTGTTACAAAGTCGGTTTTCCCCGTGCCGGGTGGGCCCTGAAGGATTCCAATAGGGCCTTCGGAGACGGCTCTCTGAAAGGCAATGATCTGTCTTGGGTTCAGTTTCTGTTCTTCTGAATCATATCGCGCACGAATCGCGGCCTCATCGGGGATTTTGCCGATTACCTTCGACTTGACGTTGCTGTCTTTGTCAAAGTAGGTCGGTAGATGCGAGATTCTCGCCACCCCATTAAGCACGCGCTCCATAGCTCGTTTGCGACGCGCACGCGATGCGCCGTTGAGTTTGGATTCAAAGATCAGCTCTGTACCAGCAGTGAGCTTTTGCTTAACGCTTCGGATGCCAGCAGAGAACATACGTACCGCCAGGCGCACACCACTACATTCTTCTGCGACAACCTCCCCGAAAGGCTTGCCGCCCTCTTCAAAGTAAATTCGCAACTCTGCGCTATCGTCGCTGAAATCGACGTCTTGCCCATTGCTAGATACGTAGGGGATCAGCAGAGCACCGCTTGGACTTTCTTCAAAAGAGGTGTTGGCAATCTCCACTCGCATGAGCTGGTCGCCTTCGGTTTCCACCATGGTTTTCCAGATCGACGAAGGCCTGATTGTCTGGTTAATCCCCTCGGGCTCGTCCTCGAGCTCAAGGTCATCCAGATCGACATCGGCTTTGCCTAGGAATGTCTGGACGGGCTCCTGATCCATCAGAAACGCTACAAATTGCTCTTCGTTCAGTTTGGTGGACACACCTCTTCCCACCACGATGGGCTGGTCGAAGGTAGATTGGGCGCGCTGCCCCGCAGAAATGCAGTCGCTGAAAGAAACATCCGTCAAAAATGGAGCAAGGATGGCGTTCGATTCGGGATCGAAAGTGAAGGAAAGGCGCTTATCCTCTCCTGTGATCCGCACGTGCATGTGCTTTGGATGGCGGTCAGCGGCCTCAACGTTCAGGTAGTACATTGTTCCGCTGGACTTGAGCAGCGTTTCTTCAATCGGAAACTTGAACGAGTCGGCAATGAACCTGAATGCAGGCGCTTGCACGGTTGCCGGCTTTCTGCACGCTTCAAGCTCTGCGCTGATGGTTTCCCCCAATGGCTCGATCGACACAGGGACGCCATTGGGTTGCTCTGTACGCAACGCAAACTCGATGGACAGCGCCTTAGGCGCTTCGTCGTCGAAAAGCTCCTGAACGATTTTGTAGAGCGCGTAGCCGTCTCGACCAAAGCTATCGGTCGTGGAAGGGTCGGTCGGGCCGTAATCAATGTTGTATGGATCGCTGGTGTCGCCATAGTCCAGGGCGTCGATCAGAATCAGGTTCAAAGGCTCACTTTCTTCGCTCGGACGCACGAGGATGTTGCCTGGATGCAGATCCCCATGGGCAAAATCCCGCCCGTGCAGGCCCTCAAGGAGATTGCACAGCGCGGAAGCTGCTTCAAGCTTTTGCTGCAGCGAAGTCAGACCTGCCACATACTCAGGCCACACGATACCCTCTTCGAACCGGGTGACGATGAAGAGACCGTTGCCACCGCCAAACATGCCATGGGCAAGCAGAGCCGGAAGTGGAAGCTCGTCTTTGATACTTTTCTCAATGCGCTTTCGCATGCGCAGAATGCGTCGGTTGGTGCCTGGGTTTTTGACATCAATCACAGCCTTGGGAAAGAACTTCAGCAGCGCTTCTTCGCCATCGACTGTGCAGCGGTATACCATTTTGTCGCCCACGGGCGAAGGAACCGCGCCTGGCGCTGGCGGGAAGTAACTCATCAGCATGTAGGGGTTCCAATCAGTCCTGACGAAGTCGCCTTTGGCGATCTCCTGCATGACCTCTTGGGTATCGTCGTACTGAAGCGGCTTACCGATCACCAGGGTGTTGAATTCACCCAGCATCTCGGCGGCGTTGGTAAAGCGATTCTGCTGCTCAATATCCATTGCTTTGGCAAAGAACGTATCCAGCTTGCCATTGAAAGGATCGTTGGCCACCGAGCGCCATACTGGAACGCCGTCCTCCAGCGTAAACTTTGCGCCATGAAAGCAAATCTTGTGGGCGACAAGCGCGAGCAAGTAGACGTCTTTGGCGAACGGACTCAGTGGATCGCCTTCACACGCATACACATCCTCCGGCAGCATGGTGTTGTTGCTGCGCAGCTTTTCGAAAAGGTCTTTGACAGTACCTTTATCGGGCAGGAATGCGGCTTGGAAACTGGAGATCAGAATGATCCTGGAGTCTTGCGAATACCACAGGTTCTGAGCACTGATGTCACGGTGGGCGAAGCCCAGGTTGTGTAATTCTGCAAAAGGCGCAAACAGCGCCTTAGCCAAATCCAGGCGCTCGTCTGGCGTCCACTTATGGCCGTGCAAGTTGAGGTGCTGTTCCAATCTCAGCGTGTTTTTGCGAATCTCAAACAGCTCGACGCAGTCAGCCGTAACGTTTTCGTTGACCATCGGAGAAATCGGTCTGAGCAGGAAGTCTTCCAATGGGCTGTTAGTAGCATTGGCAGTTCGAAAGACGAAACTCTCGCGTGTCACCACGAGGCGCCAAGTGATGTCATCACGGTACGCCAGACCCAGGGCTCCCAGATCCCAGCGGCGCATCATAGCGTTGCTTTGAGGTGGGCCAGGGTTGGTTGCAGGGTATTCACTGAACAGGTGCTGATCGTGGACGCGATCGGGGGCCACAGCAGCGGTGTATTCCAGGTACTTGAACTCAGCAAGCTGAACTCGATTTCCTCTGAAAAAGCCGTCGAAAATGGCCTGGCATTGATTCGGGCGCGGGCGGCTTTGGTCGTTATACCTGATCATTGGAACGCTCTGAACAAAGTTCAGGTAGTCGTTACCACCGATCTTGAGGAAGTCTTCGAGGGTATGAACGAACTGGCGCTCGCTCGCAGGCAGGTGTTCGGGTGTGGCACTGCCACACAGCACAACGTGCGCTTCTACGAATGGGTAATAGCCGAGTTTTCGCTCCAGCTCCAGTCTAAGGATCTTGCCGAGTCTCAGGGCCTGATCGCGCTTGGTGTGATAGGGACTCTTGCCACGGTTCTCTTCATGGCCGTTGGCGTGGGTAATGATCCAGTTGCCGTCGTAATTGGTGAGCGTCCCGTTCCATTCCTTGAGCTCAACCACCAGCACGCGATCATGGGTCACCATGATCAGGTCAAATTCCATTGACCCTTGTCTGTCGGCGATCAGTACAGAAGCATAACCAAACCAGCTGTCACGAAGCTGTTTTTGGATTTGATCAAGAGCGTTGGTCTCACTCTTGTGCAACGCATTGCCCCGAACGATGACTTTCATTTTGGCTTCCCTACTGCTGACCTGTGACCTCGGTCAAGGATGCCTGAGCGGGTTTTGTCTCCTTGGCAACCTTCCGGTACTCAGTCACAGCTCCTGCTGATTTTTAAGACACGCTGTTGGTGTTGGATGCTGACGCGGTCATACGCCTGCTCAAATTAGACTGACGCAGAGGGTATAAGAAAAGATGGCTGCCTGATAGCCATATGACATCCTTGAAGGACAAGGGCAGCGCAGATTCAGCAATCATCAAAATCTCTGAGTACGGGAAGTGTGGCTTCCAGACGCCTGGGACGGGATCCGGTGGCTTACAAGCATCTGCGAGATTTCGGGATACACACGGTTGAAAATTTCGAAGAGAGCCAGAGCTGGACGAGGCTTGGAGCCCGGATCCATTTTGGTAACAGCAAACCAGGGGAGATGCCTGCTGATGATTACTACCGCCTCATCGCGGCCATGGCCACTGGCAAATGGTAACGTGCTTTTGCGTACAGGCTCAGAGCGCAGCGAGCAGTCGTTCGAGCTGTTCACGCTCCGAGGCTTCTAACATTTCGACCGGATCCGCACCATCGCGCTGCCAGAGCTCAAGTGTCCCGACTCGGCCATCACGCGACCTGCAGTACTCGCAGTAATCCAGGGTGTCACAGTCATTGAAGAGTGTGAGTAGCCATCCATCAATCTCCACGCTCATGAGCCCGTGATAGATCTCCCCCCCATGACTGGATCGAGCTCCGAATCATGATGCGTTTTCCTAGCGCGACGTCCGTCAACACCTGGCAGACCTCGTGGGCGGTAAGAGGAGAGGTTATGTTCAAAGCATTCTGCGCTCGAGTCATTGCCTGCCCATAGCTAAGTGGGGCGTGAAGTTAAGTCAAAGGAGAGGTCGCTCGTTCGGGCCAATGGGCCCGCCTCCCACAGCAGTTGTAGCGTTACGCCTTTGCGACGCGGTTCGCGGTGCAAGGTGATCACGTCGGGCAACACTCGGTCGCAGCGTGTCTGGATGCTCTTGCCCGCAGGCACAAGCGCGGCCCCGAGTGCCACCTAATCCCGTAGAGCCTGCATGACCCACTCGATACCGGGGGGGCGCATTGATGTTCTTGCTGACGATGCCCTTGGACAGTTGCAGGGCGTGGGGCGATCTTCGTGGGACGGGTTGGCCTCGAACTTGAGGCGCAGACATTCGTTGATATTACGCATGGCTATTCGCTCCGCCGCCATCCTTTTACTCCCCGAAATGGGGCTGGGGTGGTGGCGCGTCAGGTCATGCACAACAGTGTGGAGAGTATTTCGCTAAGGCGTGGCCGGCTTTTTTGGAACAGGAAAAGCGGTCACATTGTTAGCAGAGTGGTCGATCACAACTTTCTCCAGAGCATACCGTTCGCTTCCACAAACAGCTTCACCGAGAGCGCAAACCTCTCGACGCAAGCCTACAAAGTCAATCGACAGGAACTGGAAATCAGGCCTTCAACATAGCCCAGCATAGATGTACAATCAATACACTCCAATGGTACTCCATGCACGATAGGTTGTCAATATATGTTTAATGTTTCGTTTGTTCGCCACTCCCAGCATGCGCCTCACCTTCCCTCATGCCTCGGCAGCCCGATCTCCCTGCTGGCCCCTGAGGATCGTCTCCCACGAAAGTCTAGCGATAGGCCGGGTACGTCTAAAGAAGCAACTGCTCACCAGGTCAAGCGGGGGGTTAGCCGGTGAAAAACGTGCGCCTGATCGACCGAGGCATCCCCCGCTTGTATGAAGCTGAAACGGGTCGACCTGTAGACGTGTTCAACACCTATTCGGATCTGTTGTTCAACAGCCTGTACCAATCAAGCGGAGCCAGTACTCCCCACCTGTACTGTCCCGATGTGGCCAATTTCCTAGACTACTGCTACGAAACCGGCGTATTGGGGGATCGGTGCCTAACCCCTGAGGCAGCAAACACAACCATCTGTCAGTATCAGAATTATCTGACCGAGGCCGAAAGCAGCAAAGACTTCATCGTCAGACGCGCTGCAAAAGCACTCAATCGCAAACCAGTAAGCAAGGTCGCCGCCGCCCGATACATAGCAGCGGTCAATCATTTTTTGCATGCCAGCACCACGCTGATCCATGACACGGCGTCGTTTACGAGCATCCTTTTCGGAGGAGCACCAGTTCCGCTACACACTCTCCCCGCTGTAAAACCAAGAAGACGGAGCCAGTCAGAACGGGGCAAAATCCTCGAAAACACTCTTCAGTACGGCGCGCGCAGATCTGATTTTGCATTCGCTCCTGGGGGGATCCCAAGCCCTAAGTTAGAACGAGATGACTCAACACGAGACTTCCCTACACGTCATATCCTGAGCCTACTTCGCAATGCACCAAGTGCGCTATACCGCTGCCTGTGGGCACTGCAGGCAGGCGGCGGCTTAAGGATTTCTGAAGCATTTCTCATCAAGTTAACCGACATTCACCGCAAGAACAGGACTATTCAAATTGAAGATCCGGATAACCAGCGTGACCCATCCAAGAAGAGAGATGGATCAGCGCTTCCGTTCAAGGGGCGTCAGACCACCTCCGTCATCATGTTCGAGCCTTACAAGAGCATTTTTTTTGAGGCCCTAGACCAATATCGAGCGGAACGTCCAACATCTTCATCCGACTTTTTATTCGTGTCAGAAAAGCCTGGGAGTTATGGAGAACCAATCATACTCTCGGAAAAGTTTAACAGCGTGACCAAGGCCTACAACGAGACGCTTAAAAACATCCAAAGATCGTTTGGCATGACGATGGACGGTATCAAGCTCTTTACTTCTCATAGTCTTCGTCATTTCTATGGAAACTGGGCCCGCAACTGCGTCCATATTCCTGGGCGTAGCCGTATTGGGCTTGAGCTCTCCGAGATTCAACTTTTAATGGGTCATAAGGACATTAAGTCGACCGAGCGCTATGCGCGTCTTGATGCAATGAATATAGCTGCTGAAATTGCCGCAGCCAACCAACTCGTTCATTGTTGGAGTTCCAGCTATAGCGCAGATCTGGTCAGAGGGCAAACGTACGCTAGACTCGCTGACGAACTCATGGCGAGGGCTGCTTGATGATCAATACTTCAGAGAAAATCATCTGGACAGACACGGGAAATGTAAGCAGAGCGATTGATATATTAAGAAAGCTTGAATCTACCACGGCAATCAACGCGCAATATAACGGCGGGCCCGTAGACGAAATTCATAGTAACCAATTTCGTTCGCGGATTGCCCTTTGCATTCTGACACAGAAAACGAACATTGAACTCTTCAATTTTGACACCTTAGATGTCCTTTACACCATCACGACCACACCCAGCACGTCTATTTATTACCTGAAGGGTCTATATAAGAAAGTCACTGGACTCACTCCGAACTACATCGCGGATATCGAAGGCCTTAAAGCGCCTCTTCGGGCGATGTTTGCGATTCTTTGGTCTGAAGGCGCTCTAACACTGCCATTCTCTTTTAGGACTGACGGAGCTTGGCAAAAATATCCTGAGCTCAAAGAAAAAACCCAAGGATTTGTGTACAGCCTCACGAAGGACGTACCATCTTTATCTAAATATGCTCGCTCTTTCCAGTATCGAACCAACTGGCATGACCTAAAAGATATTTTATTCCAAGAGCTCTGGGAGGTAGCGCCAAAGGTAATTGACGCGCAAACAGATATCAAAAAGTCAGGGGCGGGAGGAAATCTAGAGTTCAGCTATTTAAGTTTCGTAAAGCTCATTTCTGAAACTTGCCCGCAAGTTGTATCAGCCGATCAATACTTTCATCTTGAAAAGTACCATCAACACTTGCAGCAAAAGTCTCGGAGCTTTACAGCACTTGAAAATCGTCAAGATTTCGAATTTTTCAGGGAAATGTGGGGCGCCAACTCTGAGGCTTGGCTAGAAATGACGCCCAAGGAGCGCGAGCGCCTCAGGGCTCAAAAGCGAACCCACGAAAACCATGCTCGGCAAACTCTACTGCGAAAGGAGGAAGCGATAGAGGCCCGAAAAGTTCTTCATGCCGAAGCAGATGATTTGAGCCCAGAAGCACTAGCGATACTTACCCGGAAATCCGTGGTGCGGGTCGCAAAAAACTTCTCTTGGTTAGCTAACGGAGCGTACATAGGGCTAGAGCATATTGACATCGAAACCCTTTCGGGCCACTGGCGAGCAGCCATCCTGCTTTTTGATAATTATCTCGACAAAAAGGAAGTTGGGGGGCGAACAAGAGCGCAATACGGCGTCCATGTGGCGCTCCTTATGGATTATCTTTTTTGTTATCTCCCCCTTTGGCGAGAGGCTAATGAAAACTCACTGATTGACATTCCTCGATTCCTGACGGATTTTTACCGAACAATATATTGGAACAATAAATTCGTTGTAGACCTGTCGAGTTCCGAAAGCAACACGCCCCAGAATGAGTTGAGCAAGATAAAAAACATGCCCCTGACGGCCCTGGATTTTTATCTTACGTGCTACAGCCAAAAAACGATCGCAGCATTTATATCCAGCATCCACCTATTTTTCGACGTTGCAATGTTTTCGGGGCGAGATATTTATATCGATGGCGAACCCCTCATCGATGACATGCTCGTCAACCCAGTTTCCCCTAGGCTCGACTCGCCTGGAAGTGGAGCCAGAACAAAAACAGATAAAGTTGTGCTTCCGCTAGCTTCGGTACCCATCGCAAAAGAATACATGTTAGCTATTGACCTGATCGGACGAGAGATCCGAGACAAAATCTTGTGCGGAAAAATCCCAAGAATAGTTCAAGAGAAAATCAAAAGCTTGGATTGGATCGAACTCCAAGATGTCGATATTGTGTATACCATCAAGCTAATAAATCCCAATACGGGAGATATTGCGAAAGAAATAAAGCTTGATCGAATTGTAAATGCGTATGCTTGGCACCAAGGTAAATATTCGAGTAACGGTAATATTTTATGGGTGCCTTGGCTCTCCAGTATTCGGATGTTGACTGTCGCGATGTATGGAGGATTGCGGCTTCAGAATTGCCAATGGTTGGATATACGAAGCTTTGACAAATTTTACGACGCATCAAGTTGCGTCCTTGGATATAACGTCTTATATGTAAATACAGACAAAAATGGCAATTCTAGGCCTGTCACTCTTTCATCAGAAGTCTTCAATTGCTTGCTCGACGAACGTCGCTTTCAAAACTCTTGGTCACACAAGCCAGTCGGCCCCGTCTATTACGAAAATAACAAGAAAGATAAACATTATGGAGAAATATATCCTTTGTTCAGGAGTCCTTTTAACAAGTCAGGACTTCCATTTTCTGATACATTTTACGCCGATAAATGGGTGGAAATACTCATTGGCATACAATCCATTTACAATGCAATCGTCCCAAGCGAAAGAGCGCATGAGTTCACAGTGCCTAACTCGCAGGGAAAGTTATTGGCAGTACACACTCCACATGCGCTACGCGCAACATGGATTACGTACATGACAATTTATGGTCATCTACCTTTCGCACTCACTGGGCAACAGGTGGGGCATGCCAATCCCAAGACTACCGTTCATTATACGGCCCCTACTCTCCAGCAAACTGAAGAGCATATAAGAGCAGCCGAAGCCAAAACTCAACAAGCAAGTTGGGATGTACTTTGGGGCGTGCAGCCTTCGATAAAGGCTCAGGGCGACCTGCAAGCCTCTTGGCAGTCTAATATCACTGAAACTGCAAAAGCCCAAGGGTTAATTAGCCTAGCCTCTGCAGTGGTAGAAACAGATCAAATGGGGCTCGACCTCATCAAGGTCAAGAATGTGACAGAGATTGGCTGGTACCAAACCTGCGCATGCATGCTCAACGGAAAATGTTCGAACAATTTGTTGGCGTTCACTAAATCCCCAAAAACATGTGGACTTTGTCCGCATGCGGTATATGGCGTGAGTCACCTCCCAGCCATTAACGCAAAGATGCGCTCGCTTATCGATGAATGTGAAGCATTGCGAGAGAGAATTCCTCTGGTGGCTACTTCGCAACCTGGCTCACCAGACTTACAAGACCTGCATCATCTATTGACAATTCGAAAGCTGGAGTTGGCTGGCTATGAGCAGGCTCGACAAATTCTTAATCAACACATGGAGAGCGAGGAGTACAAGACTAAGTATATTTCCCGCTTTGGAGATTTTCGTAATTGTAGCCACGAATTTGATAACAACCATCCGGTTCAGCGCTTCCTCGCTAATATTATCGATGGCCGAGAGTATCCCGCTTTTAGCGCCGACAACTATTTAATTCGCCTAAAAAAATTCGCATCTTCCCCGCACTTAATGTCTATTGCCCTAGCGAGTCCTGAAGAGCGGGACATCATAGCTAACCAAATAATTTTCATGCTGACTAATACTGGCATTACCTTCCAGGAGCTTTCAGCTCGAGTGCAGGAAGCTGGAGTCAAAGGCATCGGGCTCGCAGCATGAGTGGAGCAAAGACAAACCTAACCACTTCGCAGGAATTGCAGCTTGAGATGACCCTCCAGCGTATGGAACTCACCCTGGTGTCGTGGGTAGAGGATCGGAAGACTTTCAAAAACATCTCCATGCTAGCCACGAAACTGGGTGAAGCACTGGGATACGATAGGTCTCTATTTCTGGTGAAACCCAAGCCCGGAAAATCTGGAAACCAGGGAAAACATCGAGAAATTCTTGAAAAGTTTGCCACTCAACTAGGTGTCGGATCCAACAAAGTGCCATATGAAGTCCTAGAAAGGCAGCTTCAGGAGGCAAAATCTAACTTGGCAATGATTGAGGATGCCTATAGGGCAGGCTTGAAAGCAAAGCCTTCCCTGCTTTCGGCTGACAAGCCAATCACGCAGGAACATAACTTTTTTTACGAGTTCGAGCAAACTTGTCTAGTACTGCAAAAAATTTTAAATCACCCACTTACCGGGTTTGAAATCATTGAGGGGAAACTCTATGACACAGCGCCAATTGTTGGGAAAGACGTGCTTATCTGCGAATCAACACCCTGTAAACCTTTCCTCGACTGGGAATCAGGCAAAGGAAGTTTTTCTCGAAAACTTCTCAAAAATGACGGCTTTTAGTGACGAAGCAATCAGGCTGAAAACCTGGGCGCTGTCCGCGATCGCCGAAGGTCGATTTATGGTAATGCGAGCTGGTAGCTTGCAGCTGTCGTGCGTTGCGAGTGAGATCGGTATTGACCGCCAGAAGTTATATCCTGGCCGAGGCCCGGGCGACCTTCAAGACTTGATTCCAATACTTTCGAAGTACGCCAAATCTATCGTTCATTCATCGACCACCACCAATAGAAAGGTCAATAACGATGTAACAGGGCTTCGTACTGCTTTGGCGGTTCAACATAAAAAAGTGCATGAGCTCAGGGCCGAGGTGTCTCGATTAAAGCTCGTGCATGATCTGATCCATTCCGGCAAGCCTTTGGTACTTTGATGAAACTGTACCTGGTTCTTTGCGTCCTTCATCGCCTGGATCGACGAACTATCCTTTCTGCAGTGGAGATTATTCGCGGCCGGACAGTGCGCCTCATCATCGACACAGATGAGATAACCTCTTGTGTCCTGCCGGGCGGTGTCTACGAGATGAGGATCAGTTACCGCACGGGGCGCCCCCGTCTCGTTTGCTCGCATCCCGTCGGTTACGATGCTCAGACAATTCGACTCGCGGTTGATCGGGGCCTAATTGGGTCAGGCCAACACCTACCTGCTGCGATCAAAAAGCTGATCCATCAGCATGCGGGCACCATCTCCGATTGGATCAACCTCCCAAATGCCACCGACAAATCCGCTCCGATCAATGAGCCTTACGCGTCGCTGCTATGGCATGAGGCCGCCAGCCGTCGACAAGACCAGCAAGTTCTGACCGAGCTCATAAAGGGTGGTTTAAATCAGCATCAGGCCGAGCAATACCTCCAATGCTACGGTGTCGAGGCTCCAACGAAACTGAAATCCACCCCTCTGTCAGCGCTGCCCTTCGTAAGCCGATCGGCGCCAGTATTGAAGTATCCAGTTAGCATCGTCCCCGAGGCCCCCGTCAGCCCGCTTGAGATGCTGCTTTGGTTACAAGAGCAAGCAGATCGAGGTCGCACCATCTGTGATCGCACCGATGTCCCATCAGAGTTTCAACTGGCGTTAAACACATGCCTGGAGAACCAGTGGATAAAGTCTGACGGGCAAAAAATTCAGCTTGTTTCACATGCACTGCTACAGACCAACCTTCGGGAAGCATTTGAAGCTCTCACCGCAAACTTCTTTCCGACCTACAGCGAATTGGAGGTTGAGTACGCGTACTCACGTCTTGCCGGGCTCCAATCAAGCGGAGCCGTGACTGACCTTTCCCACTCGCTATGGCAACTGCTAAACCAGCGAGTGGTGATGGTGAGCTACAGCGCCACGTCGGAGCTGACAGAGCTCCTGGAGCAGTATTCCGGCTTGATTCAAACTCTTCACTGGAGTCCTCCGGAGATCATTACCTATTCAGAGCACGTGATCCCGGCTCTGACCCAGAGGCTCCCCTACGAACAGATCACTGCATTCTACAGGGCGTCTTCACTCCAAGGTAAAACAGGACGCTGCTTCATAGTCGTCGACTTCGAACTGTTCACCCCCAGCGACCTAGTCGTCCTGTTTGAGCGACTTATTTCCGATGATCAACTGATTCTCGTGAACCACTACGGAATGGCGTCATACGCTCATAGTCGGCTATTCCACACGAGGCAGCTCCAAAACTACTTCCCCACAGTCGCCCTTAATCATGAGAGAGAAGCTTTTAAGATGCCCTCTGCGGCCAGCCGAGCTCAGATCCAGGAGGCGGTCGGGCAAGGGCATACGATCATCTCGGACGATTTCGATATCATCGAGCAGATCAATTCAAGCCAAAAAGCTTCCGGCCCGCCAAAGCTGGTCACTCCGGATGGTACCTACCACAAACATCAACCAGTTCTTTTCGAACCTGCCGGCCCACGAGGTTTTGACTCGTTCATCGGAGTCATTATTTCAACGACTGACAAAGGTTTGATGGTGAGCGCCAAAGGAGTGGTTATGCAGTTCACCAACGACTTTGTCCGCAACTGCAGGACATCAGCGGCTTATGCGATCGACGTCGCGCAGGCGGCCAAGATCGGTTTGAGTCGCGGCGTTCTGGTCACCATTCGTGATCATGAGGTGGAGAAGTATTTGCGCGATGTCGGCGTTGAGATTCTTCAGCACTATTCTTTGCCGGAGTCTTCCGTACCGGCCAATAGCCCAACGGGGCAGCGCATAACACCATCAGTCGAAGGACACGGATGAGGTTGTTGTGTGGCCCAGATGGCGTATGTATCTCAATGCCTCCGAATACGCTGCAGGAGCAGTACTTAGCCAGAGTCAGAAAATTGCGGGCTCGATGCAACACCATGACTAAATAAGAAGACCTTGGATGGAGTCTTACTGGGCGTCAGCTGATCCGGAATCTGACGATGGCCCCGGTACCGAATCGTTTAGCGATCATGTCGGCAGAGCAAGGTAAGTGCTGCGGAAGTCTTACGGTAGGACTCGAACCATGACGGTCGTTGGTCGCGGGCAATTTATGCAGGTTATTCGCTGGGGCGGCTTTACTGGATTGTCGAGGAGGGGAGCATGGTGTTTGTATGGGGGGCTGCTTCACGCTGCCGTCCTCGCTCCTTTACTCACCATGGTGGTCGGTGGCTGGATGGAGATGTTCAGCTGTCATGGTTTGAAGAGGGCTGGGGCGTAGAAGGCGAAGTCGGAGGGGATATAATTGTTGGAATTGCCCTGCAGGGCACGGAATACAAGGGGTTGAGGCTGGAGGAGGTGGAGCGGGTAGAGGGAATCGAACCCTCAACTAAAGCTTGGGAAGCTTTCGTTTTGCCACTAAACTATACCCGCATTTCGATACTTCTTTACTCACCAAAGCGGGCAGTCCAATAAGAACCCTCGTTATCAGCTTGGGAAGCTGGAGTAATGCCATTATACGACACCCGCTCAGAGCGGTGACTTTGTACCAGATGTGCGCGTGGAAATGAAGTTTTTCTTTGCGATTGATGACTTTAGCTCGGGTGAATCACATCCACGGACCCTGTGACGGTCGTTCGCGGGCAAGCCTCGCTCCTACGGGATTACGCAAGGGCAGCGGGGCTTGCTCGCGATGACGCTATTTCAGAGGGACAATGCATGGTGGTCCTGAACGTAGTGGAAACGCGGTCGGCTTTCGTGCTTGGCCGGCTTCAGGAACCCCAGTATCGCGTTGCGGCTGTCTCGGCAGGCGGCTTTGTGTTCCATGTCGAGAAAGTGGCCGGTTGCATCCAGGGTTGTGAAGGTGGCGTGTTGCACGTGGCCGGCGAACAACCGGGCGTCATCGGCGGCGGTGTACTCGTCCCATTCGCCGTTCAGGAACAGCAGCGGTACGTTGATTTTCTGCGCCGCCTTGTAGAAGCACTGGCGGTCGCTGTGCAGCAGGTCGCTGATGTGGAAGTGCATCTGACCGTATTCGTGATCGGCCAGGCTGCTGACGTGGCGGTAGTTGAAGCGCTTGAACAGCGTCGGCAAGTGTTTGCCGATGGTGCTGTTGACCAGGTTGCCGACCCGGTCGCCATCGCGGCTACCGAGGTAGTCGACACCGCGCTCGAGGTAATCGAGCATGTGCGAATTGATCTCCGGGGAGAACGAGCTGATCACGGCTTTTTCGATGCGTCGTGGCTGTTGGGCCAAGGCGACCAGGGTCGCGGCGCCACCCCAGGAAAACGACAGCACGTGTTCGGCGGCGAAGTGGTCGATCAGCTCCAGGAGGATCTGCCCTTCGACTTCCTTGGTCAGCAATTTCTCATGCAGGTTGTGGGCTTTGGACTTGCCCGCGTAGGGCTGGTCGTAGCAGACCACATTGAACTGCGGGTGGAGGTTTTTCACGGTCTGTGCAAACGACGCAGTCGTGGCCATCGAGCCGTTGACCAGAATAATGGTCTTCTCTGCGGCGTCTGCGCGATAGAACTCCGTGTAAACCCGATACTGACCCTGTATATCCAACACAGCGATTTCTGGCCTCATGTCATAAGACTCCTGGCAAGCGGGTATGCGCGCAAATGAGATTGCACGAGCTTTGTGACAGGTAGGCATACGCCTTGAAATTGTTAGCCCATGTCGATCCAATGCAGCCCGGTCGACGGGTATTGTTATTGGCGGGCAGTCTGCCGGGTGAGGCCGGAACCCGAGGGTCCCTACCGGCAAAAAGTTTCTTGGATGTCTCTTGTGACTCATCGGTCACATTTCGGCCGACGTCCTGATTCAAGCAGGCGTCACGTCATCGCGCAAGTGTCTTTGGCAAATTGTTCGACAACTTCTGCTGAGCGGTAGACTGCTTAGATCATTTCGATCTCTTGGTCGCTCAGAGGGCGGTATTCGCCCGGTTTCAACGCGTCGTCGAGCACCAGCGGGCCCATGCGTTCGCGATGCAGGCGCGTCACCTTGTTGTTGAAGTGACCGAACATGCGCTTGACCTGGTGGTAGCGGCCTTCGACGATGCTCAGGCGCGCGCTTTTCGGGCCCAGCAGCTCTAGCCCGGCGGGTTGGGTGGTGAGGTCTTCGAAGGCGAAGTACAGCCCCTCACGGAAGGTGATCGCGTATTCGGGGCCGATGTCCTGCTCGGTTTCAACATAGTAGACCTTCGCCAGTTTGGTCTGCGGCTGGGTCAGGCGTCGCGACCAACTGCCATCGTTGGTGATGAGCATCAGGCCGGTGGTGTTGAAGTCCAGGCGCCCGGCGATGTGCAGGTCATCCTTGTCCGGTTCCGCGATCAGGTCCATTACGGTGCGGTGCTGCGGGTCGCGGGTGGCGCTGACGCATCCGGCGGGTTTGTGCAGCATGAAGTGACGCAGCGGCTTACCGGCTTGCAGCACCTCGTCGTCGACTTCGACGCGGCTGAATTCGCGAACGTCGGCGTGGGGGTCGCTGACGGTCTGGCCGTCGATCCTGACGCGTTTTTCCACCAGCAACAGGCGCACTTGCTTTCGGTTGAAGCAGGGCAGGTTGCTGAGGAATCTGTCGACGCGCATGGATTTGAGGATCAGTGAAGAACGGGGGCGCGCATCTTACTTGATCGACTGCGCCGTTACTTGCAACTGCGCCTCGACCTCGGCGCAACTCGGGCACAGGCAGGCAGCGTTGCGCAATTCGGCGGGCAGCGCCTGGAGCACCGCCGGGTCGATGCTGACGCCGTAGCACCAGCATGCCCGGTCAGCGGTTCGTGGGTCGGCCAGGGTGCAGTCGTTGGGTGCGCCGCAGGCGGGGCAGAGGTCAGGCTTTGTCATAGACAGGGTGTGGGAGCTCCACGCAGGTTCGGTTACGGCCCGATTGTTTGGCTCGATACATCGCATGATCGGCCCGCGACAGCAGGGTGTGCAAGGTGTCATCGGCTTGCAGGGTGGTCAGGCCGATGCTGACGGTCAGTTGCAAGCGGTTGCCATTGTACGCATAGGGCTGTCGTTCCACATGCCGGCGGATTTTCTCGGCGATCACCTGACCGCCGTCACCGTCGGTGTCCTTGAGCAGCACGATGAATTCCTCGCCGCCCCAGCGACAGACGATGTCGGAGTGGCGCAGGCAGCTTTCCAGGTCACGGGCGAAGCCGATCAGCACCTGATCGCCCGCCAGGTGGCCGTAGGTGTCGTTCAAGGCCTTGAAGTGGTCCAGGTCCAGCAGCAGGGCCGTCAGCGGCCTGGGTTCGCGCTGGGCTTCGTGCATCGCTTGCGCGGCCAGCAGGTCGAAGCCGCGACGGTTGGGCAGTTCCGTCAGGCTGTCGAGCGTCGCCTGGGTCTGGATCTGGCCCTGGTAGCGTTTGATCACGCGGTGGAGCAGGGCCAGCACGGTCAGTGTGACCACCAGGCAAATCAGCAGGTTGAGGTACAACGAGCGACGGATGTCGTTGAGGTCGCCGTCTTCGCGCTTGTCGACGAACAGGTACCAGTTCAATTCCGGGATGAACCGCACGTTGAGGAAATGTCCCTGGCCCTGGCCCGAGTATTCGTAGCTGCCGCTGTGGGGCTTGGGCAGTTGGCTGAGCAAGTCTTTCATGCTGTCGAGTTCGGCCAGGGTCTGCCCGGCCAGGGCACCTTGCGGCCCGCCCTCGGCCCCGGTGAGCACCAGGCGGCCGAAGGTGTCGACGAAATACACGCTGCGCTGGTAGCGCTGCTGGTATTTGTCGATCAGCTTGATCACCGCATCGACCGTCAGCCCGACGCCCGCGGCGCCGATGAAGCGGTTGTGGTAGTCGTAGACCTTGTAGTTGATGAAGACGGTCAGGTTGTCCTTGTTGGCGAGGTCCGGATCGACGTTGATCTCGTAGGGATCTTTCATGTCACGGACACGGAAGTACCAGGCATCCCGGGGCTCGGTGATCTTGACCTGCTTGAGCACGCCCTTGGCGTGGTAGTAGGTCAGGCTGGCCTCGGAGACGAAAAACGCCGTGTAGGCACCGTAGTGGGTCATGACCTCGTCGAGGTAGCGGGTCATCTGCCCGGTGTCGCGTTCGCCGTTGACCACCCAGTCGCGCATGAAGGTGTCGCGGGACATCATCGAGGAAATCAGGATCGGCCTGACCAGGTCTTTCTGGATTTCCGAGTAGACGGTGTCCGAGGTCAGCGGCAGCTCGGTATTGACGATGTTGTCGCGGATCGACGCCCGCGAGGCGTAGTAACTGAGAAAGGAGGTGGCCAGGAAGCCTGCGCCCAGCAACGCGACCAGTGTGAGGACCAACGACCGTTGGGAATACAGCGGCGAGCGAAGTGGCATGGCAGTTCCATTGTCAGCAATCCGATGGCAGGCATTCTAAGGGCTATCGGGGGAAATAACTGCTCCATGTACGTCGCGAATGGTCGTTCCTGTGTTCAGGCGCAGATCGTTCCCACGCTCTGCGTGGGAATGCCTCAACGGACGCTCTGCGTTCGGCTCTGGAGGGGACGCGGAGCGTCCCTGGCTGCATTCCCACGCAGAGCGTGGGAACGATCTCAGGTCCGAGACTGCAGGTACGCCCGCCAGCCGCCCAGATGGCTGATATCCACCGCGCCCTCCAACCCATAGGCCTCACAGATAAACCCGCTTTCCCAGCGACCATCCGCCAGTTGCACCTTGCCCAGCCCCAACGGTGCCGGGATGCCGGTCAGGAACGAACCCAGTTCGCTGCTCGGCAATTCCCAGACTTCCACGGCAATCGCCACACCGCCGTCCTTGACCCGAACCATGCCCGGACGAAACGGTGGGCCACCGGCCAGGGCATACAGTCGATAGTCGGCTGAGCTGCACGTGCTTTCCACCAGACGCGCGCCGCGCTGTTGCAGCTGCCAGTTCAACGCCAGGCCATCGAGGTGCGCGCCACAGACCACCAGCCGCGCCCGGTCATTGCGCGCAGCAGCGGTCGGTGCCGGGGCCGCCAGTCCTTGCTGGCGCTGCAAGCCATCGGCCAGGCTCAACAGATACTGATCGGTGAACGCCCGCCCGAACAGGGTCACGCCCCAGGGCAGGCCGTTGTCCATGAATGCGCTGGGCACGGCGACGGCGGCGTAGTCGAGCAGGTTCATGAAGTTGGTGTAGTAACCCAGTTCGCTGTTGCGCAGTACCGGTTCGGCGTCGAGTTCCGCCAGTGTGACCGGGCGGCCAATGGTCGGCGTAACCACGCAATCGAGGCCCTCCAGCGCTTTGTCGCACAGGGCTTTCAGCGCTTGCAGCCGATATTGCGCGCGGAAGGTTTGCACGCCGCTGACCGCTGGCGCCTTGGCAAGTACGGCGCGGATCACCGGCAACACGGCTTGCGGGTTTGCCTCCATCAGCTCGCCAGCCACGCTGTAGCGCTCGGCCACCCAAGGGCCTTCGTACAGCAAACGCGCGGCTTCAAGGAATGGCGACAGGTCCAGCTCCACGGCTTCACCGCCCAAGGCCTTGAGTTGCTCGACGGCATCGGCGAACAGCAACGGGCCTTGAGCACAGCCGAAAAATTCCAGGTCTTGCGCCCGGGGCACACCGAAACGGAACCCGCGCATCGCGCCGAACGCCGAGCCGTCATTCCACAACGGGTTACTGCGGCTGTACGCGTCCCGTGGGTCGAGTTTCGCGGTCAATGCAAGTAACTGACTGGCCTCCCGGGCGGTCGCGGTAAAGGTCGTCACGCAATCGAGCGTGCGACAGGCCGGCACCACGCCAGCGGTGGAAACCAGGCCTTTGGTGGCTTTCATCCCCACCAGATTGTTCAACGCCGCCGGCACGCGCCCGGAGCCCGCGGTGTCGGTGCCCAGGGAAAAACTCGCGATACCGAGCGCCACCGCCAGTGAAGAACCGGCGCTGGAACCACCCGACGGATACTCCGGCAGCACGCTGTTGGGGCACGCGCCATAGGGCGAGCGGGTGCCGTTCAGGCCGGTGGCGAACTGGTCAAGGTTGGTCTTGCCCAGGGGCACTGCGCCCAGCGCCAGCAGTTGCTCGACGATGGTCGCCGAGCGTTGCGGTATGTAGGCAAACGCTGGACAGGCTGCGGTGGTCGGTATGCCCGCCAGGTCGATGTTGTCCTTGATCGCGAACGGCACGCCGTACAGTGGCAGGCTGTCGATGTCGCGGCCGTCGAGGGCGGCGAGGTAGGGTTCCAGTTCTTCGGCGCTGAGCAAATGGATGAACAGGTGATAGTCCGGGTTCAGTGCCGCTGCTTTGTCCCGAAGGCTCAGCAGCAATTGACGAGGCGTGGTGCCGCCGTCGCGATAAGCAGTGCGCAGGGCGTCGAGTTGCAGATTGATGTTCATGGTATTCGTCCTTTCGAAATGGGTTCAGTCGAGTTCCAGCACCACGACGCGTTGTCCGGCACGCACCGCCGAACCCGGCTGCACGCGAATCTCCCGCACCACGCCGGCCATGGGCGCGAGCAGCGGGATTTCCATCTTCATCGACTCCAGGATCACCAGCACATCACCGGCCTCGACCCGGTTGCCGGCCTGCACCTGAACCTGCCAGAGGTTGCCAGCGATGTGGCTGTCGACGCTCTGTTGACCGCTGGCCAGTGGCGCGTCTTCGGTCACCTCCGGAGCCAGTTCTTCGCTGTCGAAATGCGCCTGGCCGCTGGCGATCCAGCGTTCGCGTTCGGCGTTGAATGCGCCTTTTTGCTGATCGCGAAACGCGTTGATGCCCTGGGCTTCCTGCGCCAGGAATGCCTGGTAATCGGCCAGGTTCAACTGACTGTGCTCGATGTTCAGGGGGAAGCGCCCGAGGGGGAAATCCCGGCGAATGCGCAGCAGTTCATCGGCACTCACCGGGTAGAAACGGATCTGGTCGAAGAAGCGCAGCAGCCAGGGTTTGCCATCGAACGCGGCGACTTCTCGGTAGCGATTCCACATCTGCAGGGTACGCCCGACGAACTGATAACCGCCGGGGCCTTCCATGCCGTACACGCACATGTAGGCCCCACCGATGCCCACCGAATTTTCCGCGGTCCAGGTGCGGGCCGGGTTGTATTTGGTGGTCACCAGGCGATGGCGCGGATCGAGCGGGGTGGCGACCGGTGCGCCGAGGTAGACATCGCCCAGGCCCATCACCAGGTAGCTGGCGTCGAACACCGTGCGTTGCACTTCATCGAGGTTCGGCAGGTCGTTGATGCGGCGGATGAACTCCAGGTTGCTCGGGCACCAGGGGGCGTCCTTGCGCACGGTGGTCATGTATTTCTCGATGGCCAGCTGACAGGCCGGGTCGTCCCAGGACAGTGGCAAGTGGACGATGCGCGAGGGTACCTGCAGGTCTTTGGCGGCGCACACGGCGTCCCATTCGCCGGCGACGATGCCGAGCAGATCCGCCAGTGGCAGTTGCTCGGGTTGGTAGTGCACTTGCAGCGAGCGGATGCCTGGGGTGAGGTCGATCACGCCGTGCAGGTGTTTGCTTTCCAGGGCTTGCATGAGGGCGTGGGCGCGAAAGCGCAGGACGAGGTCGAGTTCGGGGGCGCCGATTTCCAGGAGCAGGTGTGTATCCCCCGACAGCCGTGCAACGAGCCGCGTGTCTCCCTGACCCAACTCCAAAACAACAGGCGACACAACCCCCTGTAGGAGTGAGCCTGCTCGCGATAGCGGTGTGTCAGTCACATAAACGTTGGCTCTGCTACCGTCATCGCGAGCAGGCTCACTCCTACAAAGGGAATTCCATTTCAAGGCGAGGTTGCGGGCGGTCTTGAGATCGACCGGTTGGAACTGCACCATGTCCCCGGCCTTGAGCTGCCCCAGCTGCCAAAGATCCGCCTCGATCACCGTCACCGGGCATACGAATCCGCCCAGGCTCGGGCCATCCGGCCCCAGGATCACCGGCATGTCGCCGGTGAAATCCACTGCGCCGATGGCGTACGGATTGTCGTGAATGTTCGACGGATGCAAACCTGCTTCACCCCCGTCAGCCCGCACCCATTCCGGTTTCGGTCCAATAAGACGCACACCGGTTCGGCTGGAGTTGAAATGCACTTCCCACTGGGTCGCGAAGAACGTGCCGATGTAGTTTTCGGTGAAGTATTCCGGTGCTCCATGGGGGCCGTAGATCACGCGTATTTGGCGTACGGCAGGCAACTCAGGAATTTCAGGCAGTTGCGCACCGACGCTCCGGTCGTTCAGCGTCGGCAGGTGCAACACATCACCCGCCCGCAAGGCACGGCCGCCGTGCCCGCCAAACTGGCCGAGGGTGAATGTGCTTTTGCTGCCCAGGTAATCCGGAACCTGCAAGCCACCACGCACGCACAGATAGCTGCGTGCGCCTGCACCGGCAATCGTGCCAAGGCTCAAGGTGGCACCGGCCGGAATCAACATCGCCGTGTTCATCGCCACGCTTTCGCCGTTCAACGCCAGCGCAATTACCGCGCCCGTGACGGCAACGACCGCGTCGCAGTTGAAGCGCAGCAACGGCCCGCTCATGGTGATTTCCAGCGCCGCAAAGCCTTCGTCATTGCCCAGCAACAGGTTACCCAGGCGTAACGCACGACTGTCCATCGGCCCCGATGGCGGCACGCCTACCGCCCAATAACCGAGGCGGCCGGGATAGTCCTGGACGCTGGTCTGGGTGCCGGCGCTGAGCACTTCGAAGGTATTGGCCTGATACACCAGGCCTTCCAGGCAACGGGTCCACGGCTGGCCGCTGGCGAAGGGCGCATCGAGCAGAATCTGCCGCAGGTAATCACGGTTGGTTTCCACCCCGTAGAGCAGGCTTTCGCCCAAGGCCTGGTGCAGATCGGCAGCCGCTTGTTCGCGGGTCGGTGCCCAACTGATGAGCTTGGCGATCATCGGATCGAAGTAGGGCGGGATCTCGCAGCCGGCCTCGACCCAGGTGTCGATCCGCAGTTGTTTGCCATCGGCGACGGGGAAATTCACCGCGGTGAGTAAGCCGGGGCTCGGTTGGAAATCCCGACCCGGATCTTCGGCATACAGTCGCGCCTGAATCGCATGGCCCTCGGCTTTCAAGCCTTGAGCCAACTCGCTCAACGGCGGCAGGTCACCGGCTGCCAGTTGCACCATCCAGCGCACCAGGTCGACGCCCCAGACTTGCTCGGTGACGCCGTGCTCCACCTGCAAACGGGTGTTCACTTCAAGGAAGTAGAACCGCCGGGCATCGCTGTCGAACACGAACTCGACGGTGCCGGCGCTGCGGTAATTCACCGCCTTGGCCAGTTTGATCGCTGCCTCGCACAGTTCATCGGCCATGCCCTCGGGCAGGTTCGGCGCCGGGGTTTCTTCGAGGACTTTCTGGTTGCGTCGCTGCACCGAGCAGTCGCGCACACCGAGGGCAATCACCTCGCCACGGCCGTCGCCAAATACCTGCACTTCCAGATGCCGGGCGCGCTGGATGTACTTCTCGATGAACACGCCGGCATCGCTGAAATTGTTCTGCCCCAGGCGCTTGACCGCTTCGAAGGACTCGCTCAATTCGGCCGCGCTACGGCACACCCGCATGCCGATGCCGCCACCGCCGGCGGTGCTTTTGAGCATCACCGGATAGCCGACTTGATCGCCGGCGATCAGTGCCGCTTCGAGGCTGTCGAGCAGTTCGGTGCCTTCGAGCATCGGCACGCCGTATTGCCGGGCCAGGGCGCGGGCGGTGTGCTTGAGGCCGAACACCCGCAGCTGCTCCGGGGTCGGGCCGATGAAGGCGATGTCGGCGGCTTCGCAGGCTTGGGCGAACGCGGCGTTTTCCGAGAGAAAACCGTAGCCGGGATGAATCGCGGTAGCGCCGGTGGCCTTGGCGATGGCGAGGACTTTGTCGACGGCAAGATAAGTGCCCGCCGCCGCGCCTTCACCCAGGCTGTGGGCTTCATCGGCTTGCAGGATGTGCAGGCTCGCGGCATCGGCTTCGGAGTACACGGCGACGCCTGCGACCTGCAGTTCGCGCAAGGTGCGCAGGATGCGACAGGCAATGGCGCCACGGTTGGCAATCAGGACTTTTTCGAACATGGCATAACCCCTGGAGGGGATGCGGGCCGTCCCGCAGTTTTTCGATGAGCGCCGGGGTCGTCCCCGACGGAAAAATCAGTTCTCTTGCGAACAACTCCGAACCTGTAGGAGCGGGCTTGCCCGCGATGGGGCCTTCACATTCAACATTGATGTTGACTGACACTTCGCTATCGCGGGCAAGCCCGCTCCCACAGGGATTAGTGGTGTTGTTGAGGTTTGAGGCACTGCCCTGAGCGGGCCTGGCACAGGGCGAACAGCCAGCGGCGTAAACGACTCAGTTCCATACCAGCAGCTCCGCAGGGGTCGGGTTGTAGGCGTTGCACGGGTTGTTCAGTTGCGGGCAGTTGGAGATCAGCACGATCACGTCCATCTCGGCGCGCAGGTCGACGTATTTGCCCGGTGCGGAAATCCCGTCTTCGAAGGTCAGCCCGCCGTCTGCCGTGACCGGTACGTTCATGAAGAAATTGATGTTCGGCCCGATGTCACCTTTGCCCAGGCGCCCGTCGTGAACGCAGGCGCGCAGGTAGTTGTCGCGGCAACTGTGCATGTAGCGTTTTTCCAGGGCGTAGCGCACGGTGTTGCTCTCTTGCGCGCAGGCGCCACCCAGGGTGTCGTGACGCCCGCAAGTGTCGGCGACGATCGTCAGCATCGGCTTGCCGAGGTTGGAATACAGCACGCTACCAGTGCTCAGGTACACGCTGTTCTGGCGGCGCAACGTGCGCTGCACGTCGTAGCGTTCCTTGGGGTTGGCGACGCTGTAGAACAGGGTGTCGACGGCCTGGTTGCCTTCCAGGTCGAGGATGCGCAGGGTCTGGCCGGCCTTGACCTCCATCAGCCAGGGTTCGCCGGCGGGGATGGTGGCGCGGTACACCGCTGCTTCTGGTTGCTTTGGAGATGTGGCGATTGCAAGTGACATGGCAGCGATCCTCAGGCGAACAGACGGTCGGTGTTGATGAAGCCGCGCTCGTTTTCCGGGCGCGAGGTGCGGCAGTGTTCGGCGACGCTGGGGTCGGCGTTCATCCAGCTGAGCTTCAGTGGTTTGGGCGCATATTCCGGCGCCGGATCCATCGGATGTTGCAGGGCGGTGAGCACCACCAGGGTGTCCATCGGCGCGTACAACTCGATGTAGTCGCCGGCCTTCGAGTTGCCCTCGACGAAATGAAAACGCCCGGCGTCGTCGACGTTCACCCGGCTGAACAAGTTGAGGGTCATCAGCAGGTCGGACAGGCCCAGCCCCCACTTGCCCAACTCCACCAGCAGGTTGTCGGTGCCGTTGCGAAAGAAGCCGTTGCGCAGTTCCTGATAACGGCCGGCGCCGTACTTTTGCGCCACTTCTTCAGCGCAGAGCACGCCGCCGAGGCTGTCGCTCCAGCCGCAGGTGTCGGCAGTGATGGCGGCCAGCACTCGACCCATGTCCGAGTACAGGCAATGGCCAGCGGTGAGCTTGGCCGTGTGTTGGCATTTGAGGCTGTCGGGCAGGTTCAGGCGTTCGGTTTTTTCGTTGGCATTGAGCAGCGTCAGGCTGACGTTGGCACCGCCGCGCAGGTCGGTCAGGCGCAGCAGTTGGCCGCGTTTGAGCACGAAGGAGCGGTGGCCGCCGCCGGGCAGCATTTCTTCGGCGAAGGGCGGGAACAGTTGGGTCGAATCAGTCATTTCAAAATTCCTCTAAGCAATACGAAGCGTGCCTGCCAATGGCGCCGGCAGGGCGTCGACGGCGGCACGCTGGGCGCGGCGGTCGCTGTTCAAAGGGATGTCGTAGGTGATGCGTGCGCCATAGGCGCCGGGGGCGTGCGGGTCGACGCGGACTTTGTCGAACACCAGCAAACGGGTGCCGAGGCTGAAGCCTTCGGACAGGTCATGGGTGACCATGAACACCGTCAATTGGGTCTCGCGCCACAGCTCCAGGAGCAAGGCGTGCATGTCTTTGCGGATGCCCGGATCGAGGGCGCCGAAGGGTTCATCGAGCAGCAATACCCGCGGCTTCATGATCAGCGCCTGGGCGATGGCGAGGCGTTGTTGCATGCCGCCGGAAAGTTGCGCCGGGTACTTGTCCAGCGAATGACCGAGGCCGACTTTGTGCAGCAGTACCGAGGCCTGTTCGCGGGCGTCTTTTTTGGCTTTGCCGAATAACCGGCCCAGTAGTGCTGAGCGCGGCAATTCAAGACCGAGGGCGACGTTGTCCAGCACGCTCAGGTGCGGGAACACCGAGTAGCGCTGGAACACCACGCCACGGCTGGCGTCCGGTTCCGCGGCCAGTGGTTGGCCATCGAGGATAATCTCACCGCGACTGGATTTTTCCTGGCCGAGCAACAACCGCAGGAAGGTCGATTTACCGCAACCGGAAGCGCCCACCAAGGTGCAGAACTCACCCTCGTTGACGTTCAGGTTCAGGCCTTCGAGCACCACCTGGTCGGCGTACTGCTGCCAGACATTTTTCACCGTGATGAAACTCATGCCCGTGCTCCTTCATACCAAGGGAATGCACGCTGAGTGAGACGCTTGAGCCCCCAATCCATCAGCCAGGCGAGCAAGGTGATCCACACCACGTACGGCAAGATCACGTCCATCGCCAGGTAGCGGCGCACCAGGAAAATCCGGTAGCCGAGGCCGTCGGTGGAGGCGATGGCTTCGGCGGCAATCAGGAACAGCCATGCCGAACCCAGCATCAGGCGCAGCGAGATCAGCAGGCGCGGCAGCAACTGCGGCAGGACCACCCGCAACATCAGGGTCCAGGTCGAGGCACCGAGGGTCTGGGCCTTGATCAGCAACTCCACGGGTATTTCCCGGGCGCGCTGTTCCAGGTCGCGGGCCAGGGCCGGGGTGATGCCGATCACGATCAGCATCACTTTCGACAATTCCCCCAGGCCGAAGACGATGAACAGGATCGGCAGGATCGCCAGCGGCGGCACCATCGATAGCACGGTCAGCAAGGGTGACAACGGCGCGCCGAACAACGGCAGGGTGCCGGCGGCGATGCCCAGGCACAGCCCGGCCAGCGCGCTGATGCCCAGGCCGATGGCCAAGCGTCGCAGGCTGGCGGCGCTGTCCTGCCACAGCAGGTATTCGCCGGTGCGGCTGTCGGCCACGAAGGCCAGGCGCTTGACCGCGTCGCTCATTTGCACGGCGCTGGGCAGCAGTTTGTCGTTGGGGTTGTCCGCCAGGCGCTCGGCCGAGCCCATGAAGTAGGCGAACAGCAGCAGGGCGAACGGCAGGATCACCAGCAACAGGCGACTGGGGCGATCCGGGTGGCGATTGATCAGGCGCATGGCCAAGTCCTCTGGTTACAACTTGGCGTCGGCAGCCATCTGCACGTAGCTGGGGTCGAAACGCAGCTTGAGGTTGCCCTTGTCGCCGCTGGTCACCCCGTTGGCGAAGGCCATGCCGACCGCGCTGGTGTCTTTGGCCCCTTCACCGAGCAAGCCGTGCTGGAAGGAAAACTCGGCGACCTTGCGCATGGTTTCCGGCAGTTGCTTGCTGGTGCTGAACGCCAGGGCTTCCTGAGGGGTGGCGAACAATTTGGTGGTGTCCAGTTGCGCCTGGAAACCGGCCAGATCGGTGCCCGAGGCCTTGGCCATGTGCTCCAGTGCGGCCTTGCCCGCGGCGTTTTTCGCGTTCATCAACTCGACCACTTCGAACCAGGCGCCGGTCAGTGCCTTGCCCAGGGCGGGGTTGTCTTTCAGGGTCTGGGAGTTGACCACCATCATGTCCATGATCTCGCCGGGGATCTGGCTGGAATTGAACACTTCGGTCACCCCGGGCTTGGCCTTGATGTCCGAAAGCATCGGGTTCCAGGTGGTGACGGCGCTGACCTGATCGGTGTTGAAGGCGGCTGAGATATCGGCGTCGGAGGTGTTGACCACTTTCAGGTCTTTCTCGGTCAGGTCCACCGAATCCAGGGCCCTGGCCAACAGGTAATGCGACACCGAGAGCTCGACCAGATTGACGTCCGCACCCTTGAGGTCGGCGACTTTCCTGCCTTCGCCCTTGAGCACGATGCCGTCGTTGCCGTTGGAGAAGTCGCTGACGATCAGCGCGGTGCTGTCGACGCCGCCAGCGGCCGGAATGGTCAGCGCATCCATGTTGGTCATGGTGCAGCCGTCGAACTGGCCGGCGGTGTACTGGTTGATCGATTCGACGTAGTCGTTGAGCTGCACCACATCGATCTTGATGCCGTACTTCTTCGCCCACTTGTCGACGATGCCTTGGCTACCGGCGTATTCCCAGGGCATCCAGCCGGCGTAGATCGTCCAGCAGACGCTGAAGTGGTCTTTTGGGGCGGCGTGGGACGAAAGGCTCACGAGGGCGGCGAAGGCAGCGGCGAGCAGGGCGGGTAAACGAGGCTGGGACATGGTGGTTCTCCAGTTGATCAAGGGCGGACAGGAAGGCAGCGGCACCGCGAACGGTGGCTTGTCTCCCGGGCTTTTGTCCCGCCGTGTAACCTCAACTGGAGGTCGCCAACTCTCGGACCAGTCACTCGCGCTTGCGAGCCGGAACCCTAGTCAGCCATTGCAAATTGTGGTGCCGCGAACCTGTGATGACTCCTGCACACCGTTGTTAAAGCGAGAGACGTGCCAAGTCGGCAGAAACGCTCTGGCCCGCGGGATTGGTGTTCTGGAGATGTAGGAGGGCAGCCTGCGCTTGCCTTGTGATGGTGCGCCACTGCACCGCAATGGGACGTGCCGGCCGCTGATCCGAAGGTTGCCGGGGCGGTGCACTTGGTCGGGGATAATGAGTCAAAACAGGTGACAGCCGGCGTGTACCGGTTGTGGGTCTTTCAGGAGGCCGCCATGTTTCGTCGATTGTTGCTCGGCTGTGTACTCGGTTTGGGCCTGGCCGGTTGTTATTACTATTCAGGTGGCTACGACGTCGCGTATCCCGCACCTTATTACTATCCCGGTTATTCGCCTTATTACTACTACGGCGGCCCGCGCTTCTATGGCGGTTATCGCTATTACTACTGGGGCGGTCACGCGCCACGTTATTACGGTGGTGGATATCGCCACGGGCACCACTAATCAGAGTGTGAATAGATGAAAAACCTTTCATCGGCGAGATGTTTCGGCGTGTTGCAAGAACGCACCAGATCTCGAATTCGATGTCTGATTTATCGACAGTCGCAGAATTTTTGACTGTCGCCTGCCAGCGTCGCTGGTGTGGCCCGCTCGCGGTCCAGGAGGCCGCTATGTATCGACGAATTCTTCTGATAGCCGTGTTGGGTTTGTCACTGGGTGGATGCGTAGCTTATTCCGATGGAGGCGGTTACTACGGTTCCGAGGTCTATTCATCGCCAGCTCCTTACTACGCCGGCGGCAACTCCTACTACTACAACGGCGGCGGTTATTACACGCCACCTCGCCGGTACTACGCGCCGCCTGCCAGGTATTATCAGCCGACGCCGCGCTATTACCACCAGCCGCGGGTTTATCAACCGGCGCCGCGCTACTACCAGCCGGCTCCCCGTTACTATCAGTCCCGGCCGGACTACAGGGTGCATCAGAACCAGGGTTGGGACGGTCGTAATCGTGGCGGCTGGGACAATGACCATCGTCGTGGCCGAAACGACAATCACGATCGTAGAGGTGGCCGCAATGGCCGCGGCGATCACGACGGCCGGGGTAATCACCGTTAGTCCGGTTTGAACGCCATTTCTGTGGGAGTCATCAGGCTCCCACAGTTGTTCAGTATTCCGACAAGTCCGCCAATGGATGCCGACCTTCCCAGGTTTTATGGAAATGCGCCTCCACCACCGCATCCGGCACGGTGTTGACGTCCGGCCAGTGCCAGTGCGGCTTCTGATCCTTGTCGATCAACCGCGCACGCACCCCTTCGCTGAATTCCGGATGACGACAGCAGTTGAGGCTCAGTGTGTATTCCATCTGGAAGACTTGCGCCAGTGACAGGTGCCGGGCACGTTTGATCTGCTCCCAGACAAGATGAGCGGTCAGCGGCGAGCCCTCGCTCATGGTCCGCGCAGCGCGGTTGAGCAGCAGGTCGGTGTGATCGCGCAGCGTGCCAATGGCCTTCCAGGCGCAACGCACATCACTGACATCCAGCAGTTCATCGATCTGCTCGCGGCGCGGCAGCCACTGGGCCTGGGGCATTTGCGCAACGGCTTTCTGCTGCAAGGCCTTGAGCAGGCTGTTGAGCTGCATCGGCGTCTGCTCCTGCCAATTCAACTGCAGCAGGCCTTCGATCAGGTCTTCCTGTTGTTCGTCGAGCAGGAAGCGGTCGGCCAGGTCCAGATCGATCGCATCACGACCGTTCATATGGGCACCGGTCAGGCCGAGAAACAAGCCGAGCTTGCCCGGCAGGCGCGACAGAAACCAACTTGCGCCCACGTCCGGATACAGGCCGATACTGATCTCCGGCATCGCCAGGCGACTGCTCGGCGTGACGATGCGAATGCTTGCCCCCTGCAACAGGCCCATGCCGCCGCCGAGCACATAGCCGTGGCCCCAGCAAATCAACGGTTTGGGATAGGTGTGCAGGCTGAAGTCCAGGCGATATTCCGAGTTGAAGAAGTGCGCGGCCAGCGTCGGCACTTCACCCGGGTGGGCACGACAGGCCTCGACCAGGCTGCGCACCTCACCGCCGGCGCAGAAAGCCTTGATGCCCTTGCCGCGCAGCAGGACGCAAACAATTTGCGGTTCCTTGGCCCAGGCGTCCAACCGGTCGCGCAGGGCGTTGATCATCGGCAGGGACAGGGCGTTCAACGATTTTTCCGCATCCAGGGTGGCAATGCCGATGCGGGCGCCGTCCGTGCCGGTGAGTTCTTCGAAGTGCAGATTCATCGTGACCTCGCTCGGGAATTTGAGGGTTAAGTATGATCGCTGTGGGGGAAAGTGCCGGATCGGCGTCAGATCAATTGACAAGCGTGATGGGCTTTCCTAGGGTTCGCCCCATTGTTTTTGCCGGATGTAACCATGACTGCTGACGACCGTATCAAACTCGAACCGAGCTGGAAGGAGGCACTGCGTGCCGAATTCGACCAGCCCTACATGGCAGAGTTGCGAAAGTTTCTCCAGGACGAGCGGGCGGCGGGCAAGGAAATCTATCCGCCGGGCCCGATGATCTTCAACGCGCTCAATTCCACGCCGCTGGACAAGGTCAAGGTGGTCATTCTCGGCCAGGACCCCTATCACGGCCCGGGTCAGGCCCACGGCCTGTGCTTTTCGGTGCAACCGGGTGTGCCGGCGCCGCCGTCGTTGGTCAATATCTACAAGGAGTTGAAGCGCGACCTGAACATCGACATCCCCAGCCACGGCTACCTGCAAAGCTGGGCCGAGCAGGGCGTGCTGATGCTCAATACCACCATGACCGTGGAGCGTGCCAACGCCAACGCGCACAAGGACAAGGGTTGGCAGTTTTTCACCGACCGGGTCATCGAAGTGGTCAGCCAGCGACAGCCGCATCTGGTGTTCATGCTGTGGGGCGCCCATGCCCAGAGCAAACAGAAGCTGATCGATGCTACCAAGCATCTGGTGCTGACCTCGGTGCACCCGTCACCGCTGTCGGCCTATCGTGGCTTCCTCGGGTGCGGGCACTTCAGCCGGACCAACAAGTTCCTGGAGCAGAATGGCGAGACGCCGATCGAGTGGCGGTTGCCACCGGTTTGATGGGGTAGCCGGACTGGCCCCATCGCGAGCAGGCTCACTCCTACAGGAAAATGCATTCCACTTGTAGGAGTGAGCCTGCTCGCGATGAAGTCGACTCGGTCTTACTCCGGATTGCGGTTCCAGTACTTGAACAACGGCTCCGCCAGAAACAATACGAACAACAATCGCATCACCTGCATCGCCGTCACCAACGGCACCGACAGCTGCAAGGTTTCGGCCGTCAGGCTCATTTCGGCGATCCCGCCGGGCATCATGCCCAGGGTCAGCGAGCGCAAGTCCAGGTGGGTCAGCGCACTCAGCCCCAGCGCAGCCGCCGTGGCGATCAGCATGGTCAGCACCGTGCCGATCAAGGTCCGCCCCATGAACGACGGCGCGCGACGGAAAAACTGCCGATTGAAGTGACAGCCCAGGCCGCTGCCGATCAGCCATTGGCCGATCTGGCTGCCGCCGTTGGGCAAGCCGATATGCAAGTCCCAACCGATGCTCACTGCGGCACTGACCAGCAAAGGCCCGAACAGCCAGGGATTGGGTTGACGCAGGCGTTCCCAGATCCAGGCCGCCGCCGCCCCTGCCGGAAACAACACCGCCAGCCAGCGCCAATCGATGCTGCCGGCGTGGGAAATCGGTGTGCCGTCACCCAGCAGGTATTTGAACGCTGCCGGAACGCAAAGGACCACCACCAGTACCCGCAAACTCTGTCCCGCGGCCACCCGGCTGAGCACCGCGCCATTACGTGCACCGAGGTTGACCATTTCGCCGGAACCGCCGGGCATGCTGGAAAAAAATGCAGTGGCGCGATCTTCACCGGTGCGGCGCATCAGCCAGACCCCGACCACCGCCGAGAGGCTGGTGACCAACGCACCGAAGAAGATCAAGCCGAAATGACTCAGCACCTGCTCCATCACCACCGGGGTGAAGTGCAGGCCGATGCCGATACCGACGATCCACTGGCCGCACTTGCGTCCGCCAGGGATTTCCGCCAGTTGCCAGGGTGTCAGGCAGCGCACCAGGATGATCGCCAGCAACGAGCCGACCATCCACGGCAGCGGCCAGCCGACCTGGCTGGCGAGGAAACCGCCCAGCAGGCCGACCAGCGGGGTACCCCACCAGGCTTTGAAAGGTGTTCGATCACACATCGGCGATAACGCGCCGTGCAACCGAACGTTTTCGCCAGATCCGCACGATCGGCACCAGCAGCATGACCACGATCAACCCCCAGACACCGACGGTGATCCCGCTCGACCAGAGGATGTCCAACGAACCGTTGGAGATCGAAAGGGCCCGACGCAGGTTCTGTTCCATCAAGCCACCGAGGATGAAGCCCAGCAGCACCGGCGACAAGGGGAAGTCCAGCTTGCGCAGGATATAGCCGAAGATGCCGATACCGATCATCAGGAACAGGTCGAACGTGGTGGCGTGCACAGCGTAGACGCCGATGGCGGTGATGATCGCGATCATCGGCACCAGTGCCCAGTTCGGCACGGCGAGGATCTTGGTGAAGATGCGGATCATCGGGATGTTGAGGATCACCAGCATGATGTTGGCGATGAACAACGACGCGATCAGGCCCCAGACAATGTCCGGTTGCTGTTGGAACAGCAGCGGGCCCGGGGTGATGTTGTACAGCGAGAGGGCGCCGATCATCACCGCCGTGGTGCCTGAGCCTGGAACGCCGAGGGTCAGCATCGGCACCAGCGCGCCACAGGCTTCGGCGCCGATAGCGGTTTCCGGGGCCGCCAGGCCGCGCTTGTCGCCCTGGCCAAATTTACCGTTCGGGCCGGCAATGCGTTTTTCGGTCATGTAGGCCACGGCACTGGCCAGCGTCGCGCCGGCCCCCGGCAACACGCCCATGATGAAGCCGAGCACGCCACAACGCATGTTCACCCAGAACACCGAGGCGGCTTCCTTGAAGTTGAACAGCATGCGCCCGGTGGCCTGGAAGGCTTCCTGGCCGCGGTGGGTTTTTTCCAGCAGCAACAGGATTTCGCTGATGGAGAACAGGCCCAGCACCAGCACCACGAATTGAATGCCGTCGGTGAGGTGGATGTTGTCGCCGGTGAAGCGGTACACGCCGCTGTTGGCATCGATGCCGACGGTGGACAGGAACAACCCGATCAGTGCCGCGATGAATGTCTTCAGCGGTCGATCCCCGGCCATGCCGCCGAGGCAGACGATCGCAAACACCATCAGCACGAAGTATTCCGCCGGGCCGAAGGCAATCGCCCATTTCGCCAGCATCGGGGCGAACACCACCATCCCGCAGGTGGCAATGAAGGCGCCGATGAACGAACTCCACGCCGACAGCGACAACGCCACACCGGCCAAGCCTTGACGGGCCATCGGGTAGCCATCGAGGGTGGTCATCACGGTGGAGGCTTCGCCCGGAATGTTCAGCAGGATCGAGCTGATCCGGCCGCCGTATTCGCAGCCCAGGTACACCGCCGCCAGCAGGATCAGCGCCGATTCCGGCGGCAAGCCCAGGGCGAAGGCAATCGGGATCAGCAACGCAACGCCGTTGATCGGACCCAGTCCCGGCAGCAAGCCGACGACGGTACCGATCAATGTACCGCTGAGTGCGGTCACCAGGTTGTAAGGGGTCAGTGCGACGCCGAAGCCGTGACTCAAGTAACCAAGCGTATCCATATCAGTTCTCCAGAACGTCGAGCAGGCCCAGCGGCAGTGGCACGTCCATGACTTTGTCGAACAGCAGGTACAGGCCGACGCTCATCAGGCTGATGATCACCGCGCCCGGCAACCAGCGCCCGCCGTACAGGCGCGCCATGGGAATGCCCACCAGCATGCTGCTGAGGATGAAGCCCAAGGGTTCGAACAGCCCGGCGAAGACCAGCAGCAACAGCACGCAAACACCGATCTTGGTCAGGGTTTCGCGGTCCATCGGTGGGTCTTCATCGGTGTGCTTGATGGCCGAGGGGCGATACACCATGTACACCAGCGCCAGGCCCATCAGCCCCAGCATCAGCAGGGGGAAGGCGCGCGGGCCGATCGGTTCGTAGGAAAAAGGTGCCTGGTAGGGCCAGGCCATCGCCACGAGGCTCAGGCAGGCCAGCAACAGCACCGAAGCAAAAATGCGTTGTAAGAGCATGGGGAACTCCTGGGCCACGGCTGAGCAATCGCCAGCCGTGGCCGCTAGACAGAGACGATCACTGGATCAGGCCGAACTCTTTGGCCAGCACTTTGTAGTCCGCCACCTGCTTCTTCACGTAGGTGTCCAGCTCCGGGCCGGTCATGGCGAACGGGAACAGTTCACGCTGATCGCGCAGCTTGGCGAACTCAGGCGAGGCCAGCAGTTTGTCGAAGGAGTCTTTCCACCAGGCGTAGTCTTCATCGCTGACTTTCGGCCCGAGGTAGAAGCCGCGCACCACCGGCCAGACGATGTCATAGCCTTGTTCCCTGGCGGTCGGAATGTCTTTCATTTCCGGCTCGTCCAGGCGCTTGTCGGAGAACACCGCCAGCAGTCGCATGTCACCGCTCTGGATGTGCGGCATGGAGTCGGAGATGTCGGTGCTGCCGACCTGGATGTGACCGCCGAGCAGGGCGGTGGCGATTTCACCGCCGCCTTCGAGGGCCACGTAGCGGAGGTCGCGCGGGTTGATCCCGGCGGCCTTGGCGATCAGGGCAGTCTGCATCCAGTCCTGGCTGCCGACGGTGCCGCCGGAGCCGATCACCACTTTGCTCGGATCTTTCTTCAGTGCCTGTACCAGATCGTCCAGGGTCTTGTAGGGTGAATCGCTTTTCACCGCGATGGCGCCGTAGCTGGTGCCAACGGCGGCGAGCCAGCGCACGTTGTTTTCATCGAAACGGCCGAACTTGCCCTGGGCCAGGTTCAGCAGGGAACCGCTGGACCAGGCCACCAGCGTGCCGGCATCCGCCGGGCGCTGGGCGACTACGGCGTTGTACGCCACCGCACCGACACCGCCGGGCATGTAGGTCACACGCATCGGTTTGGTCAGCAGCTTTTCATTGATCAGCGCGCTCTGCGCCAGTTTGCAGGTCAGGTCGAAACCGCCGCCGGGCGAGGCCGGTGCGATGCATTCCGGGCGTTTGGGCTCGGCCATCAGGTGGCCGGCAAACAGCACGCAGCTGGCGGCGAGGGCGAAACGGCGCAGTGAACGATTCATTTTTGTCTCCACAGGAGTTTTTGTTTTTCGGGATGATTCAGGTGCGACGATTTCGCGCGGTGCTGGCGCATTCAAATCCGCAGGGACTGAACGACGGGCAGCCGGCTTCGGCGCTGGCAAGTATGAACGACGGGAATTGCAGGGAAGGGCGATGTGGGCAAACCTGGAGCTGTATGGACAGCATGGTGCAGTACCTCGGTTATTGTTCTTATTGGCGAAAACGCTTCATGGCGTTTTTCGGGAGCTACATTTCACAGCAGGTGCAGACAAGGGTTGGAATGTCAGGTCGAAACATCCCGTAACCTGACTCTAACCACTCAACCTTTCGCTAACCTTTCATCGGGCTTTCACGGTTTTTCGGACTTCACAGCGGCGGATGCCGCTGTAAACTCCGCGCCAAACAATGGCGTCGGCCATCCCTGAACGAGGTAATCATCCAATGCGTGTCCTGCTCGTCGAAGACCATCTGCAGCTCGCCGAAAGTGTCGCCCAGGCGCTCAAGAGCACCGGCCTGACCGTGGATGTGCTGCACGACGGCGTCGCGGCCGACCTGGCGCTGGGTAGCGAGGAATACGCCATGGCGATTCTCGACGTCGGCCTGCCGCGCATGGATGGTTTCGAAGTGCTGGCGCGCCTGCGTGCCCGGGGCAAGAACCTGCCGGTGTTGATGCTGACCGCCCGCAGCGACGTCAAGGACCGGGTCCATGGCCTGAACCTGGGTGCCGACGACTACCTGGCCAAGCCTTTTGAACTCACCGAGCTCGAAGCCCGGGTCAAGGCCTTGTTGCGCCGCAGTGTGTTGGGTGGCGAACGCCTGCAGCGCTGTGGTGTGCTGGCCTACGACCTGGAGACCCGGCGCTTCACCCTCGGCGAGGAACTGCTGACCCTTACCTCCCGCGAGCAGGCGGTACTCGAAGCCTTGATCGCCCGTCCCGGCCGGGTGATGAGCAAGGAACAACTGGCTTCACAGGTCTTCGGCCTGGACGAAGAGGCCAGTCCCGATGCCATCGAAATCTACGTACACCGCTTGCGCAAGAAACTCGACGGCCATCCGGTGGCCATCGTGACGTTCCGCGGTCTCGGTTATTTGCTGGAAAGCCGTGATGCATAAGGCCAGCAGCCTGCGTTGGCGGTTGCTGTGGAACCTGGCGTTGTTGCTGGTGGTGTTGATGCTGGCCAGCGGCTTGAGCGCTTACTGGAACGGTCGCGAAGCGGCCGACACGGCCTATGACCGCACGTTGCTGGCCTCGGCGCGGACCATTGCCGCCGGCCTGTCCGAGCGTGATGGCAGCCTCAGCCTGGACGTGCCTTACGTGGCCCTCGATACGTTCGCCTACGACAGCGCGGGGCGTATTTTCTACCTGGTCAACGACATCAACCAGAAGCTGATCTCCGGCTATGAAAACCTGCCGGCGCCGCCGCCCGGTACACCGCGCACCGACAACTACCCGGCGCTGGCGCGTTTCTACAACGCGACTTACCAGGGGCAGAACGTGCGCGTGGTCAGCCTGCTCAAGGCGGTCAGCGAGCCGAACATGAATGGCATGGCGGAAATCCGTGTGGCGGAGACCGATGAGGCCCGCGTCAGCATGGCCCGCAGCCTGGCCGGTGATACCTTGTTGCGCCTGGGCATGCTGGCGGTCGGGGCACTGATGATCGTCTGGTTTGCGGTCAGTGCCGCGCTGCGCCCGCTGGAGCGTTTGCGTACGGCAGTGGAGGAACGCCAGCCGGATGACCTGCGGCCGTTGCCCCTGGTGGAAGTGCAGCGCGAGTTGTGGCCACTTGTGCGTGCGCTCAATCATTTCACCGAGCGCCTGCGCGGGCAGTTCGAGAAGCAGGCGCAATTCATCGCCGATGCCGCCCATGAATTGCGCACGCCGTTGGCGGCTCTCAAGGCGCGGCTGGAGCTGGGCTTGCGCTCGAGCGAGCCGCAAACCTGGCGCAGTACGCTGGAAACCGCTGCCCAGGGCACTGATCGCCTGACCCACCTGGCCAATCAATTGCTCTCGCTGGCCCGGGTGGAAAACGGCGCCAGGGCGATCGCCGAGGGGGGCGCGCAATTGCTCGACCTCAGTCAATTGGCGCGTGAACTGGGCATGGCCATGGCGCCGCTGGCCCATAAACGCGGCGTGGCCCTGGCGCTGGAGGCTGATGAGCCGGTCTGGTTGCGCGGCGAACCGACGCTGCTCAATGAACTGTTGAGCAATCTGGTGGATAACGCGCTGGCCCATACGCCGGCCGGTGGCAACGTGATCTTGCGGGTTTCGGCCCCGGCGGTGCTGGAGGTCGAGGACGACGGTCCGGGCATTCCCCTTGATGAGCGTGATCGCGTGTTCGAGCGCTTTTACCGGCGCAATCAGCAGGTGGCCGGGTCGGGGCTGGGGTTGGCGATCGTCGGCGAGATCTGCCGCGCGCACCTGGCGCAGATCAGCCTGCATGATGGCGAGCGGGCGGGGTTGAAGGTGCGGGTGAGTTTTATAGCCGGGGATTGATGGTGCCTGTTCTGGCCCTATCGCCAGCAGGCTGGCTCCCACAGGGATCTATGGTGCTACAGAGATCCCATGTGGGAGCCAGCCTGCTGGCGATTGGGGCGACGCGGTATGGGATCAGTAAAACATCAACCGCGTTTCTTCCAGATCCGCACACATCGCCTTGTTGTCCGGATCAATCCCCAGCTTGACGAAGGCCGGGACGCTGAAAGGATCGATTCGCGAGATCGGATGATCGGTGTCCTTGTAGCAATACAGGCTGGCCACCTGCACCAGGTCGACGTAATCGATCTGCGCGGACTGTCGCTTGAAATTCAGGTACAACCTGGGCACCTGTACCAGCATGTCCGGAAACTCCCAAACCCTGAGCAGCTTGTCGCCGAGCAACGGGTGAATGCGCTCGATCACATGGTTGAGGCTGACCGGATCGGACAACAGTTCATAGTGATCTTCAGCGTACGTCAGGATCGGCAATACCCCGATCTGGTGCACCAGTCCGCCAAGGGCCGCCTTATCCGGCTTGAGCTGGGTATAGTTGCGGCACAGCGCATAGCTGACACCGGCGATTTCCAGGCTTTTGCGCCAGACCTCTCGCATCTTCTGTTCCACCACCGTGGAACGGGCATGGAAAATCTGTTCCATGACCAGGCCGATGGCCAGGTTGCTGCTGTAGTTGATGCCCAGGCGCGTGATCGCCGTGTGCAAATCGGTGACTTCCTGCGCCGCGCGCAGCAGTGGGCTATTGACCACCTTGATCAGCCGCGCCGACAGCGCGGCATCGCGGCCAATCACTTTGCTCAAGCTACCGATGCTTATTTCCGGATTTTCGGCGGCCTTGCGAATCTGCAAGGCCACTTCCGGTAACGTTGGCAGAACTAGGTCATCGTTATCGATGGCCTCAACCAAATCCTGTTGGACCCTTTCCGCCAGCTCACTCATTACGCTTCTCTAGGTGTTGCCATGCGGTTAACGCTGGATTTCGCGATCGCGGTCCAGTTGGTACGGCAGGTCGAGCAGGTGCAGGGCCGGGCCGTCGAGTGCGCCCAGATGGATGTCGCCGGCTTCTGCTGCTTCGGCTTGCAACACCGCCAACAGTTCGATGTGGCTGGCGGCATTGGCGGCCAGCACCACTTCACCGATCGAGCTGCCGTGACTGGGGGCAAACAGCTGGGTGCCGGGTTCCGGCAGTTCGCCGCCATCCAGTTGCAGGCGATACAGGCGGCGTTTGAGTTTGCCCAGGTACTGCATGCGCGCGACGATTTCCTGGCCGGTATAGCAGCCTTTCTTGAAACTCACGCCACCGACGGCCTGCAGATTGAGCATCTGCGGGATGAACAGCTCACGGGTGCTGGGCATCACCTGGCCGATCCCGGCACGCACCTGACCCAGTAGCCATTGATTGAGCTCACCTTCACGCAGCAGGGCGGACAGCTTGCTTTTGATGTCATCGGCTTGGTCGGCGGCCACCCACAGCTCGGCGCGGCCGGGCGAGACGCGAATGGCGATCAAACCGTCATTACGCACGACGCTGTCGGTGTCTGCCTGCAGCTCAAGGCCGAGGCTTTTCAAGGCCCCATCGCCCTGCTCGATGCCGAAACGAACCCAGGCAGCGCTTTCATCGGTCAACTTTGACTTGGAAAACACCGCGTATTTTTTCAGGTCCGCCAATTGTGGTTCGAGCAACTCGCTGGCCATGGCCAGGAGTACGCCGTCGCCTTCGAGCAGGATGCGGAAGCTCGACTGCATCCGGCCTTTCTGCGTGCAGCGCGCACCAAGGCTGGCCCGGGTGTCGCTCAGGTAATTGAGGTTGCAGGTCAGTTGGCCTTGCAGGAATTTGCCGGCGTCCGCACCGCGGACCGCCAAAACACCTTCATGAGACAGCGTGCAGAAAAAAGCAGAATCGGCCATGGGTCATCGCAGGGTAAAGAGTCTGGCGGACATGATAAGGGGCTGCCCTTGAAATGGGTAGTTCACAAAGGATCGTCGGTGCCCGACCAAAGCCGACTGTTCGATGAGGCGCGGGGCTGTATACTTGCGGCCTATTTGAGGAGCGCTCCATGGTCGAAGATGTTGAACTGAATCGCCTCTACTGGCACAGCCGCCGCGGCATGCTTGAGCTTGACGTGTTGCTGGTGCCGTTTGTGAAAGAGGTTTATCCGCACCTCAACGAAGTTGATCGCGCCTGCTACGTCAGGCTGCTCGAATGCGAAGATCAGGACATGTTCGGCTGGTTCATGGAACGCGCCGAATCGGAAGATCCGGAGCTTCAGCGCATGGTTCGCATGATCCTGGATCGTGTCCAGCCCAAGTAACGGGTTCGAATGCCGCTGGCATGCCTCACGGCAGTTGCTGGCGGCGTATCTTGTGGCCCAGCTGGTCGCGCTGGGTTCGCTGTTTCTTCTCTCCATGCCACTCTGGGCCAGCCTGCCTGGCGCTTTATGCTGCCTGCTGCATGGCGTATGGGTATTGCCTCGGCAGATCCTGTTGACGCACCCGCAAGCATTTTGCGGCTTGCGTCGCGATGCCGATGGCTGGCAGCTGTGGAGTCAGGCGCGGGGATGGCAGCCGGTGCAACTGCGTCCAGACAGCCTCGCACTGCCGCTGGCGGTGGTGCTACGTTTTCGCCTGCGGGGCGAGCGGTACGTCAGGACCCTTTGCGTGCCCCGGGATTCGCAGGCGTCGGATGTGCACCGACGCCTGCGGGTACGGCTCAAGTTCACTCGGCGTAGGTGGACGGCACCAGGATAGTGTCCAGGGCAACCGGCAGCATCTGCGGATAATCGAGGGTGTAATGCAGGCCGCGACTTTCCTTGCGCTCCATCGCTGAGCGAATCATCAGTTCGGCCACCTGGGCCAGGTTGCGCAGTTCGATCAAGTCCCGGCTGACCTTGTAGTTGCTGTAGAACTCGTCGATCTCGTCGAGCAGCAAACGCACGCGGTGCTGGGCCCGTTGCAGGCGCTTGCTGGTGCGCACGATGCCGACGTAGTCCCACATGAATCGCCGCAGCTCATCCCAGTTGTGCGCAATGATCACGTCTTCATCGGAATCGGTCACCTGGCTTGCGTCCCAGGCGGGAAGGGCAGCAGGTGCCGGCACCTGTGGCAACTGTTCGAGGATGTCAGTCGCGGCAGATCGGGCGTAGACGAAGCATTCGAGCAATGAGTTGCTGGCCATGCGGTTGGCACCGTGCAGGCCGGTGAAGCTGGTTTCGCCGATCGCGTACAGCCCCGGCACATCGGTGCGGCCCCGTTGATCGACCATGACGCCGCCACAGGTGTAATGCGCCGCCGGAACCACCGGGATCGCCTGCTTGGTGATGTCGATGGAAAACTCGAGGCAACGTTCGTACATCGTCGGGAAGTGCGACTTGATGAACGCTTCGGACTTGTGGCTGATGTCCAGGTACACGCAGTCAACGCCCAGTCGCTTCATCTCATGGTCGATGGCCCGGGCGACGATGTCCCGTGGCGCCAGTTCGGCCCGTGGGTCGAAGCGCTGCATGAAGCGCTCGCCATTGGGCAGCTTCAGGTGCGCACCTTCTCCCCGCAGGGCCTCGGTGATCAGGAAGCTCTTGGCTTGCGGGTGATACAGGCAGGTGGGGTGGAACTGGTTGAATTCCAGGTTCGCCACCCGGCAGCCCGAGCGCCAGGCCATGGCAATGCCATCACCGCAGGCGCCATCGGGGTTGCTGGTATAGAGGTAGACCTTGGCTGCGCCGCCGGTGGCAAGGATCACAAAGCGGGCGCCGTAGGTGTCGACTTCGCCGGTGCCGCGATTGAGCACGTAGGCGCCCAGGCAACGATCGCCTTCAAGGCCCAGGCGCTTTTCGGTAATCAGGTCGACCGCGACCCGCTGCTCCAGCAACTCGATGTTGGGCCGTTGTTGGGCCTGGGTGAGCAAGGTTCGGAAAATCGCCGCCCCGGTGGCGTCGGCTGCATGGATGATACGGCGATGGCTGTGACCGCCTTCACGGGTCAGGTGGAACTCGAATCCGCCGTCTTCGGTGCCGGACTGCTCGTCGCGGGTGAAGGGTACACCTTGGTCAATAAGCCATTGAATGGCCTCTTTGCTGTGCTCGACGGTGAAGCGCACGGCGTCTTCATGGCACAACCCGCCGCCGGCGTTGAGGGTGTCATCGACGTGGGACTCGACGGTGTCGGTATCATCCAGAACGGCGGCGACCCCGCCCTGGGCCCAGAACGTCGAGCCATTGGCGAGGTCGCCTTTGCTCAATACGGCGATGCGCAAATGACCGGGCAAGGTCAGCGCAAGGCTCAAGCCGGCAGCACCGCTGCCAATTACCAGGACATCGTGTTGAAACTGTTGGCTCATTTCAGGATTCCGCTCAAAGCGACCCGGGTCGGGGTAGGCGCCAGACATCTGGACAGGCATGCCCGGCAGCCGCACAGCCCACTAGTATATAGAGGGGGGGAGCGGCACAATAGCCGAGCCGATATGGCATTGTGAAACTACTGTGACGGAAAACCGCTGTCGCTTCGTCGGATGTTTTTACCACCGGTTCGGCGACAAGCGAACTGTATCGTGGATTTAACACTCTTTTTCGCTTCAGGGTTGCACAATGTCGGTTCTGCGCAACTATAAATATTTGAACTTTTGCCAAAGGCCCAAGATCAATAGACGGTTGCCTGATTCAAGGGACAGTGTCGGTTTCGTCGCAGGATCGCGGTTGGATCCATGCCGATCAAACCGATGACAAGATTATTCGCGCAGCCGGGGAATCTCGCGCTGCGTTTTTCGTGCGTGCCGAATCAGAGCCCGCAGGAAACTTGCCTGGAGGGGGAGAACTTTTGCGAAAAGCCCGAGTCTATGTTTACAAGCCCGGTCGTTCAGTAATGCAAGCCTCCTCCGAGCTTATCGAGGAGTGTTCATGCTAACCCAGGAAGAGGATCAGCAGCTGGTCGAACGCGTTCAGCGCGGCGACAAGCGCGCATTCGATCTGCTAGTGCTGAAATATCAGCACAAAATTCTCGGGTTGATCGTGCGATTCGTGCACGACACCCATGAAGCCCAGGATGTAGCGCAGGAAGCCTTTATCAAGGCCTATCGCGCACTTGGTAATTTTCGCGGAGACAGCGCGTTTTATACGTGGCTTTACCGCATCGCCATCAACACGGCGAAGAACTATCTGGTTTCACGCGGCCGTCGGCCGCCGGATAGCGATGTCAGTTCCGAGGATGCAGAGTTCTACGATGGCGATCATGGCCTCAAGGATCTCGAGTCGCCAGAACGGGCTTTGCTGCGGGATGAGATCGAAGGCACCGTCCATCGAACCATTCAGCAACTGCCAGAAGATTTACGTACGGCTTTAACTTTACGTGAATTTGATGGTCTGAGTTACGAGGACATCGCGAGCGTCATGCAATGTCCGGTGGGTACCGTGCGCTCCCGGATTTTCCGCGCCCGGGAGGCCATCGATAAAGCCCTGCAGCCGTTGTTGCAGGAAAACTAAAGACAGCGGCGACAGCCAAGAGAGGAACGCCATGAGTCGTGAAGCCCTGCAGGAATCGCTGTCCGCAGTGATGGATAACGAAGCGGACGAATTGGAATTGCGTCGGGTATTGAATGCCTGCGACGATGTTGAAACCCGTGAAACCTGGGCTCGTTATCAGATCGCTCGGGCGGTGATGCACAAGGATCTCCTGCTGCCACGCCTTGATATTGCCGCGGCTGTTTCTGCTGCGTTGGCTGACGAAGCCGTACCGGCAAAAGCCACCCGTGGTCCATGGCGCAGCCTGGGTCGTCTGGCGGTTGCCGCTTCGGTGACCCTGGCGGTACTGGCAGGTGTTCGGCTGTACAACCAGGACGAGATCGCTGGCGTCGAACTGGCGCAGCAATCCACTCAACCAGGCTTGGCTGTTCCACAAGTCAAGGGCCCGGCTGTTCTGGCAGGCTACAATGAGAGTTCGGAAGCCACGGGCCCAATGGCCAATGGCGTATTGCAAGGTCAGCCAGGCTGGAACGATCAGCGTTTGCCAGGCTACTTGCGCCAACATGCTCAACAGGCTGCATTGAAAGGTACTGAGAGCGCTCTGCCTTACGCTCGTGCAGCAAGCCTGGAAAACCGTTAAGGAGGATCATGCGCGCCATACCTCTACTTACGCTATTGCTCAGTGGCTGGTTCATTGTTCCAGCCCACGCCGATCAGGCTCAAGACTGGTTGACCCGTCTGGGCCAGGCCGAGCAGCAGCAAAGCTTTCAAGGTACTTTCGTCTACGAGCGTAATGGTAGTTTTTCTACCCACAACATCTGGCACCGCGTCCAGGATGGCCAGGTCCGCGAGCGCTTGATCCAGCTCGACGGCTCCGCTCAGGAAGTCGTACGCATTGATGGTCAGACTCAGTGCGTCAGCGGCAACCTGATGGCAGGGCTGGGGGATTCCTCCAACTCCGCAGCTCGCGCACTCGATCCCCAGAAGCTCAAGAATTGGTATGACCTTGCTGTCATCGGCAAGTCGCGCGTGGCCGGTCGCCCCGCCGTGATCGTCTCGCTGACGCCGCGTGACCAGCACCGCTACGGTTTTGAACTGCATCTTGATCAACAGACCGGCCTGCCTCTCAAGTCATTGCTGCTGGATGACAAAGGGCGGCTGCTGGAGCGCTTCCAGTTCACTCGCCTCGACCCCGTTGCACTCCCGAGCGACAGTGACCTGCAGCCGGGCGCCGACTGCAAGCCGGTGAAGCTCGACAGCGACAAGGCTTCCACGGTCAAGGAAGCACGTGTCTGGCATTCGGACTGGTTGCCACCGGGTTTCGAACTGACCAGCAGTACGGCCCGCAAGGATCCAGAGACCAAGGCCCTGGTCAACAGCTTGATGTATGACGATGGCCTGGCGCGGTTTTCAGTGTTCCTCGAGCCTTTGAGTGGAGGCGGGGCCGCCGACACCCGTACTCAACTGGGTCCAACCGCTGCCGTCTCCCGGCGCCTGAGCACCCCGCAAGGCGAGATGGTGGTAACTGTGGTGGGCGAGATCCCGATCGGCACCGCTGAACGGATTGCCTTATCCATGCGCACCGACGCCGCTGCAACCCAGCAGTGACGTGAAATCGAAATGTTTCGTGAGCATTTCAATTTGCAAATCCCCCCAATATTTTTTATAGGTCAGAGCCCCTCGGCTCTGGCCTTGTTTGTTGTTCCCGGAACAAAAATACCGGCGTATCGTTCCCGGTGTTCCTTGCTCCATATCGCTTAACCATGCTCGTCGTAACGGGAGCCGTATGTCGATACCACGCTTGAAGTCTTATCTCTCCATTTTTGCCACCGTGCTGGTGCTCGGTCAGGCGGTCGCTGTTCAAGCGGTCGAATTGCCTGACTTCACGCAACTGGTCGAACAGGCGTCGCCTGCGGTGGTGAACATCAGTACCACGCAAAAGCTGCCTGACCGCAAAGTGAGCCAGCAGATGCCAGACCTCGAAGGCTTGCCGCCGATGCTGCGCGAGTTTTTCGAGCGCGGCATGCCGCCGCAGCCTCGATCGCCCCGTGGCGACCGTCAGCGCGAAGCGCAATCGTTGGGTTCGGGGTTCATCATTTCGCCTGACGGCTACATCCTGACCAATAATCACGTGATCGCCGATGCCGACGAAATCCTCGTGCGTCTGTCCGACCGCAGTGAAATGAAGGCCAAGCTGATCGGCACCGATCCACGATCCGATGTGGCGCTGCTGAAAGTCGACGCCAAGGATCTTCCGGTCCTGAAGCTGGGCAAGTCCCAGGATCTGAAGGCCGGGCAATGGGTCGTGGCAATCGGCTCGCCATTCGGTTTTGACCATACCGTGACCCAGGGCATCGTCAGTGCCGTCGGTCGCAGCCTGCCGAATGAAAACTATGTGCCGTTCATCCAGACCGACGTGCCGATCAACCCGGGTAACTCGGGTGGGCCGCTGTTCAACCTCAATGGTGAGGTGGTCGGGATCAACTCGCAGATCTACACCCGTTCCGGCGGCTTCATGGGCGTATCGTTCGCGATCCCTATCGACGTGGCGATGGACGTTTCCAATCAGCTGAAAAGCGGTGGCAAGGTCAGCCGTGGCTGGTTGGGCGTGGTGATCCAGGAAGTGAACAAGGACCTGGCCGAATCGTTCGGGCTGGACAAGCCGGCCGGCGCGCTGGTCGCCCAGATCCAGGATGACGGCCCGGCTGCCAAGGGCGGGCTGCAGGTAGGCGATGTGATCCTGACCATGAATGGTCAGCCGATCGTCATGTCCGCCGATCTGCCACACCTGGTGGGCGCGTTGAAGGCGGGCTCCAAGGCTAATCTGGAAGTGATCCGCGAAGGCAAGCGCAAGAATGTCGAGCTGACGGTTGGCGCTATCCCGGAAGAAGGCAAGGAGCTGGACGACCTGCCGCTGTCGAGCATCGAGCGCAGCAGCAACCGCCTGGGCGTCTCCGTGGCGGAACTGACGGACGAGCAGAAGAAAACCTACGACCTCAAGGGCGGCGTGGTGATCAAGGAAGTCCAGGACGGTCCGGCGTCGATGATCGGCCTGCAGCCAGGCGATATCATCACTCACCTGAACAATCAGGCGATCGGTTCGGCCAAGGAGTTCACGGACATCGCCAAGGCGTTGCCGAAGAATCGCTCGGTGTCGATGCGCGTCCTGCGCCAGAACCGTGCGAGCTTCATTACCTTCAAGTTGGCCGAATAAACCGCTGGGCCGCTAAATGAAAAACCGCCTCGAAAGAGGCGGTTTTTTTTTGCGGCTAAAACTTGTCAGCCCATCATGTCCTTGATCATGCGTTCCTGCTCCATCAGCTCGCGCTGGCGGGCATCGATTCGCGAGGACAGCGGGAAATTGGTACCGGCCTTGCGCTTGGCAAAGTCCAGTTGCTGGATGGCCTGGCGGTAGTCGCCCACCAGCGCGAAATACTCGGCACGCGCCTGGTGCAGGCCGATGATGTTGCCTGACAGCCCGCGGGTTTCCGCAACCTGATACCACACGTCCGGATCGTCCGGGCGCGATTTGAGCAGGCCTTCGAGCGCTTTCTCGGCATCGGCGGCGCGGTTCTGTTTCAGCAGCAGGTCGACGCGCACCTGGTTCAGCGGGTAATTGCCGGGGTATTGCGTCAGCATCCGGTCAACCCGGGACTGTGCATCCGGCAGGCGATTGTTGGTGATGTCCAGATCGACCTGGGCGAGGTTGTAGATGATCTCGTTCGGCGCCTTGGCCAGCAGCAACTTGAGGTTTTCCCGTGCTTCGTTCAGTTGGCCACCCTTGATCTGTGCAATCGCAAGGCCGTAGCGCGCCACATCGTTTTTCGGGTTTTCTTCCAGCTGGGCGCGAAAGCGCTTGGCGCCCAGCCCTGGGGTTTCTTCATAGATCAGCTGAACCCGTGCCCGAATCAACTGATAGCGCAGGGAGTCTTCGATGCCACCCTGAGGGGCCTGCTCGGCTCGGTTGCGGGTGTCGGCGATCCGCGATTCGGTCACCGGGTGAGTCAGCAGGAATTCCGGTGGCTTGGCGTCGAAACGGTACTGACGCCCGAGGCGTTCGAACATGGTTGGCATGGAGCGCGGGTCGTAGCCGGCCTTTTCCAGATTGAGGAGGCCGATACGGTCGGCTTCCTGTTCGTTCTGGCGAGAGAACCGCCGCTGTTCCTGGATGGCCGCCGCCTGCGTGCCTGCAATCGCCGCAATACCGGCATCGCCGCCACCGGCCGCCGCAATCACGATGCCAGCCAGCAGCGCGGCCATCATCGGTACTTGCATGCGCTGTTGGGCCTCGACACCACGGGCAAAGTGGCGCTGCGACAAGTGAGCCAATTCGTGGGCCAGTACCGAGGCATATTCGCCTTCGGTCTGCGCATTGAGGAACAGGCCGCCGTTGACCCCGACAATCCCGCCGGGCGCCGCAAACGCGTTGAGTTGTGGGCTGTTGATCAGGATGAATTCCAGGCGCCGGTCATTGACCTGGCTGGTCTCCACCAGTCGGTAGACGCTGGATTCGACGTAATCCTTGAGTTGCGGGTCGTTGAGCTGTGCTACCTGGCTGCGCAGCAGGGCAAGCCAGGCGCGACCCAACTGGTACTCCTGTTGCGGCGAGACGATGGCAGAACTGGCGTCACCGAGTGACGGCAAGTCGTCGGCGAAGCCCGGTGAGGCAAGCAGGCAAGCGAGCGTCAGCAGGGTGGGGCGCAAAAAAGTCATGCACAAAGCCTTAGTCGACAAAGAGCTTACTGTAGCCGGACACCAGCCTTGCGACCAGATATTCTAGGCACCTCAACCCCCTGAACCGGAGTGATGCAATGATCGACGCTGTAGCCCATGACGTAGAGCTCGACGCCAGTGGCCTCAATTGCCCGCTGCCGTTGCTCAAGGCCAAGATGGAACTCAACCGGATGGCCAGTGGCGCGGTGCTCAAGGTCATAGCCACCGATGCGGGTTCGCAGCGTGATTTCCGCACCTTTGCCCGTTTGGCCGGTCATACGCTGCTTCATGAAGAAGATGAGGCGGGCATTTACCGTTACTGGTTGAAAAAAGCCTGAAACCTGCTGCGTTCGTTCCTAAGGAATATTGATGTTCAAAGTGTTGCGCGACTGGATTCAGCGCTACTTCTCCGATGAAGAAGCCGTGGTTCTGGCGGTCCTGTTGTTCCTGGCATTCACCGCCGTGCTGACCCTGGGCGGCATGCTTGCGCCGGTGCTGGCCGGGATGGTACTGGCCTATCTGATGCAAGGCCTGGTGGTGAGCCTGGAGCGAGTGCGCGTGCCGGGCGGGGTCGCGGTGGGGCTGGTCTTCGCCCTGTTCATGGGATTGCTGCTGGTGTTCATCGTGGTCGTGGTGCCGTTGCTCTGGCATCAACTGATCACTTTGTTCAACGAATTGCCCGGCATGCTCGCCAAGTGGCAGACGCTGTTGCTGCTGCTGCCGGAGCGCTATCCGCATCTGGTGTCCGACGAGCAGGTGCTGCGGGCCATTGAAGTGGCGCGGGGCGAGATCGGCAAGTTCGGCCAATGGGCGCTGACGTTTTCGCTGTCGAGCCTGCCGCTGCTGGTCAACATCATGATCTACCTGGTGCTGGTGCCGATCCTGGTGTTCTTCTTTCTCAAGGACCGGCAAATGATCGGCGAGTGGGTGCGCGGCTACCTGCCTCGTGAGCGGGCGCTGATCACCCGCGTCGCTCATGAGATGAACCGGCAGATAGCCAACTACATCCGTGGCAAGGTCATCGAGATTTTCATTTGCGGAGGGGTGACCTACATCGCCTTTGTCGTCCTGGAGCTCAACTATGCGGCACTGCTGGCGTTGCTGGTGGGTATCTCGGTGGTCGTGCCCTACGTCGGGGCGGTGGTGGTGACCGTGCCGGTATTCCTGATTGCGCTGTTCCAGTGGGGCTGGAGCGATCAGTTCATCTATCTGATGGCGGTCTACGGGATTATCCAGACGCTGGACGGCAACGTGCTGGTGCCACTGCTGTTCTCGGAAGCCGTGAACCTGCATCCGGTGGCGATCATCTGCGCGGTGTTGCTGTTTGGCGGGCTGTGGGGCTTCTGGGGGGTGTTCTTTGCGATTCCCCTGGCGACGCTGTTCAAGGCCGTGCTGGATGCGTGGCCGCGCAAGGAGCCGATCGTGGCGCCGTTGCTTTAATCGCCATTGCTGGGTTGTGCGGTGAGTTACAAGGCCTCATCGCGAGCAGGCTCACTCCTACAGTTGACCGAGTTGTCCGAACGGACGCGGTCTATTGTAGGAGTGAGCCTGCTCGCGATGGCGTCCGAATAGACACCCAATAAAGTCAGGCCTTGTTCAAAGCCTGAGCCGCCGCCAAAACCGCATCCACATGCCCCGGCACCTTCACACCACGCCATTCCTGGCGCAACACCCCGTCCTTGTCGATGAGAAAGGTGCTGCGATCCACGCCCATGTATTCCTTGCCATAGAGCTTTTTCAGCTTGATCACATCAAACAGCTGGCAGAGCGCTTCTTCCTTGTCGCTGATCAGCTCGAAGGTGAAGGCCTGCTTGGCCTTGAAGTTCTCGTGGGACTTCAGGCTGTCGCGGGACACGCCAAACACTTCGGTGTTGGCGGCCTTGAAGGCGTCCAGTTGGTCGCGAAAGCCCTGGCCTTGGGTGGTGCAGCCCGGCGTGCTGTCCTTGGGGTAGAAGTAGATCACTACCTGCTTGCCCTTGAGGTCCGCCAGGCGCACGGTTTGCCCACTGGTGGCGGGTGCTTCGAAGTCGGCAACCGGTTGGTCGAGTGCAACGGCCATGAAATGCTTCCTTACATTGGGTTCTGTGGGCGCCACGGTTCGATCAGGGCATCGAGGTTCAGCGCGTCGGCGAAGTCCAGGAACTGATCGCGCAACCAGCTGATCTGCACACCGGCCGGCAAGGTCACGGTAAACGTGGCATTGAGCATGGTGCCGCCGGTCTGCGGGGCCTGATAGGTGTCGCAAGTCAGGTTTTCCAGTTCGACATTGTGGTCCATGAAGAACTGGCACAGCTCGTTGATGATGTCCGAGCGGTAGGCAGAGCTGACATACGCCACGTAGGGCAGGGCCTGGGGACGGTTCTCCAGGGCGGCGCTGCGCACCACGTTGACGGTGAAGGCATGCCGTTTCGCCAGGGTGGGCAGGCTGCCCTCCAGGCGAGCCAGGGCGTCCCAGCTGCCGGAGATTTCGAGGACCAGCGCACTGCACTCGCCATGACGCGTCAGGCGGGAGGTGACCACGGCGCAGCGATTTTCATGGCTGGCGCGGCACAGCACGTTAGTCAGCTCCATGGGGTTGGCGCCGAGGGCACTGATGACAAGGAATTGTTCGCGAACTGTGGGGGTGGACATGCAGCATTCCTAAAGCGATGAGCGGTCGGTACTTCTATCGGCTGGTTTTGCCGGGAACGAACCTGCGCATGCGAATCAACAAAACCCCGGGCGCAAGGTCGCAACGTGGCTCCAGAGCGGCAGGAGCGGGGGTGGCAACCCTGGATCGGGGGCTTGAGATGTCGAAAATGGAGGCGCGAACCCGAAATACGAGCTTAGCAGTATCGATCAAAGTCTGAAGGGTAGCGAAAAGCGGCGCCAAGGGGAATGGCGGCAGCGCAGTACTTCGCTTGTGCAAGCATCTTGGCGCCAGTACCATTACGGCTCTCTTTTTCCGGCAGGAGCGGTTGCATGATTGCGGGCAGTATGGTGGCACTGGTCACACCCATGGATGCACAAGGTCGTCTCGACTGGGACAGCCTGAGCAAACTGGTGGACTTTCACCTGCAAAACGGCACCCACGCCATCGTGGCGGTCGGCACCACAGGTGAATCGGCCACCCTTGATGTGAGCGAACACATCGAAGTGATACGTCGCGTAGTCAAGCAGGTGAACGGTCGCATTCCGGTCATCGCCGGCACCGGCGCCAACTCGACCCGCGAGGCGATCGAGCTGACCACCAATGCGAAGACCGCGGGCGCCGATGCTTGCCTGCTGGTCACGCCGTACTACAACAAGCCGACCCAGGAAGGCCTGTACCAGCACTTCAAGGCGATCGCCGAAGCCGTCGACATCCCGCAGATCCTCTACAACGTGCCAGGCCGCACCGCCTGCGACATGCTGGCCGAGACCGTGATCCGCCTGTCGACCGTCAAGAACATCATCGGTATCAAGGAAGCCACCGGCGACCTGCAGCGCGCCAAAGCAATCATCGACGGTGTCGACAGCAACTTCCTGGTGATCTCCGGTGACGACGCCACCGCTGTCGAACTGATCCTGCTGGGTGGCAAGGGCAACATTTCGGTGACCGCCAACGTTGCCCCGCGTGACATGGCCGACCTGTGCATTGCCGCGCTGAACGGCGAAGCCGAGAAGGCGCGCGCCATTCACCAGAAGCTGATGCCACTCAATAAAACCCTGTTTATCGAGTCCAATCCAATTCCCGTGAAATGGGCGCTGCATGAGATGGGCCTGATGCCGGACGGTATCCGTCTGCCGCTCACCTGGCTCAGCGCTGAATGTCACGAACCGCTGCGGCAGGCCATGCGCCAGTCCGGCGTCCTGGTTTAATTGAGGAAGTACAACGCATGAAGCGAATGGCCGGACTTTCCGCACTTGCCTTGATCATCTCCAGCACCAGTGGCTGTGGATGGGTCTGGGGCCCGGAAGGTTATTTCCGTGACCGTGGTAGCGATTACCTGGAAGCGCAACAGACTGCACCCATGCAATTGCCGCCGGATGTCACCACCGCCAAGCGCCTGGATCCGCTCTTGCCGATTCCGCGCAACGTCGCCGATGACACCGCCAAGGGCGAATACATCGTGCCTCGTCCGCAGCCGTTGTCGGCCGCAGCCGATGCCAGTGCCTACTCCCTGCAGAAGAGCGGCGATTCGCGCTCGATCCTGGCGCAGAACCCGGCGGCTGAAGTCTGGCCCGTGGCCGTGCAGTTCTTCCAGGACAACGGTTTCCGCCTGGACGAGCAGCGCCCGCAAACCGGTGAATTCACCACCACCTGGCAGCGTTCCGACGAATTGTCCGCTGCCATGGCCAAGCGCCTGAGCGCAGCCGGCGTCAGCACCGACAGCGAAACCCGCGTGCGGGTGCGCATCGAGCCGGGCGTACAGCGCAACACCAGTGAAGTCTACGTGGTCAGCGCCGAGCGTCCTGCCGGCAGCACGGCCGACGTCGCCTTCACCAATCGCTCGGTCAACACCGGCCTGGACGCGGCACTGGTCGACGACATGCTGGCGAGCATGAGCCGCATTTCCGAGAAGGGCGGTTCGGTGTCCATGCTGGCTTCTCGCGATTTCGACGCGCCAAGCCGCGTCAGCCTCAGCGAAGACGGCAGCGGCAACCCGGTGCTGAACGTCGGTACCGACCTGGATCGTGCCTGGTCGAGCGTCGGTCGCGCGCTGGAGCAGGGCGAATGGCGCGTTGAAGACATCAACCGCAGCCTGGGCCTGTACTACATCAACCTCGCTGAAAAAGCCGAGAAGAAGGACGACAAGCCAGGGTTCTTCAGCAGCCTGTTCGGCAGTGCGCCGAGCAAGGAAGAAGTCGAGTCCCGCGCCGAGCGCTATCAGGTTCGCCTGAGCAAGGTGGGCGACAACGTCCAGGTCACCGTGGAGAAGAACATCAACACCGTGGCGCCGGCTGACGTGGCGCGCAAAGTGTTGAGCGTGATTCAGGACAACCTGGGCTGATCAAATGCGTTTTGCCGTTCTCGGCAGCGGTAGCCAAGGGAATGGCACGCTGATAGCCAGCGCTGATACGTATGTGCTGGTGGATTGTGGTTTCTCCCTGCGGGAAACCGAAAAACGCTTGCTGCGCCTGGGTGTAGACCCTGCGCAGCTGAGCGCGATACTCGTGACCCACGAACATGCCGACCACGTGCATGGCGTGGGTTTGCTGTCTCGGCGTTACAATCTGCCCGTCTACCTCAGTCGCGGGACCCTGCGCGGGATGCGCAAACCGGTCGAGCCCGCGGGCTTCCTGGCCGGTGGCGAACAACTGCAGATCGGTGACTTGAGCATTGGTGTCATTGCCGTGGCCCACGATGCGCAGGAGCCGACGCAATACGTTTTCAGTGACGGTGAGCGGCGCTTCGGCCTGCTGACCGACCTGGGTTCGTATTGCGACAAGGTGCTGGACGGCTATCGCGACCTCGATGCATTGATGATCGAGGCCAACCATTGCCGGGACATGCTGGCTCGCGGTCATTACCCGTACTTTCTCAAGCAGCGGGTGGGCGGTGAGCTGGGACATTTGAACAACCATCAGGCGGCATTCCTGGTGTCCGAGTTGGGCTGGAAAGACCTGCAACACCTGGTCCTGGCCCATCTGAGCAGCAAGAACAACCTGCCGCGGCTGGCCCGGCAATGTTTTGTCGACACCCTCGGGTGCGACCCGGACTGGCTGCAACTGGCCGATCAAGATTCAGGGCTCGACTGGCGACACATCGCCTAGCCCACCTACTTAGCAAGCGGAGCCCATCATGGAAAAACGTGAAGAACTGTACCGCGGCAAAGCCAAATCGGTTTACAAGACCGACGACGCCAACCGCTTGATCCTGCTGTTTCGCAACGACACTTCGGCGTTCGACGGCAAGCGCATCGAACAGCTCGACCGCAAAGGCATGGTGAACAACAAGTTCAATGCCTTCATCATGCAGAAACTCGAAGCCGCCGGCGTGCCGACCCAGTTCGACAAACTGCTGGGCGACAACGAATGCCTGGTGAAGAAGCTCGACATGATCCCGGTCGAGTGCGTCGTGCGTAACTACGCCGCCGGCAGCCTGGTCAAGCGCCTGGGTGTTGAAGAAGGCTTGAAGCTCAACCCTTACACCTTCGAACTGTTCCTGAAGGACGACGCCAAGGGCGACCCGTTCATCAATGAATCCCACGTCGTGGCGTTCGGTTGGGGCACTGCCGAGCAACTGGCGCGCATGAAAGAGCTGTCGCTCAAGGTCAACGAAGTCCTGAGCAAACTGTTCGACGACGCCGGCCTGCTGCTGGTCGACTTCAAACTGGAATTCGGCGTGTTCCACGACGGCTCCATCGTCCTGGGCGACGAATTCAGCCCGGACGGCTGCCGCCTGTGGGACAAGGCCACCAAGAAGAAAATGGACAAGGACCGCTTCCGCCAGGGCCTCGGTGACGTCATCGAAGCCTACGAAGAAGTCGCCAATCGTCTGGGTGTACCGCTTTAATCGACGCAAGCATCTGATAGCACAGAAAAAATTTGCGAAAGAGGGTTTGCTTTCGGCAAAAGTGTTGTTATGATGCGCGCCGTTGGAGAGATGCCAGAGTGGCCGAATGGGACGGATTCGAAATCCGTTGTACCTTCACCGGTACCTAGGGTTCGAATCCCTATCTCTCCGCCATTACATAGAAAAAGCCCCGTAGCTGAAAAGTTACGGGGCTTTTTTGTTTGTGCAAAAAACTTTCAGGGTTTTAATCGCGCGGGATACGTCGGGCCAATCAATTACCCATGGTGGCGTGGGTAATGATTTCGTTTTCGACCAGCAGGTTGATTCGAGCAGGGTTGTAATCCTTGGTCATGATGAATCCGTTGCCCCTCGGGCGTACTGCCAGGCCGGTCTTGTTGGCGAGTTCTGCGCGTAGCTCCTCGTTGTATTGGCGGCCGATGTACTGATTGGCGGTTTCCAGGTGTTGTTTCAGATCGGTAGTCATGTATTGCTTCCTTGCGATATTTGAATTGAGCGGAAGTGCTCCCGTCATCCGGCTTGGATGACGCAGGAAATACTGGATTAATTGCGCTGCTTTATCATCCGTTGGACTGTGTCGCGATGTTTGCCTCCTCCTTCGACAGGGGAGGCTAAGTAGGGCCCAACGCTTGCGCCTGTTGGCATTAACCACAAATCCCTCGAGGCATTCGTTCAGTCGCGTAGACGCCGATTGTTACAACTCCCTAAACTGTCGCTTGTTTTTGAGTGCGGGGTCAGTGGATGAATCGCAACGAGCTACGCAAGGCCGACATCAACCTGATGGTGGTGTTTGAAGCGCTGATGCTGGAGCGCAACGTCACCAAGGTGGCGAAGAAGCTGTTTCTCGGTCAGCCGACCATCAGTTCGGCGCTCAACCGCTTGCGTACCATGTTCAACGATCCGTTGTTCATACGTGTCGGCCATCGCATGGAGCCGACGGCGCGGGCTGAAGAGATCTTTCGGCACTTGTCGCCGGCGCTGGATTCGTTGTCGGTGGCGTTGAGCCTGACCCATGAGTTCGACCCGGCCAGCAGCACCATGACCTTTCGCATCGGGATGTCCGACGATGTCGAGTTCGGCCTGCTTCCGCCGTTGCTACGGGCGTTGCGCCAGGAAGCGCCGAAGGTGGTGTTCGTGGTGCAGAATGTCGATTACTGGCGCATTCCCGACTTGCTGGCCTCTGGCGACATAACGGTCGGCGTCAGCCAGACCCGTGGCCTGCCAGCCAACGCCAAGCGCAAGTTGTTGCGGCACATTCGTCCTTGCGTGTTGCGTGCCGATGCCAGCGATACACCGCTGACGGTCGATGAGTACTGTTCGCGCCCCCATGTGTTGGTGTCCCATATTGCCAACGTCAGTGGTTTTGCTGACGACTGGCTGGCAGCGATCGGCCGCACGCGCCAGGTGGTGCTCTCGGTGCCGCAATACAGTTCGTTGCCGGCCTTGATCGCCGGGACCGACCTGATTGCCAGCCTGCCGGATTACGCCGCAGAGGCCATGGCGGCGTCCGGTCAGTTGTTCAAGGAGCCGTTTCCGTTTCGGACACCGACCCTCGAGTTGTCCATGGTCTGGCTCAGCCATGTCGACAGTGACCCTGCGGAGCGCTGGTTGCGCTCACGCCTTGAAGCCTTCATGGGGGAGCGCAATCTGTTGTCGCTGCCCCAGTGAACAAGGCAGCGCTGTGCTATATGTAAGAGCTTTACGTCGACCTACAGGAGTTATGCCATGCCTCACCTGCACCTGGAATACACCGCCAACCTGCCTGCCCTGAATGCCGATGTGGCGTTGATGCGCCTGAACAATACGCTGGTGGGGTCCGGTCAGTTCGGTGCCGAATTGGACATCAAGAGTCGCGCGGTGAAGATCGAGACGTTCAAGGTCGGCACGGCATTGGCCGAGCGGGCGTTCGTGCATGTGAAACTGGCGGTGCTGAGCGGTCGCTCCGCGGAAATAAAGAAGCAGCTGTCGGAAAGCCTGCTGGCTGTGGTCAAGGATCTATGCCAGTGGCCGGCGGGGCTGGAAGTGCAGTTGTGCGTGGAAATTCTCGACATCGATCGGGAATCCTATGCCAAGGTCACCGTCGGCACCTGACTTTCAGGCCGTATTCGCTTCGATGCAGGCCTCGATCACTTGCTCGCACAAGTGACAAGGTTGCCCCTATAAGACGCTCTTGTGTCCTTCAGCCTTCAATCGTGCTGAACAAGAGCTGAACCATTCTCAAATAGGTAGAAAGTTTCATCGAGTGTAAGACTGGCAACTAATCGTTGGCTTCTTTTTCACGAAAAATTGATGGTCGGCTGCCTAGAGTTAGTGTTGTCGCGATAAATGAAATTTTCACATTTATCGAAGGCACTTCTTTTCAGGGATAAGCCTTTCACCATGTTCAAGATTAAAGCCGTGCGCCCGGAATGGGTGACACTGATTGCCAGCGCCTTTTTATTGACTGCCTTCAATCTTGTATTGTGGCAGCACCTCTTCGAGATCACCGCCGCGGATGGTAAGGGTATCGTCATGCGCGTGGCGTTCGGGGCGATGATCCTCGCGGCCTTCAACATCATCCTGACCTTGCTGGCGTTCCGGCCGGTGCTCAAGCCCGTGCTGACCCTGCTTTTCATGATCAGTGCGGGCGTGGCTTATTTCATGGGGCAATATGGCGTCCTGATCGACATCGGCATGTTGCGCAACTTTGCCCAAACCAATGCAACGGAAGTGCGTGACTTACTGTCATTAAAGTTGCTTGCTTATATTGTTTTCCTCGGTGTGCTGCCGTCCTGGTTGTTGTGGCAAATCCCGGTTAGTTATCGCCGCTGGCATCGTGAGTTATTAAGCAAGGCGCTCGTGACTTTTGCCTCGGCGGCGGTCATTGGTGGTGTTGCACTGATTAACTATCAAGGCCTGTCTTCGCTGTTTCGCAATCACCATGAGCTGCGTCTGATGGTGGTTCCAAGCAACTACATTGGTGCCTTTTCCGGTTACTTGCGCGAACAGGTCGCGTCGGCACGCCAGCCTTTCGTCAAAATCGGTGAAGACGCGCAACGCAATCTGGCCTGGCAAACCCATGGTCGCAAGTCCCTGACGGTTCTGGTGGTCGGTGAGAGTGCCCGGGCCGAAAACTTCGGCGTGCTCGGCTACAACCGCGACACCACGCCGAAACTGGAAAAGGAAGCCGGGCTGATCGCATTTACCGATGTGAAATCTTGCGGCACTGAAACGGCGGTGTCCGTGCCCTGCATGTTCTCCAACATGGGGCGCAAGGATTACAACGCCAGCAAGGCCAAGAACGAAGAAGGGCTGCTCGATGTGCTCAAGCGTGCGGGCCTGGATGTGATCTGGCGTGACAATCAATCTGGCTGCAAGGGTACCTGCGATCGCGTCACCCTCGATGACGTCAGCAATCTGAAAGACCCGGTGCTGTGCGCCAACAGTGAATGCCGCGATGAAATCCTGCTGCAAGGTTTGCAACATTTCATCGATAACCTGGACAAAGACACGGTACTTGTACTGCACCAGATGGGCAGTCACGGTCCGGAGTACTACAAACGTTATCCGAAGGAATTCGAGCGCTTTACTCCGGTCTGCCAAAGCAATGCGCTGAACAACTGCAGCCGCGAAAGCATCATCAATGGCTATGACAATACGCTGGTGTACACCGACCATGTGCTGTCGACCCTGATCGATCTGTTGCGCAGCAACCAGGACAAAGTCGATACCGCGATGCTGTATCTGTCGGACCACGGCGAGTCCCTGGGCGAATACAACCTGTTCCTCCATGGCACCCCTTACATGCTGGCACCGGAGCAACAGAAACATGTGGCGATGCTGGCCTGGTTCTCCGACAGCTATCAGAAGTCGTTCTCGGTGGACACCCATTGCCTGCAGATGAGTCGTGAAAAGCCCTTGAGCCAGGACAACCTGTTCCATTCGATGCTGGGGCTGCTGGAGGTCAACAGCAAGGTCTATAACCAGGACCTGGATATGTTTTCCGGCTGCCGCAGGGCGGCGATCGATGGCGTACTGGCCAAAGATTGAGTGCTGCGACCTCTGTACCTACGACGGCCCGCGGCCGGCACATCTACGTTCGAGAGCCCTTGCACATGACTGCCCAGTCCCCCTGCGCCATCGAACTCGAGTTCGCCCGGCATTATGACCAGGAGCACGCCCGCGTCTGCCAGCAGCCGCGAGCGCAAGGCATGGGCGAGCGCCTGGCGTTCTGGCGAGACGAGCAAATGGTGCGCCGGGCACTCAAGGTCGCTGGCGAACCGGGCTTGATTCTCGATGTGGCTTGCGGGGTCGGGCGCTTCTGGTCGGTGCTGGGCGAGCGGGCGAACCGGGTGATCCTCGCGATGGACCCGTCCCAAGCAATTCTCGAACATGCCTGGACCCACCATCCGCAGAGCCTGATGCAGCGAGTCAGGACCTTTCAAAGCTCAGCCTTCAACATTGGCTTGCCTGTGAATGCGGTTGACTGCATTTTTTGCATGCAGTTGTTTCAGCACATAACCTGTCCGGAGCTTCGTTTAGCGATGTTGGGCGAGTTTTACCGCGTCAGTCGCGATACGGTAATTGTGGCGGTGCGGGTCGCTGGCCGTTGCAGCGCAGGGCGCACCGACGGGCAGGGGGCTCCGGCAGGGCCGCTGGTCAGCAAGACCCAGGTCGAGGCTGAGTTCAAGAGGGCAGGATTGCGCGTGCTCAGCCATCAGGATTTTCTGCCCGGTCGCGCCCCGAGGCGGGTTTACGTGCTGGGTAAGGTCGATTAGGCCGTGTTTGTCCGACTATTCTTACAGTCAGGCAGGCATTTTCGCTAAAGCTCTTGTTCAGTGGATGCGCGGAAATCGTCGGGGGCGATATATACTGCGCGCCATTCTTCAAGGGAGAGCCGTGTGGCCATCGATATTCACTGGATTCGCGACAACGATAGCCTCGGTAGGTTTTGCACCGAGTGGCAGCAGCTGCCGTTCGTTGCCCTCGACACCGAATTCATGCGGGTCGACACCTTCTACCCGATTGCAGGCCTGCTGCAGGTCGGCGATGGCGAGCGTGCGTACCTGATCGATCCGCTGACCATCGACAACTGGCAGCCCCTGGCCGCCTTGCTGGAAAATCCGGCGGTGGTCAAGGTTGTCCATGCGTGCAGCGAAGACCTCGAAGTCCTGCTGCGCCTGACCGGTAGCCTGCCGGCACCGCTGTTCGATACGCAACTGGCCGCCGCTTACCTGAACCTGGGTTTCTCCATGGGCTATTCGCGGCTGGTGCAGGAAGTGCTGGGGATCGACCTGCCCAAGGGCGAAACCCGTTCCGACTGGCTGCAACGCCCGCTTTCCGAGACCCAGATCAGCTACGCCGCCGAAGACGCCGTGCACCTGGCGGAAGTGTTCGTGAAATTGCGCCCGCAACTGTCCGATGACAAATACGCCTGGGTCCTGGAAGACGGTGCGGAGCTCGTGGCCAACCTGCGTCGCGAAATCGACCCGTTCGAGGTCTACCGCGACGCCAAGCTGGCCTGGAAACTGTCCCGCGCACAGCTCGCCGTGTTGCGTGAACTCTGCGCCTGGCGCGAGCAAGAGGCGCGTGCCCGTGACCTGCCACGTAACCGCATCATCCGCGAGCATTCGCTGTGGCCGTTGGCGCGCACGCAACCGGACAACCTCGGCGCATTGGCGAAAATCGAAGACATGCACCCGCGTACCGTGCGTCAGGACGGCGAATTCCTGCTTGAGCTGATCAAGCGCTCTGGCAGTGTGTCGCCGGAGCAATGGCCGCCCGCTGTGCCTGAGCCGTTGCCGGTGGACGCCGCTGCGCTGCTCAAGCGGCTCAAGGCCATCGGCCAGTCCGAGGCCGAGCGCCTGAACATCGCGCCTGAGCTGATGCTGCGCAAGAAAACCCTGGAAGCGCTGCTCAAGAGCGGCTTCCCCAATGGTCCCTACCAATTGCCTGATTCGCTGCGTGGCTGGCGCCGCGAATTGATGGGCCAGGCGCTGCTCGACAGCCTGGCCACCGCCGGAGAACAGCCTTGAAACGTATTTGCTCCATCTACCGCAGTTCGAAAAGAAACGAGATGTACCTCTATGTGCTCAAGAGCGATGCTCTGGAGCGTGTACCGGAGCCCTTGATGGCCGCCTTCGGCAAAGCCATCCACGCGTTCGACCTGGTGTTGAGCCCCGAGCGCAAACTGTCGCGCGAAGACATCACCGTCGTGCTGGATAACCTCGAAAAGCAGGGCTATCACCTGCAAATGCCGCCAGCGGAAGAGGAATACATCGAGCACTTGCCGGAAGAATTGCTGCGACGCAACGACCCCATGTGATCGACAGGCAGGCTCTGTTCAGGGCCTTGCAGGACACTGGAATGATTTTGGCGAGGGCCGCAAGGACGGAGCAGGACTCTGTCGGCGGTCGTCTGCACGGTTTTTCGAAAGGTTTGAAGCATGCGCGTTCTGATTGCTGATCACGACCACCCGGTGTACGCCCGACTGTTGCAAGAGGCGGCGCCTGACGTGGAAGTACTGACCAGCGGCGATTCCGCCGAGCTGGCGCGCCTGGCTAGCGATTGCCCGGTCTGGCTCGGTCAACCCGACTTGCTGGCGACCCTGTTGCGTCAGGGGCATCAGCCACAATGGCTGCAATCGACCTGGGCAGGGATCACGCCGCTGTTGGCCGATGGCTTGCCTCGGCACTATCGCCTGACCCGCGCAGTGGGGATTTTCGGCCAGGTCATGGCCGAGTATGTACTCACCTACATGCTCGGCCACGAACGCGAGGTGCTGGCACGGCTGGTCAGCCAGGTCGAGCGCAAATGGGACAGCCGTCACGGCCAGAGCCTGGCGGGGCGCAAGGTATTGATCGTCGGTACCGGTGATATCGGGCAGACGGTGGCGCAATTCCTCGTACCCTTTGGTGTGCAGCTGTACGGCATCGCCAGTGAGGCCCGTGAGCAGGCACCCTTTATCGAAGTCGGCTCGCTGGCGGACCTGCCACGATTGGTTGGTGAAGTGGATTACGTGGTCAATCTGCTGCCAAATACACCGAACACCCACGATATCTACGATGCGGCGCTGTTCAAGCAGTTCAAGCCGAGCGGATTGTTCATCAACGTCGGGCGCGGTGTGGCGGTGGTGGATGCGGATCTGGTGGAGGCCTTGAAGGAAGGGCATCTGGTGGGCGCGGTGATTGATGTCTGTCGCCAGGAGCCGCTGCCGCAACGTCATCCGTTCTGGACGGCTTTTGGCCTGCTGCTGACGGGTCATAGCTCGGCACCGACCTCGCCATCGTTGATGGTGAATCTGTTTGTCGAGAACCTGCGGGCGTATCAGGCCGGTGAAGCGTTGCGTGGGGAAGTGGATTTTAGTCGCGGGTACTGAGCTGCTAGCTCTGATCGTTCCCACGCAGAGCGTGGGAACGATCAGGTTCAGCACGCCTTAGAGGGTGAAGTCGCCTTCAGCGGCGAGTTCGTTCAACGGCCGCCGCGGGCTTGGTTCTTCACGCGCTTGCAGATATTCCGCCAGCGTCGCTTTATCCCCCAACTTCCCGACTGCCACGGCTGCGTGCAGGGCGTAGCCTTCAGGAATGTTCAGCTCCTTGCGGGTCAGTTCCTGATCGAAACCTGCCATGCCGTGGGTGTGCCAGCCACTGATGCTGGCTTGCAGCGCCAGGTGACCCCAGGCGGAGCCGGTGTCGAAGGTGTGCCACAGCGCCGGGGTTTCTTCGGCGGCGCCAGGCGCGGTGAAGGTGGTTTTCGAGATCACGATCACCAAGGCCGAGGCGTGTTGCGCCCAGCTGCGGTTGAATTCGTTCAGCAGGCCCAGGTAACGCTCCCAGTTCGGCGTATCGCGACGCGCATAGAGAAACCGCCAAGGCTGCGAGTTGTACGCCGACGGTGCCCAGCGCGCGGCTTCGAAGAAGCTCAGCAGGGTTTCTTCAGGAATGGTTTCGCCGGTGAAGGCGCGGGGCGACCAGCGATCGGTAAACTGCGGATGGATGGCGTAATCGGCAATGCGTGGATTTGCACTCATCAAGAGATTCCTTGCTACGTTTGAAAGTGAGGGTCGTCTGAAACCTGCGGGCGCAGTTGAGCTGGGCGGTGAGGTTATTCGAGAGCCTGGGCGGTCACCGCAATGCAACGCGGTCGAGCGTTAATGGCATGCAGGTAGGGCTCCTTGCGATTGGCAAAGCTACTTGGCGCCGCCCTCGCTGACAAGTCCCGTGCTACCGACAGTCGCCAATGCTTGGCCCGCAGGGCTGCGGGCACTAGACTGGCGGCCTTTTCACCACCTGATGTCGATGCTCGAACCATGGCCGCCAAAGTAGAACCGTTCTGGATACGCAAAACCCTCGATCAACTTGATCAGGAGGAATGGGAATCGCTGTGCGACGGCTGTGGCCTGTGCTGCCTGCAAAAGCTCGAAGACGAAGACGACAACAGCGTCTATTACACGCGTATCGCCTGCAAACTGCTGGACTTGAAAACCTGCCAGTGCAGCGATTACCCCAACCGTCGCGCCTCGGTGCCGGACTGCATCCAGCTCACACCGGGCAAGGCCGACGAGTTCAAATGGCTGCCACCGACCTGCGGCTATCGCCTGGTCAGCGAGGGCAAGGACCTGCCGTTGTGGCATCACCTGGTGTGCGGTGATCGTGACGCGGTGCACCACGAACGTATTTCCCAGTCCGGACGCATGCTTGCCGAAGGCAGCGTGGCTGAAGAGGATTGGGAAGACCATCTGATCTTCCGCGCGGGTTAAGGTTTTACAAAGGAGTGTATATGGCTGTGGGATGGCGGCGGGCGCTGGCCGTTGGGTTATTGACCCTGAGTGCTCCCGTGTGGGCGGCGACGAAGAAGGTTGACCTGGATTACCACGTGCGCCTGTTGCCACAAAGCGATCAGGCTGAGGTACGCCTGACCTTGGCCCAGGGCTCGGCGGTGCGCAGCCTGGATTTCGACCTCGGCGACGGCAGCCACTACAGCGATTTCAAGGCCGACGGTCAATGGCAGCTGACCGAAGGCAAGCAGGCCCGTGGTGTCTGGCGCCCGGCCCCCGACAAGTCCAGCCTGACCTACCGAGTGCGCATCAGCCATGGCCGCAAGAGCGGCAGCTTCGACACGCGCATGACCCCGGCCTGGGCGCTGATGCGCGGCGACGATCTGGTGCCGGCCGCCAAACTCGATCAGCAGGACGGCATCGAGCTGGTGTCACGCCTGGAATTCGAGTTGCCCAATGGCTGGCAAAGCGTGGAAACCGCCTGGCCGCGCATCGGCAAGAACAAGTTTCGCATCGATAACGTTTCCCGATTGTTCGACCGGCCCACGGGCTGGATGCTGGCGGGTCACCTCGGTAGCCGGCGCACCCGATTGGGCGAAACCGAAGTCACTGTCACCTCGCCGCGAGGCCAGGGCATGCGGCGCATGGACGTGCTGACGCTGCTGACGTTTGTCTGGCCGCAGGTGCAAGCCGTGTTTCCTCGTCACCCGACCAAGTTGTTGATTGTCGGCGCCAGCGATCCGATGTGGCGCGGCAGTCTGTCGGCGCATGAATCGATTTACCTGAATACCCGCCTGCCGCTGGTCAGTGAAAGCGGTACGAGCGCGTTGGTGCGCGAGTTGACCCAGGTATTCGGCCGCATCAACGACCAGCAGCGCAGCGACTGGATCAGCGAAGGGTTTGCCGAGTACTACGCCATCGAACTGGTGCGCCGGGCCGGGGGGATGAGTGACGAGCGGTATGAGGACCTGCACAGGAAGCTGGTCAAGGACAGCCAGAAAGTCACCAGTTTGCGCGGCGAGCAGATCAATGCCGCGCAGGTGGCCAAGGCAGTGCTGTTGCTGCAGGAGCTGGATCGCGAGATTCGCCTGAAGACCCGTAACAAGCGTTCGCTGGATGATGTGATGCGTGGGGCGATGCGTCTGGGGAGCATTGATACCAAGGAATTCGTGCAGCTCAGTGAGAGCGTGATCGGCGAGTCTTCTAAAGTCCTCGATACCGAGTTGCTTCAATAATACCGCCTTCGCTGTAGGAGCGAGGCTTGACCGCGAAGGGGCCATAAGCCTCACTCCATATCTGGAAGGATCAAACCCCGGTCTTAGGCGATTTCAACGAATCATTCCCCGTCACCGTCGCAGTTTTGGTCGCCGCCTCAGCGTTAGCCTTCAATTGTCTCAACTCTTCCCCCGCACGCTCGATCTTCGCCCGCACGTTGTTCATGTCCTGACGGCTTTTTTCCAGCAGGCTTTTCGCCGAGCTGTGCCCGGTGATGCCGCGGGCCAGGGCCACACCGCCGATGGCCACCTGAATCAGGCCGAACAGGCCGCCGCGACGTAAACCCTTGCCGACCATGACTACGCCGCCCGCCAGTGAGCCGATGCGCTCCCAGCCATGTACGTTCTGCTCGGAAGCGGTCTGGAACGGGGTGGATTCGATGCGCTCTACGCGTTTGAGTTCGCTCATGATCTGACTCCAGGCTTGGGTATTGGATAGATAAGCTGACTGCCGCAGCAGGCCACTTGTTCCATCGGATATGCGGCGATTCAGCGGAATTTCGGCCCTGAACGGGTGTTGAGGCCCTTGGCCATGCGGTCGTAGAGCACAACGTTGACCGTGGCGGCGAGGTTCATGCAGCCGGTGGTCGGGATGTAGACCACGTCTTCGCACCAGTCACGGATCTCTTTGTCCAGCGAGCCGTCTTCCGGGCCGAAGATGTAGAGCGCGCGGTCCGGGTGGGTGTATTCCGGCAACGGGCGGGCGCCTTCGACCAGTTCCACGGCAACGGGTACGCAATTGAGGGGCAGGATTTTCTTCAGGTCGTCGATGCCGATCAGCGGGATGTCGTAATGGACACGCTTGGTATCGGTGACGAAGTCGGCGGCGCGTTCATAGCGTTTGCCGGTGTAGAACACCGACGCCACGCCATAACAGCCTGCGGCGCGCATCACCGAACCGACGTTCTCCGGTGATTTGGGGTTATACAAACCAATGCAGCTGTACCGTTTGTCTGCCACGAGCGGGGTGCCTTTGGGAAAAAAGCGCGATTATACGGGGATTCGCTGGCAGCGGTCAGTTCACGGATTGATGGTGCCCAGGCAATTGCAATCGCGGGCAAGCCCGCTCCCACAGGGTCTGTGGTGTACACAAAATGCGTGATCACCCCCAATCACTGTGGGAGCTGGCTTGCCAGCGATGAGGCCGGGACAGTCGCGGAAAATTATTCGTCTTTCTTCATCAGGCCTGCCAACGCCGCAAACGGATTATGCGTCGCCTTGGCGATTTTCGGCGTGCTCAGCGAGCCCTCGCCGAAATATTGCTGGTCGGTATAACGCGAGTGTTCGTTATCGTGGCAGTACAGGCACAACAACTCCCAGTTCGACCCGTCCTGTGGGTTGTTGTCGTGGTTATGGTCGCGGTGGTGCACGGTCAGTTCGCTCAGGCGTTTGCCGGAGAATTCACGGGCGCAGCGGCCGCACACGTGCGGGTACATCTTCAGGGCCTTGTCACGGTAGCCCATTTCCTTATCGCGCTGGTTGTCGGCGAGGATGCGGTCCAGCTTGGAGGTGTTGGTCGGGGTGGACGAACTCATGGGTTCACCTTTGTTGAATGACTAATGACGGTATACACGCAGTTTAGCTCAGCCCTTGAGCTTCTCGGCAATCCAGATGGTGTGGCGGGTGCCCTTGTTGCCGTGGGCGAAGACCTGCACTTCCTCGGCCTTGAAACCGGCTTTCTTCAGTTTGTCGGAAAACTGTCGGTCGGCGCTGGCCGACCAGACCGCCAGCACGCCCTTGGGCCGCAGGGCCTTGGCGCAGGCGCTCAGGCCTCCGGCGGAGTAGAGCCAGCTGTTGGCCCGCTGGGTCAGGCCTTCGGGGCCGTTGTCGACGTCGAGCATGATCGCATCGAAACCTTGCGGTTCTGCCTGCAGGACCTTGGCCACGTCTTCCAGGCGGATCACCGTGCGCGGGTCTTGCAGCGGGTTGCCGGCTTTTTCGCCCAGCGGTCCGCGGTTCCACTCGACCACACCCGGCACCAGTTCGGCGACTACCACTTGCGCGGACTTGCCCAGGTGCTTGAGCGCCGAGGCGAGGGTGAAGCCCATGCCAAGGCCCCCGATCAACACCCGCGAGTTCGCACGGCCCGCGACCTTGCGGCAGGGGATCTCGGCCAGGGCATCCTCGGAGCCGTGCATGCGCGTATTCATCAATTGCCCGCCGTCACCGCCCTGGATCTTGATGACGAAATCCTCGCCATACTCGAACAGGCACAGGGCACCGCCGTTCTCGGGAATAGGGGCGGTATCGAGCAGGACAAAACGTTTCATGGGGCTCACTTGAGGAAAAATGGCAGCACAGGGGAAGGCAAACGGGCGCAGTTGGGAGTAGCCTGCAAATGACTACCAGGCCAACGGAGCCATTGATGAAGCGCACCATTCTAACGGCCATTGCCCTGGCCGCGCTCTCGATAACTGCAGTGTCGGCCCAGCCGCTACAGACCACGCCGACCAGTCCCGCGCCAATGCCCGGTTCGCCGGGCACCGCAACGCCCACGCCGTATCCGCAAATCAGTCCGGTACCGTTGCCGAAAGTGGGCCCGGGCAGTGGCGGCCCGCCGTTGGTACCGATCGAGATGCCGAGTCCGCCGATCAAGGACCAGCCGGTGCCAGGGATCGAGCAGAACCCGCCGAAGGTCAAGTCGCCTGGTGGTTAAACCTGCTGCGACAGCAATTGCCCATCAACCATGCGCAAGCGTTTGGAGAGCGAGACGGCGAGGGCGCGGATGATCTTGGCGGCGATTTTCGGGGCGTCGTTGAGCATCTTTTCCAGCGAATCCTTGCCCAGGTTGAGCAATTGGCAGTTGCTCGCCGCCACACAACTGGCCGAACGCCGCTCGCCGTCGAGTACGGCCATTTCGCCGAACGAGCGACCGCTGCGCAGTGTCGCGATGGTCACCTGCTGGCCGTCGCTGGCGGTCTTCTGCACCGCCACCTGGCCGGTGTGGATGATGCACATGAAGCTGCCGGCATCGCCCTCGTGGAAAATTTCTTCGCCCTGGGCAATGGTGCTGAGGTTGAAATAGCCCGAGGCCGCGGCGAATTCCGCCGGTAGCAGTTGGTTGAACAGGCCGCAGTCCATCAGCCAGTTGCGAATTTCGTTGTTCAATAGAGTGGGTTCTGACATGTCGGGCAATCTTTATTGTTGTGTCTGTTTCGGGCTCGATTTTGAAATCACCACAATCCCCCTGTAGGAGCGAGCCTGCTCGCGATGGCGGTGGCATATCCAGCATAATTGTTGAATGTGCCGCCTTCATCGCGAGCAGGCTCGCTCCTACAGGGGATCAGTGTTGTATCGGCTTCCTGTATCCGGAATTAAGACCCGCACACCCAGCCAAGTTCCTCAGGCAACACCCAATACCTTGAACAAAAATGCATATTCGAGTGCCACGTCACGCAATCCCTGGTATCGACCGCTCATCCCGCCATGCCCGGCGCCCAGTTCGGTCTTGAGCAGCAGCGGATTGCCGTCGGTCTTGATGGTGCGCAATTTCGCCACCCATTTGGCCGCTTCCCAGTACTGCACGCGGCTGTCGTTGTAGCCGGCGATCACCAGCATCGGCGGATAGGCTTGCGCGGTGACGTTTTCGTAAGGCGCGTAGGCCTTGATCCGCTCATGAACGTCCGGCTCTTGAGGATTGCCCCACTCGTCGTATTCCGTGACGGTCAATGGCAGCTCCGGGTCGAGCATGGTGTTAAGCACATCGACGAACGGCACTTCGGCAATCGCCGCGCCAAACAGTTGCGGGCGCTGGTTGAGCACCGCCCCGATCAGCAGGCCACCGGCACTGCCGCCGCTGATTGCCAGCTGTGGCGCGGTGGTAAAGCCATTGGCGATCAGGTGTTCGGCGCAGGCGATGAAGTCGCTGAAGGTGTTCTGCTTATGCTCCTGCTTGCCGGCGCGATACCAGGCTTCGCCCAGTTCACCGCCGCCGCGCACGTGAGCGATGGCGAACGCCATGCCGCGATCGAGCAGGCTCAGGCGGGCGTGGGAGAACCACGGGTCGAGGCTTTCGCCATAGGCGCCATAGCCGTACAGGTAGAGCGGAACCGGCTTGCCAAGTGCTTCGCGCTTGACCACCAGGCTGATCGGCACTTGCGTGCCATCGGGCGCCGTGGCCCACAGGCGCTGGCTGACGTAGGCGTCGGCGTCGAACGGGCCAAGTACCGGGGTTTGCTTGAGCACTTTCTGCTCGCCGCTGACCAGTTCCAGCTGGCGGATTTGCGCCGGACGGTTCAATGCTTCGTAGCGCAGGCGAATCCGCTCGCTGACGAATTCCAGGCTGTTCTGCACGTGCAGGCTGTAGGCCGCGTCCGGCAGTTGTACCCGATAGCTCGGCAGGTCCTGGGGGTGAACCTCGATCACCGGCAAACCGCCGACCCGCAGGCTCAGGGTCATGGCGCCGGCATTCAGGCTCATGCCATCGATCATCACCGTGTCGCTGTGGGGGATCAGGCTATGCCAGTCGGCCTCGGCTGGCGCCACGCCGCGATCGATGGCGGTGTACAGGGCAAAATTGATGCCGTCGCGATTGGTGCGGATGAACCAGGTCCATTGGCCATCAAGCGCGCCGTGGTCAACGTCGTACTCATGGTTTTCCGCCCGTGGCGCTACGCAGGTAAAGGGCAGTTGTGGAAGGTTGGCGTCGAGCACCCAGACTTCGCTGGTGGTCTTGCTGCCCACGGACAGCAGCAATTGCTGTTCGGAGCTCGAACGGTAGCAGTGCATGAAGAAGCGGCCGTCCGTTTCATGGAACACTTCTTCGGCCGCCGTGCCGTCCAGGCGATAGCGCAACAGCTTGTGCGGGCGATGGGTGTCGTCCAGCTCGCCGAAAAACAGGGTCAGGCTGTCGTTGGCCCAGGTCATGCTGCCGTCGCAATCCTGGAACTCCAGTTCACTGACGCGACCGTCGGACAACTCCTTGACGAACAGCGTGTAGATTTCGTCGCCCGTGGAATCGATGCTGTAGGCCAGGCGCTGGTGATCGGGGCTGATGCTGAACGCGCCGAGGGAAAAGAAACCGCCTTTGGCCAGTTCGTTGGGGTCCAGCAGCAATTGTTCCTGGCTTTCGTCGAGCACCAGGCTGTCGTCGGCCGGACGCGGGCAGCGGTAGTGACGGGCGTACTCGTCACCCGCCGTGGTGCGCGTGTAGTACAGGTAGGGTCCCCAGGGCGAGGGCAGGGACAGGTCGGTTTCGAGAATCCGGCCCTTGATTTCCTCGAACAGGGTTTCACGCAACCCGGCCTGATCGGCGGTTTGCGCCTCCTGGTAACGGTTTTCAGCGTTCAGGTAGTCGAGCACCGCAGCGCTGTCGCGCTCCTGCAGCCAGGCGTACGGGTCTGATCCTTCGGCCTTGCGGGCAATCGGTGGCGTGATGGCGTTCGCGGATAAGGACATGAATGGCTCTCGAACAATGTACGAAACGGGGTTGATAACCTGTGGGAGTGAGCCTGCTCGCGATGGCGGACTGAACGTCAACACGGATGTTGAATGTACCGGCCTCATCGCGAGCAGGCTCGCTCCCACAGGTTCTGTGTCAGGTCCGACTGGCATTGAAGCAGCCTGATGGACGAAAAGCCGTTATCATAAGCGCCTCTTTGCCTGCCTTGCCATGGACACCATGACCGAGAACGACTATCTGATCGCTTGGGGCCTCTACGCCTTTGCCGCTTTGGGCTGCCTGCTGGTGTGGATGCGCATCACCCGCTGGATGTGGCGCTGGTTGCGCGAACCCCTGCGCCTGCTGATGGCGGTGCTGCTGTTCAGCCCGACCATCATCGACCCGGTGAAGGAAAAAGTGGCCCCGGCCATTGCCATCACCGCCCTTGACCTGTTGTTCAAGGTCGGCAACAACGCGTGGCGGGCGATTTCCGACCTGTTCATGTACGGCATGATCGCTTTCGGCATCTACCTGGTGTTCGTGGCGATTCGGTTCGTCCTCGAACGTGGCGCCAGGGCCCGCAAAGAGCAGGCGGCTGCCGCCCAGGCCGCGATCCGTGCCGACGAGCCGGAAGAGGACCACCCCTTCGGCGGTGCCGGCGATGATCGTTACGGCCGTCCGCCGGTGCCGGGCAATCCCCAGCGGATGCGCGTCGAACCCCGTCTGTAAGCGTGCCCCTGCCATAGAAGCGAGAGTTTGAGCATGTGTGAGTTATTGGGCATGAGCGCCAATGTCCCGACCGATATCGTGTTCAGCTTCACCGGGCTGATGCAGCGCGGTGGGCGTACCGGGCCGCACCGGGACGGTTGGGGCATCGCTTTCTACGAAGGCCGGGGTTTGCGCCTGTTCCAGGACCCGGCGGCGAGCTGCGAGTCGGAAGTCGCGAACCTGGTGCAACGCTACCCGATCAAGAGCGAAGTGGTGATCGGGCATATCCGCCAGGCCAACGTCGGCAAGGTCTGCCTTTCCAACACCCATCCCTTCGTGCGCGAGTTGTGGGGGCGTAACTGGTGCTTCGCCCATAATGGCCAGTTGGCGGATATGCAGCCCACGGCCAGCTTCTACCGCCCTGTTGGCGATACCGACAGCGAAGCGGCGTTCTGTGACTTGCTCAACCGTGTGCGTGCCGCGTTTCCTGAACCCGTGGAGGTCGAAGAACTGCTGCCGGACCTGGTCGCTGCCTGCGCCGAATACCGCAGCAAGGGCGTGTTCAACTGCCTGCTCAGCGATGGCGACTGGCTGTTCTGCTATTGCTCGACCAAACTGGCGCAGATCACCCGTCGCGCCCCCTTCGGCCCGGCGCGCCTGAAGGACGTCGATGTGATCGTCGACTTCCAGGCCGAAACCACGCCCAACGATGTGGTGACGGTGATCGCCACCGAGCCCCTGACCGAAAATGAAACCTGGACCCGCTACGAGCCAGGCCAATGGAGCCTGTGGCGACGCGGTGAATGCGTCAGCCAGGGCCGGACCGAATAAGGATCTTCCCCCATGTTGCTCAGTTATCTACGGCTGGTGTTGTTTGCGGCGGGCCTGTTGATCGGTGTCCAGGTGCCGGGGTTCATCAATGATTATGCCAAGCGGGTCGAAGCTCACCTGATTGAAGCGCAGGCCGGGCTGAGCGGGTTCCAGAACACCGCCAATCAATTCTTCAAGGGCGACATGCAGGCCCTGGTCGCCCACTATCGCGCCAGTGAAGACCCGATCTTTCGCAGCGACGCCGACAGCCTGGGCAACTTGCTGACTCGCCAGGTGGCGTTGGACAAGCAGTTCCAGGCGATGCAAGGGCCGTGGTACATCCGCTTCCTGCAAGTGGTGCTGGCCGCGGACCCGGACATTCGCAAGGAAACCTGGAACGGCTACAGCTACCAGATCCTGTTGAATCCGGAGGCGATGATCTGGGGCATGAGCGGTGCGTTGCTGCTGTCGTTCGGGATCGAGTGCCTGTTCCGCCTGATCGATTGGGTGGTGCTGGGCGGCAAGCGCCTGCGCCAGAGCCGGCCGATCGAAGAACGGGATTTGCGCGGGCTGTGATGATCGTTCCCACGCTCTGCGTGGGAATGCAGCCCGGGACGCTCTGCGTCCCTCCAGAGCCGAACGCAGAGCGTCCGTTGAGGCATTCCTTTGCGGCGCGTGGGAACGATCATCAGTGGGCAAGGATGATGTAATTCTCACCCACCCGACGCGCATACCCCTCCAGCACCTGCTGGCACAACGTCACGATCTCCTCGACCCATTCCACGCCCACCCGCCACGACACCACCACTTGCAGGTCCGGTGGTCGCTGGTCGATATCCAGCAAGGTCAATTCACCCCGAGCCAGTTCCTCCGCCACCAGCACCGGCGGCAATGCACCGATGCCAAAGCCGTCGCGCAGTAACCGGGTGATCGCCGAGACCGAGTTCACGCAGTTCAGCCGTGGCGCCATGACGCCGTTGGCCTGCATCAGGGCGAGCACTTCCTGATGGGGGTGGGAGTTTTTCGAGTAGGTGATGATCCGCTCATTCGCCAGGTCGGCGATGCCTGAGTAGTCGCGGTTGTAGAGCGAATTGCTGGCGACGATCCAGCCCATGGGGTGGCTGGCCAGTTCCAGGCTGCGCACGCTTTCCTGGCGCAGCAGATCGGTTTGCAGGATCACATCGAGAAAGCCTTTTTGCAGCTGATCGCAGAGGTTGAGCGAGGTATCGGCCACCAGTTCGATTTCCACCAGCGGGTAGTGATCGGTCATCTGCGCCACCAACGGGCTCAGCCAGGTGTGGATTACTGTGTCCATCACACCGATGCGCACGCGACCGGCCTTGCTCGAGCGGGTCTCGATCGACTGCTTGAGCGCCTGCATGGTGTCCATCATTTGCTCGGCGTATTCGAGCACTTTCAAGCCTTCGGGCGTCAGGCTCACACCGCGCGAGTCGCGCAGGAACAGCTTCACCCCAAGCTCGCCTTCGAGCACGGCAATGCGGCTGGAAATCGACGCCTGGGTGGTGAAAAGCTTGTCGGCGGTGAGGCGGAAACTCTTGAGCCGGGCGACCCAGACAAATGTCTCGAGAAACTTCAGGTTCATGTGATCAAGTTTTTCTTATGGCTAGGGCGGGTTTTTATTAGTTGGACGCAGAGGGCTGGCGCGTCCAAGAATCGACACATCCGGTTCCCACGATAGGCGTCGTCGGGGCTCAGAACAATACCAATAAAACCAGCGCGGAGATTTGCCATGAGTGCGCCCGACACCACCGCCATTCCGAAAGCCACGGCTCGCCCGGGACCTTTCGACTGGTATCGCAACATCAATCAGCAGGAACGCCGCACCTTCTGGAGCTGCAAGATCGGCTATGGCCTGGATGGCATGGACACCCAGATGCTCAGCTTCGTGGTGCCGACCCTGATTGCCATGTGGGGCATCACTACCGGCCAGGCCGGGCTGATTCACACCAGCACGCTGATCGCGTCGGCCATTGGTGGCTGGGTGGCGGGGATTCTCTCCGACCGCATCGGCCGTGTGCGCACCTTGCAACTGACCGTGCTGTGGTTTGCCTTCTTCACCTTCCTTTGCGGTTTCGCCCAGAGCTACGAACAACTGCTGATTGCGCGGACCCTGATGGGCTTCGGTTTTGGCGGCGAATGGACCGCCGGCGCGGTGCTGATCGGCGAAGTGATCCGCGCCCAGGACCGCGGCAAGGCCGTGGGCATGGTGCAATCGGGCTGGGCGCTGGGCTGGGGCCTGACCGCGATCCTGTACGCGCTGCTGTTCTCGATCATGCCGCCGGAAGACGCCTGGCGCGCATTGTTCATCCTCGGCATCGTGCCGGCTGTTTTCGTGATCTTCGTTCGTCGCCTGGTCAAGGACCCGGAAATCTACCGCGAAGCCAAAGCCAAGGAGGCCCCGAGCAATCCGTCGAAGTTCTACGAGATCTTCGCCCCCGGCATGCTCTTCACCACGATTCGCGCTTCGCTGCTGACCACCGGTGCGCTGGGCGGTTACTACGCGATTACGTCCTGGCTGCCGACCTTCCTGAAGAACGAACGCGGTTTGAGCGTACTCGGCACGGGCGGTTATCTGGCGATGGTGATCGTCGGTTCCTACGTCGGTTATGTCATCAGCGCCTATTTGACCGACATCCTCGGTCGCAAAAAGAACTTCATCCTGTTCGCCGTCGGCTCGTTCACCATAGTGCTGCTGTACACCCAATTGCCGGTCAGTAACGGCGTGATGCTGTGGCTGGGCTTCCCACTGGGCTTCTTCGCCTCGGGGATTTTCAGCGGCATGGGTTCGTTCCTGACCGAGCTGTTTCCAACGCGGATTCGCGGTTCGGGCCAAGGCTTTTGCTACAACATCGGTCGGGCGCTGGCGGCGTTGTTCCCGCTGCTGATCGGCCTGCTCAGCCAGACCGTGCCGCTGAGCGTGGGTATCGGTGCCTTTGCGGCGGTGTCCTACGGCGTGGTGATCCTCGCGGCCCTGAGTTTGCCGGAAACCCGTGGCAAGCAACTCGACGCCCAGTAACTGATAACCTGCGGGCATGTCCTACGGATATGTCCGGCAGCTAAAAAGAATAAAGCCTACAGGAGTGTTCATCGTGAGCCGCCTGCTATTGAACTGCGACATCGGCGAGAGTTTCGGTAACTGGACCATGGGTCTGGACGCAGAGGTCATGCCCTTCATCGATTGCGCCAACATCGCCTGCGGTTTCCATGCCGGCGACCCGAGCATCATGCGCAAGACCGTCAGCCTGGCCCTCAGCCACGGTGTGCAGATCGGCGCGCATCCGGCCTATCAGGACCTGGTTGGTTTTGGCCGCCGCTCCATGGCCTATACCGCCCAGGAACTGCAGGACATCCTGCATTACCAGATCGGCGCCCTCGACGGCATCTGCCGGGCCCAGGGCGGGCGGGTCAGCTACGTCAAACCCCACGGCGCGATGTACAACGACATGATGGCCAACCCCGCGCAATTGCGCGCCGTGCTGCAAGCGGTGGCGTCCTATGACCGCAGCCTGCCGCTGATGCTGATGGCCAGCCGCGACAACAGCGCCGCACAGCAGTTGGGCGAGGAGTACGGCGTGACCCTGTGGTTCGAAGCTTTCGCCGACCGCGCATACGACTACGCCGGCATGTTGGTCTCGCGGCAACTGCCGGGGGCGGTGCATCACGAGCCGGAGAAAATCATCGAGCAGGCGTTGATCATTGCCCGTGGCGATCACCTCACCGCCAATGACGGCAGCGCCTTGCACTTGCAGGCCAACACCCTGTGCGTGCACGGCGACAATGCCAGTTCGGTAGCCGCCGTGCGGCGCATTCGTGACGCTCTGAATCAGCAGGGCGCGTCATGAAACTGCGGGTAGAAGTGGTCGCGCTCGATTGCCTGATGGTGCGTCTGTTCGATGAAATCGCCGAAGCCAACATGCCATGGATGCTGGCGGCCAGCGAAAGTCTGCGGGCGGCGTTTGGTGGGCACCTGATCGACCTAGTGCCGTCCTACACGACCTTGATGGTGCATTACGATTTGACCGCGTTGAGCCCGACCCAGGCTCGGGAATTGATTGCCGAAGCACTGATCGACCTGTCGCCCAATGCACGTACTCGTGGCAAATGCCATGTGCTGCCGGTGTGGTACGACTTGAGTGTCGGTCCTGAACTGAGCCTGTTGTCACAGCGCAGCGGATTGTCGGTTGAGGACGTCATCCGCCGTCATAGCGAACGTGAGTATCAGGTGTTCGCCCTGGGCTTCGCACCGGGGTTCGCGTTCATGGGCCTGGTGGAAGAAGTGCTCGCCGCACCGCGCCTGAGCACACCGCGCAAGAAAGTCGCCGCCGGCAGTGTCGGTATCGCCGAGCGGCAGACGGCCGCCTATCCGGTGGTCTCCCCCGGCGGCTGGAACCTGATCGGCCGCACACCGGCCAAATTGTTCGACCGCAACCGTGACGGCTACAGCCTGATGCAACCGGGCGACACCGTGCGCTTCGAAGCGGTCGGCCATGCCGAATTCATCAACCTGGGCGGTGATGACACGCCATTGGAGGCCCAGGTATGAGCCGTCTGACGATTGAAGCGAGTACACCGCTGTGCCTGTTGCAGGACGCCGGCCGTTTCGGTGTGCGGCATCTGGGCGTGACCCAGGGCGGGGCGGCTGATTGGCGTTCGATGTCCTGGGCCAACTGGTTGCTGGGTAACGGGCTGGATGCACCGGTGATCGAAATCACCCTCGGCGGGTTCAATGTCGTGGCGCAAGACGATTGCGTACTGGCGTTGGCCGGGGCCGATCTGGGGGCAAAGGTGGACGGCGAGCCGCTGGCACCGTGGCGTAGCTTCAGGCTGCAAAAGGGCCAGCAATTGCAATTCACCCAGCCATTGCTCGGCGCCCGGGCCTACCTGGCCGCACCGGGTGGCTTCGATGCGCCGAAAGTCTTGGGCAGCAGCGCGACGGTGGTCCGTGAGGAACTCGGCGGCCTGGATGGCATGGGGCGTGCGCTGGATAAAGGCGCGAGTTTGAGCTATTCGGGCAATTCGGTGATGTTGCTGCGCGAATTGAGCGCAGATCAGCGGCCGGACCTGAGGCTTGATACGCCGTTGGACCTGGTGCTCGGTGCGCAGATCGGTGAGTTCAGCGGGCAGAGTCTGTTCGATGCGTTCAACAGCGTGTGGAACCTCGACAGCCGTGCCGACCGCATGGGCATTCGCCTGTTGGGTACGGCGTTGCACTACCAGGGCAAGCCGATGATTTCCGAAGGCATTCCATTGGGCGCTGTGCAGGTACCGCCGGACGGGCAGCCGATCGTGCTGCTCAATGACCGGCAGACCATTGGCGGTTATCCACGGTTGGGGGCGTTGACGCCGTTGGCGCTGGCGCGGCTGGCGCAGTATTTGCCGGGCGCGCAGGTGCGGTTGCGGCCGGTGGTGCAGGAGGTTGCTCATCGGGAGCAGGTCGAGTACTTGCGCAGGTTTTCACACCGCTAACAGCTTCGTCGGAACGCCGCCCGGAGCCGGCTCGCTCCCACAAGGTCTTATGTACGACAAAGATCCAATGTGGGAGCGAGCCTGCTCGCGAAGAGGCCATCACAGGCGATGCATTTCTACTTGGAAAGAAACCGCATCCCTTCCTCCAACCCCCGCAATGTCAACGGATACATCTGGTCCTCAATCAAATCCCGAACGATATTGGTCGAGGAGGTATAGCCCCAGGTATCTTTCGGGTACGGGTTGATCCAGATGAGCTTCTTGTACTTCTCCTTGAACCGCTGCATCCACACATAGCCGGCTTCTTCGTTCCAGTGCTCGACGCTGCCACCCGGCTGGGTGATTTCGTAGGGCGCCATGGCGGCGTCGCCGATGAAGATCACCTTGTAATCGGCGCCGTACTTGTGCAGCAGATCCATGGTCGAAGTGCGCTCGGAGGTGCGGCGCATGTTGTTCTTCCACACCGATTCATAAATGAAGTTGTGGAAGTAGAAGTACTCCAGATGCTTGAACTCGGTCTTGCACGCCGAGAACAGCTCTTCGCAGATCTTTACGTGGGCGTCCATCGAGCCGCCGATGTCGAACAGCAGCAACAGCTTGACCGTGTTGCGCCGTTCCGGACGCATCTGGATGTTCAGCAGCCCGGCATCCTTGGCGGTGTGGTCGATGGTGCCATCGATATCGAGTTCTTCGGCGGCACCCTGGCGGGCGAATTTGCGTAAGCGGCGCAGGGCGACCTTGATGTTGCGCGTGCCCAGCTCGACCGAGTCGTCGAGGTTCTTGTACTCGCGCTGATCCCAGACCTTTACGGCCTTGCCCTGGCGCTTGCCGGCATCGCCAACCCGAATGCCTTCCGGGTTGAAACCGCCGGAACCGAACGGGCTGGTACCACCGGTGCCGATCCACTTGTTGCCGCCGGCATGGCGTTCCTTCTGTTCTTCCAGGCGTTTCTTGAATTCTTCGATCAGCTTGTCCAGGCCACCGAGGGACTGGATCGCCGCCCGCTCTTCGTCAGTCAGGGAACGTTCGAATTCCTTGCGCAGCCAGTCTTCCGGGATCAACGCCTGGAGGTGATCGTCGAGCTTTTCCAGGCCATTGAAGTAGGCCCCGAAGGCCCGGTCGAACTTGTCGAAATGCTTTTCGTCCTTCACCAGGATCGCCCGGGACAAGTAATAGAACTCGTCCATGTCGGCGAAGGTCACGCGCTGTTTAAGCGCGTTGATCAGGTCCAGCAGCTCGCGCACCGAGACCGGTACCTTGGCTGCACGCATTTCATTGAACAGATTGAGCAGCATGGCATTTGCCCCAGATGATCAACGACTGCCGCGACGGCTCATGAACGCCAGGCGCTCAAGCAGTTGCACGTCCTGTTCGTTCTTCACCAGCGCGCCTGCCAGCGGCGGGATGGCCTTGGTCGGATCGCGTTCACGCAGCACCGCTTCGCCGATGTTGTCGGCCATCAGCAGCTTCAGCCAGTCCACCAGCTCGGAGGTCGAAGGCTTCTTCTTCAGGCCCGGCACCTTGCGCACGTCGAAGAACACGTCCAGCGCCTCGCTAACCAGGTCTTTCTTGATGTCCGGGTAGTGCACGTCGACGATCCGCTGCATCGTGGTGCGATCCGGGAACGCGATGTAGTGGAAGAAGCAGCGGCGCAGGAAGGCGTCCGGCAGCTCTTTCTCGTTGTTGGAGGTGATGATGATGATCGGGCGCTTCTTGGCCTTGATGGTCTCGTCGATCTCGTAGACGTAGAACTCCATCTTGTCGAGTTCTTGCAGCAGGTCGTTGGGGAACTCGATGTCGGCCTTGTCGATTTCGTCGATCAGCAGAATCACGCGCTCTTCGGACTCGAACGCTTCCCAGAGCTTGCCCTTCTTCAGGTAGTTGCGAACGTCGTGGACCTTTTCCGTGCCCAGCTGCGAGTCGCGCAGGCGGCTGACCGCGTCGTACTCGTACAGGCCCTGGTGAGCCTTGGTGGTGGATTTGATGTGCCAGGTGATCAGCTTGGCGCCAAAGGAGTCGGCCAGTTGCTCGGCGAGCATGGTCTTGCCGGTGCCTGGTTCGCCCTTGACCAGCAGTGGCCGCTCCAGGGTGATGGCGGCGTTGACCGCCAGCTTAAGGTCATCGGTGGCGACGTAGGCCTGGGTGCCTTCGAACTTCATCTGCTAATCCTCGAACGGTAACGCCGGCCTGAGCGAGGCAGGGCGCAGGGTGCAATAAAAGGTGCAATAAAATGGTCAGCCCAGACTATAACGCGGTGTCCGGTCGACTGTGAACGCAGACGGCTTATTCAGTCTCTGAATGGAGCGTCACATCTTGACTCAGTCTCGGCGGCTGGCCAGTATTGAGATATCGCCATAATGGCGATAGCTTGCCAGGCATGTCTACCAAATATCGATTTCGAGATACCTATCGCATTCAGCTGCGAGAGAAGGATCATCCGCCGCCCCACGTTCATCTGACCGGTGGCGGGCTGGACGTCATGCTGAGCCTGGAAACCGTCGTCGTGATGGTGGGCAAGGCACCGCCGCTGATTATCAAGGAAGCGCTGGATTGGGTCAGGGCCCATCAGGTGCAATTGCTGGAGGATTGGAAACGATGTTACCCATGAAGCGACCACGACTATCGGCAGTGGGTGTATTGCCGGACTATCGGTTGGCGCTGACGTTCATCGATGGTCAACAACTGACCTTGGACCTGAGTCGCGACCTGCAGGCTTTTGCGGGCTTGAAACCCTTGCAGGGAGAGGCTTTCGAGGGGGCCACGCTGGGGGATGATGGCTGGTGTGTGGAGTGGCCCGGGCAGGACATCCAGATCGGTGCCGACACTTTGTACCTGGATGCGCTTGCGCAAAACGCTTCGGACGAAAATACCCGGATCTTCATCGACTGGCGCGCTCGAACCGGATTGCCGCTCAATCAGGCCGCCGCGGCGTTGGGAGTCAGCGCCCGCAGCATCAGCCGCTACAGCAGTGGTAGAGAGGCGGTACCGCGCTCACTGGCCCTGGCCTGCCTGGGATGGGACTTCCTGCAACAGCAAGCCAATCTGCCACGGGCAGCCGAAGTAACCGGGCGCTACACCGTCACGCGCAAGCGTTAACCGGCATCCGGCTTGGGTCGTTCATATTGGGCATTGAATGCCTGAATGAAACCATTGCGTAAAATCTGCAAAAACGCCTCGAACGCGCTGATATCTTTTTGATGGACGTTGCCGCGTAGCTCAACCCGCGTTGCAAACTGGTTCTTGCCCTGGTTTTTCAGAACGGTCTCGGTGCCGCCGACCAGAGCCTCCCAGATGGAACGAAAAAGGCCTTTGTCCTTGTTTTCCACATCCTGTTGCCAGTTGAACACGTCGACATCCCTGAGCAGCGGTTTGATGTAACCCGTCAATTTGGCTTTTTTCGCCTCGGCTTCGATGACCACATCGCCGTGGCCGGCATTGAAATCAAACTTGCCGTAGGCCGATGCGAAGTCGTTCATGCGTTTGAGCTGAATGTCCCGGGCCCGCATGCGGAACTCGAAATCCTCGAAGTTGCTCAGTGGATCGAACGTGGCCGTGGTTTCCAGGGGGGCGTGTCCCAGCAGCAGTGCCTTGCCTTCGAAGCGGGCGTCGCGCTTGCCTTTGGAATCGACCACGTTGGTCAGGTTGTAAATGTTCAGGTCGACTTTGGTGGCATTCATGTTCACCGGTGGCTTGGAGTTGAAGTTGCGAAAACTGACCTTGCCATCGTCGATTTGCACTTCGTTGAGGGTAATCGGCAGCAATTTACCCAGTTGGGCGCGCCAGTCGGTGCCTTCGCCGGTTTGCGAGTTTTTCTTGTTGGCCCCACCGTCGACGAAGTTGACCTCAGGCTTGACGAACTTCACTTCGGCTACCACCGCGTGGTCGTACCACAGGGAATGCCAGCTGACCGAGAGGTCGATCAGCGGCGCATTGACGAAGGGAACAGGTACCTTGCCCTCGACCTTGACGATTTTCAGGCCGTTGATCTTGTACGCTCCGCGCCACAGGGCCAGGTCCACGTCGGCAATCTGGCCACGGTAATCGCCCATGTTCGCCAGCCGGTCATTGAGGTAGTCGCGCACAAGGTAGGGCAGGGCGAAGTGCAGGGTAACCAGCAGCACAACGAGGCCGGCGAAGCTCCATAACGGCCAGCGGTATCGACGTTTCATGATGGTAATTCTCTGGCGTTCTATAGCCATTGACTGCGCTCACATCCGGACGTTCGACCTGACTGGACGCCTACGGGCAAGAGGCTTACCTTGATGCCCTATTTCAATGCTGTCGTTAAGGACCCAGCCATGAGCCGTATCTACGCTGACAATGCCCATTCCATCGGCAACACGCCGTTGGTGCAGATCAACCGTATCGCGCCGCGCGGCGTCACCATCCTGGCCAAGATAGAGGGGCGCAACCCCGGTTACTCGGTCAAGTGCCGGATTGGCGCCAACATGATCTGGGACGCCGAAAGCACGGGCAGGCTCAAGCCGGGCATGACCATCGTCGAGCCGACCTCCGGCAACACCGGCATCGGCCTGGCCTTCGTTGCCGCCGCGCGTGGCTACAAATTGATGCTGACCATGCCGGCATCCATGAGCATCGAGCGCCGCAAGGTACTCAAGGCACTGGGGGCGGAACTGGTGCTGACCGAGCCGGCCAAGGGCATGAAAGGTGCGATCGAGAAGGCTGGGGAGATCGTCGCCAGTGATCCGGCGCGCTATTTCATGCCAGCGCAGTTCGACAACCCGGCCAACCCCGCCATCCACGAAAAAACCACCGGGCCCGAGATCTGGAACGATACCGACGGTGCCGTGGACGTATTGGTGGCAGGGGTCGGAACAGGCGGAACCATTACCGGCGTTTCGCGGTATATCAAGAATACCCAGGGCAAACCTATCGTCTCGGTGGCAGTGGAACCTGCGGTATCACCGGTGATTTCCCAAAAGTTGGCCGGTGAGGAAATCAAGCCGAGTCCGCACAAGATCCAGGGCATCGGTGCCGGTTTTGTGCCGAATAACCTCGACCTGTCGATCGTTGACCGGGTAGAGCTGGTCACCGACGAGGAGTCCAAGGCCATGGCCCTGCGCTTGATGCAGGAAGAAGGCATCCTGTGCGGCATCTCCTGCGGCGCCGCGATGGCCGTGGCAGTTCGCCTTGCGGAGACCCCGGAAATGCAGGGCAAGACCATTGTGGTGATCCTTCCGGATTCCGGTGAACGTTACTTGTCGAGCATGCTGTTCAGCGATCTGTTTACCGAACAGGAGAATCAGCAGTAACCGCTGGCAAAGGCTCAAATGATGGAGAGGGGGCTTCCCTTCTTCATCAGGTGTGAGTGACCCGGATCAGCAAGTGTTCAGGCACCTTGTGATAAGAAATACTTTGTTACGCATTGCTTGACACAGTATCTCGGGTTACACGGGTTTTTCCCGTGATTGGTAGTGGTTATCATGCCAACGGCCGCGTCGGGGAATGGCGTTGCGCAGATGTCTATCGATCAAGGAGCTGTTGATGAGCATTTCGGTTGCCGCGAAAGCGTCGTTTTTGCTGCTGTTCCTGGGCAGTACCCTCTATGTGCATTTGCGTGGCAAGGCGCGCTTGCCGGTCTTGCGCCAATTCGTCAACCATTCGGCCCTGTTCGCCCCCTATAACGCCTTGATGTATCTGTTCTCCGGCGTACCTTCAAAACCCTACCTGGACCGCAGCAAGTTTCCCGAACTGGATGTGCTCAAGGACCACTGGGAAGTTATCCGCGACGAAGCGATGCACCTGTTTGACGAGGGTTACATCCGCGCCGCGGAAAAAAACAACGACGCCGGGTTCGGTTCGTTTTTCAGGAAGGGCTGGAAACGGTTTTACCTCAAATGGTACGACAAACCCTTGCCCTCGGCCGAGCTGTTGTGCCCGAAGACCGTGGCGCTGGTCAGCGCGATTCCCAATGTCAGGGGGGCCATGTTCGCCTTGCTGCCGGGGGGCAGTCATCTCAATCCGCACCGCGATCCCTTCGCCGGCTCCCTGCGCTACCACCTGGGACTGGCGACGCCCAATAGCGACGCTTGCCGCATCTACGTCGACGGTCAGGCCTACGCCTGGCGTGATGGTGAAGACGTGATGTTCGACGAAACCTATGTGCATTGGGTCAAGAACGAAACCGACCAGACCCGGGTCATCCTGTTCTGCGACATCGAGCGACCGCTCAGTAACCGCTTGATCACCGGCATCAACCGCCGGATCAGCAGCCTGCTGGGACGCGCCACCGCGCCGCAGAACCTTGCGCATGAACGCGTGGGCGGGATCAACCAGGCCTATGCCTGGAGCAAGCGATTCAGCGACAGGTCCAGTGGTGCGATCAAGCAGTGGAAGCGTCGTTATCCCAAGGCCTACCGGGTAATGCGACCAGTATTGGCGATCGGTGTGCTGGCTTTGCTGGTCCATTGGCTGCTGGGCTGAACATCTGTTGGGCGTCCCTTGGCAAAAAATGGTTACGGCCAGCACCTCACCCGTCTATTGCAAGCGGGTTGATGCCAGTCACGTCTTCCAACCCATTGCCAAGGCTGTCGAGCTCTGGTTATAGTCGGCACAAGCAGGTCCCCATGACCTGCTTTCTCAACTTCTCGAAAAAGATCAGCCCAATGCCTGCATCCCTCATCAACGCGGTAGTCGATTCAGCGGTCAACGCTGGCGTCGTGCCGTGCGGGAACCAGCAGCCTGTGCAGATCAGTCATTACCCCCCACCTGTCAGTAGCACACCGGTGTGCGCAGTCGCAGCACCGCCGGGTGTTGGCATTTCGGGCTGATCAGCGTTTCCGCTGTTTCAATCCTGCCTGCAAATACGCCCGCAAAAAAACTACTGAATTTCAGCTTCGGCTGAGTTGGCTTCTTGCCTGACTACAGGTGGTATTCATGTTTGTCCTTTCGAAAAAATCCGCGCTCGCGGCGGCGTCCACGAGCCTGTTCGTCCTGCTGTGGAGCAGCGGGGCGATCTTCTCCAAGTGGGGGCTGGCCCACGCGTCACCCTTTGCCTTTCTGTTGATTCGCTTCGTCATCGCGTTGTGCGGCCTGGTGTTGTTGATGCCGTCGCTCAAGTTGAAGTTGCCCAGGGGCGGCAAGGCGATGCGGTATGCGATGGCCACCGGTTTGATGTTGCTGGGGGCGTATCAGATTTTTTATCTGCTGGCGCTCGACCTCAAGGTCACGCCCGGTGTGATGGCGACCATCATGGGCGTGCAACCGATTCTCACGGTGGTGCTCATGGAGCGTCAGCGCTCAGCCAGCCGAATGTTCGGCCTGTCGCTGGGCTTGACCGGTTTGATCATGGTGGTCTACCAGGGCATCGGCCTGGCGGGCATGTCGCTGGCCGGGATGCTCTTCGGCCTGCTGGCGCTGGCAAGCATGACCTTGGGTTCGATCATGCAGAAACGCATCACCGACAATCCCCTCGGCACGCTGCCGGTGCAGTACCTGGCGGGGCTGTTGCTCTGCGGGATCTTCGTGCCGTTCCAGCCCTTTCATTTCGAACACGGCAGCGGTTTCATCGTGCCCGTGTTGTGGATGGGGCTGGTGGTGTCGGTGCTGGCGACGTTGTTGCTGTACCGCTTGATCGCCCGGGGCAATCTGGTGAATGTCACCAGCCTGTTCTATCTGGTACCGGCCGTGACGGCCGTGATGGATTACCTGATTTTCGGCAACCGGCTGGCGATGCTGAGCATCCTCGGCATGTTGCTGATTATCGTCGGCCTGGTGTTCGTGTTCCGTAAAACCGCGTAAACCCCATAGGAGCGAGCTTGCTCGCGATGGACGTCCAGACAGCGCGATCATTCAGGCAGCACGCGTTATCGTTCACGTCCATCGCGAGCGGGCTCGCTCCCACAGGGAATCGGGCTTCATTTCAGGCCTTCGCATGTTCGGCACGTACCGAGTTCATGAACGCCTGCATCGCCGACGACTGGATGCGATGGCGGCGGGTGATCAGCCCGTAGGGTGGCAAGCGTGCTTCGAACTTGATCGGCAGCACCGCCAGCAGGTCACGACCGGGATAATCCTCGACCACCGACACCGGCGTGACACCGAGCATATCGGTCTGCTGAATCAACGAGAGCAAGGTCATGATCGAGGTGGTTTCGACGATGCTGCTCGGAATATCGACCCGCGCATTGTGGAACACCTGGTTGATGATCGCGCGCATCGGGCTTGGCTGTTGTTGCAGCACCCAGGTCATGTTCTGCAGTTCTGCCCAACCCAGTTGCTTCTCTTGCGCCAGCGGATTTTGTGCACCGGCAATCACACACAGTTCTTCTTCACCCAGGCTGTCGAACAGCAGTTCTTCGGCCCGTGCTCCGGGTGGAATACGCCCCAGCACGATGTCCAGTTGATCCTGCAACAGCGCCTGCACCAGCACGTCGCTGGTGTCGACCTGGATGCTCATGGACAGGCGTGGATGGCTTTGCTTCAAGGTCGCGATGGTGCGGGTCAACAACCCCGAGGCCAGCGCCGGAATCGCGCCAACGGCGACCCGCCCCAGGTTGCCCGATTGCAGGGCCACCAGTTCTTCGCGCATGCCGCTGAGTTCGGCGAAGACCATGCGGGCGTAGTAGATGACGGTTTCCCCGAACGGGGTCGAGCGCATGCCCCGCGGCAGGCGTTCAAAAAGCTCGACGCCGAGCAAATCCTCAGCCTCGTGCAGCATCTTGGTCGCTGCCGGTTGAGTCATGCCGATGTGGTCGGCGGCACGGCGCAACGAGCCGAACTCCTCCAGCGCCAGCATCAGCCGTAGCTGGCGTAGTCGCAAACGACTGTGGATCACATTGGCATCAGGAATTCGGGACATGGGCCGTACTCGCAATCAAGACTGCGGCAAGCCTGACAACAAATGCCAGGCGTTGCCAGCATTGCTGTGTCACAGCACCGATTTAGGCTTGGCGACCGGGGCTTTGCGCAGGCCGATCAGGGTTTGCAGCGCCTTGGAAATCAACGGCCAGAACAGCATCAGCAGCGCCGCCGTGGTCAGGCCGCCCACCAATGGGTTGGACCAGAAGATTCCCAGGTGCCCGTCAGAGAACAGCATTGACTGGCGAAACGCATCTTCGGCCTTGTCGCCCAGTACCGCCGCCAGTACCAGCGGTGCAATTGGGTAGCCCAGCTTCTTGAACAAATAACCCAACGCGCCGAAACCGAGCATCAGCACCACGTCGAAGAACGAGTTGTGCACCGAGTAGGCACCGATGGCGCAGACCATGATGATAATCGGCGCGATGATCGAGAACGGAATGCGCAGGATCGAGGCGAACAGCGGCACGGTGGCCAACACCACGATCAGGCTCACCACGTTGCCCAGGTACATGCTGGCGATCAGGCCCCAGACGAAGTCATGCTGCTCGACGAACAGCGTTGGCCCCGGGTGCAGGCCCCAGATCATCAAGCCGCCGAGCATCACCGCTGCAGTGGCCGAACCGGGAATGCCGAGGGTCAACATCGGTAGCAAGGCGCTGGTGCCGGCCGCGTGGTCGGCGGTTTCCGGGGCGATGACGCCTTCGAGTTCACCCTTGCCAAAGTTGTCGCGGTTCTTCGAAAAACGCCGCGCCAGGCTGTAGCTCATGAACGATGCAGCGGTCGGGCCGCCCGGCGTAATGCCCATCCAACAACCGACCAGGGTGCTGCGCATGATGGTCCACCAGTAGCGCGGCAGTTTGGCCCAGGTGCGCAGGATCACCATCGGTGTGATGCGCGCATGTTCGCCACGGAACACCAGGCCTTCTTCCACGGTGCAGAGGATTTCGCCGATGCCGAACAGGCCGATCACCGCGACTTCGAAGCTGATGCCGGTCATCAGGATCGGCTGGTCAAAGGTCAGGCGCAGGTTGCCGGACACGGTGTCCATGCCGACCGCCGCCATGGCGAAACCGATCATCATCGCCACCACGGTTTTCAGCGGCGGGTTCTTGCTCATGCCGATGAAGGTGCAGAACGCCAACAGGTACACCGCAAAGAACTCCGGTGAACTGAATGACATGGCGAATGCAGCGATTTTCGTCGACAGGAAGGTCAGCAACAACACCCCGGCCAGTGCCCCCAGCAACGCCGAACTGAACGCTGCAGTCAGGGCTTCGGCGGCGCGACCTTCGCGGGCCATCGGGTAGCCATCGAACGTCGTCGCCACTGATGAGGGCTCACCGGGGATGTTGAACAGGATCGAGGTGATCGAGCCGCCAAACAGCGCGCCCCAATACATGCACGACAGCAGGATGATCGCCGACACGGGCGACATGGTGAACGTCAGCGGCAACAACAGTGCCACGCCATTGGGGGCGCCGAGGCCGGGCAACACGCCGACCAGGATGCCCAGCAGCACGCCGATCACCATCAGGCCGATGTGGCCCGGGGTCAGGATCAGGTTCATGCCTTGCAACAGGGAATCGAATTCGCTCATTTGAAATTTCTCCCGACCAGGGTAATCCAGTCGCCCAACGGGCCGGCATCCAGCGGGACCTTGAACCACAGCGCGAAAATCAGGTAGCTGGCCAGGACCGCGCCGAGGGATACCGTGGCGATCATCCATTTGCCGTAAGGCCTGGCGCGGACCTTGTCACGCCACATGAACCAGGCGATGAAGCACGCCGAGGCGACGTAGATGCCGGTCAACGGCATGGCCGCGACGAACAGCGCAATCGGGATGAACACCGACAGCACTTGCCTGAACGCACCGCGACTGACAAAGGCAATGCTCAGCGCTTGCCAGCGCACCACGGTCAACACGCCGTTGGCCAGGCTCGCGGCGCAGAGCATCAGGCCGATGTAGAAGGGGAAGTAACCCGGCTCGGGGCCGGCGTCACCCCAGCCGATACCTTGTTCGACGCTGCCGAACATCACCACCACGCCAATCAGCGCGGTGAAGAGTGTCAGGCCGAGTTCGACCCAACGGGTGCCGACCAGCGCGGGTGAATCCGAAGAATGGGACATGCAGACACCTCCAGCAGATGACGGCCGCCCGCAGGCGGGGCGGCCGCGACAACGTCAGTTCTTCAACCAGCCGGCTTCCTTGAAGACCGGGGTGACGCGGGCGGTGTCTTTTTCGATGTAGGCGGTCAGCGGCTCACCTTCAAGGAAGGTTGGCACCAGGGCGTTCTGCTTGACGTAGGCCTTGAACTCAGGGGTTTCAGTGACTTTGCGCATCAGCTCGACATAGAACGCGCGTTGCTCGGCGGAAATGTCGCCGGGCATGAACACGGTGCGTGGGAAGCGGTATTGATCGATGCCCAGGCCTTGTTCATGGCAGGTCGGCACGTCGGCCCAGGATTTGTCACCGGCGACTTTGTCGGTGTAGCTCATGCGCTCCTTGCTGAAAACGCAGAGCGGTTCGACCTGATCGCCACGCCATTGGCTGATGCTTTCGCTGGGGTTGTTGACGTTGGCGGCGATGTGTTTGCCGGCCAGCTGGGTGGCCGCTTCGCTGCCGCTCTTGAACGGGATGTACACCAGTTTGCTGTTGGTGGTCTGGTTCAGCAGCAGGGTCAGGGTCTGGTCGACATCCTTGGACTGGCTGCCCCCCATGCGCAGGTTCGACGGGTCGGCCTTGACCGCTTCGTAGAAGCTTTTCGCATCCTTCCACGGTGCGCCTTTGTAGCTCCAGAGAATGAAGTCATCCTCGGCCACGGCGGCAATCGGCGTCAGCTCCTGCCATTGATAGCCGAGCTTGGACACCAGCGGCAACAGGTAGATGTTGTTGGTGCCGATCACCAGTTTCTCGGCATCGCCCTTGTTCATCTTCATGTCGAGAAAGGCTTCGGCACCATTGCCGCCGCCCTTGTTGAGGACGATGGTATTGACGTCGAGCAACTTGTGCGTGGTGATGATCGACTGGATCAGGCGACCAAGCTGGTCGGTACCGCCACCGGGGCCACCGGCGACAACGATTTCGACGTTCTTGTCCGGTTGCCAGGCGTGGGCCAGGGCGGGAAGGGCGCCAGCGGCGACCAGGGTGCAGCCAAGAAACAGACGGGATGTGCGACGGACGAATGCATTTCGCATGATGGAAGAGCCTCGTTTTTGTAGTTGTTATGAGTGACTTGTTGGCGTTCGAAAGCTGCAAGCCTGGCCAGAGTGTGGGAAGGCGCCGCCGCCGCGTCTAGTCAAAACAATACATACACCGATAGCCTGGGGTTATAGCGCGGCAAACGAAGCAGGATTTCCTACAAAAAAATGTATGCCTGCGTTGAAAGCTCATTGAAAGCACGGCATGCCATAACCCGAAGCTATCACCTGATTTCAAGTTTTGATTAGACGGTTATCACCGGGCCTTCGATAGTGCCCACACAGGTCGCCACGACGCGACGCGCTTGCAACCACAACAATAAAAAATCGAGGTACGCACCATGGCTCGTCCCAGTGCTTCCCTGCATCTGCCTGGCGCAGGTGCTGCGACCGCCGAAGCGGCAATGCCACAAGCGGGTACTGCCAAGGCCAGCAATGTGCGTTGGCGGATCTTCGCGATCATCTTTGCGCTGACCATGGTCAACCTGATCGATCGGGTCTCGCTGTCCATCGCCATGCCGACCATCGCCCATGAGTTTTCCCTCACTCCGAGCATGCAGGGCTTGATCCTCAGCAGCTTCTTCTGGGCCTACGCGCTGTTGCAGATTCCCGGCGGCTGGTTGATCGACCGCTTCGGACCGCATCGGGTCATCAGCTGGTCCACCGGGTTGTGGGGCACGTTCCAGGTGCTGGCGGCGTTCGCCACCGGCGGCCTGTCGTTGTTGTTTGCCCGCGTGGCCTTGGGGGCCTCGGAAGCGCCGCTGTTTCCGTCCGGCGGCAAGCTGATCTCTTCGTGGCTGGCGCCCAGCGAACGCAGTCGCGGAGCGGTGTTGATGGACAGCGGGAGCCCGTTGGGCGTGGCGCTCGGTGGGTTGATTATTGCCTACCTGATTGCTTCGCTGGACTCCTGGCGCCTGGCCTTCGTGATCGCCGGTGTGGCGACCCTGTTGCTGGCCTGGCTGGCGCGGCGTTATCTGCGTGATGACCCGACCAGTCACCCGCAGGTCAATGCCCTGGAGCTGGCAAAGATCAACGCCGGGCGCGCCACGCCGGCCGCCGAAGCCGCCCGGGCACCGGTCAAGGGCCTGGGCATCGCCGCCCGTTCCCTGAGCGGGTTGCTGATCGGTCGTGCCAGTTGGGCGATGGTGTATTTCGGCCTGCTCACCTGGGGGCCGAGCTATCTGGCGCAAGCCCGGGGGTTTGATATCAAGGGCATTGGTGCGGCGACCTTCGTGATTTTCGTCTGCGGCGCACTGGGTTCGTTGACCGGTGGTTTCCTTTGCGACGGCTTGATCCGCAAGGGCGTGCGTCGCGGGGTGGCGGTCAAGAGCCTGCTGGCGTTTTCCGGCCTGGTGGCCCTCGGCGCGTTCCTGCTGCTGCCGACCCTGAGCGATCCTTTTGCGGCCGTGGCGCTGTTGGCCATGACCGCGTTTTTCCTGATGTGGGGCAGCCTCTACTGGAGCTTCCCGGCGTTGCTGGCGGCGCCGGCGCGGGTCGGTTTGATCGGCGGTGTGATGAACATGGCCGGCAGCACCGGCGGTATCGCGGTGCCGATCCTGGTGGGGGTGATCCTGCAAATGAGCGGTGGCTTCGCCCCTGTGCTCGGGTTCTTTGCCGCGTGCTCGGCAGTGTTTGTACTGGCGACTTTGTTTATCAGTCTCGACGAGGTGCGTTATGGCTGAGCGTTGGAATGGACCGATCATCGATGCCCATCATCACTTCTGGGACCCCTCGATCAATGACCATCCGTGGCTGGCACCCGACGCCAATATTGCGTTTCGCTACGGCGATTACACCGCGATCAAGCGCCGCTATTTTCCCGAGGATTACTTCGCCGATGCCGGTGAGCATCGGGTGGTGCAAACGGTATACGTCGAGACCGAATGGAACCCCCAGGACCCGATTGGCGAAACCCGGTTCATCGAGCAACTGGCTGCCCGTTACGGGGTGCCCAATGCGATCGTCGCCCAAGCCTGGCTCGACCACCCGGACGCTATTGCTGTGCTCGCCGAGCAGGCCACCTACAAGTGCGTGCGCAGCGTGCGGCACAAGCCCGGCGGGCCGACGTCACCCGAACAGTTCGGACGGGTGCGCAGCCTGATGAGCGACGAGCACTGGCGGCGCAGTTACGCCGCGCTGGAGGGACTGGGCCTGCACTTTGATCTGCAGACCCCCTGGTGGAACCTGCCCGAGGCCGAACGGCTGGCCCGGGATTTCCCCGGCATCACCCTGATTCTCAATCACGCCGGGTTGCCCAACGACCGCAGTGCCGAAGGTTTGGCGGGGTGGCGAGCGGCGATGGCGCGGTTGGCGCAGTGGCCGAACGTGCAAGTCAAGATCTCCGGCCTGGGCCAGGCGGGCCGGGCGTGGCGCGCTATCGACAACGCCTGGATCGTGCGCGAAATCATCGCGATGTTCGGCACCAAGCGAGCGATGTTCGCCAGCAACTTTCCGGTGGACAGCCTGTGTGGCTCGTTCGACGACATCTACAGCGGTTTCAAATTCATCGTCGCCGATCTGCCCATGGCCGATCAGGAGCGACTGTTCTACAGCAACGCGCAGCGAATCTATCGCTGCGAACCTTGCGCCATTGACCGGGCGCTGCCTGAATCCTTAAGGAGTGAAGCATGAACAAGACAACCATCGCGATGGTCCTGGGTGACCCGGCGGGCATCGGCCCGGAACTGATCGCGCGCTTGCTCGGCGAGCCCGATGTGCGCGGCCAGGCCAACGTGATCCTGATTGCCGACGAAGCGGAAATGCGTCGTGGCATGCGCATCGCCGGGGTGGAGTTTCCATATCGCCGGGTGGAGTCGCTGGAGCAGCTGTCGTTCGTCGATGACACACCGTTGTTCTACGATTTTCGCGGCGACACCGTCGGTGAATTTCCCCGCAGCGAGGCCAGCGTCATTGGCGGTCGCTACAGCCTCGACACCCTGGAAATCGCCCTGCGCCTGACCGAGTCCGGGACCACCGACGCGATATTGTTCGGGCCGTTGAACAAGACCTCGCTGCACATGGCCGGCATGGCCCACAACGATGAGTTGCACTGGTTCGCCGAGCTGCTGGATTTCCACGGACCGTTCTGCGAGTTCAACGTGCTCGACAACCTCTGGACTTCACGGGTGACGTCTCACGTGGCGTTGGCCGAGGTCTCGGGGCTGCTCAGCCAGGAACGGGTGGTGGAAGCGATTCAACTGATCGACACCGCGTTGAAGCGCAATGGCCTGGAGAAACCAAGGATTGGCGTCTGCGGATTGAACCCGCACAACGGCGACAACGGCTCGTTTGGCCGCGAAGAGCTCGACATCATCGGCCCGGCGGTGCGCAAGGCCCAGGCACTGGGCATCGCGGCGGAAGGACCGTACCCGGGCGACACGATTTTCCTCAAGGTCCAGGGCGACGCCAGCGCCTTTGACGCGGTCGTCACGATGTATCACGACCAGGGGCAGATCGCGATCAAGCTGATGGGCTTCTCCCGTGGCGTCACGGTGCAGGGCGGCTTGCCGATCCCGATCACCACCCCGGCCCATGGCACCGCATTCGACATCGCAGGGCAGGGCAAGGCCAACGTCGGTGCGACGCGCCAGGCGTTCGAGATTGCTTGCCGGATGGGTGGCAACAGCTACTGATAAAACGCACAACCTCCTGTGGGAGCGGGCTTGCTCGCGAAAGCGGTGGGTCAGTCACTGAAGAAGTGCCTGGCCTGACGCCTTCGCGAGCAAGCCCGCTCCCACATTTTTTTTGCGTGAAGCCTGATAACTCGATCTACCGGATAACTGCTTTTTCCTATCACCCCAGGTTATCGCCGGATACGCATAAGTGATTATCCGCAGCTCCCGAGGGCTGGCTAAAGTCGCTCCATCGAATGCCTGGTACCGGTCACCCGAGCGGCTCCACGCAGCGACACAACAATGACAAGAAGCCGGCAGCGCAAGGAAACTGTATTCATGAAAATCAAAGCGATCCGTACCCGCGTTTTCGAGTGGAAAGGCAAAGTCGTCCCACCTCAGGCGCACTTTTGCACCAACGCCAGCGACATCCTGTTCGAGCGCGGCGACGCCATGGGCTCGTTCCGTTTCCACGGCTGGCTGGTGGTGGAAGTCGAGACCGACAACGGCCTCATCGGCATCGGCAACTGCGCCCTGGCGCCGCGGGTGGCCAAGGAAATCATCGACACTTACCTCGCACCCATCGCGATTGGCGAAGACCCGTTCGACAACGAATACATCTGGCAGAAAATGTACCGTCAGAGCCACGCCTGGGGGCGCAAAGGCATCGGCATGGCGGCCATCTCGGCAATCGACATCGCCATCTGGGACATCATGGGAAAGGCGGTCAACAAGCCGGTGTTCAAGCTGCTCGGTGGCCGTACCAAGGAAAAGATCTGGACCTACGCCTCCAAGCTCTACGCCAACGACAACCTCGACCTGTTCCTCGAAGAAGCCCAGGGCTATCTGAACCAGGGTTTCACCGCGCTGAAAATGCGCTTCGGCTACGGTCCCAAAGACGGCCCGGCAGGCATGCGCAAGAACATCGAACAAGTGCGCGCCTTGCGTAACCTGGCCGGCCCCGACGTCGACATCATGCTCGAATGCTACATGGGCTGGACCCTCGAATATGCCCGGCGCATGTTGCCCAAGCTGGCCGAGTTCGAGCCGCGCTGGCTGGAGGAGCCGGTGATCGCCGACGACATCGAGGGTTACATCGAGCTGAAAAAAATGGGGATCATGCCGATCTCCGGCGGCGAGCACGAGTTCACCTCCTACGGCTTCAAGGACCTGCTCGAACGTCGTGCCGTCGACGTGATCCAGTACGACACCAACCGCGTCGGCGGCATCACCGCCGCGCGCAAGATCAACGCCATGGCCGAGGCCTGGTCAGTGCCGGTCATCCCGCACGCCGGGCAGATGCACAACTACCACCTGACCATGTCCACCACCGCCTCGCCGATGGCCGAGTTCTTCCCGGTGTTCGACGTCGAAGTCGGCAACGAACTCTTCTACTACGTGTTCAAGGGCGAGCCGCAACCGGTCAACGGCTACATCCAGCTCGACGACAACAAACCGGGCCTGGGCCTGGAAATCTCCGATGAGTACCTGAGCGACTTCAACATCATCGAGTGACCCTGTGGTGAGCCACTTATCCACGACTTTCCGGAGGGCGACATGCGCCTGATTCAATTCGAAAACACTGCCGGTGAACGCCAGGTCGGGCTCGTCGACGGGGCCCAGGTCCAGGTGCTCAAGGGCACCCGCAACACCCGCGAACTGGCACTCGCGGCGATCCGCGCCGAGCGCAGCCTGCAAGAAGAAGTCGCCCTGCGCGGCACCGAGCCGGGCCCGGACTACGCACAGCTGTTGAAGCAGGGCCAGGTCCTGCCCCCGCTGGACCATGAAGACCCGGCCCATTGCCTGATCAGCGGCACCGGCCTGACCCATCTGGGCAGCGCTTCGACGCGGGACAAAATGCACCAGCAGGAGGGCGCTGTCGAAGCCGGCATGACCGACACCATGCGCATGTTCAAATGGGGCCTGGAGGGCGGCAAGCCAGCGGCCGGGCAGTTCGGTGCTCAGCCGGAATGGTTCTACAAGGGCGACGGCAGCATCGTCGTGCGGCCCGGCGCGGACTTCCCGGTGCCGCCGTTTGCCGAAGACGCCGGTGAAGAACCGGAGCTGACCGGGCTCTACGTGATCGGCGACGACGGCCAGCCGTATCGTGTCGGATATGCCTTGGGCAATGAGTTCTCCGACCATGTCATGGAGCGGCGCAACTACCTGTACCTGGCCCACTCGAAACTGCGCTGCTGCGCCTACGGGCCGGAGCTGCGAGTCGGTGAATTGCCCAGGCACCTGGTGGGCACCAGCCGCATCAAGCGCAATGGAGAAACGATCTGGGAAAAAGAGTTTCTCAGCGGCGAGGACAACATGTGCCACAGCCTGGCCAACCTCGAGTTCCACCACTTCAAGTACGCGCAGTTCTTGCGGCCCGGTGACGTTCATGTGCACTACTTCGGCACGGCCACGCTGTCGTTTGCCGATGGCGTGAAAACCCAGCCAGGGGATCGCTTCCAGATCAGCCTCGAAGAGTTCGGTGCGCCACTGGTGAACGGCATCGGCGAAAGTGCCCAGCCGTTGCCCATCGGTCAGGTGCGGGCGCTGTGAGCCAGCAAAAGGAAACCCTCATGACATTGCTACTTGGACACAACTACATCGGCGGCCGCCGCAGCGCCAACGGCACCTTGCAACTGCAAAGCCTCGATGCGACCACCGGCGAGCCATTGCCCGGCACCTTCTTCCAGGCATCCGAAGCCGAAGTGGACGCGGCCGCCAAAGCTGCCGCGGCGGCGTACCCGATCTACCGCAGCCTGAGCGCGGAAAAACGTGCGACGTTCCTCGATGCCATCGCCGATGAAATCGATGCGCTGGGCGATGACTTCGTCGCCACCGTGTGCCGCGAAACCGCGTTGCCGGCCGGGCGAATCCAGGGGGAACGCGGTCGCACCAGCGGCCAGTTGCGCTTGTTCGCCAAGGTGCTGCGTCGCGGTGATTTCTACGGCGCACGCATCGACCGCGCGTTGCCGGAGCGCCAGCCATTGCCACGCCCGGATCTGCGGCAGTACCGCATCGCCCTGGGGCCGGTGGCGGTGTTCGGCGCGAGCAACTTCCCGTTGGCATTCTCCACGGCCGGCGGCGATACCGCCTCGGCCCTGGCCGCCGGGTGCCCGGTGGTGTTCAAGGCCCACAGCGGGCACATGGCAACCGCCGAATGGGTGGCGGATGCCATCATCCGCGCCGCCGAGCGCACGGAAATGCCGGCCGGGGTGTTCAACATGATTTATGGCGCTGGCGTCGGTGAATGGCTGGTCAAGCACCCGGCGATCCAGGCGGTGGGTTTCACCGGCTCGCTCAAAGGTGGCAATGCCCTGAGCCACATGGCCGCGAGCCGGCCACAGCCGATCCCGGTGTTCGCCGAGATGTCGAGCATCAACCCGGTGTTCCTGCTGCCCGAGGCGCTGGCGGTGCGCGGTGAACAGATCGCTGCGCAACTCGCCGGTTCCGTGACCCTGGGGTGTGGGCAGTTCTGCACCAACCCGGGCCTGGTCATCGGCCTGCGCTCAGCGCAGTTCAGCAGTTTTCTCGAAACCTTTTGCGCGAGCATGAACCAGCAACCTGCGCAAACCATGCTCAATGCCCCGGCGCTGGCCAGCTACAGCCGAGGCCTGGGTGAACTGCACGAGCATCCGGGGCTGACTCATTTGGCGGGCAAGCCGCAGCAGGGTAACCAGGCGCAGCCGCAAGTGTTCAAGGCCGATGTCAGCCTGTTGCTCAAGGGCGATGAACTGCTTCAGGAAGAAGTGTTCGGGCCGACCACCATCGTCATCGAAGTCGAGGACCGCGCGCAGTTGGCGGCGGCGCTGCAGGGCCTGCGCGGGCAGTTGACGGCGACCTTGATCGGCGAGGCTGATGAGTTGCTGGAGTACCGCTGGCTGGCGGAGATGCTGCAGGAAAAGGTTGGGCGGATTTTGCTCAATGGTTATCCCACCGGCGTCGAGGTGTGCGAAGCGATGGTGCATGGCGGGCCGTATCCGGCGACGTCCGACTCGCGGGGCACGTCGGTCGGCACCCTGGCCATCGACCGCTTCCTGCGCCCGGTGTGCTTCCAGAATTATCCGGATGCGTTGTTGCCCGAGGCCTTGCAGGATGCCAATCCGCTGGGGATTCGGCGGTTGGTGGATGGGGAGGTGAGTGATTCAGCTTTGTAGCGTCCGGGCCGACGCCATCGCTGGCAAGCCAGCTCCCACAGTGAGTCGTGTTGTACACATATTCTGTATTCGACGCCGAACCCTGTGGGAGCTGGCTTGCCAGCGATGGCGTCATCAGCGGCAGCACAAATTTACTTGTGAGCCACCTTCACCACCCCAGGCTTCAACACCAACCACAACGCCGCCGCAATCAACACCCCGCCATACACATGCGCCATCGACAGCGGTTCATCGAGAAGCAGAGCCCCCCACAACACCCCGAACGGCGGGATCAGGAAGGTCGTGGTCATCGACCTCACCGGCCCGACCGAGCTGAGCAAACGGAAGTAAATGATGTACGCAAGCGCGGTACACACCAACCCCAATCCCAGCAATGACAACCAGACATTCCAGCCGCCCCAGCTTGCCGGCGGCTGGCTGATCACGCTGTAGCCGAACAACGGCAGCAGAAACAGCGTGGCGCCGAGCATGCTGCCCAGCGCAGACAAACGGCTGTCCAGGCCACCGGCCTGATCCAGCCAGCGGCGAGCGAGGAATCCGGCGAAACCATAACAGGTGGTGGCGAGCAGGCAGGCGAGGGCGCCCATCAACAATTGCAGGTCGAATGCGACCGGGCCCGCACGGGTCAGCACACCAACGCCAAACAATCCGAGGAACACCCCGCCGAGCTTGGCGGCGGTGAGTCTTTCATGGAAGAACAACCCCCCGATCAGCACGCCCATCAGCGGTGTAGTGGCGTTGAAAATGGCCGAGTACCCGGCCGGCAGCACCTGGGCGGCCACGGAATACAGGGTTGCCGGAATCCCGGAGTTGATCACCCCGAGCAGCATCACGGTCTTGAGTTTGCCTTTGAAATCCCAGCTGATGCGCATCAGCCCGAGGATCAGCAACAGGCCGGTAGCGGCAATCGACACGCGGAAAAAGGCCGTGGGAATCGTGCCAATCACCGGGGCGATGATGCGCATGAACAAAAAGCTCGCACCCCAGATGGCCGCCAGTGACAGTAAACGGACAATATCGACGGGGTTCACGGTGCTCTCCTTCCTTGATCGGGACGAGAGTGTTGCCGAGTGCCTGATCGATGGCAACCGGAAAACGGGCAAATAACCCGCGCGCAAAATTACTCTTCTCCTGCACCCGCTTCACTGGCTAAGCTCAGGGCTCACGAATTCCCGTAGAGGTCTCACCATGCCGCAGCAATGGCCAGCCGCCGACATCGCCCGCCTGATCCTCGATGGCTTTGACGATTACCGCGAGCATTTCCGCCAGATCACCGACGGCGCCCGGGCCCGCTTCGAGCAGGCCAAGTGGCAGGAGACGCAGTCGGCGTCGGCGGCGCGGATCAATCTCTACGAAGAAAAGGTCAGTGAAACGGTGGCGCGCCTGCACACCGCCTTTGACACCGACACGCTGGACGTCAGTTGCTGGCCGCTGGTCAAGAGCGCATACATCACCTTGATCGACCTGCGCTTCGACGATGAATTGTCCGAGACCTGGTACAACTCGATTTTCTGCGGGCTGTTCAGCCATGACCTGATCAGCGACGGCTGCATGTTCATCCACACCACGCGGCCAAGCCTGCGCCGGGCCCGCGCCGCGCAAACCCGCACCTACAAACCCCAGGGGCAGCTGTCGGGCATGCTGGCGAGCATCTTTGCCGATTATCGCTTCAGCGAGGAGTACGCCGACCTGCCAGGCGACCTGCGCCGCCTTGAAGCGCAACTGCGCGAGAACCTGCCGGACTGGGTGTGCAAGGACCCGCAGCTCAGCGTCGAACTGTTTTCCTCGGTGCTCTACCGCAACAAGGGCGCCTACCTGGTGGGGCGCATCTACACCGCCGATGAACAATGGCCGCTGGCGATCCCGCTGCTGCACCTCGAGGGGCGGGGCATCCAGATCGATGCACTGATCACCGACGAAGCCGACGTGTCGATCATCTTCTCCTTCACCCGTTCGTATTTCATGGTGGATGTGCCGGTGCCGGCGGAGTTCATCGGCTTCCTCAAGCGTATTTTGCCTGGTAAGCACATCGCCGAGCTGTACACCTCGATCGGTTTCTACAAGCATGGCAAGTCCGAGTTCTACCGGGCGCTGATCAACCACCTGGCCAGCACTGACGACCAGTTCATCATGGCCCCCGGCGTGCGCGGCATGGTCATGAGCGTGTTCACCCTGCCGGGTTTCAACACCGTGTTCAAAATCATCAAGGACCGTTTCTCGCCGTCGAAAAACGTCGACCGCGCCACGGTGATCGAGAAGTACCGGCTGGTGAAGAGCGTCGATCGTGTCGGGCGCATGGCCGACACCCAGGAGTTCGCCGACTTCCGCTTCCCGCTGGGCAAGTTCGACCCGGCGTGCCTGGAGGAACTGCTGGAAGTCGCGCCGTCCACGGTGTCGGTGGAAGGCGACACGGTGCTGATCCGTCACTGCTGGACCGAGCGGCGGATGACGCCGCTGAACCTGTACCTGGAAAACGCCAGCCCGGCGCAGGTGCGCGAAGCCCTGGAGGATTACGGCCTGGCGATCAAGCAACTGGCGGCGGCGAACATCTTTCCCGGTGACATGCTGCTGAAGAACTTCGGCGTCACGCGACATGGGCGGGTGGTGTTTTATGACTATGACGAGATCTGCTTCCTGACCGAAGCCAACTTCCGACACATCCCGCAACCGCGTACGCCGGAAGATGAAATGGCGTCCGAGCCGTGGTATTCGATCGGGCCGCTGGATGTGTTTCCCGAGGAGTTTCCGCCGTTTCTCTTTGCCGATTCCGGGCAGCGCAAGTTGTTCGATCAACTGCATGGCGAGCTTTATAACGCCGATTACTGGAAAAGCCTGCAAGAGGCTATTCGCGCCGGCAAGGTGATCGATGTGTTCCCGTATCGCCGCAAAGATCACGATAGCGAGTAACCCTCCTTGCTGATGCTGATCGTTCCCACGCTCTGCGTGGGAATGCAGCCCGGGACGCTCCGCGTCCCAAGAGCGGACGCAGAGCGTCCGTTGAGGCATTCCCACGCAGAGCGTGGGAACGATCACATGTCGGCGCAAATCTGCGACAATCCCCGACCTGCGCCACTAGACGACTGAATTGCGTACCCGATGACCGACGAATCGCCCTCCATCGACAAACTGCTGAAAAACCTCGATCACGCCATGCTCGCCGACCGCCACCGGCTGCGGCGGCAGTTGCTTGAGCTGCGCAAGAAACCCGACGAGGCCAAGCTGGCCCAGTGGGTGGCGCGGATGCAGGCGTCCTGTGACCAGGTGCTGGCCCGCAAGGCCAGCCTGCCGGTGATTCGTTACGACGACAGCCTGCCGATCGCCGCCAAGCGCGACGAAATCAAGAAGGCCCTGCAACAGCATCAAGTGCTGATCATTGCCGGCGAAACCGGGTCGGGTAAAACCACCCAACTGCCGAAGATCTGCCTGGAAATCGGCCGCGGCCAGCATGGCCTGATCGGCCACACCCAACCGCGCCGAATCGCCGCGCGCAGCGTAGCGGCCCGGGTGGCCGAAGAGCTCGGCACGCCGTTGGGCGCCCTGGTCGGTTATCAGGTGCGGTTCGAGGATCAGAGCGATTCCAATACCCTGATCAAGTTGATGACCGACGGCATCCTGCTGGCGGAAACCCAGAACGACCGTTATCTGGAACGCTACGACACCATCATTGTCGACGAAGCCCACGAACGCAGCCTTAACATCGACTTCCTGCTCGGCTACCTGAAAACCCTGTTGCCGCGTCGTCCGGACCTGAAGGTCATCATCACGTCGGCGACCATCGACCTGGAGCGCTTCTCCAAGCATTTCGATGACGCGCCGATTGTCGAAGTCTCCGGTCGCACCTTCCCGGTGGACACCTGGTACCGCCCGCTGACCCTGGAACAGGACGAGGAGGGCAACCGGGTCGAAGACGACCTGACGGTGGACCAGGCGATCCTCGCCACCCTCGACGAAATCGCCGCCTATGAGCGCAGCGAGCGCCGCAGCCCCGGTGACGTGCTGGTGTTCTTGCCCGGCGAGCGCGAGATTCGCGACGCCGCCGACATGCTGCGCAAGGCCCAGCTCAAGCACACCGAGATTCTGCCGTTGTACGCGCGCCTGTCGCCGGCCGAGCAGCAGCGGATTTTCCAGTCGCACCCGGGCCGTCGCGTGGTGCTGGCGACCAACGTCGCGGAAACCTCGCTGACCGTGCCGGGCATCCGTTACGTGATCGACAGCGGCACTGCGCGCATCAGTCGCTACAGCTACCGCGCCAAGGTCCAGCGCCTGCCCATCGAAGCCATTTCCCAGGCCAGCGCCAACCAGCGCAAAGGCCGATGCGGACGGGTCGAGCCGGGCATCTGTGTGCGCCTGTACAGCGAAGAGGATTTCCTCGGGCGCCCGGAATTCACCGATCCGGAAATCCTGCGCACCAACCTGGCCGCCGTTATCTTGCAGATGCTGCACCTGCGCCTCGGCGAGATCACCGCGTTCCCGTTTATCGAACCGCCGGACGGCAAGGCGATCAGCGACGGTTTCAATCTGCTGCAAGAACTCTCGGCAGTGGACCGCAACAGCCAATTGACCCCCCTCGGTCGCCAATTGGCGCGGCTGCCGGTGGACCCGCGTATGGGCCGCATGCTGCTGGAAGCGGCGAAGCTCGGCAGCCTGCAGGAAGTGCTGATCGTCGCCAGCGCCATGTCGATCCAGGACCCGCGCGAACGTCCTCCAGAGCGCCAGCAAGCAGCGGATCAGGCCCATGCGCAATGGAAAGATGCCGACTCGGACTTCGCCGGGCTGGTCAACCTGTGGCGCGGTTTCGAAGAACAGCGCCAGGCGCTGACGGCCAGCCCGCTGCGCAACTGGTGTCGCAAGAATTTCCTGAATTACCTGCGTCTGCGCGAGTGGCGTGATTCCCATCGCCAATTGAGCCTGATCTGCCGCGACATGCAGTTGAGCCTCAACAAAGAGCCGGCGGACTATCCGAAGCTGCATAAAGCGGTGCTGGTGGGGTTGTTGAGCCAGATCGGGCAGAAAACCGAAGAAGGCGATTACCTCGGAGCGCGTCAGCGACGTTTCTGGATTCACCCCTCGTCGGGTATCGGCAAGAAGCGCCCGCAATGGCTGATGACCGCTGAACTGGTGGAAACCACCAAGCTGTATGCACGGATGGTGGCCAAGATCGATGCCGACTGGATCGAGCCGCTGGCCGGGCACCTGATCAAGAAAAACCACTTCGAGCCCCATTGGGAGAAGAAGCGTGGCCAGGTCGTGGCCTTCGAGCAGATCACCCTGTTCGGGCTGATCGTGGTCGGCCGCCGGCCGGTGCACTACGGTCCGGTCGATCCGGTGGTGTCCCGTGAACTGTTCATCCGTGAAGCCTTGGTGCGTGGCGAGATTCAGTCGAAAGCCAAGTGCCTGACGGCCAACAAGCAGTTGCTTGAACAACTCGACGAACTGGAAGCCAAGGCCCGTCGCCGGGACATCCTGGCTGACGAAGAAACCCTCTACGCCTTCTACGATGCGCGCCTTCCGGCAGAGATCCACCAGACCGCGACCTTCGACAGCTGGTACCGGATCAACAGCCAGAAAGACCCGCAACTGCTGATCATGCGCGAAGAAGACGTGCTGGCCCGCGAGGCCAGTGAAGTCACCGCCCAGCATTATCCAGACACGCTGCACATCGGCGATCTGGAACTGGCCCTGAGCTACCACTTCGAACCGAACCACCCGCGTGACGGCGTGACCCTGCGTGTGCCGGCACCGCTGTTGCCGATGCTGCCGCCGGAACGCCTGGAGTGGCTGGTGCCAGGGGTGATCGAAGCCAAGTGCATCGCGCTGGTGCGCAACCTGCCCAAGGCCTTGCGCAAGAATTTCGTGCCGGTGCCGGATTTCGTCAAGGCCGCGTTGCAGCGCATGACCTTTGCCGAAGGCTCGTTGCCCCAGGCCCTGGGTCGCGAGTTGTTGCGCATGACCGGCGCCCGTGTCAGCGATGAAGCCTGGAGCGAGGCGGCCCAGCAGGTCGAAAGCCATCTGCGGATGAACCTGGAAATCGTCGACGCCCAGGGCAAGTTCCTCGGTGAAGGGCGCGACCTGGCCGAGCTGACGGCGCGTTTCGCCGAGGCCAGCCAGGCCGCCCTGGCCGTGCCGCAAACCGCGAAAAGCCAGCAGCCGGTCGAGCCGAAAGTGTTCGCCGCCGTCGCCGAGAAAACCCAGCAGAAGATCGCCGGCCTGTCGATGACGGTCTATCCGGCACTGGTGGAAGAGGCGGGGACGGTCAAGGAAGGACGTTTCTCGACGCCGGCCGAAGCCGAGTTTCAGCATCGCCGCGCCTTGCAGCGCTTGCTGATGCAGCAACTGGCGGAACCGGCGAAGTTCCTGCGCGGCAAGTTGCCGGGCCTGACCGAAATGGGCCTGCTGTATCGCGACCTGGGGCGTGTCGATGCGCTGGTCGAAGACATTCTGTTGGCCAGCCTCGACAGCTGCATCCTCGAGGGTGAAGACCCCTTGCCACGCGACGGTGCCGGCCTGGCATCGCTGGCTGAACGAAAGCGCGGTGCCTGGACCGAACATGCCGAGCGCGTGGCCCGGCTGACCCTGGAAATCCTCAAGCACTGGCACGGCCTGCAAAAACGCTTCAAGGGCAAGATCGACCTGGCGCAAGCCGTGGCCCTGAACGACATCAAGCAGCAGCTCAGCCATCTGGTGTATCCGGGGTTTGTCCGGGAAACGCCGATGCAGTGGCTCAAGGAACTGCCGCGCTACCTCAAGGCCATCGAACAGCGTTTCGAAAAAATCGGCGCCCAGGTGCAACGGGATCGGGTCTGGAGCGGCGAGTTGTCCGGCCTCTGGACGCAGTACCAGACCCGCGCCAACAAACACGCCCAGGAAGGCAAGCGCGATCCGCAGCTGGAGCTGTACCGCTGGTTGCTGGAGGAGTACCGGGTTTCGCTATTTGCCCAGCAACTGGGGACCAAGGTGCCGATCTCCGACAAGCGCCTGAGCAAGCAGTGGAGCCAGGTCGAGCCGTAGGCCCGAGGCTGGTGCAATACCTTGTGGGAGCGGGCTTGCCCGCGAAGGCGTCAGCACATCCAACATTGATGTGAAAGACACGCCGCTTTCGCGGGCAAGCCCGCTCCCACAGGTCAGGTGTTGTGTCAGTGGGTGTTTGCTCCAGCAAAAGGGGCGAAAACCCAAGGTTTATGGCAAACTTCGCGCCTATAAACACCGGCCCCGCGGTTTTGAGCCTTCGCCGCTGCTGGCAGGTCGGGATCAAGCGATGCCAGGTTTGCGTCCCCAGGATGGGAATAGACCCTTTGTGTATTGGCACGACTGTACCAATACTTTCTGCCTGAACAGATTAGAGACACGACCATGCATAACGTCGTCATCAGCGGCACCGGCCTGTACACCCCGGCCAACAGCATCTCCAACGAAGAGCTGGTGCAGTCTTTCAATGCTTATGTAGCTCAGTTCAACACCGACAACGCCCAGGCCATCGCACGCGGTGAAGTTGAGGCGTTGACCGAGTCCAGCGCAGCGTTCATCGAGAAAGCCTCCGGTATCAAAAGCCGCTTTGTCATGGACAAGGAAGGTATTCTCGACCCGCAACGCATGGCGCCACGCTTGCCGGAGCGTTCCAACGACGAATGGTCGGTGCTTTGCCAGATGGCCATCGGCGCCGCCGAACAAGCCTTGCAACGCGCGGGCAAGACTGCCGCGGACATCGACGGCGTGATCGTCGCCTGCTCTAACCTGCAACGCGCCTACCCGGCCATTGCCATCGAAGTCCAGGAAGCGCTGGGCATCCAGGGTTTCGGTTTCGACATGAACGTGGCGTGCTCCTCGGCCACCTTCGGCATCCAGGCCGCGGCCAACAGCGTCCAGCTGGGCCAGGCCCGGGCGATCCTGATGGTCAACCCGGAAGTCTGCACCGGTCACCTGAACTTCCGCGACCGCGACAGCCACTTCATCTTCGGCGATGCCGCGACCGCGGTGATCATCGAGCGCGCTGACCTGGCCACTTCCAGTCACCAGTTCGACATTGTCAGCACCAAGCTGCTGACCAAGTTCTCCAACAACATCCGCAACAACTTCGGCTTCCTCAACCGCGCGGCGGAAGAGGGCGTCGGTGCCAAGGACAAGTTGTTCGTGCAGGAAGGCCGCAAGGTGTTCAAGGAAGTCTGCCCGATGGTCGCCGAGCTGATCGCTGCGCATCTTGAAGAGAATCAACTCAACGTCGGCGACGTGAAGCGCTTCTGGCTGCACCAGGCCAACCTCAGCATGAACCACCTGATCGTCAGGAAGCTGCTGGGCCGTGAAGCCACCGAGCAGGAAGCGCCGGTGATTCTCGATACCTATGCCAACACCAGTTCGGCAGGTTCGGTGATTGCGTTCCACAAGCACCAGGACGACCTGGCCGCCGGCTCGCTGGCGGTGCTCAGCTCGTTCGGCGCCGGTTATTCGATCGGTAGCGTGCTGTTGCGCAAACGCTGATTTCGCAACTGAAAGATCGCAGCCTGCGGCAGCTCCTACAGGGGATTACTTAACCCTGTAGGAGCTGCCGCAGGCTGCGATCTTTTTTTTGCGCAGAAAAAACTCGCGTTGCCGTATCGGACGGATGATGGGGACCGATACGGCAACGCGAGTGTGTAAAAGCGACTCAGGCGTCCATGCTGGAGTCGTGCAGCGGGGGCATCAGAACTTCGCTTCGGCATCCAGTTGCAGGGTGTTGATGTCGGAGTCTTTCAGGTTGACGCTGGCGTTGGTGTAGTCGGAGTTCGCCATGAAGTACGTCGCACCCAGGGTGAAGTTCTTGTCGAGCTCGTAGCTGACTTTCAGCTTGCTGCCGCGCGAACCGGTGAAGCCGTTGGCGAAGTCGGAGTCGGTGAAGGCACCCACCACCGCGTTCTGCTGCACGTCGCGGTAGTTGTAGTCCAGGCCGAAGCCGTAGATCTTGGTCTTGACGCCGGCCAGCCAGCCAGTGTCCTGATCGTTGCTGGCTTCGGCGTTGTGCACGTACTGGCCGTACAGCGACAGCGGCATCGGCAGGCCGCCGATGTCGATCTGGCTGAAACCTTCCCACAGACGGAACTCTTCGCCCGGGCTGTTACCGTTGACGGCCAGTGCGCATGGCGTGGTGGTGGCGGTGCAGACGCTGTCTTCGTCGTTGTCGTAGTTGTAGAGGCTGCCGCCCACGGTCATTTTCAGGTTGTCGGTAATGGCAAAGCGCGCACCCAACTGGCCAGCGTACAGACGCAGGTCGTGCTTGAACTGCACGCCATCGCCGTCGACGTTGTCCTTGAGGGTGTAGTGACCGGCACTACCGAACAGTTCGGTGTTGCCCAGCGGGTATTTGTAAGTCAGGGCCAGGCCTTCCGGGTTGACGTCGCTATCCCAGATGATGTCGCCCATGCTCACCCATGGCTGCAGCATCTTGCCGCCGATCACGTGCAGGTTCTTGATGGCGTCGGGGTGGTAATCGACGTAACCCAGGTCCAGCCAGATCTGCTTCTTGTCGAAGTAGTTGTTCAGGTCCTGGTTGGTGGAGCGAGCGTCGTCGCTGCTGCCGGTGGCAATACGGATGCCGGTGTCCACTTGCGGGTTGATTTCGCTGTACGCACCCAGGCGGGCACGAATGCGCTGGCGATCCTGGTCCTTGTTGTTGGAAACGCCATCGTTGTGGACGTTCTCCTGACGGAAACGCACGTCGCCCTTGAATTGGGTCTTGGCCGCCCACGCCAGTTTCTGGTCGAAGGTGCTCAGCTCATTGGTTTTCTTCGCGGTGGCCGCGATCTGCTCGTTGGTTTCTTGCTGGGCCTGACGAGCGATTTGCTGGTCTTTCTGATCCCGTGCCAGCTCGGCTTGCAGTTCGGTGTACTGGGCGTTGGTAATCGAGCCGTTAGCCTTGAGCATGTCGAGCAGTTTGGCGTCGACTGCAGCGCTGGCAGGAACACTCATGGCCAGCAACAGGCCGCCACACAAGGCCGCCGCAGTTTTCGTGGAAGCAAGACGCATATCAATCTCCGAAGATGAGAGTGGATGGCTGAACCATCCTGGGCACAACCGACCATGGGGTGGACGGAAAACAGTGGCCGGATATAACCCGGCGCTCTAAAAACAGGCGCCAGTATCGCGATGGTTTATTACAGTGCGGTGGCAATGTGATGGCATGTCTGTGACGATGCACAGTCGTTGCGAACTATTGATCTAGAGCGCTGTCGTCGAAATGCCCGTGTGCAAAGCACACCGATAGGCGATACTCGCGGGGCTTTCACACCATGAAGAGTGAGGATGGTGATGCCGTTGCAACGCCTGCAAAACCTGTCGGAAATCGACCCGCAAACGTGGGACGCGCTGGTACCCGAGAATCAGCCCTTTCTGCGTCACGGGTTTCTCGGCGCGATGGAAGACAGTGGCAGTGTCGGTTCCCATTCCGGCTGGCAACCCGAACATTTGCTGCACGTCGAAGGCGATCGGCTGCTGGCTGCGATGCCCAGCTACCGCAAGTGGCATTCCTACGGCGAGTATGTGTTCGATCACGCCTGGGCCGATGCCTGCGAGCGCGCAGGCATCGACTACTACCCCAAACTGCTGACTGCCGTGCCGTTCAGCCCGGTCAGCGGCCCGCGCTTGCTGGCGGCCAGGGTCGAAGACGGTTTCGAACTGCTCAAGAGCCTGCCGGGCTACCTGGAGATCGAACAACTCTCCAGCGCCCATATCAACTTCAGCGATCCGTTCACCGACGCCGCACTGGCCGAACAACCTGGCTGGCTGCAACGCATCGGCTGCCAGTACCACTGGCAGAACCGCGGCTATCGGGACTTCCAGGATTTTCTCGACGTACTCAGTTCGCGCAAACGCAAGCAGATGCGCAAGGAACGCGAGCAAGTGGCCGGGCAGGGGATCGAATTCGAATGGCTCGAAGGCCGGCAAATGACCGAGGCACAGTGGGATTTTGTCTATGCCTGCTACGCGAACACTTACGCGGTTCGCCGGCAGCGACCTTATCTGACGCGGGAATTTTTCAGCCTGCTGGCCGAACGTATGCCGCAGGCGATTCGAGTGGTGTTGGCCAAACAAGGCTCACGCCCGGTGGCGATGGCCTTCAGCCTGGTCGGGGGCGACAGTTTCTACGGTCGTTATTGGGGCTGCCTGGCGGAGTTCGACCGCCTGCATTTCGAGACCTGTTTCTACCAGGGCATGGACTACGCGATTGCCAACGGTTACCAGCGTTTCGATGCCGGCGCCCAGGGCGAACACAAGTTGATTCGCGGGTTCGAACCGGTGATCACCCATTCCTGGCACTACCTGCGCCATCCCGGGTTAAAGGCTGCGGTCAAGGATTTCCTGCGCCAGGAACGCCTCGGCGTACTGGCCTACGCCGAGGACGCGAGGACGGCCTTGCCCTATCGCCAAACCTGAACATCGCACCGTTTCCTGTGGGAGCAAGCCTGCTCGCGAAGGCGGTCTATCAGCCGACAAATGTGTTGTCTGACACTCCGTCTTCGCGAGCAGGCTCGCTCCCACAAAGGTTCCGGTGATGCTCAGTCGATCCCGACAAACCCACCCGTCTGGTGCTGCCACAACCGCGCATACAAACCGCCATGGGCCAGCAGTTCGGCGTGCGTGCCGGTTTCGGCGATCCTGCCATTTTCCAGCACCACCAGCCGGTCCATCCGGGCGATGGTCGAGAGCCGGTGGGCGATGGCGATCACGGTCTTGCCCTGCATCAGGGTCTCGAGGCTTTCCTGGATCGCGGCTTCGACCTCCGAATCCAGGGCCGACGTCGCTTCGTCCATGATCAGGATTGGCGCGTCCTTGAGCAGCACGCGGGCGATGGCGATGCGCTGGCGCTGGCCGCCGGAAAGCTTCACCCCGCGCTCCCCGACGTGGGCATCGAAACCGCTACGTCCTTCAGCGTCCGACAACAGCGGGATGAACCCGTCCGCCCGGGCCTTGTGCACCGCTTCCCAGAGCTCGGCATCGGTGGCGTCGGGCTTGCCGTAGAGCAGGTTGTCGCGGATCGAGCGATGCAGCAGGGAGGTGTCCTGGGTAATCATGCCGATGCGTTCGCGCAGGCTTTCCTGGCTGACGTCGGCGATGTTCTGGCCATCGATGAGGATGCGTCCGCCTTCCACGTCATACAGGCGCAGCAGCAGGTTCACCAGGGTCGATTTACCCGCACCGGACGGACCGATCAAGCCGATCTTTTCGCCAGGCTTGATGGTCAGGTCGAGGCCGCCGATGATCCCGCTCTGCTTGCCATAGTGGAAGTCGACGTCTTCGAAGCGTACCTCGCCACGGGCCACGGCCAGGGGTTTGGCCTGGTCGCGGTCGGTCACGCTGACCGGTTGCGAGATGCTCTGCAGGCCATCCTGGACCATGCCGATGTTTTCGAAGATGCCGGTGACCACCCACATGATCCAGCCGGACATGTTGACGATGCGGATCACCAGCCCGGTTGCGAGTGCAATGGCGCCCACGGTGATCAGCGACTGCGTCCACAGCCACAGGGCCAGGCCGGTGGTGCTGACGATCAGCAGGCCGTTCATGCTGGTGATGACCACGTCCATGCTGGTGACGACACGGCCGGCCAGTTGGGCTTTTTCGGTTTGTTCCTTGATCGCTTCGCGGGCGTACTGCTGCTCGAAGTTGGTGTGGGCAAACAGCTTCAGGGTGGTGATGTTGGTGTAGCCGTCGACGATCCGCCCCATGAGTTTGGAGCGCGCATCGGAGGCCACCACCGAGCGATCCTTGACCCGTGGCACGAAGTAGTAGAGCGCGCTGATGAAGGCGATGATCCAGGTCAGCAGCGGGATCATCAGGCGCCAGTCGGCTTCGGCGAACAGCACCAGCGAGCTGATGGCGTAGATCAGCACGTGCCACAGCGCATCCACCGCCTGCACCGCCGAATCGCGCAGGGAGTTGCCCGTCTGCATGATGCGCTGGGCGATGCGCCCGGCGAAGTCGTTCTGGAAGAAATTCAGGCTCTGCTTGAGCACGTAGCTGTGGTTCTGCCAGCGGATCAGGCTGGTCATGCTGGGACTGAGGGTCTGGTGCACCAACAGGTCATGCAGGCCGACGAAAACCGGGCGCAGGACCAGTGCTACCACCACCATCCAGGTCAATTCAACGCCGTGTTCCTTGAAGAAGTCGGCGTTGGGGGTGCCCTGGGCCAGGTCGATGATGCGGCTCAGGTAACTGAACAGCGCCACTTCAATCAGTGCGCCGACCAGGCCGACGATCAGCAGGGCGGCAAAACTGGGCCAGACCTGCTTGAGGTAATAGGTATAGAAAGGCAAGACCCGATCTGGCGGTGCAGCTGTCGGGGCATCGCGGAAGACGTCGATCAGTTTTTCGAAGCGGCGATAAAGCATTGGTTATTCACCCGCGAACGGGCTCTCCTTCAACGGTTTGAGCGTTGCCGGCAACACCGGCAACAGCTCGGACATCCTTGTCCAGCTTAGTCTCAGTCGATGCGCTTGGCCGACTTGATGAACACAGGGTCCGCAGGCACATCCTTCATGCCGCTACGTACGGTGGTTGGCGAGTTGACGATGATGTCCACCACGTCCATGCCCTTGACCACCTTGCCGAATACCGCGTAGCCATCACCTTGGTCGAGGAAATCGTTGTCCTTGACGTTGATGAAGAACTGGCTGGTGGCCGAGTCAGGTACCGAGGTACGTGCCATGGACAGGGTGCCACGAACGTTGACCAGGCCGTTCTTGTGCTCGTTCTTGATCGGCGCCTTGGTTTCCTTTTGCTGCATTTGTTGGGTGAAACCGCCGCCCTGGACCATGAAGCCCGGAATCACGCGGTGAAAAATCGTGTTGTTGTAGAAGCCGCTGTCAACGTACTCAAGGAAGTTCTTGGTGCTGATCGGGGCCTTGACCGGGTCCAGTTCGATTTCGATCTGGCCGTTGGTGGTCTCCAGTAGCACGTGCGGCGCCTTGGCAGGCGTTGCCGCCATCAGGTTGGCGGCAAACAGAACGGAGCCAGCGGCGAGGGCGATTTTTTTCAGCATGGGTCAGTGATCCTGATGGGTGGTGTCGACTGCGGCGAGAAACTCGAGCAGCGTCTGGTTGAAGCGTTCGGGCTGGTCCAGCGGGGTGGCGTGACGTGAATCTTCGATCACTGCCAGCCGCGCATTCGGCAGCAGCCTGACGTAGTTTTCCTTCAGCGCGACCGGCGTGTAGTCGCGGTCGGCGCTGACGATCAGGGTTGGACAGGTGACCTTCGAAAGTCGTTCCTGAACCCCCCAGCCAACAATGGCATCGAAGCTTGCGAGATAAGCATGTTTGTCGTTTTTTGCCCAGCGTTCGGCCATCTTTTGTCGCAAATCGGCCTGCCCGGGTTTGGGGAACAGCTTGGCGCCCAGGGCTTTGCCGATGCTGTGAAGGCTCAATACCCGCATCAGGCTCCAGCGCTTGAACCACTGCCAGTAATCGTCGCGGCTGCGCAACTTGACCTCGGGCGCGCTATTGACGATGCACAGGCTCTTGAGCAATTGCGGCTGGTCCACGCCCAGTTGAAAGCCGATCATGCCGCCCATCGACAACCCTACGTAATGGGCGGGCCCCAGGTTCAGGTGCTCCATCAGCGCCACCAGGTCGGCGCTGAACCCGGCGATGCTGTAGCGCTCGCGGGGTTTGTCGGAGCGCCCGTGGCCGCGCACATCCGGGACGATCACCCGGTAGAGGGCGGCCAGCGTCGGGATCTGTTCTTCCCAGTCCAGGGTACTGGAACCCAGGCCGTGGACCAGCAGCAACGGCGTGCCGTGGCCATATTCCTCATAGTGCAGGTTGCAACCTTCGTGTTCGAAATAGGCCATGCATTACCTCCGTGTCAGGCTTGTTCTGGGGCGGCGAACGGTGCGTCCAGTGGTGCAGTGTCGAACGTGCGCAGCAGCTCGACAAGAATCTGCGTCGCCGGGCCGAGCGGTTTGTCCTTGTTCGAATACAGGTAAAAACTCGGGTTGCGGCTGCCACCCTGGTCCAACGGTAGCAGCTTGAGCGTACCTTCCTTGAGTTCCCGTTCGATCATGTGCCGGGGCAACCAGGCAAACCCCAGGCCGCTGCCGACGAAGGTGGCGGCGGTGGCCAGGCTGCCGACGGTCCAGCGTTGTTCGGCGCCGAGCCAGCCGACGTCCCGTGGTTGCTGGCGCCCGGAGTCGCGGATGACCACTTGCAAGTGACTTTCCAGGTCCTGGAAATTCAGTTCGCGATTGAGGCGGTGCAGGGGGTGTTCCGGATGGGCGACCGCGACGAACTCGACGTCGCTCAATTCCGCGCCCAGGTAACCTGGAATGCTGAAACTGCTGATGGCCAGGTCGGCCACGCCTTCGAGCAGGACCTCTTCCACGCCGGACAGCACCTCTTCACGCAGGCGCACGCGGCAGCCGCGGCTTTGCGGCATGAACGCGGTCAGCGCGCGCACCAGGCGGGCGCTCGGGTACGCGGCATCGACCACCAGGCGCACTTCGGCTTCCCAGCCTTGCTCCATGTGATGGGCCAGGTCTTCGAGCTGGCTGGCCTGTTTCACCAGTTGCCGGGAGCGGCGCAACAACACGCCGCCAGCCTCGGTGAGTACCGCTTTGCGCCCGTCGATGCGCAGCAACGGCACGCCGAGCTGGTCCTGCATGCGCGCCACGGTGTAGCTGACCGACGATTGCGAGCGGTGCAGCGCTTCGGCGGCCTGGGCGAAGCCGCCGTGGTCGACCACGGCTTGAAGCGTTCGCCATTGATCAAGGGTCACGCGGGGCGCTTTCATGATGGGCTCCTGTTGTCCTAAGCTGCGCAGTTCTTATTGGAGACTGCTGAATGAAAAAAATTTTTAGCCTGTTACTGGCGATGTTGCCGTTGACTGCGTTTGCTTACCCGATCGACGTCCAGAAAGAGCTCAATGGACTGAAGATCGACTACACCACCTACGCCTCCGATTACGACATGGGCTCGATCACCGTGAACAACTACGGCGACACCGCTGCCGAATGCTCGGTAGTGTTTCGCAACGGTCCTGAATCGCCCAAGACCCGCCGGGTCAATCTGGACGCGGGTAAAAGCGCGGATCTTTCAGCCAAGTTCAACCGCAAGATCATCAAGCTGTACATCAGCATGACCTGCAAACCGAAATGACATCCAGCGGAGCATGCCAATCGCCGATGCTCCGCTTATAAACGAATTTCTTGATCGGTTGTAGCAGTTATTTGCGCTTTTTCATCGATATGACTCTGTATAACCTTCACTCCATCGACTTACAGCATTCTCAGATGGAGCCTACAAGCCATGTCCCGCGTTCTGATCATCGAAAGCAGTGCCCGTCAGCAAGACTCGGTTTCCCGTCAACTGACCCAGACCTTCATCAGCCAATGGCAAGCCGCGCACCCGGGCGATCAGATCACCGTGCGTGACCTGGCAGTCAACCCGGTGCCACACCTGGACAGCAACTTGTTGGGCGGCTGGATGAAACCCGCCGATCAGCGCAGCGACATCGAACAGCTTTCCCTGGAGCGCTCCAACCAGCTGACCGACGAGTTGCTCGCCGCCGACGTGCTGGTGATGGCAGCGCCCATGTACAACTTCGCCATCCCGAGCACCCTCAAGGCCTGGCTTGACCATGTGCTGCGTGCCGGCGTGACCTTCAAGTACACCGAAACCGGCCCGCAGGGTTTGCTCAGTGGCAAGCGCGCCTATGTACTGACCGCTCGCGGCGGGATCTACGCCGGCAGCACCGCTGACCATCAGGAACCCTACCTGCGCCAGGTCATGGGCTTCATCGGCATCCACGACGTGACGTTCATTCACGCCGAAGGCATGAACCTGGGCGGCGACTTCCAGGAGAAAGGCCTGAACCAGGCGAACGCCAAGCTTTCCCAGGTGGCCTGAGCCGTTAATCGCCAGATAATCACCGGATGTTCTAGTGACCTGGCGCGTTACCCTTCAAGCCTGCACGCGCATCGAACCTCCCTTTGCACTTGTTGCTCCTGAGTGCTCTTGCCCGATTGAACGCTTTAGCGAGATCGGGCTTTTTTTTGCCTGGGTTTTTGTATCGTTTGACTGTTCGCGATAACCGGCAAAACCCGTTATCTTCGCCGGCATTCATAACGAGGCGAGCATGGGCTATCTACTTTTTGTCACGCTGATCCAGGCGTTTTCCTTCAGTCTGATCGGCGAGTACCTGGCAGGTCACGTCGACAGTTACTTCGCGGTGCTGATACGCGTGCTGCTGGCGGGGCTGGTGTTCATCCCGCTGACCCGCTGGCGTTCGGTGGAACCGGCGTTCATGCGCGGCATGCTGCTGATCGGCGCACTGCAGTTCGGTGTGACCTACGTCTGCCTGTACCTGAGCTTTCGCGTGCTGACGGTCCCGGAAGTGCTGCTGTTCACCATCCTCACGCCACTGCACGTGACCCTGATCGAAGACGCGTTGAACCGTCGCTTCAATCCCTGGGCCCTGATCGCGGCACTGGTGGCGGTGGCGGGGGCGGCGGTGATTCGCTTCGACCGGATCAACCCGGACTTCTTCATGGGTTTCCTGCTGCTGCAACTGGCCAACTTCACCTACGCCGCCGGGCAAGTGCTGTACAAACATCTGGTCGCGCGCCATCCGAGCGACTTGCCGCATTACCGGCGTTTTGGCTATTTCTACCTGGGCGCATTGGCGGTGGCGTTGCCGGCGTTCCTGCTGTTTGGCAAACAGAACTTCCTGCCTGAAGCAGCGTTGCAATGGGGCGTGCTGCTGTTCCTCGGGCTGGTCTCGACCGCGCTGGGGTTGTACTGGTGGAACAAAGGTGCGTGCCTGGTGAATGGCGGGACGCTGGCGGTGATGAACAACCTGCATGTGCCGGTGGGGTTGTTGATCAATCTGTTGATCTGGAATCAGCATGAGGAACTGGGGCGGTTGTTGCTCGGTGGTTCGGTGATCTTGATGGCGGTGTGGATCAGTCGGTTGGGTGTACGCCAACCAGCAGTCGCCTGAATGCCGTCGATATCGCCAGTCAGGCCGCCAAAGAGGGGCTGATCAATATCGAGAGCGATCAACCGTTGTATCCCGCTTCTACGATCATGTTGGTGCTCTGTTTCTTTAAGCCATGCGACGGGCACTCGCAAATCTAAATCAGTGGTCGCGCAAATTACCTGGATATAAAAGGGTGTCCGGTTTCATTGAACCACTACACCAAATGATCTTGGTTTGAGTACAAAAGGGCCCTATTGGGCTCTTTTGTATGGGTTAGTCCCCTAAATCCATTACCTACTGGCTAATCATGTCGATTCTGCGCACTGAATTACGCATTGTTCGGTAGAGCAGCATCCAGCGATCAATACGCTAATACGTCCAGCAAGTCTTTCACCTCAGCTAGCGCTGGGGCATGCGCTCCGGCATGACGGCAAGATATGGATGCACAGGCTGCCGAAAAACGTAAACGATCCATCAAATCGGTTATACCCAGCACATCGGCAGCCAGCCAACCACCCATGCAGGCGTCTCCTGCCCCGACAGTGTCAGCGACGTCCACAGGAATCGCTGGCTGCTCATGTTGGCTGTCCGGCGTGTGCAGAATCATTCCGTGCTCACCGCGAGTAAAAAGAATGTGTGCCAGAGGATTTAGGGCCCGTATCTCGTCTATCGCCTGATTTTCGGTGAGCCCTGGGTAGATTTGCCTGATGTCTTCGTCAGAAAGCTTAATCATATCGGCTAAGACGGTCATCGTTGGGAAGGTTTGCTCCCGGTAATGACTGTCCATCAAGTTACGCCAGTTGGGGTCATAGCTGATCCGCTTACCTGCAGCTTTTGTATGCTGAGCGAGTTTTACCAGTCGGTCTCCCAACGGCTGACGAGCCAAGCTGATACAGCTGAAATGGCAAACTTCAACCTGGTCTTCCCATCCTTGTGGCATCAGAGCTGGATCAAAGGACAGGTCGGCTTCACCGGCAAAAAAGTATCTTGGAGGATGACTCGAAGGAACGATGGCAACCAGGGGATCTCGGTTTACGCGTTGTATAAACCTCATGTCCAGGCCTGCCAATTCAGACTGCCGAACAATCTCGTCGCCCAGGGAGTCGGTGCTGATAGATCCTGCGAAGGCGCTGCTGATACCCAGGCGACTTAGTGTACGTGCAACATTCCAGGGAGCTCCGCCTGGATAGCCCTGCCATTCTCCGGGCGAGCTTTGGACAAGGTCGGTCAGCGCTTCACCAAATACAATTGCGCGCGGCAATGCCATCATCATTTCCTCAGTTTGTTTTTGTAGGGATAGCGGCTGACGATTCATCATCGATGAATGATCACTGGCTTAATGCGCCTTGGTGAAAGGAAGGGATTGATGGGCACCGTCTCGATTAAACAACGTCATCGCAGTTCCGCGACGGTACTCGCTCGGTGTCTGTCCCATTTCGATGCGAAAGTGCCTGTTGAAGTTAGACAGGTTTTCATAGCCAACCTCAAAGCAGATGTCGGCCACTGACCTCTCTGTTTGCAGCAACAGTCTGCAGGCGCGCTGAACCCTGAGCTTGCGCATGAGATCTATGAAGCCGTGGCCGGTAACCCTTTTAAAGAAGCGCGAAAAACCTGGTTCGCTCATCTCCAACTGGTGGGCGATAACTGAAAGGCGGACATCACCTGTTAATTCAGTCAGCAGGTAGTCAAATGCCCTGTTGATTCTTTCGGAGCTGCGGGCGTCCAGCTTTGGCGTGTAAAAGGCGCTGGCGAGCATGTGAACGTTTCGGCCAGGCGCTTTGATGAGCGTGTTGATCAATTGTAAAAACAGAATCAGACGCTCGAGACCTTGAGCCGGGCCGATCTCCTCTAACAGTCGCGCAGCCTCTACAGCTGTTGCGCCTGTGAACTCAAGGCCACGACGAGCATTTTCAAAAAGGTGTTGAAGTTCGCCCAACTCAGGCAGCGTACCCCGTAAGGCAAGGATCGCCGCGCCATCAAACTGCAGTACCACATCGCGTCCCGGGAGAAACTCACCGGGTGCCACATCACCTATCCAGTCGTGTGGAAGATCGGGGCCGATCAGCGCAACATGACCTGCACCGAATGCACCTATGTAGTCGCCTGCAACCAGCTTGCCGCTTCCTTTGCGAATCAAATGAACTTCAAATTCAGGATGATGGTTCCAGCGAGCCAGGGAGTAGGGGTAGTCGTGTTCATACCAGCGAAAGAAATGATCAGGCTCGGGGAGAATTACCTCCAACTCGGCGGGTCGCTGCTCAAACAGGGCTGTTCGGTTCTCAGGCATGTCATGCCCCTTTTATAGTTATTTTTCTTCGTACACGGCCAACATACGCCTTCTTGGTGGGCACGTGCTACCTCGCGTATTGCGCAAGACTGATACTTTTTTGATCGCGTGCTTGATCCGATTTATCGGTTAAAAAAGTATCAGTCAAGCGTCCGTTATGCGTTTGTCTGGGGGTTTTTTAGCTGCTGTAATCAAGTCGTCCAATCATTGTGGGTCAGGTGCATTTGACCAGTGGTGGTTAACAACAAAAATAATAGCTCCCGTCGTCCAAGGCGCGGAGCGGAGAGCACTACGATGAAAATCCCGAAAGCGCTTTTCCTTTCCGCTGGCCTGTCCTTCGCCTTTCTTAGTCAAGCCGCCGAAACAGTGACCATTGCCACTGTGAACAATGGCGACATGATCCGCATGCAGCGGCTCTCCAAAATTTTTGAACAGCAGCATCCCGATGTGAAGCTCAATTGGGTGGTGCTGGAAGAAAACGTTCTGCGTCAGCGCCTGACTACCGATATCGCCACTCAAGGTGGCCAGTTCGACGTGCTGACTATTGGCACCTACGAAACACCGTTGTGGGGATCCAAAAGCTGGCTGGAACCTATCACTGGACTGTCCCCGGAGTACGACCTGGAGGACATATTTCCTTCCGTCCGTCAGGGGGTGTCGGTCAACAATACGCTTTACGCATTGCCGTTCTATGGCGAAAGCACCATCACGTATTACCGCAAAGATCTGTTCAAGGACGCAGGCTTGAGCATGCCGGAGCATCCGACCTGGACACAGCTCGGTGAGTTTGCCTCCAAGCTGCACCAGCCCGATAAAGGCCAGTACGGCATGTGCCTGCGTGGCAAAGCTGGGTGGGGAGAAAACATCGCTCTGCTCAGCACTATGGCCAATGCTTTCGGGGCTCGTTGGTTCGATGAAAAATGGCAGCCCGAATTAACCAGCCCAGAGTGGACAGCTGCCGGGCAATTCTATGTTGATACCCTCAAGAAGTATGGGCCGCCAGGCGTATCGAGTAATGGTTTCAACGAAACCCTAGCCCTCTTCAACAGTGGTAAATGCGCGATCTGGGTGGATGCCAGTGTCGCGGGCTCGTTTACTACCGATAAAGAGCAGAGCAAGGTTGTCGACAGTGTGGGCTTTGCTCCTGCACCTATCGAGGTGACCGACAAAGGTTCGTCGTGGCTGTATGCATGGTCGCTGGCGATACCGGCAACCTCCAAACACAAAGACACCGCAAAAGCCTTTATCACCTGGGCAACGTCGAAAGAATACATTCAGTTGGTTGCTGAAAAAGATGGTGTCACCCATGTCCCGCCTGGTACTCGGCAATCTACTTACAACGAGGCCTACTTGAGGGCTGCGCCTTTCGCGCAGGTGACGTTGCAGATGATGCAGAACGCCGATCCTGCACATCCTTCGATCAAGCCTGTTCCTTACGTTGGAATCCAGTACGTCACCATTCCCGAGTTCCAGGCGATAGGCACTTCCGTGGGGAAATTGTTTTCGGCCGCTCTCACGGGGCAGATGTCAGTCGATCAAGCACTCGCAGCAGCACAGACCTCCACCGAACGTGAGATGAAGCGCGCCGGTTACCCGAAGTAATCGAACGCCTTAATGGCTCGGGGGCATTGGCCTCGGGCACACCCGCACCCAATCGGTTCTGAACGCTATGAATATTACAACCGCCAAAGCTCATACGGACGTTCTCCACCCCCAGCGCAAAAGCCGCGTGGCCAACCCTGGCTGGTTTTTGGTCAGCCCCTCGGTCGCTCTGTTGTTGCTGTGGATGCTCGTGCCGCTGGGCATGACCGTCTACTTTTCGCTGATTCGCTACAACCTGCTCAATCCGGGTGAAAACGAGTTCGTCGGGCTGGAAAACTTCACCTACTTCCTGACTGATTCCGGGTTCCTGCCTGGCGCCACCAACACCTTATTGCTGGTGGGCAGCGTGCTGCTGATTAGCGTGGTGCTCGGCGTGCTGATCAGCGCCCTGCTGGAGGCCAGCGAGTTTCTCGGGCGCGGCATCGTGCGGGTGCTGCTGATCTCGCCGTTCTTCATCATGCCCACCGTTGGCGCGTTGATCTGGAAGAACCTGATTTTCCATCCGGTGTCGGGGATTCTCGCCTACGTCTGGAAACTGTTCGGTGCGCAACCGGTGGACTGGCTAGCGCACTACCCGCTGCTGTCGATCATCATCATTGTCTCGTGGCAATGGCTGCCCTTCGCGATCCTGATCCTGATGACCGCCATGCAGTCGCTGGATCAGGAGCAGAAGGAAGCCGCACGCCTCGATGGCGCCGGGCCCATTGCGATCTTCTGGCACCTGACGTTGCCGCACCTGGCGCGACCGATTGCAGTGGTGGTGATGATCGAAACCATCTTCCTGCTCTCGGTGTTCGCCGAAATCTTCACCACCACCAACGGCGGCCCCGGCTACGCCTCGACCAACCTCGCCTACCTGATCTACAACCAGGCGCTGGTGCAGTTCGACGTCGGCATGGCGTCGGCGGGCGGCTTGATCGCGGTGGTGATCGCCAACGTCGCGGCCATCGTGCTGGTGCGCATGATCGGCAAAAACCTGACTGACAAAGCCTGAGGCCCGCGCCATGACCCTTCAACAATCCCGTCGTCTGCAAAGCCTGCTGCTGGGCACCCTGGCCTGGGCCATCGCGATCCTGATCTTCTTCCCGATCTTCTGGATGGTGCTGACCAGTTTCAAGACCGAAATCGATGCGTTCGCCACGCCGCCGCAGTTCATCTTCACCCCGACGCTGGAAAACTACCTGCACATCAACGAGCGCAGCGACTACGCAAGTTTCGCCTGGAACTCAGTGGTGATTTCGTTCAGTGCCACGGCCCTGTGCCTGCTGATCGCGGTGCCGGCAGCCTACTCCATGGCGTTCTACGAAACCCAGCGCACCAAAGGCACGCTGCTGTGGATGCTGTCGACCAAGATGCTGCCGCCGGTGGGCGTACTGATGCCGATCTACCTGCTGGCCAAGAGTTTCGGCCTGCTGGATACGCGCATCGCACTGATCGTGATCTACACGTTGATCAACCTGCCGATCGTGGTCTGGATGATTTACACCTACTTCAAGGACATTCCGAAAGACATCCTCGAAGCCGCCCGCCTGGACGGCGCGACGCTGTGGCAGGAAATGGTTCGGGTGCTGCTGCCGATTGCCAAGGGCGGCCTGGCCTCGACTGTACTGCTGTCGCTGATCCTGTGCTGGAACGAAGCCTTCTGGTCGCTGAACCTGACCTCATCGAAAGCCGCGCCACTGACCGCGTTGATCGCCTCGTATTCAAGCCCCGAAGGGTTGTTCTGGGCCAAGTTGTCGGCGGTGTCGACCCTGGCCTGTGCGCCGATCCTTATCTTCGGCTGGATCAGCCAGAAACAACTGGTGCGTGGACTGTCGTTCGGCGCCGTCAAGTAACCAATGGTTTTTTGCGAGCGCGAATTCAAGGTTCGTGCGCATTGATACAAACACAGCGGGGATTCATTTCATGGCCACTCTGAAAATAAAAAACCTGAAGAAAGGCTTCGAAGGTCTGTCCATCATCAAGGGCATTGATCTCGTTGTTCGCGATAAAGAGTTCGTAGTGTTCGTTGGCCCATCGGGCTGCGGTAAATCTACATTGCTAAGGTTGATCGCCGGCTTGGAGGAGGTCACCAGCGGCACTATTGAACTGGATGGTCGAGACATCACAGAGGTCAGCCCGGCCAAACGCGATCTGGCAACGGTTTTTCAAACTTATGCCTTGTACCCGCACATGACGGTGCGCAAGAACATGTCCTTCGCACTGGATCTCGCGGGTGACAACAAGCAGGACGTCGAACGCAAGATCACTGAGGCGGCACGAATCCTGGAACTGGAGCGCCTGCTTGAGCGTAAGCCAAAGCAGCTTTCCGGAGGTCAGCGCCAACGCGTCGCTATCGGTCGCGCAATTGTTCGCAATCCCAAGATTTTCTTGTTCGACGAGCCGTTGTCTAACCTCGACGCGGCCCTGCGTGTGCAGATGCGCTTGGAGCTATCCCGGCTGCACAAGGAGTTGCAGGCGACCATGATCTACGTGACTCATGACCAGGTCGAAGCCATGACGCTCGCCACGAAGGTAGTGGTTCTTAATGGGGGGCGCATTGAGCAGATTGGCGCACCCCTTGAGCTTTATCACCAGCCCGCGAATCTGTTTGTAGCCGGATTTTTGGGCACCCCAAAAATGGGCTTCCTCAAAGCCAAGGTGGTTTCCAACAATCATCAAGGGGTGGAGGTCGAATTGGCATCTGGGCGGAGCCTGCTCATTCCTCGCGACGCAAGCTCTCTGTCCGTGGGCAGTGAAGTGACCGTAGGCATACGTCCCGAGCACCTAAGCATAAATGATCAAGGCCAACTGCCCATCGTCACTGATGTAACTGAACGCCTGGGTAGCGACACCTTCTGTCACGTCGTCGCCAAGTCCGGCGAAGCACTCACCGTGCGAGTAAATGGCGACTGTGATGTTGCTTATGGAGAACATCGGTGGGTTGCGCTGGATGTTATGCATTGCCATTTGTTCGATGAGCACGGGAAAGCTGTCGGGCCGTTAAAACGTCTCGCTGCCTGACTTTTACGCCACTCCAATGCCCTCGGTTGGGCGTACCCAATTTTCAGAAAGGGATGAAGAATCAATGAAACGACTAGAAGGTAAAAGCGCGCTGGTGACTGGCTCCGCCCGAGGCATTGGACGTACTTTTGCGCAGGCTTACATTCGTGAAGGGGCAATGGTCGCTATTGCTGATATTGATTTGGAGCGCGCTCAAGCTACTGCTGACGAGTTAGGGCCTAACGCTTATGCAGTTGAAATGGACGTGACCAACCAGGCCTCTATCGATGGCGCAATTGGCGCCGTGATTGCCCAGACGGGTAAGTTGGATATCCTGGTAAACAATGCAGCGTTATTCGATCTTGCTCCCATTACCGAAATCACCCGCGAGAGTTATGAGCGCCTGTTTTCGATCAACGTATCGGGAACACTATTCACCTTGCAGGCAGCGGCACGCCAGATGATCAGTCAGGGACATGGCGGGAAGATAATCAATATGGCCAGTCAGGCGGGTCGCAGAGGGGAGACGCTTGTCGCCGTGTACTGTGCGAGCAAAGCAGCTGTGATCAGTCTTACGCAATCAGCAGGTCTCAATCTGATCAAGCATGGGATCAATGTGAATGCCATAGCTCCAGGGGTTGTCGATGGCGAGCACTGGGATGGCGTCGACGCAATGTTTGCCAAATATGAAAATCGACCGTTGGGTGAAAAGAAAAGGCTTGTGGGGCAGGAGGTGCCTTTTGGTCGTATGGGCACAGCAGATGATCTAACGGGAATGGCTGTTTTTCTCGCGTCATCGGAGAGTGAGTACGTTGTAGCTCAGACTTACAATGTCGATGGGGGGAACTGGATGAGCTGATGTCTTGCCATCGCGATAATTGGTTGTGTTGCGCCTTCAGCGGTATCGATGTAAGCCGATACCGCTGAAGGTTGCTGCTTGCCTTTCGATATCAACACTACAACAACGAGATCGGGTAGCTGATGAAAAGCCGGTTTTCGTCAAATTCGTTGGTGCTGAAGTTTCTGCGAATACTCGCGTTTCGCCACTTCACGGTGAGGTTTTTCAAGGCACCTGACTGAACGATATAGGCCAACTCCGATTCGCGGCCCCATTCCTTGCCGTCGGTGATAGTGCCGGTGTGCACGTTATCACCGCTGATATAGCGGTTCATCATCGTTAGGCCCGGGACACCCACTGCAACGAAGTTAAAGTCATGGCGAACCTGCCATGAATGCTCCTGCGCGTTGTCGTAGCTGGAGTTGTAGCTGTCGTTCGCCAGTGTGCCGCCACTGGAGCCGTTGACCCGCATCCAGGCGCTATCTCCAGTGAGCTTTTGCAGACCCACGTAAAAGGTGTTGCCACCCAGTTTGGCGGAAAACAGGCCGAAGACGGTCTTGTTGTCCAAGTCGCCGGCCAGGCTGGCACCATTTTCCTTGCCCGTGAAAAAGCCCATGTTGGCGCCCAGTACCCAGTCACCCACAGGCTGGCTGTGGGTGAGGCTGAAGTACTGTTGTTGATAGATGTCCTTGAGTTCGTCGTACCAGGCACCAACCGTCGTTCGTTTGTCGTTGAAGGTGTATTCACCGCCGCCGAAGTTGAATCGGTCGGAGGTGAACGCGGCTTTACCGTTCATGGACATGTCTTCCATGCTGGCGTCATTGCGCGGGCTGTTCTGCCGGATTTGACCGCCATACAACGACAACCCGCCGATCTCCTGGGAGGTTATCTGCGCGCCTTGAAAGGTCTGCGGCAACGAGCGGCCGTCATCCGAACGCAGAATGGGAAGGGTGCTGACCCATTCGCCTACTTTAACGACGGTTTTTGAGACCTTGGCCTTGGCCGCCACCCCGAGCCGTCCAAAGTTGTCGGCCGGGCGCCCGTCATCATGGATCGGCAAAAGCTGTGTGCCTCCGGTGCCTTTGCCCCCATCGAGCTTCTGCGAGTACAGCCCCAGCACATCAACCCCGAAACCTATCGGGCCTTGGGTATAACCGGAGCGGGTATCGAGGATAAAGTTTTGTGTCCACTCCTCAGCTTTGTTCTGTGGTGCGGCGGCAGTCGGGTAGGCGGGATTGACGAAGTTACGATTTATATAGGCGTTGCGCAGATTGAGCGTGGCGGTCGCGCCCTCGATGAAACCGCTGTTTTCATCGGCATGAACGACTGTCGCCGAGCCGGCACTGATTGCCAGGGCCAGGCTGATTAATGAGTAATGTGCGGGAACGTTACGGCGAAAAACAGTGTGATGCATGTTGGTTTTCTCGCATTCAATTATTATTTTTTTGGCAGTTTTTTACAGCCGGCAACTGAATTTCAGGCGCAGGCGGCTCTGGCAACAATCTGCCGAGAGACCGCCGTGTAAGCGTTTAGCGAAGGGGGGTATTAGCTGTTGGACACCTGGCGACGCAGCAGGTCGTCAATGGCCCGGATGGCGAGGGGATAACCGTCGGCCCCCATGCCGCAGATCACGGCATTGACCACGCCAGACATGATTGAGTGACGATGCAGCTCGTCACGCGCATGGATGTTCGACAGATGCAGTTCAATCAGCGGTGTACTGAGCAGCTTCAGGGCATCGAGCACCGGGATCGAGTGAAACGAAAAACCGGCCGGGTTAATGATCAATGCTGCGCCTTGCTCAAAAGCCTCTTGAATCCAGTCGACCATCACGCCTTCGTGGTTGGTCTGGCGAAAGTCGCATACCAGGTCAAGTTCCTCAGCGAGCCTTTCACTGCGTTGACGAATCTGATCGAGCGTGGTGTGACCGTAGATGTGCGGCTCACGACGACCCAACAGGTTCAAATTAGGGCCGTTAAGGATGAAGACGGTGCGGTTCATGGTCGTCCTGCTGCGTTATTTGGAAAGAAGGGCTGGAGCGGCAGAATCGGCCGCGTCAGATGCCGCGACGGCGTTCAAGTCGATGCCGCGGGTTTCAGGGCCGATGACGATCATGGCCAGTGAGATCAGGTTGATCACGGCGCACAGCGTCACCAGAGGCCACGGTGAGTTGTTCGACTGGGCCATCAAATAGACCGCGATCATTGGCATTGGGCCGCCGATCACCAGGTTGGCCCCGGTGTAGGCCAGTGCGGAACCCGAATAACGAACTTGAGTCGGGAACGCTTCGGCGAATGCCACTGGCTGGATGCCGCTCTGGAATTGGGTGAAACCCAGGAACAACCCCATGATTGCCATGATGGCGGGAACGTTCAGCGTGTTGAGGATCGGGAAGTACACGAACAGGATCAGCAAGGTCATGCACGAACCCAGAGCCAGCGCTTTTTTGCGGCCCCAGCGATCCGCGAGGTAACCACCGGCCAACGCACCGAAAATCGCGCAGACGTTTGCCACCATCAGCGACATGAAACCCGTCTGCTGGCTAAAGCCCAGGTGCTTGGTCAGGTAGCTGAGGGAAAAGATCACGATCAGATAGAACAGCGCAGCAGGCGAGCAGAAGAACAGCATCAAGCGCAGGATGGTCTTGTAGTGGCTGCCGACGGCGGACTTGAGTGGGCTTTTTTCCTGCTTGACCGGGGTCTTTTTCAAGGCAACGAAAGCTGGGGTTTCATCGACTTTCAGGCGGATGAAGATCCCGACCACCACCAGTATGAAACTCATGAGAAAGGGAATTCGCCAGCCAAAGCTTTCGAATTGCTCACTTGAAAGCGTCGCTGCCAGGCCCATCAACACGCCGTTGGCCAATATCTGGCTAAGCGGTGAACACAGGCCCAACATGCCCGAGTAGCGTCCACGGCGATCAGGTGAGGCGTGTTCCAAGGCCATCAGTTGGGCGCCGGTGGACTCACCGCCCAGCGCGAAGCCTTGAACGATCCGCAGCAGCACCAGAAGAATCGGTGCCCAGATGCCGATCTGACCATAAGTCGGCAACAGGCCCATCAGTACCGACGCCAGACCCATCAGGGTCACGGTGGCCAGCATCAGGTTACGACGGCCCAGTTTGTCGCCGAGGTAGCCACAGGTAATCGCGCCCAATGGGCGAGCGGCCAGACCAACTCCGAAGGTTGCCAGCGAGGCCAGCAGGCCGGCTGTTGGCTCCATCGCCGGGAAAAACAGCTTAGGCAAAATGGTTGCCGATATCGCGCCGTACAGGGTGAAGTCAAACCACTCCAGGGCAGTGCCAATGGTCGCGGCTGTCACCGCTTTGCGAGGCATGCGCGAATCATGAGTCTCGTGACTGGTTGTGATCATAAGGTGCTCGTCATTGTTTTTATGGTGTCGGGATACCCATACGATTCCGCTCGGGCAATGCAGGGAGCACGAATCGTCGAAGTGGGTAGACGTTAACGCATCTTGCTTGCAGAATAATTATCGAAATCTGCACAAATACATAAGCCAACCTTATGAGTAAGCCTTATGGAACTGCGACATCTGAAGGCCTTTGTCGTCGCGGCCGACCTCCAGCACTTCAGCAAGGCCGCCGAGCAGCTGGGCATTGCGCAACCGGCCCTCAGTCAATTGATGCGAACCCTTGAATCAGAGTTAGGTCTTGCACTGTTCAGGCGCGAGAACCGTGGCGTGGCATTGACGGCTGCCGGCCTGGCGTTTCTGCCCCATGCCAGGCAATCCATTGAGTCTAGCGACCTGGCGATTGCGGCTGCGCGGCGTGCGAGGAGGGGTGAAGTCGGTGAAATCAACATCGGCTACCACTCGGCATTGTTCGAGGCCAATTTGCCGCAATTGCTACGGCACTACTTCAGTACTTTTCCCGAAGTCAAAGTATCGCTGGTCGATGCGGGTATCCGTGCGCAGTTTGAAATGTTGCTCGATCACAAGCTTGATCTGGCATTTGCAAGGGTGTTCAAGGATCACCTTCCTGACCGTTTACGCACCCATCATTTCAGTCAGTCAAATCTCGTCCTGCTCATGCCAGACAACCATGAACTGGCAGAACGCTTTACCGGGGAATTGGCTAGCCTGCGGCACGAGAAGTTCGTCTTCCTCCAGGATACTGCTGGTATCGGGCTGACCTCACATACGCTTCAAGCGTGCCGACAGAATCAACTGCATCCCGAGAACATCATGTATGTGCCTTCGTTGATGAGCATCCCGGGACTGGTCGCAGCGGGTATTGGTTTAAGTATCGTGCCGGAAACGATGACCCGACTGACGATGCCAGGCGTGCGGATAATCCCGTTGGCTCAGCCGGAAATGGTCAGTGAGCTTTCTCTGATTTCGCGCATTGATGAGCGTTCCAGCGCAGTGCTGCATTTCATCGAAGAAGCTCATGGCTGGGGTTGATGCTTGGCATGGCAATCACGACTGACTTATGGCGCTGGGTCTGGAATTTCCTGGCCCGTCACGCGCTTTTCGCGTGGTAACGTTGCTTTCTGAGATCAATTCAGCGGTTATTACTCTAAATGGAAAAATTCAACGCACCTGCTAAACAAAGCCACGCAAGGTAAGGAAACAGGATCAAGCCGGTGATCACGTCAAGCCGCAAAGCCATCACCACCATTACCGCGACCACCAGCCAGAGCAGCGTCAGGATCAGCATGCTGGCGAGTATGCGTTGCGCGCCGAAAAACAGCGGTGTCCATAGGGTATTAAGCGCAATCTGCGCAGCCCGTAAAGCCAGCACTACCTGACTACGGGATCAGACACTGATCGCCATCGACTCCGGTGCCAATATCAATTTCGACTCTTTACGGCATGTGGCCGAACGCGCCGCAAGGAGTTCTCAGGCAGAGCATCATCCAAAGCGTAATCAACCGCCTCACAATCTGGCCCAAAATTCTTCGGGAGATGTCGTCCTCGCCTACCTTCTTGCCGATGAAATAATCGGGGGCCAGCAAGGGTGGAACATTGGGGTGGAGGTGGCACAGAAGAAACTGAGCCTGGACATGTATCAGCATCTGCTCACAGACAGCCATGCTAACTGAGTGCAGTTGTACAGCCTCGATGAGGGGCGCAACATGCACGAAGGAGTTTGATAGGCCTCGATGTTTGACGCTTCACTCTCGAACATCAAAAAGGCCACCTGAAGGGTGGCCACGAGATTGAATTTGATGGGCTTACTGCCAACCATCAGGCAGTGCTGGCGGCCACCCGATGATTCTCCGGTTTTTGTCGAGCGGGATCTCCCAGCCAAACCATCAGGCATGTCCCCACCAAAAGTATTGCCGCCACTGCGAAGAAAGGCATCGAGTAGCTATGGGTGGCATCCTTGATCAGGCCAATCATGAAGGGGCCGGTAAATCCGCCGAGGTTGCCGATCGAGACAATCATTGCAAGGCCACCCGCAGCGGCGCGCCCCGTGAGGAAGGTTGACGGGATTGCCCAGAACGTCGCCTGGAAGGACAGGATGCTCGCGACGGTTAAGCAGAGGCAGGCAATCTTCAAGACCGGATGCTCGATCAATGCCGCCGCGACAAGCCCCGCGGCAGCCATTGCCAAAGCGCCCACCACATAAGGCAAGCGTTGACTGCTGCGATTGGCCAGGCGAGCCCACAGGGTCATGGCAATCGCACCGAGCAGATAGGGGAGGGCCACGACCAGGCTCACCATGCCGCTGGCGATGCCGAGGCTCTTGATGATTTGCGGGAGCCAGATGCCTATACCAATTGAGCCTACGATGCAGCAGAAATTGACCGCTGCAAGCGTGAAGACCTTTGGATTCGTCAATGCTGCGCGCAGGGTATTGCCGTGGGAAGCACTGATGTCCTTTTGTTCTTGAGACAAGCGATTGCTCAGCCATGCTTTTTCCCGAGCGGACAGCCACTTGGCCTTTGCCGGGGAGTCGACGAGCAGGAACAGGCAAGCGATGCCGAGGACCACTGCGGGCATCGCTTCGGTCACCAGCAGCAGCTGCCAGTTTTTCAGGCCCATCACCCCATGCAATTCGAGCAGCCAGCCCGATAGAGGCGAACCGACAATGTTGGCGACCGGTATTCCGAGCAGGAAAGCGGCGGTCGCCTTGGCTCGCCATTTACCCGGGAACCAGTAGGTGAAGTACAAGTACACGCCAGGCGTGAATCCGGCTTCGGCTAGCCCGAGCAGGAAGCGCGCGATGCTGAAACTGATCGGGCCGGTGGCGAAAGCCGTGGCCATGGAGATGAGTCCCCAGGTGATCATGATCCGGGCTATCCAGACTCGAGCGCCAAAACGTTGCATCAGGAGATTGCTGGGAATTTCGAACATGAAATACCCAAAGAAGAACAAACCCGCGGCCCAACCAAACATCGTCGCAGTGAGCCCCAAATCCTGGTTCATGCTGATGGCAGCAAAACCGACGTTTGTTCGATCGAGATAGCTGATTACATAGCAAAGAAAGATGAAAGGAATGATTCGCCACAGTATGCGGCGCATCAAGCGTTCGCCCTCGGCTTCGCTGATGGGCGCCAGGCCTGTCGTGTTTTCGTTGGTCATGTCGTCACTTCTTTTGTAGTTGTTGTGTGAGCTGCACTTTGGTTTCAGCTGTGGGAGTACATCGCTGATCCCGGTGTCGAGGTGCGTACCTGAAGAATGCTTCCTGTCTCGGACTCGGTGATGAACAGTGTCCGGCCATCCTCGCCGCCGAACGCCAGGTTGGTATTGCTGATGCCGGCGCAGGAGACAATGCGCTGCAGGGGTTCTGCGACTTTCGAGAGCTTCCAGACCGAGCCGAAACCGGTATGGGCAATGTAGAGATTGCTATCTGCATCGATGGCTAGACCATCGGGGCCACCGAGGCCGCCGTGCAGCTGCGCGAACACTCCGACTTTGCTTGTGATCGAGCCGTTGCCCAGCGGGATTCGCCAGATCTGCTGGGCACGGGTGACGGCGACAAGGAGGTGATTGAGCCTGGGGTCGAAGACGATCCCGTTGGGGCTGGGAACAGTGCTGAGCAGGCAGGTTAGGGTGCCGTTGGTATCGAGCTTGTACACACGGCCACTGGCATCCTGCAGGCCGGTCTGGCCCTGGTCGGTGAAGTACAGGTCGCCGTTGGGCGCGAAGACGAGGTCGTTCACGCCCTTGAACCCCTCGGAGCCTGCTGATTCCAGAAATGGCTGGATATCGCCACTTTCCGGATCGAGCACCATGATTCCCCGCTTGTAGTCCGTGATGAAGATTCGCCCGTCCTGGTGAATCTTCAGGCCGTTCGGCCAGCCGTCATAGGTACACACCAGTTCCCATTCGCCTTGAGGCGAGATCCTGAAAATCCGTCCATTCGGGATGTCCGTCACGTAGAGACGGCCTTGGCGATCAAACGAGGGGCCTTCCAAAAAAGAGTCGATTGCACGCCCCTGGCGGTTGGCATTCGCCCAGGCCGTGGGTCGAGCATTACGGAAATGATCCGGCAGGCGGGTAAAGACGGTCGTCTCAATGGTCGGCGGGGCGGCAAAAAAGCTCATGTCTGCTCCTGGCTGGGAGTCGGGCATTTTTGCCCGAAAATTGTTTTTGTTGTTTTAATGCAATGCCATTTCAAAATAAATCATTGAGCGACGAAAGGCGACTCTATTTTCGGCCGGTAAGTCGCGATCTTCGTGGGTGGCGGCGGGGGCTTGACGGGATGTCGTGTTTTCTGAGTATCTATAAAAAGAACGGCGTTTCAAAAATAATAAAATCGGAGTCCTTTGCATGTTCAACTTTCCATGGCACACCCCCCGCCTGTCTTCCGTGTATCGCATTGCCACAGCCGTTGGCTGTGGGCTTGCAGGCACCGTTGCCCAGGCTGATTTCCTGAAGGACAGCCATTCCGATCTGTCGATGCGCAACTTGTACTTCAACAGCGACAACCGTGACGGTGCGGCCAACCCTTCAAAAACCGAGGAGTGGGCCCAGGGTTTCATCCTCGATTACCGCTCGGGGTACACATCCGGGCCTATAGGCGTCGGTGTCGATGCCATGGGTATGCTTGGTGTCACGCTGGACAGCGGAAGAGGCCGGCACCTCGGTAGCACGATGATCCCTTCCGATGGCGACAGTGCGGCCAGTGAGTGGAGTAGCTTCGGCGCTACGGCAAAGGCAAGGCTGAGCCAGACCGAGCTGCGATACGGTCAATTAATGCCAAAGATTCCGGTGCTGGTAGCGTCGGATGGTCGATTGCTGCCGCAGACGTTCCAGGGCGTGCAGCTGCAATCGAAGGACCTGGATGATTTCACGTTCACAGGTGGGGCGCTGAACCGTGCGAAGGGGCGAGCATCGACCGATCGCACGGGCTTGGCGGTAAACGGCGGAACCCAGGAAAGTTACCGTTTTTACTTTGGTGGCATCGACTACCGCGTCAGCCGCTCCTTGTTGCTTCAGTACTACGGGGGGCAGCTGGAGGATTACTACACGCAACATTTCGCCGGGCTCAACCACAACTGGGATCTTGGCGATAACGGCTCTTTAACCAGCGACCTCAGGTATTTCAGAACCCGTTCCGACGGCGCCAATGGCACCGCCTCCGGTCGTAGTCAGGGGTACGTGGCCAGCGGATACACCTCGGGTGGTGACGGTGAAATCGACAATAGCCTGTGGAGCGCTGCCTTCACCTATCGCTTGGGCGGGCATGCGCTGACCCTGGGTTATCAAGACGTATCCGATGACAGCAACTTTGTGCAGATCAACCAGGGCTCGATCGATAAGGGGGCCGGTGGTAGCAGTCTTTATCTATTGACCGACAAAATGCTGCTTAACTTTACCCGTGCGGGTGAGCGGACAGGGTTTGCGCAATACGCCTATGACTTCACCGCGCTTGGCGTACCTGGGCTCAAGGCTACCGTGATGTACCTCAAGGGTGATCACATCCAGACATCGAGTGGCATGGAGCAGTCGGAGTGGGAGCGCGACCTGTCTCTGGATTACGTTATCCAGAGTGGCACCTTCAAGAATATGGGCTTCACTTGGCGCAATGGAATGTCGCGCAGCGAGGCGACGCGCAACGGTGATCAGAACCGTCTGATCGTCAATTACACATTGCCGCTGTTCTAGTTTGTTAAAAATAGAATGGCGTTGCATTTTGTTTTTTGTAAAGGCACTGTATGTGCCGCGCCCCGTCTTGATTCATGAACTGGTACACCGATTCAAAGGGGTCCATGGAGTTGAGCGCATACCCATTCAAAAATTACCGGATTTCCGCCGAGCGTAGGTGAGACAAGAAAATGGCCAAAGCTGCCGATGTGGTTGTGCAATGCCTGGAAAGTGAAGGTGTCGAGTATGTATTCGGCATCCCCGGCGAGGAAAACCTCGACCTGCTTGAATCCCTGCGCAAGTCGACAATCAAGCTGGTACTGACGCGTCACGAGCAATCCGCCGGTTTCATGGCCGCCACCTACGGCCGCCTCACGGGCAAGACCGGCGTCAGCCTGTCGACCCTGGGCCCGGGTGCAACGAACTTGGTGACGGCCAGCGCGTACGCCTATCTGGGCGGCATGCCCATGATGATGATTACCGGCCAGAAGCCGATCAAGAAGTCCAAGCAAGGCCGTTTTCAGATCATTGACGTCTGCGGCATGATGGCACCGATCACCAAGTACACCCACCAGTTCGCCTCGGCAGACAACATCCCGGCGCGCATGCGTGAAGCGTTTCGTCTCGCTGAGGAAGAGAAGCCCGGAGCCGTCCACCTGGAACTGCCGGAAGATATCGCCGCCGAGCAAACCGATAGCATGCCGATGCCCCGGAGCCTGCACCGCCGGCCATTGGCCGAGCACAAGGCTGTGGAGGCCGCAGTCGAGAAGTTGCAGAACGCCCGCAGTCCAATCCTGGTGATTGGCGCGGGTGCCAACCGCAAGATGACCGCCAAGGTGTTGAAGCAACTGATCGACGATACCGGCATTCCCTTTATCACCACCCAGATGGGCAAGGGCGTGGTTGATGAGCGCCACCCGCGTTTCCTCGGCAATGCCGCGCTGTCGTCGGGAGATTTCGTGCACCGCGCCGTCGAGGCTGCCGACCTGATTGTCAACATCGGCCACGATGTGATCGAGAAGCCGCCGTTCTTCATGGTGCGTGGCGGCACCGAAGTCATCCACATCAACTTCCGCTCCGCTGAAGTCGATGCCGTGTATTTCCCGCAGATTGAAGTGATCGGTGATATCGCCAACGCCGTCTGGCAGATCGGCGAAGCACTGAACGATACCAGCCATTGGGATTTCACACGGCTGATGGCGATTCGTGATGCGAACGAAGCCCAGATCATTGAAGGGGCAGACGACAACAGGTTCCCGGTCTACCCACAGCGTCTGGTTGCCGACATTCGTCGCGTGTTGCCGTCCGAGGGCATCGTGGCCCTGGACAATGGCATCTACAAAATCTGGTTTGCTCGCAACTACAAGGCGCACAAGCCCAACACCGTGTTGCTGGACAACGCGCTGGCGACCATGGGGGCGGGGCTGCCTTCTGCCATGGCTGCGCATCTGGTGTATCCGGATCGTCCGGTGATCTCCGTGTGTGGGGACGGCGGCTTCATGATGAACAGCCAGGAGTTGGAGACAGCGGTTCGCCTGAACATGAATTTGACCGTGGTGATCCTGCGGGACGACGGTTACGGCATGATTCGCTGGAAGCAGGCCAATATGGGCTTCACCGACTTCGGCCTGGATTACGGTAACCCCGACTTCGTGAAGTACGCCGAGGCCTATGGCGCCAATGGCCACCGCGTGGAGAGCGCCGAGGGTTTCCTGCCGCTGCTGGAGCACTGCGTGAAGACACCCGGTGTGCATGTGATCGACTGTCCTGTCGATTACAGCGAAAACGACCGCATCCTGAACATGGAGTTGCGCCAGCGTAGCGCTGCCATTTGATCTGGAGCCAGGTTTTTTACCCCTGCCAGTGTGGTGCGATACAGCACCTCACTGGTTTTTTTTGCTTCTCAGGCGCTGCGTGCAGCGAGTTGAGTGACCACGAGGATGGCGGGGATATCGTCCTTGTCGGATAATCGATGTTCCGGCCCTTGCAATGATTTGTTAACGGGCTCAACAGGTGAGGTTTTTCTGATGGCGAATGCGCGGCCGCGTCCAGCGGTTAATGGTGTGGCTTCGGCTGACCGGGTCTTGACCGTGCTCACGGCTTTTCGAGTCGGCGATACGGCGTTGAGCCTGGTGGAATTGGTTGAGCGAACCGGGCTGATCAAAAGCACGGTCATGCGCTTGATGGTCTCCCTGGAGAATCATGGCCTGATCAATCGGATGGCCGATGGCCGCTATCAATTGGCCAGTGAGGTCATGAGGCTCAATGCTGTTTACCAGGAGGCCCTGGATCTTGAGCGGCATGTGATGCCCAGGCTGCAGTACCTTTGCGAACAGTCCGGCGAAACCGCATCGTTCTACGTTCGCCATGGCGCGTACCGGATGTGCCAGTACCGGGTGAATTCCTTCCACAGCCTGCGGCTCAACCTGCAGCCGGGCGATATGCGTCCGATGGACGAAGCGGCCGGTGCCCAGGCGCTGCGTGCACCTTTCCAGGTAGGCATCGCACTGGCAAAACCTTATTACTCGCGCGGTGCAACGGATCCTCACGCGGCCTCGATGGCCCTGCCTATCTATGGCGCACAGCAAGAGTTGATGGGGGCACTGGTCATTTCCGGGCCTGCAAGCCGATTGACTGAAGAGGCCGCCGACAGCATCAGGGCCATCTTTTTCGATACCGCGCGTGACCTGATGCGAAGCCTGGGCTTCAAGCCCGCGGACAGTACGCCCGCCAGCAGCGAGCTGGAAGCCGTAAAGTGATACCGGGTTGTCACCACACAACAGATCCCTCTCTTTCTGTAGTGTCAAAACGACGATGCCCATGTTCCACCAAGGGAAAATGGGCATCGAGCGTTGAGTGAGGCAGTGTCTACTTGGCGCTGACTGTCTCGACAAGAGCCGCTTGTTCAAGCTGGCGTTTACGACCGATGACCAGAACCATCAGCCCGGCAACCGTGCAGAGTGCTGCCAGCGGCATCAATGCCAGTGCATAGCTGCCGGTTGCATCGTGGATGGCGCCGTACGCATTCACCATCAGGCCTCCACCGATCAGGTTGGCCATGGCGCCAACCGCTGCCAATCCTGCTGCGGCAGTGGAAGAAGACAGCCAGCCAGACACCAGCGCCCAGAACGGCCCCTTCATCGAATACGCCCCGACCAGGACCATGGTCAGCATCACGATCGTGGCAGGCAGCGATGAGGTGAACAGGGTCATGAGCAGACCGGCAGCAATGAGCAGCAAGGTCATTGCCGTATGCCAGCGACGTTCACCGGTGCGATCGGAACTGCGGCCCCACAGAATCATCAACACCGAAGCGACGCCGTAGGGAATGGCATTGACCAGGCCAATCTCCATGGAGGTCAGGCCAAAGGTCTTGAGCAACTGAGGGGCCCAGACGCTCATGGTGCTGCCGGCAGCGGATGCTCCCGAATAGATGAGGGCGAGTACCCAGATATCCTTGTGCCGCAGCAGTTTCCACAACGAGATATGGCCGATGGCGGTTTTCTTCGAGGCTTCCTCGGCCAAGCGCTGGGTCAACCAGTTGCGCTGTTCATCGCTGAGCCACTTGGCATGCTCTGGGCGATCGGTGAGCACAAACAGGCAGGCAATGCCCAGGAGGACTGCCGGAATACCTTCGATGATGAACAGCCAGTGCCAGCCGCGCATGCCCATCCAGCCATCGAGGCTGAGCAGCAGCCCGGACAAAGGCGAGCCAATGAAGTTGGCGGCGGGGATGGCGACCATGAAGATGGCGACCATGCGGGCACGATAGGCCGAAGGTAGCCAGTAGGTGAGGTACAAGAGCACGCCCGGGAAGAAACCGGCCTCGGCAGCCCCCAGCAGGAAGCGCATCACGTACAGGGAGTTAGCCCCCTGGACGAAGGCGGTTCCCGCCGAAATGATGCCCCAGGTGATCATGATCCTGGCGATCCAGATCCGCGCACCAAACTTTTGCATGGCCAGGTTGCTGGGCACTTCTACAAGGAAGTAGGCAAAGAAAAACAGGCTGCTGGCAAAGCCGAAGACCTTCGCGGTCAGGCCCAGGTCTGCGTTCATCTGCAGCGAGGCCATGCCGATGTTGCCCCGGTCAATGATCGCGATCAGATAGCACAGGATGAGGAAAGGCAGTAAACGCCAGGCGACTCGGTGCATCGTGCCGCGTTCAAGTTCGCTTACGGTGGAAGTGGGTGAAGTCATGAGGCTCTCCAATTGTTTTTTTTCTGGAGTGTCGCGTTTAGAGGGCGCTCCCTTGGGTAACGGAGCGCGCGGACGCATTCAATCAGCTGTCGAGCAGGTGTCGGTTGACCACGCAACGCGGGTCCAGCGGCCTGTTCGCCCAGACATCGAGGATCTGGCGCAACGCCACGACCCCTACGCGATCACGTGCCTCAGAGGTGTTGGCGCCGACATGAGGCGTCGCCACGAGCGTCGGCAGGCCCCAAAGCGGGCTGTCGGCGGGTGGCGGCTCGGGATTGAATGTATCCAGTCCGGCGCCGGCAATTTTCCGTTCGCTCAGTGCCTCTACCAGCGCCTGGGTATCGACAAGCTCGCCACGCGCTGTATTGATCAGGATGCTTCCCGGGCGCATGCATTCCAGTTGTGCAGCGCCGATGAGGTTGTGATTGGCCTCGGTCAGCGGGCAATGCAGGCTAATGATATCGCTTTCGCTCAGTAGACGAGAGAAGTCAACTTCGCGCTCGACATGTTCGCGCTCCGGTAACTGCTGGAGATAGGGGTCGTAGACCTTCACTTTCATCCGCAGTGGGGCGACCAGGTCCATCAGGATGCTGCCGATCGAACCCAGGCCCACCAGGCCAAGCGTCTTGCCGAACAATTCAATGCCGTTCGCCTCGGACTTGTCCCAATGACCGTCGCGCATGCGCGCATCCAGCAGTGCGGTCTGTCTCGCAACACTGAACATCAAGGCAAAGGCGTGCTCCGCGACGGACTGGGCATTTGCACCCACGGCAATGCTCACCGGAACGCCACACGCGGCGGCGGCCTCGATGTCGATGGTGTTGTAGCCAACCCCATGCTTGGCGATTGCCTTGAGTTTCTTCGAGGCCTTGATCATTGACCCGGTCAACTGACCCTGGCGAACGATGATGGCGTCGGGTTGTTCCGCACGAATGATGGCTTCCAGTTGCTCCGCGGGCAGGTAGGGGGTCGTTGGGATGATTCTCACGCCTTCTGCGGCGGCGAGTTTCATGGCATCTGCGGCAAGTTCAGGGCCGGTTAGCACAATGGTAAGGGACATCTTCGATACCTTGTTTTTATCGTTGAGATAAGCGCTGGCCGCTGCAGCGGTTGCGATGGCTAACCCTACCATAATGAAACGGCGTTGCAATAGATCGATTTTTACGCTCGTCGGATTGCAATAGCCTGCGAAAAATCGCCATTGCATCGCGATAAATGAAATGCAATTCTAAAAATAGACATCGAGGACGATCGATGTGATCGAATAAAACCAAACAGAGGTATGTCACATGAGCATTGGATTTCAGGTGCTGGGTCGCGCACGCAAAGTCAGCGCGGAGTGGGTTGCACGTTATCGAGAGTTGCCGGTAGCCAACGTCAGCGACTCCATGAACCGCATGACGGCAGGGGGCGCTCGCCTGCGGCCCATGCACCGTGAAGGTGTGCTCGTTGGTCCGGCAGTGACGGTCAAGGCTCGTCCGGGTGACAACCTGATGCTGCACTACGCGATCGACATCGCCGAGCCTGGCGACGTCATTGTCGTGGACGCGGGCGGTGACCTGACCAACGCGCTGATCGGCGAGATGATGGTCGCCTACGCCGTGAAGCGCGGTGTGGCCGGGATCGTCATCAATGGCGCCATACGCGATGCCGCCAACATCGGCGCCGGTGATTTCCCGCTGTTTGCCGCCGGTGTGTCGCACCGCGGCCCCTACAAGGACGGGCCTGGTGAGATCAACGTGCCGATCGCCGTTGATGGTATGGTTATTGAGCCGGGCGATCTGGTCATTGGCGATGAGGATGGCTTGCTGTGCGTACCCTTTGACCATGTCGCCGAAGTCCATGATCGTGCGACGGCCAAATATGCGGCCGAGCAAAAACAGATGGAACTCATCGCCCAAGGCAACAACGATCGTACCTGGGTGTTGGAATCTTTGAAGAAGAAAGGCTGCCTGCTGCCGCTCTGATCCACCGGCTACCGCGCATCAAATGCTTAGGGTGCGCGGTAGACAATGGATCGGTCAGCAATGGCGTAGCCTTTTAAGGAACCTCATTCTTGTCCAATCCACGCACTACGCATTGGCCTGCACCCGTTCGGGCACTCGCCAATAGAAACTTCCAGATATATTTCGTCGGCCAGGGCATCTCTACCCTGGGCAAATGGGTTCAACAGGTGGCGTTGGCCTGGCTGGCCTATCACTTGACCGGCTCAGCCGTTCTGCTGGGTCTCATCACCTTTCTCTCCCTGGCGCCACAGCTTCTGATCGGCCCGCTCGCGGGTGCCTGGATCGATCGTCATGACAAACGCCGGTTGCTGATCGGTGTGCAAGTGGTGCTGGTCTTGCAGTCGCTCACACTGGCGGTCATCACCCAGTTCGGCTGGATCGATGGGGCGTCCATTGCCGGGATGGCGCTCCTGCTGGGGCTGCTCAATGCCCTGGAGACACCGTTGCGCCAGGCGCTTATCGGCAGCTTTGTCGACGACCCCGCGGACTTGCCCAATGCCTTGGTGCTCAACGCAATGTTGATCAATGCCGCGCGGTTCATCGGCCCACCCCTGGCAGGCACACTGATCGCTGTCACCAACGAAGCGGGCTGCTTCCTCCTTACCGCATTTGCCTACCTGGGTCTTATGGCGGGGTTGCTCAAGGTCAAGGCGACGGCATCGCCAAAAGCGACCGGCTCGACTTCACAGGTTTTTCGCGAAGGGTTGGCGTACCTCTGGCACACGGTGAGCGTTCGGCAGTTGATGATCAGCGTGATCATGGTGAACTTGCTGGCTTCCTGCTACGCAGCGCTTTTGCCGATTCTCGCCAAGACGGTGTATGCCGGTGATGCCAGGATCCTTGGCTGGTTATGGGGCGCCGCCGGGGCCGGGGCATTCGTGGCTACCTTGATTTTGGCCTTCAGTGGATCGCTCTCGCGTTTGCGCTATTTCACCGATGGCGGTGCGCTTGTCTGCGGCTTTGCGCTGTTGGGCGTGTTCATCGCCGCGGACTTGCCGTTGGCATTGTTTGCATTGGTGCTGCTGGGCTTCGGCATCACCCTGAGCAACGTGAGCACAAACATGCAGTTGCAAAGCGGCGCTCCGGGCGCGATGCGCGGTCGTGTCATTGCGTTTTACATCGCCATGCGCTTTGGCTTTGAAGCGGTAGGCGGGATGCTGGCAGGGTTGGTCGCGGCCACGTATGGCGCGCCAGCGACCTTGGGCATTGCGGGAGGTATCTTGCTCCTTTACCTGATCGCGAGCATCGGCGGGCGCAGGCTGAAGCATTGAAGTCCTGGCAGCTTTAAATACAAAAGGGCCCTTCGAGGGCCCTTTTGTTGTATGCGTCTCCTGAACTCAATGCCCGGTCATGCCTGGCGCGCTGCCATTGCCGAGTAGCTGTTCATCAGGTTGCGGTAGTTCGGGATGCGCTGGGACAGCAGGTTGCCCAGGCCTTCGATGTCGTTGCGCCAGTCGCCCTGCAATTCGCAAGCGACCGAGAACCAGTTCATCATTTGCGCCCCTGCCTGGGTCATACGGTTCCAGGCAGCCTGTTGTACGGTGGTGTTGAAGGTGCCGGAAGAATCCGTAACCACGAACACTTCAAAGCCTTCGGCGAGGGCGGACAATGTCGGGAAGGTCACGCAGACGTCAGTCACCACACCGGCGATGATCAATTGCTTGCGACCGGTCGCCTTGATGGCCTTGACGAAGTCTTCGTTGTCCCAGGCGTTGATCTGGCCAGGTCGGGCGATGTAAGGCGCGTCCGGGAACATCTCTTTGAGTTCGGGTACCAGTGGGCCGTTGGGGCCTTGTTCAAAGCTGGTGGTGAGGATGGTTGGCAGCTCGAAGAACGTTGCCACGTCGGCCAGGGCCAGTACGTTGTTCTTGAATTCGTTGGGCGAAAAGTCTTGAACCAGGGAAATCAGGCCAGTCTGGTGGTCAATCAACAAAACTACGGCGTCGTCTTTGTTCAGGCGGTTGTAGGTAGCGTTGCTCATGATGAAATCCTTTCGAGGTGGGTGAGTGGCGTCGTTCAACATGAGTACAGATTAGAGTTTGCGATGAGGCAGAAAAAGCGGGTGAAAAGCGTTTAACTGTCAACCTGGATGAGACAATCTGGATTGGGTCTGCGCTGTTACATGATGTGCTTTTCGGATTCCGGAATGTGGCTCGCACCCAGCACCGCCGGCAACAAGCCAGCCCGCAAATCCCCACCGCTCGGCTGCTGATACAAGCTCAAGCCAAACTCCGGCAATACCGCGAGCAAGTAATCGAAAATATCCCCCTGGATCCGCTCGTAATCGGCCCACGCCGTGGTGCGGGTGAAGCAGTAGATTTCCAGCGGAATACCTTGGGCGGTTGTTTGCATTTGCCGGACCATGCACGTCATGTTCGGTTGAATCTCTGGATGGCTCTTGAGATAGGCCAGCGCATAGGCGCGAAAGGTGCCGATATTGGTCATGCGCCGGCGGTTGGCCGACATCGCCGCGACATTGCCCTGGGCTTCGTTCCAGGCCTTGAGTTCGGCCTGTTTACGGCTGATGTAGTCAGTCAGCAGATGCACCTGGGCCAGTTTCATCTCCTCATCATCGCGGATGAACCGCACGCCACTGGCATCAATGAACAGGCTGCGCTTGATCCGCCGGCCACCGGACTGCTGCATGCCGCGCCAGTTCTTGAATGACTCGGACATCAGGCGCCAGGTCGGGATCGAAACGATGGTCTTGTCAAAATTCTGCACCTTGACCGTATGCAGCGTGATGTCCACTACATCGCCATCGGCACCGACCTGCGGCATCTCGATCCAGTCGCCGACCCGCAGCATGTCGTTGCTGGTCAGCTGCACGCTGGCGACGAACGACAGCAGGGTGTCCTTGTAGACCAACAGGATCACCGCCGACATTGCGCCCAGGCCCGACAGCAGCAACAGCGGCGAACGGTCGATCAAGGTGGCGACGATGACGATCGCGCCAAACACGTACAACACCATTTTCGCCAGTTGCACATAGCCCTTGATCGAGCGCGTACGGGCGTGTTCGGTGCGGGCGTAGATGTCCAGGAGGGCATTGAGCAGGGCCGTGATCGACAACAGCAGGAACAGGATGGTGAACGCCAGCGCGACGTTACCGAGGAAGACCATCGCGGTTTTACTCAGCTCAGGTACCAGGTGCAGGCCAAACTGGATCACCAGCGACGGTGTGATCTGTGCCAGGCGTTGGAACACCTTGTTGTGACGCAGGTCGTTGATCCAGTGCAGCGCCGGCTGGCGGCCCAGTATTTTGCTGGCGTGCAGGATCAGGTAGCGCGCCACTCGTCCGAGGGCCAGGGCAATGACCAGCAACACCATCAATGCCAGGCTGGCATGCACGAGCGGGTGCTGGTCAAGGGCACCCCAGAGGTCTTGGGCATTGAGCCAGAGCTGTTTGATATCCATGGGCAAAAAAGATTCTTCTAGGGGACACGAGGGGCGATTAGAGCATTTAAGACGCTTTGTATTACCGTCGGTGACAAATCGGGCAATAAAAAAACCACTGTTTACCGCCATTTGTACAAAGAAACTCGGCCTACGCGCTCGAAACCGGTACCCTATGCAGCTGTTTTTTTGTATTTCTTCGAGGTAGCACCCGTGTTTTCCGAATTCGCCTTGCACGAACGCCTGCTCAAAGCCGTGGCCGAGCTGAAATTTGTCGAGCCAACGCCTGTGCAAGCAGCGGCTATTCCGCTGGCGCTCCAAGGGCGTGACCTGCGGGTGACAGCGCAAACCGGTAGCGGCAAGACCGCTGCATTCGTTTTGCCGATCCTCAACCGCCTGATCGGCCCGGCCAAGATCCGCGTCAGCATCAAGACCCTGATCCTGTTGCCGACCCGCGAGCTGGCCCAGCAGACCATCAAAGAAGTCGAACGCTTCTCGCAGTTCACTTTCATCAAGTCCGGCCTGATCACCGGCGGTGAAGACTTCAAGGTCCAGGCCGCCATGCTGCGCAAGGTGCCGGACATCCTGATCGGTACGCCGGGGCGGATGATCGAGCAACTGAACGCCGGCAACCTCGACTTGAAAGAAGTCGAAGTGCTGGTGCTCGACGAAGCCGACCGCATGCTCGACATGGGTTTCGCCGAAGACGTTCAGCGTCTGGTGGACGAGTGCACCAACCGTCAGCAGACCATGCTGTTCTCCGCCACCACCGGTGGTTCGGGCCTGCGCGAGATGGTCGCCAAGGTGTTGAACAACCCTGAGCACCTGCAGCTCAACGCGGTCAGCCAGCTGAACGAGACCACCCGTCAGCAAATCATCACCGCTGACCACAACCAGCACAAAGAACAGATCGTCAACTGGTTGCTGGCCAACGAGACCTACCAGAAGGCCATCGTCTTCACCAACACCCGTGCCATGGCCGACCGTATCTACGGCCGCCTGGTGGCCCAGGAATACAAGGCGTTCGTGCTGCACGGCGACAAGGACCAGAAGGATCGCAAACTGGCGATCGACCGTCTGAAGCAGGGTGGGGTGAAAATCCTCGTGGCCACCGACGTTGCCGCTCGCGGGCTGGACGTGGACGGCCTGGACCTGGTGATCAACTTCGACATGCCGCGCAGTGGCGACGAATACGTGCACCGCATTGGCCGTACCGGTCGTGCCGGCAACGATGGCCTGGCCATCTCGCTGATCTGCCACGGCGACTGGAACCTGATGTCGAGCATCGAGCGCTACCTCAAGCAGAGCTTCGAGCGCCGCACCATCAAGGAAGTCAAAGGCGCCTACGGCGGACCGAAAAAGGTCAAGGCCTCCGGCAAGGCTGTCGGCGTGAAGAAGAAAAAGACCGACGCCAAGGGCGACAAGAAAAAAGTTGCCGCCAAGACCCCGACCAAGCGCAAGAGCGTCAATCGCCCGAAGAGCGACTCTCTGGTCAGCAAGGACGGCATGGCCCCGCTCAAACGGCGCAAGCCGGAAGCGCCGGCCGCTGAATAAGCGCTTCGGCTAGCCCAATAAAAACCCGGACAGTGTCCGGGTTTTTTTACGTCAAAAGATCGTCCGAACGCGGCCCGATCTTTTGATCTTATCTTCAGCTCTCGGCTTTCTTTTCTGCCGTTCCCAACTCTTTCAACCGCTGATCAATCAACTGGCACTTGTCCGGCAAATCTTTGGAGGCAGTGCCCAGGTCCATTTTCTGCAGCTCATCGTTGATCTCCTTGGCCTTGGCCGGGTTCTGTTCGGTGAGCTTGGTGACTTCCTTGGCCAGCTGCTCGCGCTTGAGGGTGGCCTCCTCCGGGGTGCAGGCCCAAACGGGCAGGGCGCAGGCGAGGGTGGTGGCGAGGGTAAGCTTCAGCAGGATTTTCATCTGTCGGGCCTCAGTTCCGGTTAAGGCGGGTTAACCGGTTGAGGGCTTTTGGTCAGAAAAAGTTCACCGCCATCCCCTCGATTTGGGTCTAGCCGCCATGGCAGCAACTCGTCGTTGCCTTCTCCTCATACCGGTCATGATGCCGCACCCAATCCATGATTTCGTCTTCGTTACGCCCCTTGGGCATCAGGTCGAGGTAGTTGTAGGTGCCCACCAGCAGATCCAGCCCTCGGGCAAAGGTGGAGTAGGTGTGGAAAATCTCGCCGGCTTCGTTGCGATAAAACACGCTGAGGCCGGGAAGTTCTTCTTCCGAACCGTCGGTTTTTTCGTAGTTGTAGGTGGCTTTTCCGGCGGCGACGTCTTCGGCGCGGGCCGTTACACCGAAGTCATAGTTGAAATCGCAACCTTCGGACGACACCCAGTCGAATTTCCAGCCCATGCGCCGCTTGAACGCCTGGAATTGGGCGAACGGTGCGTGGGACACCGCCACCACCGAGACGTCGTGGTGTGCCAGATGCTGGTTGGCTCCATCGATGTGGTCGGACAGGAACGAGCAACCGGGGCAGCCTTCGTCCCAGCCGTCGGCGAACATGAAATGGTAAATGACCAATTGGCTGCGGCCACCAAACAGGTCGGCGAGTTTCAGTTCTCCGTCGGGTCCCTGGAAGTGGTAGTCCTTGTCGATTTTTACCCAGGGCAGGGCGCGGCGCTCGGCGCTTAGCCTGTCTCGTTCCTTGGTGAAGGCCTTTTCGTGGGCCAGGTGCTGTTTGCGCGCGGCCAGCCATTCTTCCCGCGACACAACGGGGTGGTTCTGAATGTTCATTTGGCTTTCTCCTGCGTGATGCGGGGGAGGTGACTTACACAGCCTAGTCGTTTGACCTGCCGGTAAATCGACATACCGCCGGTCGGTCGCGTGAAAGGAACGCGGGATGAACGGCTGCCGTGCGCCTGTGTCACAACCTATGAAGGCCCTCTCTCTCACGGGCACCGGAGGTTGAATCAGGATGACCACTTACAACTGGGATTTGATTGAGCACTTGCTGCATGAAGTGCAGAACGGTGCGAGCAGCTTCACACCACGGCCCTATGCCGAGCAGTACGCCGCGCAGAAAGCGGCGCAAGGTGAGCAGATTGAAAACCTGGATCACTTGAAAGCGGTGGCCGGTGAGTATGAAAAATTACTGCTCCTGCGCGGTTATATCGAGCCTCGGCCCGAGGAGCAGGGAGGCACGGGTTCCAATTATATTTTGACGATGCGTGGTTCGAGGTTGTTGAGCCTGATCGACAGCAGCATTCCGGGCGATGAGCATCCGCGGCAGGTGCTGGATGAGCAGGAGGATGCGCTGGACGAACAGACGTTCGATGAAGTGGCTTCAAAGGCGCAGATTGCCTAGATCAAAAGATCGCAGCCTTCGGCAGCTCCTACATTGGAACTCATACACCTGTAGGAGCTGCCGAAGGCTGCGATCTTTTGATCTTTAATCCTGTTTGGCTGATTTGAGACATTTCAAATCACTGAAATCCTTCCTTACGCCCTCGATCTTTTTCAGCAAGCGTTCACGCTGAGCCGGCGTACTTTGCGCCATCAAGTCCACGAACAGCCCCCGCGCCTGGGCTTCGGTCCTGGCGAAGGCCTGGCGGTAGGCCGGTGTCCATAGGCTCTCGCGGTTGACCAGTAGCGTCTCGATTCGCTGTGGGAATTGTGGCGTCTGGCGTTGTGCCACGGCGGCACTGAATTGTTTTTGCCAGTGGATGCGGTTGGCGATCCATTGCGTATTCTGGTCGCCCAAGTCGTTCGACCAGGCCATGACGCGCTGTTGTTGCGAGGCACTGAGTGGCCCGAGCCATTCATTCAGGCGTTTCTGCATGCGCTCGCTACGCTGCCTGATCTGCTGCTCCAGCGGCGGTTTCAGATATCGTTCCTGGCGCTTGCGCTGGTCCTTGGCGAAAGCCTCGTTCATTTCCGCGACCTGGTTGTCATCCAGGCCCTGCAGTAATTCGATAGCGGATGGCGTGATTTCCCGGGCGGTCTCGGCAATGGCGGCTTCGGCTTCCGCCGTCCGCGCCTGCAGTGCGGCATCGGTGACCTGATTGGTCGCGATCATGGTTTGCAAGCGGTCCAGCCAGTCGAGATACCCCGGCATTTGTGTCGTGCAATGCCAGCTCAGGTGTTCCTTCAGGCGTTCGTTGAGCCAGCTTTTCTGCTCGCCGTTCATGTCCAGGTAATCGCTGAGCGTCCAGGGAATGATCACGTCGAGGTTGCGATAAGCCAGGCCCATGCGACTGCACGCGCCAAGGGCAAGGGTGAACATGAGCACAAAGGCAATGTGTTTAATCCAGCGAGACATGGGCGAATCCTTGCGAAAGCCTGGCTTGCGGAGCTGATGCTCATCTGAACGCGCAATGAACCCGGCAGTTCAGCCCGTCAGTAGAACGTGTGTTCGGCCTTGAGGGTGAGGAGTGCGTCGCACTGGCTATTCTGCCCGGTATAGGCTGAACAATAGCTGCCGTTGAGGCTCGAATCGCTGTAGATCAGATCGAGGTCGATGCCCATGAACGGTCGGGACAGTTTTACCGACCAATCGGTGAAGCTGCCGACGTAACCGCCGTCCACGGCGACGGGCGTGTTCAACTGGTGGGTGGTGTATTTCATGCTGACCCCGATGCCGAACGGCTGGTTGCCGCGCAGGTCGGCAAACAGCGTGTTGTTGCGTTTGTCTGGGTCGTTGCTCAAGGCTGCGCCGAAACGGCTGCCCAGCAGCGTCAGGCCACCGAACACTTCCTGGCTGTCGAGGGTGTCTACCTCGGGGTAGCTGTAATGGATGATGCCTACTTCGTAGCCGAGGACCTGGTCGAAGGGTTGCTTGAAACCCGCGTAGGAGTCGATTTCGAGGTTTTTTCCCGGGCTGATGCCCATGCTTGGCGACCATTGGCCGACGTAGAAACCGCTGTCATGGGTCAGGTCCAGGCCGCCATGGAACGAACCGACGGCCGATGGCTTGACGAGGCCCTGTGCCATGCTGCGACTGGGGCTGGTTCCGAGCTTGAGGTCGAAATCCCCCAGCTCGCGTTGAAAGATTTGCCCCTGCACTCCCGAACAGACCAGCAGGCCGCTGAGCAGCAAGGATAAACAAGAGGGTGTGCGCATGCGTCACTCCATGAACCGCGCGGGCAGCTTTAAGCCTGCTGAAACGCTTGATCTAGACGCGTGCAAGGATACCGGTGAATGACAGGCCGGGTGGGCCGTTCGTCGATTTTCTACAAGATGGGAGGGGTGTTGCGAGGTTCCAGTCCAAGCGCTTCGAAGTTCAAAGCGCTTAGGGACCAGGTGCAGCGCGGGGTATTACTTCTTGCCCAGGGTGATCTGCTTGGATGGACCGAACGACTGGCCGCTCACACCTTTGGCAATCTGCTGGATTTCACCGCCGGACTTGAGGAACGCAGCGATCTGGCTGTTGATCGACTCGCTGGTTTCGACGGCTGGAGCTGGCTTTGCTTTGCTGTTGGATGCTTTTACGCGCATGGCGGCCATTAACCTGTAGAAAATTAACTTGGCCAGGCATCGTACAGGATTGAGTTCATATTTGCTTGGCAAATATCCGCTGGGGGACATTGAGTGGGGACAGCACAAATTGCAAGTTATAATTGAAATGTTGCCCTAAGCCGCTGTTTTAACTAAGAACCTGGTTGAGAAAACTGCGTTTCGCCCAGGGCAGGCGGCAGGATGAGCCTCGGCTCCGGTCTGACGAGCGGCGGCCAGAAATGGCAAAACCGGGAAAAATCAGGGCTTTGCGGGGAATTTCTGGCGCCACCGGGCTGACTGGCGAACCTGGCCGCTAAAAACGGGTAGAATGCCGCCACGTAATGAGGGTATTGGACATGGCTTTAGTCGGGCGTTACAACAGTTTACAAGTGGTTAAACACACTAACTTCGGTTTATATCTGGACGGTGGCGCGGATGGCGAAATCCTGTTGCCTAATCGTTATATTCCCAAAGATATTCCCAGCGAAGATGAAGACTGGCTCAATGTTTTTGTTTATCTGGACAGCGATGACAAACTCATCGCAACTACTGAAAAGCCAAAAGTTCAAGTGGGCGAATTCGCCAGTTTGAAAGTTGTTGAAGTCAACAGCATTGGCGTGTTCCTGGATTGGGGCCTGCCCAAAGACCTGTTGTTGCCGTATTCGGAAGAAAAGCGCCAGATGCAGGCCGGTGAATACGCTGTGGTGCATGTCTACCTCGACAAGCATACCCGCCGCATTACCGCGACCGCGCGCCTGGACCGGTACCTGGACAAGACGCCCGCCAACTACACCCCGGGGCAGGAAGTTGACCTGCTGGTGGCTGAAGCCACCGACATGGGTTTCAAGGCCATTATCAACAACAAGCACTGGGGCCTGATTCACAAGAACGAAATCTTCAAGTTCATGCGCGCCGGCAAGGAAGAGAAGGGCTTCATCAAGGAAGTTCGCAGCGACGGCAAGATCAGCCTGAGCCTGCAACCGGTTGGCGTCGAAGCGGCCAGCAGCCTGAACTCGAAGATCCTCGCCAAGTTACGCGAGAACAACGGCAGCCTGGCGGTCAGCGACAAAAGCGATCCGACCTTGATCAGCAGCATGTTCGGCGTCAGCAAGGGCAACTTCAAGAAGGCCATCGGTGCGTTGTACAAGAACGGCCAGATCGTGATTCATGCCGACCGCATCGAATTGAGCTGAGCGCACCCTCGCACAATGACGTGCGCAGAGAAGTAAAGGTCTCTAACAGACGGCAATTTCTGTCCATCTGGTTAATAATCGACAGCATGATATTGACGCCCCGGCATCGTACCGGGGCTTTTGTTTTTGACTGTCGAGCCACTGCCATGTCCTGTGTTGTCGAGGTATCAAGGTGAGCGCCACCCGGCGCAGCGCCGATGGATTCGCCCTGCAAGTGATGGTGGGGTTGTGCCTGGTCTGGGGCATTCAGCAGGTGATGATCAAGTGGGCGGCGCCCGATATTGCGCCGGTCATGCAGGCGGCCGGGCGTTCGGGCATGTCCGCGCTGCTGGTGGCTTTGTTGATCTGCTGGAAGGGCGGTTGGGACCAGGTGGGCGCCACCTGGCGCGGCGGCCTGTTGGCCGGGGCCTTGTTTGGCCTGGAGTTCCTGTTCATTTCCGAAGGCCTGCAACTGACCACGGCGGCGCACATGTCGGTGTTCCTCTACACCGCGCCGATTTTCACGGCGTTGGGCGTGCACTGGTTGTTGCCGAGTGAGCGTTTGCGGCCTGTGCAGTGGCTGGGCATTTTCCTGGCCTTCGTCGGCATCGGCATTGCGTTTGCCGGGGGGGTGTCCTGGGATAACCTCGATCGCCGCATGTTGCTGGGCGATGCGTTGGGCGTCCTGGCGGGGGCTTGCTGGGGCGCGACCACCGTGGTGGTGCGCGCGTCGCGTCTGTCGGAGGCGCCGGTGACCCTTACATTGTTTTACCAGTTGATCGTCGGTTTCATCGGCCTGCTGCTGATTGCGTTGCTCAGCGGCCAGATCACCCAGGTCAGCTTGACCAGTGTGGCAGTGGCCAGCGTGCTGTTCCAGGGCATCGTGGTGTCGTTCTTCAGCTACCTGGTCTGGTTCTGGTTGCTGCGCCGGTATCTGGCGGCCAACCTCGCGGTGTTTTCGTTCATGACGCCCTTGTTTGGCGTCACGTTCGGGGTGGTCCTGCTGGGGGAGGCGCTGAGCCTCAATTTCGTCATCGGTGCCGTGCTGGTGTTGCTGGGGATTACCTTTGTCAGCGCTGAACAGTGGGTGCGTCGCCGTTTGCGCAGCGCCCTTGGGCAGTCTTGAATGGCCTGTGAGGCATGCCGTCCACCGTTGGCAACGCGCCCGGCTGAACCCATGTCGTTGGATTGTGATCCATTCAGTAACAGATCGTTGTCATGTTCGACGAGCATTGCTCGGCACTTCGGACTATTATCAGTGCGAAGCGACTATAGAATTCCGGTCGCCCGGCACTACCCTGAAGGGGGCATCATGAAAGAGAAAATTCAAAACTGGCTGCACGACCTGGGTGTTGCACTCGGTTTGATTGAACCGCCTCTGCAACCTGTGCCTATTCGCACCGACGACGAACAGCGCCGACGCCAGCAGCGTCGCCGGTAAACGCGACGTCGTCCCTGCAGCAGCAGCCAAGGGCTGCTGCTCGCTGCTCTATGCGTAATAACGATTGCAGGGAGATCGGCCCGGTCAATGCCGCGCGATCTCCATCAAGAACCGGCTCAAGTCGTTCGCCGTCCTGGCAGTCTTGAGCATCTGGTCCTCCTCTGCGGTGAATGCCGTCAAGCCGAGTTCGTCTTCCAGATGGAAGATCAGGTCTTCGATATCCGCTTTATCCAATCCCAATTGCGCCAGGCTGGCGTTGTCGTCGAAGTCATCCCGACCGTCAAGCAGGCGGCTGATGAATTGATGGACGGCGGCACGCACGGCAGCTCTTTTCATGGCAGCTCTTCCACGGCGTTGTGGTGATCCCTGCTGTTTGTTCCTCAGGTTGAGTACAGCAGGCTTCAGGCGTGCGAGCGTTGCCACTGGTCAATCATGTCACGCAGATGGGCTCCGGAAAAACTGCCGAAATGTCCGCCATGCACCGTACGGATCGGCAGGCCGCGCAAGCGCTGCAGGCTGCGTGCGTAATCATCGAGGTTGGAGTGGTAGGCGTCTTCGATCAACGGCCCGTCGTAGATGATGTCGCCGCTGAACAGGGTCTCGGTGGCCGCTTCGTACAGGCTGATGCCACCTGGGGAATGCCCCGGGGTGTGCAGCACTTGCAGCACCCGGTTACCCAGGTCCAGTACATCGCCTTCGTCGATCGTTTTGGTGGCCGGTGCGGCCTTGACCCGATACTCGGCGTAGCACAATGGGCAATCAGGGTGCGCTTCGAACATGTCGTCGCCGACGAAGGCTTTGCTCAAGTCGTTTTCGCCGTCCGGTGCGGCCAGGATATCCGCTTCGGCCGGGTGCACCAGGCGCTCGGCGAATTCGTGGTGCCCGGCAATATGGTCGAAATGGCAGTGGCTGGCCACCGCCACCAGGGGCCGCTCGGTGATCCACGGCAGTTGCTCACGCAGGCTGACCAGCCCCGAGCCGCTGTCGAGCAACAAGTCTTTGTCGCGGCCTTGAATGTGCCAAAGGTTGCAGCGATAGAAGGGGCGAATGTAAGGCTCGTGAATCAGTCGGATGCCATCGCTGAGCTGTTTGACTTCGAACCACTGATCGCGGCTGACGATCTTCATGGGCAGTTTCCTTCAGGCGAAAAAAAACGAGTGTGGCAACCGACGCCACACTCGTCGAAGAAAGCATCAAGTCGTTATATTCAGCTTAGGCGGCGCTGGCCTGCATCGCCGGGCGTGGGGACAGCAGGCTGACCACCACGAAGCTCACCAGGCCTACGCCGAGGCTGTAGTAGATCGGCGTGTTGGCGTCCAGGCCGTCCTTGAACATGAACAGCAGCGCGGTGGCGAAGCCCAGGCCCATGCTGGCGATGGCGCCGGCGGTGGTGGCGCGTTTCCAGAAGATCGCGCCGATCAGCGGAACCAGCATGCCGCCTACCAACAGGTTGTAGGCCAGGGTCAGGGCGCTGATCACGTCGTTCACCACCAGGGCGATGCCCAGCACCACGATACCGGTCAGCATGGTCACCAGGCGGTTCAGGCCCAGGCTCGACTGTTTACCGCCGCGCAGTTTTGGCAGCAGGTCTTCGGTCAGGGTGGTGGCGGCGGCGAGCAGGCCGGCGCTGGCGGTGGACATCATGGCGGCCAGTGCGGCAGCGATCACCAGGCCACGGATGCCGTCCGGCAGGGACAGTTTGACGATGGCGGCGAAAGCGTTGTTGACGTTGTCCAGATCCGGGATCAGAACGTGGGCAGCCATGCCGATCAGGGCGCAGGCCAGACCGTAGAGGATGCAGTAGACACCGGCGAACGTACCGGCAACCTGGGCCACTTTGGCGGTCTTGACGGTGAACACCCGTTGCCAGATGTCCTGACCGATCAGGATGCCGAAGAAGTAGATCATGAAGTAGGTGATGATGGTGTCCCAGCCGATGGTGGTGAAGCTGAAGCTTGCCGCCGGCAGTTTCAACACCAGTTCATCCCAACCGCCGACGCGGTACAGGCAGATTGGCAACAGGATGAACATCAGGCCTACGGTCTTGATGACGAACTGGACGATGTCGGTCAGGGTCAGCGACCACATGCCGCCAATGGCCGAATAAACCACCACGACGCCACCGCCGAGCAGTACCGAGACCCAGAATGGCAGGCCGAACAGCACTTGCAGCACGGTGCCGATGGCCAGGATCGAGGTCACGCCGATCATCAGTGCGTACGCCAGCATGATCGCCGCGCTCGCGGAGCGGGCCATCGGGTTGTAGCGTTTTTCCAGCACCTGGGTAACGGTGTAGATCTTCAGTTTCAGCAGCGGCTTGGCGAGGAACAGGTTCAGCGCGACGATCCCGCAACCCAGTGCGGCACACAACCAGAAACCGGAGATGCCATGCACGTAGCCCAGGCGCACGGTGCCCACGGTGGACGCGCCGCCGAGGACGGTGGCGGCCATGGTGCCCATGTACAGGCTCGGGCCGAGGTTGCGACCGGCGACCAAAAAGTCTTCGTTGGTCTTGGCCTTGCGCATGCCGTAATAGCCGAGTATCAGCATCGCGGCGGCGTAGATGAGTACGACGAATAAATCCAAAGCCATTGTGGCGTGTCTCCGATTGTCTTTTTTATGTGAGGCTGAAAATCAAACCCTGTGGAAACATCAACCCCTGTGGGAGCGGGCTTGCCCGCGATGGGGGCGCCACGGTCTGTCAGGCAGACCGAGTCATCGTTCATCGCGGGCAAGCCCGCTCCCACAGGTAATGCATTAACCACAGGTGATGCGTTTGTCAGGCGACTTGTCGCATCGCCGGTTTAACGAGCGAATCCGTGCTCTTGCTACGTGAATCATTCGGTCCGAACACCGCGCTCGATTCCGGGAACAGGCTCAGCAGCACCAGGTACACCACCGAGGCCAGGCCCAGGGTGACTGGCAGGCTGATGTCGATACCGCCGGCCATTTCGCCCAGTGGTCCGACGAACTGCCCTGGCAGGTTCACGAAGCACAGGCCGACGGCCGCGCTCGGGATCCAGGCGCCCAGGCCACGCCAGTTCCAGCCGTGGGTGAACCAGTAGCGGCCGCCTTTTTCGCCGCGGGTGAACACCTGCAGGTCATCCGGGCAGTAGAAGCCGCGACGCACCAGCAGGCCGATGATCATGATCACCATCCACGGAGTGGTGCAGGTGATGATCAGTACGGCGAAGGTCGACACGCTCTGCACCAGGTTCGCTGCGAAGCGACCGATGAAGATGAAGGCAATCGACATCACACCGATCAGCAGCGTGGCCTTGACTCGCGACAGTGCCCGGGGGAACACGCTGGACATGTCCAGCCCGGTGCCATACAGCGAGGTGGTGCCGGTGGACATGCCGCCGATCACCGCAATCAGGCACACCGGCAGGAAGAACCAGCTCGGCGAAACCGCTAGCAGGCCGCCGACGTAGTTGTTGGCCGCGATGTAGTCCGGTGCCTTGACCGCTACGATGGTGGCGGTGACGAGGCCGAACAGGAACGGAATCAGCGTGGCCAGTTGCGCAGCGATCACCGACACCATGATCCGGCCTTTCGGCGTTTCACGCGGGATGTAGCGCGACCAGTCGCCGAGGAACGCGCCGAAGGAAATCGGGTTGCTCATGGCGACCAGCGCAGCGCCAATGAACGCGGCCCAGAAACCGGCCTGGCCCATGGCCACAGTGCCGGCGTACTGGCTGTCGAACGCCGGGGCAAACGCGAAGATGCCCAGCAGGAACAACAGGCTGGCCGCCCACACCGCGATGCGGTTGACCCACAGCATGAAGCGGAAACCGTAGATGCACACCGTCAACACCAGCAGCGCGAACAAACCGTAGGCCAGGCCCAGGGTCAGGTCGGTTTCCGGCAGGTCGATCAGGCGCTTGGCGCCGCCTACCAGTGCGTCACCCGAACTCCAGACGGAGAGCGAGAAGAACGCGATGGCGGTCAGCAGCGACAGGAAGGAACCGACGATGCGCCCGTGCACACCGAAGTGCGCGCCGGAAGACACGGCGTTGTTGGTGCCGTTGATCGGCCCGAACAGGCCCATCGGCGCGAGGATCAATGCACCGAGCACCACACCCAGCACAATCGCCCAGACGCCCGCCTGGAAAGACAGGCCGAACAGTACCGGAAAACTGCCGAGCACGGCGGTTGCAAAGGTGTTGGCGCCACCGAAGATCAAGCGAAACAGGTCGCTGGGCCGGGCGGTGCGCTCATTGTCCGGGATCTGTTCGACCCCGTTTGTTTCGATGCTAAGGCTGTTTTCGTTGTTTTTGTTATTCATGATCTGCTCCGATCATAAAGGCGCGCTCATCGTGTGTGAGCGTCACCTGTGTTGGCTAAGGGGTTGGCAGCCCTTCCGGCATCGCGGACAAATGTTCGTGGCAGGCCAGCCATAGGCCTTGTTGTTCTTGGCCAGACGCTTGTTTCTTGAAAACAATCGTCTCGCGCTCCTGGCTAAAGTGCTGCTCCCCTTGCATGCGCAGCTCGGTGGCCACGTCATGGATGAAAATCGCCACGTCACCCTGCAGGCTGACGAAAGCGTTGCTCGACGTGCACGAGAGCACTTCGAAGCAGTCCTCGGCGCGCCAGCTGTCCCACAACGCCTGGTAGGCATCGCGCGACAGCAGGGGCTGTTCGAGGGTGTAGAAGACGAAGCTGGCATCGGCGCTGAACGCGCCGAAGTAGGCTTCGCGATCGTTGCGGGCGAAGGCGGACACCAGGTCGGCGGCCGCTTTCAAGACCTGATCGCGTTCAATCATGACCGATCCTCAGCGATGGACTACGCCAGGCAGTACGCAGAGCATTTCGTACAGCAGGTTGGCGGCCAGCAGCGAGGTGTTGCCGGTGGTGTCGTAAGCGGGCGAGACTTCTACCAGATCGCAACCGACCAGGTCCAGGCCTTGGCAGCCACGGACGATCTCGATCGCCTGGATGGTCGTCAGGCCGCCGATTTCCGGGGTGCCGGTGCCAGGTGCCCAGGCCGGATCGATACCGTCGATGTCGAAGCTCAGGTACACCGGACCGCCGCCGACTTTCTCGCGCACTTCGGCCATCAGGGGGGCCAGGGACTTGTGCCAGCACTCTTCGGCCTGAACCACACGGAAGCCCTGGTTGCGGCTCCAGTTGAAGTCGTCAGCGGTGTAGCCCTGGGCACGCAGACCGATCTGGACCACACGGTCCGGGTCGATCAGGCCTTCTTCGACGGCGCGACGGAAGGTGGTGCCGTGGGCGATTTTCTCGCCGAACATGTGATCGTTCACATCGGCGTGGGCGTCGATGTGCACCAGGCCGACCTTGCCGTGCTTTTTATGGATGGCACGCAGGATCGGCAGGGTGATGGTGTGGTCGCCACCCAGGGTCAGGGGGATCACATCGTGTTCGAGGATGTTGTCGTAGGATTCTTCGATGATCCGTACGGCATCCAGCAGGTTGAAGGTGTTGATCGCCACGTCGCCGATATCGGCAACCGACAGCGAGTCGAACGGCGCAGCGCCGGTGGCCATGTTGTACGGGCGGATCATGACCGATTCAGCGCGGATTTCACGAGGCCCGAAACGGGTGCCAGGGCGCAGGGAAGTACCGATGTCCAGCGGCACGCCGACAAAAGCGGCGTCCAGACCTGCAGCGGTCGGTACATGGGGGAGTCGCATCATGGTGGCGATGCCGCCGAAGCGCGGCATTTCGTTGCCGCCCAGTGGTTGGTGAAGAATCTTGTCCACGGGTAGGGCCTCATCGTCGTTGTTTTATTTATTGGGTTACACCGTTCACGCAGGGACGGGTACCACGAGTAGGTGCCGATTCTGCGAAATGTAGTGGCCGGGAAGAATCGCTACGGGCAAATACTTAGTTCAGATTTTTCTAAACTAATGCTGGTCAGGGAGATAGACTTCTCACCGATCTCTGGAGAACCCCATGGCCAACGCTTTACCCGACCTGAAACTTTTGCGCATTTTCGTCAGCGTGGTGCGGCATCAGGGCTTTGCCAACGCCCAGCAAGAGCTCAACCTCTCGACGTCGGCCATCAGCACCTACATGAGCCAGCTCGAAGCCGCCCTGGGGCTGGTGTTGTGCCATCGTGGCCGTGGCGGGTTCAGCCTGACCAGCAAGGGTGAACTGTTTCATCAGGAAACCCTGCGTCTATTGGGCGAGCTCGAAGGTTTTGAACAATATGCCGCCGCCCTCAAGGGCGAATTGCGCGGCACGCTGAACCTGGGGGTGATCGATTCCACGGTCAGCGACAAGGCCTTGCCGTTCGCCGAAGCCATCGGCGCCTACAGCCAGGAGCACCCGGCGGTACACTTGCACCTGTCGGTGATGAGCCCCTACGAACTGCAACTGGGCGTGCAGGACAACCGCCTCGACCTGGCCATCGGCGCGTTTTCCACGCGCATGAGCGGTCTGGTATACATGCCGCTGTACCGCGAACAGCACTGGTTGTATTGCAGCACGCGGCATCCGCTGTTCAACGAACGGCGCATCCCCGAGCAGGTCATCACCCAGCAACGCATGGTCGGTCGTGGCTACTGGAGCCAGGCCGAGCTGGCCCGTCACGGCTTCAAGCACAGCGCCGCGACCGTGGAAAGCATGGAGGCGCAGCTGATCCTGGTGCTGTCCGGTGCCTACATCGGTTACTTGCCGGAACACTACGCCCAGGCGTGGGCCGACAAGGGCGACCTGCGCGTGTTGCTGCCGGCCACCTTCGGTTATCAGGCGCCGTTCTCGATGATCGTGCGCCGTGGGCGTAGCCGTGAGCCGTTGATCCAGACCTTTCGCGATCTGCTCAAAGCACAACTCAACCAGGCGTGAAGAAGATGCCGAGAATTCAATGTCCCCGCTGCCTGCGTCCGCAGAGCCATTGCCTGTGCCCGCTGATCCCCAGCCTCGACAGCCGCACCCGGGTGTTGCTGTTGCAGCATCCCAGCGAAGTGAACCATGCACTGAACACCGCACGCTTGGCGGCGCTAGGGTTGAGTAATGCCGAGTTGATCGTCGGTGAGGTGTTCGAGGATTTGCCGAGCCTGTTGAATCAACCGGGGTATCGGGCGCGGTTGTTGTTTCCAGGTGAGGGCGCGCAGCCGATGCAGGCGTATGGCGCATCCGATGATCCGTTGTTGCTGGTGGTCCCGGACGGCACCTGGCGCAAGGCGCGTAAGATGCTGCACCTCAATCCGCTGCTGGCGGCGCTGCCACGGGTGACCCTGGCCGAGGGTGGCGTGTCCCGTTATCGGCTGCGCAAGGCGCCGGGGCCCGGCGCGTTGTCGACGGTGGAGGCGATCGTGCAGGCGCTGGAAACACTTGAGGCACCGACCTCGTTTGCGCCGTTGCTCAAACCGTTCGAAGCGTTGATCGAGGGGCAGATTGCGGCGATGGGGGAGGAGGTTTTTCAGCGTAATCATGCTGACAGGTAATGGTCGATTTTGCCGGCCTCATCGCGAGCAGGCTCACTCCTACAATTGATCGAGTTCCTTCAGGAGAAATTCGGTCAATTGTAGGAGTGAGCCTGCTCGCGATGACGGCAGAATAGCCACCCAAAAACTCCAGCCAAACTACCTTTCCCGCATCGCCTCCGTCCGCGCCTTGAGCACCGGTTTAAGCAGATAATCCAGCACCGTCTTCTCACCGGTAATGATATCCACCGTCGCCACCATCCCCGGAATGATCAGCAGTGGTTTTGCGTCCCCGCCGAGGTGGTTTTTATCGGTGCGCACCTGGATCAGGTAAAAGCTGTTGCCCTTGTCGTCAGTGATGGTGTCCGCGCCGATCAGCTCCAGCTTGGCGCTCAAGCCGCCGTAGATTGTGTAGTCGTAGGCACTGAACTTGACCATGGCTTTCTGGCCCGGATGCAGGAACGCCACGTCCTGTGGCCGTACCTTGGCCTCGATCAGCAGGTTGTCTTCCAGCGGCACGATTTCCACCATGTCACTGCCCGGCTGGACCACGCCGCCGATGGTGTTGACCTTCAACAGCTTGATGATGCCCTTGACCGGCGAGGCCACGGTGGTGCGGGTCACGCGGTCGTCGATGGCAATGCTCGAGGCGGTGATTTTCGACAGGTCGGTGCGTTTCTCATTCAGCTCTTTCGCTGCGTCCGAGCGGAACGACTGTTCGGACTCGTCGATCTTGCTCCTGATCTCGGCAATCGCCGATTCCGCCCGGGGAATGGCCAGGGTGGTGGCGTTCAGCGAACCGCGGATTTCCACCGCGCTGCGCTTGAGCCGCAGGATCTCCACCGGCGACACGGCGCCGGTCTTGACCAGTGGCTCGGACATCGCCATCTCCTGGTTGACCAGCGCCAGGCTGGAGCCGTATTGCCCGGCTTTCGAGCGAAACTCTGCCAGTTCCTGGGTTTTTTGCCGCAGTTGTTCAGTCAGCGTGCGTTGTTCGCTGGCCAGTCGACGTTGCCGCTGTTCATACAGCGAGCGTTCGTCTTCGGCGACTTGTGGCGCCTTGGCGATCACTTCTTCCGACAGCTTGAACGGCCGGCCTTCGGCTTCGGCCGACAGGCGTTCGACCTGCGCGGTCAGCGCGTAGCGATCGACTTCGCTTTCGCCCTTGTTCGACAGGTAGCGCGTGTCATCCAGGCGCAGCAAGGTGTCGCCCTTGTTCACCATTTGCCCTTCGCGCACGAAGATCTCGGTGACGATGCCGCCCTCAAGGTTCTGGATCACCTGAACCTTGCTCGACGGAATCGCCTTGCCTTCGCCCATGGTGACTTCCTGCAGCACCGCGAACTTGGCCCAGACCAGGGCGCTGATCAGCAACGCCGCGGCCAGCCACACGGTGATCCGCGACCAGCGCGGGGAGTCCTGCAACGCGGCGCCGGCCGTTTCCGGCATGAACTCGGCTTCGGCACTTTTGCCGAAGCTGTCGAAGTACCCACGTGCTTTCGAAGCATCCGATGAAGCAGACATAGGCAACTCCTAGACGGCCGCAGAGCCGACACGGCCCTTGCGCAGTGCATCGATGACCGCTTCTTTCGGGCCGTCGGCGACGATCCGCCCGTTGTCCAGCACCACCAGGCGATCGACCAGGCTGAGCATCGAGGTGCGGTGGGTTACCAGCAGCAGGGTCTTGCCCTGGACCCAGGTGTGGAGCTTTTGCCGCAAGGCGTCTTCGCTGCTGTTGTCCATGGCACTGGTGGGTTCGTCGAGCAGCATGATCGGCGGGTCGAGCAACAAGGCGCGGGCCAGCAGCACCGCTTGGCGTTGACCACCGGACAGCAACTGCCCACGCTCGCCGACCGGGCGGTCGAAGCCTTGCGGGTGTTGCCGGGCCAGTTCGGTGACGCCGGTCAGTTCGGCCACTTCGAGCATGCGCGCATCGCTGATGTAGCGCGCGCCCAGGGTCAGGTTGTCACGCAGGCTGCCGGCCAGCAGCGGCAGGTCATGGGCGACGTAGCCGATCTGGTGTCGAAGGTCGGCGACGTCCAGTTGGCGCAGGTCCAGGCCATCGAGCAGCAATTGGCCTTGCGCCGGTTCGTAGAACCCCATCACCAGGCGCGCCAGGGTGCTTTTGCCCGAACCGCTGCGACCGATGATGCCGATCCGTTCGCCGGGTTTCACGCTGAAGCTGATATTGGCCAGCGCCGGGGCGTTCTGGCCGTTGTAGTGGAAGGTCACGCCGACCACATCCAGGGCGCCTTGCAGTTGTGTGCGCTCCAGCGGCCGTTGATTGGCGTCGCGCTCCTGGGGCAACGACATCAGCGCGTCGGTGCTTTTCATGGTCAGTTGCGCTTGCTGGTAGCGCGTGATCAGGCCGGCGATTTGCCCCAGCGGCGCCAATACCCGGCTGCCGAGCATGTAGGTCGCCACCAGCGCGCCGACGCTGAGATTGCCGGCGATGATGCTGTAGACCCCGGCCACGATGGTCGCCATGCCGGAAAACTGCTGGATGAACAGCGTGCCATTGGTGGCCAGCGCCGAGAGGTTGCGTGCGTGGCTGTCGAGGCGGGTGAGGGCGCCGTGGGTGCTTTCCCATTTGTGCTGGCGCTCGCTTTCGGCGCTGCAGGCCTTGAGGGTTTCCAGGCCACCAAGGGTTTCGATCAGCAGGGCCTGGCGTTCGGCGCCCAGGCTCAGGCTTTTCTGCACGGTGTCGCGCAGGCGCGTCTGGATGATCATGGCGAAAATGATCGTGATCGGAAACGCCAGCACTGGAATCACCACCAGCCAGCCGCCCAGCAGGCCGATCACGACCAGCATCAACAGGGCAAAGGGCAGGTCGATCAGGCTGGTGAGGGTCACGGCGGTGAGAAACTCGCGCAAGCCCTGGAAATCGTGAATGCTCTGGGCAAAACCACCGATGGTGGCAGGCTTGGCTTTCATCGCCATGCCGGTGATGCGTTCAAAGAGGGTCGCGGAGAGAATCACGTCGGTCTTCTTGCCGGCGGTGTCCAGCAAATGCGCGCGCACCACCCGCAGCACCAGCTCGAACCCGGTGCCGATCAGCAGGCCGATGGACAGCACCCACAAGGTCGAGGTGGCCTGGTTCGGCACCACGCGGTCGTAGGTCTGCATCACGAACAGCGGCACCATCAGCCCCAGCAGGTTGATCAGGAAGCTCGCCAGGATCGCATCGCTGTACAACCATTTCGACAGCTTCAGGGTGTCGCGAAACCAAGCCTGCACCCGTGGCACCAGCGGTGAGCGAAGGTCTTCGAGTTCATGCCGTGGCCGGGCGAACAGCGCCTGGCCACTATAATGCCCGGCAAGCTCCTGGACGGTGGTCCATTGTTCGCCGCCATCGGCTTCGCTGGGCAGCACCAGCACCCGGCCATCCTCGCCAAAGCGGCGCAGCACGGTGGTACGGCCGTTGTTGAGCAACAGCAGCACCGGCAGGTTCAGCGCAGAGATGTCCTTGAGGTCGCGGCGCAGCAGGCGTGCCTGCAATCCCGCCCGGGCCGCTGCGCGGGGCAGCAGGTCCAGGCTCAGGCGTTGGTGTGCCATAGGCAGCCCGGCACTGAGGCTGGCGCGGCTGACCGTCGCGCCGTGGAGTTTGCAGAGGATCAACAGACCGTCCAGGAGCGGGTCATCGAAGCTCAGGCGTGGATCGACACCGGTGTTGGCGGTTTCCATGCTGGTCACATTGATCGCTCCAGGTACTACTTCAGTTCAGGCAGGCGAGCTTCGCTTTTCACTTCGGCCTGGGCGATGGCGTCGGCGGGCAGCACCACGCGTTGTTTGCTCAGCAACTGACCCATGTTCGCCAGCACACGGTACATCGAAAACTCCTCGATGTAGCGTACTTCGGTGTAGCGGCGGTTCGCGTTGTAAAGCTCGTTTTCGCTGTCCAGCAGGTCGAGCAGGGTCCGTTGACCGAGGCCGAACTGATCCTGATACGCCACGCGTACGCGTCGGCTGGTTTCGGCGTACTCGCGGGCGGTCGGGGTTTGTTTCTTGGCGTTGACCATCGCGTTCCACGCCAGGTGGATGTTTTCGTTGAGCTGGCGCAGGGCGTTGTTGCGGATGTCCATCGCCTGATTGATCTTGTGGGCATCGGACTGCAGGCGCGCCTTGTCACTGCCGCCGCGGAACAGGTTGTAGTTCATCACCACGCCGACCCGCCATTCGTTGTCATGGCCTTCTTCTCCGGCGATGTTGTTGTTCGCGCCCACCGCGGCTTCGGCGTCAAAGCGCGGGTAGAACGGCGACTTGGCGACTTCGTACTGGCTCTCGGCCGATTGCACGTCGGCCTGGGCGGATTTCAGGTACGGGTTGTTGTCCACCATGCTTTGCTGGGCATCGGTCAGGGAGGCCGGCAGTTCGCCACGGATCGACGACGGGGCTTCGAGCTCATCGGGCAAGCGCCCGACCACGGCGGCGAAGTTCGACTCGGCGTCGGCCAGGTCGACTTCGGCGGTGTCGAGGTTGTTTTCCGCCAGCGCGCGACGGGCAGTGGACTGGTCGGCGTCGGCGTTGCTGCCGATCCCGCGCTGGGTACGCAGGCCGATCTGGTCGTTGACCCGCAAGTGCGCTTGCAGGTTGTTCTTGGCCAGCGTCACCAGTTCGCGGCGCTTGAGCACTTCGAGGTAGACCTCGATGGTGCGCAGGGCCAGGTCCTGGGCGGTGCCCTGGGCGTAATACGCCCGGGAGTTGACGACGCCCTTGGTGCGCTCGACCTCGTTGGCGGTGTTGAACCCGTCGAAGAGCATCTGCCGCAGACGCAGTTCTGACTGGGTGTAATTGAGGATTTCGGTATGGTGATTGCCCAGCGCCCGAGTGTTGGTGTTGTCGCTGTACCCGCGCCCGTACGCGGCATTGAGGTCCACCGATGGATAAAAGCCCCCCTTGGCGACCTTCACGTCTTCGTCAGCCGACAGACGGCTGTCCACCCGCGATGCGAGCTCCGGGTGGGTGGCGATGGTGCTCTGGATCGCTTCGGTCAGTGACATGGCATACGCCTGGGTACTGCAGGCAATTGCCAGCAAAACCGCGCTGCACAGGGGGTTTAAAAGACGCATGGTTCATCTCCCTGAATCCTAATGGTGCTTTATGAGTCGCCAATTATTTGACGACATTTATAGGTAAAACCGTTTCATGCTTGTAACATCAGAGCTAAGAACATTTTGAGGCGAACCTAAGAAGTTTTTCTCATAAGGCTTATGCCAAAAAAAACTTATGTACTCTGCAAAATCCAGCACATTGTTCACTGCGAAAGCCCTTGATTTATGCGCCTTATGGCGCTCATCAGAGCTTGAGGAAAGGTCAAGTCCACTTATCGACAAAGAGCGGAGAAGTGCTGGAGGGGAGGGATGCGGCGCAGACTGAGGTGACGGTTTTTTGTCGCCATGGTGATTCAGGACTGTTACGCAACGCTGGCGGATGACGTTGTTTTCGACTGGTAGCCCAATGCCATTGATTGCAAAGGGTTTATCCAGGTCGCGGGCACCGGCCGCGAGCAATACGCTGGACGAGATCGACGTCAGGGCAACGGCTTACTTGGGGTAATCCGTGTTGACCGGTAGGCGATTGGCCAGTTAATCCGCTTGAGCCCATGGGCATGTTCTCCGCATTCAGACAGGGTGCCGACAAAGCGTTGGCAGCGGAGGGAATGCACATGGCTACGCTCATCGGTATCGTCAGCAAGGTTATCGGTCAGGTCTTCGCGGTGGCGGGTGACGGCACCCGTCGAGTGCTGATCGAGGGGGACCGGTTGTTTGCCGGCGATCAACTGGTGACCGGGGCCGAAGGCGCGGTGGCGGTGCATCTGCAAAATGGCGATGAACTGACGCTGGGTCGCAGCAGTAGCCTGCAAATTACCGCCCAGTTGCTGGCGCAGACGTCGCCCCATGTGGAGACGGTTGAAGCGACGACTCCGAGCCAGGCGCAGTTGACCGATGTCGAGCAACTGCAAAAAGCCATTGCCGCCGGTGACGACCCGACCCAGACCGCTGAAGCCACGGCGGCCGGCCCGGGTTCGACCGGCCCTGCCGAGGGAGCACAGGGTGGGGGCCACAGTTTCGTCATGCTCGAGGAAGTGGGGGGGCGGGTCGAGCCGACCATTGGCTTCCCCACCGCCGGGTTCAACGGCATTCCGGAGTTCCCGCTGGAACGGCACGACGGTGATCACAACCCCGACGACGCTGCGTCTGAGCCGCTGATTACGCCACCGGTGATCACCTTGCCCGAAGTCCCACCATCGGGCGTCACGCCGCCGGTAGTCATACCACCTGTTGTTACGCCACCAGTGGTCACCCTGCCCGAAGTCCCACCACCGGATGTCACACCACCAGTTGTCACGCCACCTGAAGTATTACCACCTGTCGTCACGCCACCCGTGAACAATCCGGTCACCCTCGATGGGCTGTCGGTGGTGGGCGGTGAGCTGACCGTCAAGGAAGCCAACCTGCCTGACGGTTCGGCAAGCAATCCCGCCGCGCTGACCCAGAACGGCACCTTCACCGTCACGGCGCTGGACGGGCTGACCAGCCTGAACATCGGCGGGATTAGCGTGATCAGCGCTGGTGTGGCCAACGGTTTTCCGCAGTCGATCACCACGCCGCTGGGCAGCACCCTGACCATCACCGGGTACAACCCGACCACGGGCGTGGTGAGTTACAGCTACACCCTCAACGACAACGAAAACCATTCGAGCGGTGACGGCACCCATCTCAGCGAGCACTTCACCGTGGTTGCCGGTGACAGCAACGGCGACACCGCCACCGGTTCCCTGGACGTCACCATCCTCGACGACATGCCCAAGGCGTACGATGACAACAACCCCGACACCGCTTCGGAAACCCGGCTCACCCTCGAAGGCAACGTCCTGGGCAATGACGTGCAAGGCGCCGACCGTATAGCGACCGGTCCTGCAAGTGGCCCGATCACCCCCGGCACCTTCGTCGGCACCTACGGCACCCTGGTGCTCAACGCCAATGGCACCTACACCTACACCCTCAATCCCGGCGATGCCGACTTCAAGGCCTTGCACGCTGGCGGCAACGGCATTGAGACCTTCACCTACGCCCTTACCGACGCCGACGGCGACAGCAGCACTGCGCAACTGGTGCTGAACGTGCACAACAACGATGACGGTGTGACCCTCGGTGGCCTGGACGTCGCAGGCGGCGAACTGACCGTCTACGAGAAAAACCTCATGTACGGCAGCGACCCCGACGCCCCGGCGCTGACCCAGCACGGGACCTTCACCGTCAACGCCCCGGACGGCCTGCAGAGCCTGAGCATTTCCGGCGTCGCGATCATCAGCGGTGGCGTGGTGCAGCCCTTGCCGATCTCAGGCAGTACCTGGCTGGGCAGCACTTTGACCGTCACTGGCTATGACCCGGCCACTGGCGTGGTGAGCTACAGCTACACCCTGAACTACACTGAGACCCACCCCAACGCCGACGGCGCCAACAGCGTCAGCGAGAACTTCGAAGTCATCGCCATCGATGCCGACGGCAGCGAGGCGCGTGGGGAAATCAACGTCAAGATCGTCGACGACCTGCCAACCGCCAACCCTGATGCGACGTCGGTAGTCGAGGGCGGCACCGTCACCGGCAACGTGCTGCGGAACGACGTCGGCGGTGCCGATGGTTCAGGCGGCGGCGTGGTTGGCGTACGCGCAGGTTCCGACACCTCGACGCCGGTGCATGGCGGCCTGAACAGCCAGATCAACGGCACCTACGGCTACCTGACTTTGGATGCCGCGGGCAACGCCGTGTACCACAGCTATCCGAACTCGGTGAGCGGCCCGGGCGCGAGCGACGTGTTCACCTATACCCTACGCGACGCCGACGGTGACGAAAGCACCACCACCGTCACGATCGACGTACATAACAGTTGCTTTGTGGCGACCAGCGACCACGACGTGACCGTCTACGAAAAAGCCCTGGACCTGCACCAGGACGGCCAGGACCTGGCCCCCGGCAGCGTGAATGGCAGCCAGCCGAGCAGCCCGGCCGAAACCGCCAGCGGTACCCTGGTCGGCGCGGTCCATGGCGGCAGCGGCGCCATCACCTACAGCTTGCTCAGCAATGCCATCGGCACCTACGGCCAGCTGTTGCTGCACCCGGACGGCAGCTACACCTACACCCTGACCTCACCGGCCAGCACCATGCCGCAGGCCAACGACGGCGCAAACACCCTGCACGAAAGCTTCACTTACCAGGCCACCGACGCCCAGGGCAATGTCGCCACCAGCACCATCGTGATCAACATCGTCGATGACGTGCCCACCGCTACCCCCGACATAGCCACGGTGGGAGAGGGCGGCTACATCGGCGGCAATGTGCTGTGGAATGACAACGCGGGGGCCGATGGCCAGTTTGCTGGTGGTGGCGTGGTCGGCGTGCGTGCAGGCTCCGACACCTCGACCCCGGTGCATGGCGGCCTGAACAGCCAGATCAACGGCACCTACGGCTACCTGACCCTGGATGCCGCGGGCAACGCGCTGTACCACAGCTACCCGAACTCGGTGAGCGGCCCGGGTGCGAGCGACGTGTTCACCTACACCCTGCGCGACGGTGACGGTGACGAAAGCACCACCACCATCACGATCGACGTGCACAACAATTGCTTTGTGGCGACTAGCGACCACGACGTGACCGTCTACGAAAAAGCCCTGGATCTGCAGCAGGACGGCCAGGACCTGGCCCCCGGCAGCGTGAATGGCAGCCAGCCAAACAGCCCGGTCGAAACCGCCAGCGGCACCCTGGTCGGCGCGGTCCATGGCGGCAGCGGCGCCATCACCTACAGCCTGCTGAGCAATGCCATCGGTACCTACGGCCAGCTGTTGCTGCACCCCGACGGCAGCTACACCTACACCCTGACCTCACCGGCCAGCACCATGCCGCAGGCCAACGACGGCGGCAACACCCTGCACGAAAGCTTCACCTACCAGGCCACAGATGCCCAAGGCAATGTCGCCACCAGCACCATCGTGATCAACATCGTCGATGACGTGCCCACCGCTAACATCGACCACACCTCGGTGGGAGAGGGCGGCTCCATCGGCGGCAATGTGCTGTGGAACGACAACGCGGGGGCCGACGGCCAGTTCGCCGGCGGCGGCGTGGTCGGCGTGCGTGCCGGCTCCGATACCTCGACCCCGGTGCATGGCGGCCTGAACAGCCAGATCAACGGCACCTACGGCTACCTGACACTGGATGCCGCGGGCAACGCGCTCTACCACAGCTACCCGAACTCAGTGAGCGGCCCGGGTGCGAGCGACGTGTTCACCTACACCCTGCGCGACGGTGACGGTGACGAAAGCACCACCACCATCATCATCGACGTGCACAACAGCTGCTTAGTCGCGGCCAGCGACCAGGACGTGACCGTCTACGAAAATGCCCTGGCCCAGCCGTGCAACCCCAGCGAAACCGCCAGCGGCACCCTGGTCGGCGCTGTCCATGGCGGCAGCGGCGCCATCACCTACAGCCTGGTCAGCAACGCCATCGGCACCTACGGCCAACTGCTGCTGCATCCCGACGGCAGCTACACCTACACCCTGACTTCACCGGCCAGCACCACGCCGCCGGCCAACGACGGCGCCAACACCGTACACGAAAGCTTTACTTACCAGGCCATCGACAGCCTGGGCAACATCGCCACCAGCACCATCGTGGTCAATATCGTCGATGACGTGCCGACCGCCAACGCCGACCACACCTCGGTAGGAGAAGGCGGCTACATCGGCGGTAATGTGTTGTGGAACGACAACGCGGGCGCCGATGGCCAGTTCGCTGGCGGCGGCGTGGTCGGCGTGCGTGCCGGCTCTGATACCTCGAGCCCGGTACATGGCGGCCTGAACGGCCAGATCAACGGCACCTACGGCTACCTGACCCTGGATGCGGCGGGTAACGCCGTGTACCACAGTTATCCGAACTCGGTCAGTGGCCCGGGCGCGAGCGACGTGTTCACCTACACCCTGCGCGACGGTGACGGTGACGAAAGCACCACCACAATCACCATCGACGTGCACAACAGCTGCCTGATCGCAGCCAGCGACCACGACGTGACCGTCTACGAAAATGCCTTGGCCCAGCCATGCAACCCCGGCGAAACCGCCAGCGGCACCCTGGTCGGCGCAGTCCATGGCGGCAGCGGCGCCATCACCTACAGCCTGGTCAGCAACGCCATCGGCACTTACGGCCAACTGCTGCTGCACCCCGACGGTAGCTACACCTACACCCTGACTTCACCAGCCAGCACCACGCCGCCGGCCAACGACGGCGCCAACACCGTACAAGAAAGCTTTACTTACCAGGCCATCGACAGCCTGGGCAACATCGCCACCAGCACCATCGTGGTCAATATCGTCGATGACGTGCCGACCGCCAACGCCGACCACACCTCGGTAGGAGAAGGCGGCTACATCGGCGGCAATGTGTTGTGGAACGACAACGTGGGGGCCGATGGCCAGTTCGCCGGTGGTGGCGTGGTCGGCGTGCGCGCAGGCGACGACACCTCGACCCCTGTGCATGGCGGCCTGAACAGCCAGATCAACGGCACCTACGGCTACCTGACCCTGGATGCGGCGGGCAATGCGCTGTACCACAGCTACCCGAACTCGGTGGGCGGCCAGGGTGCGAGTGACGTGTTCACCTACACCCTGCGCGATGGTGACGGTGATGAAAGCACCACCACCGTGACCATCGATGTGTACAACAACAGTTGCAAGGTGGCGGGCCGTGACAGCGACGTGAGCGCCCATGGAAAAGCCGGCGGCCAGGACCTGATAGCAAAAGGCGCGGACTTTACCGGGACCCAACAGAACTACAGCGTCTCCGGCAGCAATGCCGCCATTGCCCGCAGCGCCTTCGTCGCCAACACGACGGCCATGACCGCCGTGTTGGTGGTCAGCGGGGCGCTGGGTGCGGCCAACGGCAACCACAACGACAACCTGATCGCTGTCAATCTCAAGCAGGGGGAAACCCTCAACCTGGATCACAACCTCGCAGCCGGTCACATCGGCATGGAGTACTCGATCAACGATGGCGCCTATGTCGCCATCGCTGACGGCCAGACCATCACGGCGACGTCGGATGCCACCTACCGCATCCACATCACCAATATCCCCAATGGGCCGGGCCAAGGCGCCAACGGTGCTGAAAACTACCAGTTGAAGATGACCGTCGATTACGCCGGGGCCCACGACACCGCTCCAGACAACACCTACACCGCCAGCGACAACCATGGTGGCAACGCCAGCGCCCACCTGACCTCCCAGGATGGCCACGCCCTCACCGGAACGGCGGGGGATGACACCCTGGTAGCCGTCAACGGCGAGCACATCATCAATGCCGGTGACGGTAACGACGTGTTGACCGCAGGCACCGGCAACACCGAGCTGCACGGTGAAGCCGGCAATGACTTGCTCTACAGCGGAGCGGGCAACGACCTGCTCGACGGTGGTACGGGCAGCGACACTGCAAGCTATGCCCACGCCACTGCCGGCGTCACGGTCAATCTCGGCGAGGCCGGCGCACAGAACACCGTCGGTGCCGGCACCGACACCCTGACCGCCATCGAAAACCTGACCGGCTCCAACTTCAATGACTCACTCACGGGAGACAACCATAGCAACATCATCACCGGTGGCCTGGGCAACGACGTGCTCAAGGGCGAGGGTGGCGACGACTTCCTGATCGGCGGACTGGGCAACAACACCCTGACCGGCGGCAGTGGCGCCGACACCTTCCAGTGGCTCAACGGTAACAGCGGCCACGACATCATCACCGACTTTAAGCCGGGGGCCGACAAGCTCGACCTGTCGCAACTGCTGCAAGGGGAGAGCAGCACCGCCGCCTCGCTGGATGATTACCTGCACTTCACCGTCAGCGGCAGCGGTGCTTCACTGGTGACCAGCATCGACGTCAGCGCCATGGCCGGCGCGGAGCCGAACCAGACCATCGACCTGGCGGGCGTCAACCTGGCCAGTCACTATGGGGTTACGCCGGGGGCGGACGGGGTCATTGGCGGCGCGGACACGGCCACCATCATCAACGGCATGCTCAATGACCATTCGTTGAAGGTGGATACCGTGTGACCTGAACCGGCAACAAAAAAACCGCCCTCCCTGAGCAAGGGGGCGGTTTTTTTCTGTGCGCGAACCCTTGCAAATCACATCGGCAGCGGCTGCCCGACCAAACGCCCCATCACGCCAAACACCCCCAGTGCCCTGATCGTTTCCAGCTCGCCCTGGGTTTCCACTCGCTCCGCTATCAAGGGCAAGTCGATGCTGTGAGTCGTGCGGCAAACTGCTTCGATGAACAGCCGTTTGTCACGCTCAACATCGATGCCACGGATGTAGACTCCGTCGATTTTAAGGTAAGCCAGCCCCAGCTGAGTGAGGTTGCCAATCTGGCTGAAGTGACCGCCAAAATGTTGCAGCCCGATGCGGTAACCGGTGGCGAGCAGGCTGTGGCTCAAACGTTGCAGTTGGTCTGGGGGTGGCAGTTGGCGCTCGTCGATTTCCAGGGTCAGCAGGGGCGCCAGTTCCGGGAGGGATTCCAGCGTGTCGAGGATCAGTTGCAACTGCGCCTGATCGCGCAAGGTGCTGCCGGACAGGCTCAATGCCAGGGGTAAACGGTTGATGACGAGGTACTCGAGGGTAGCTTCGAGCATCGCCAGGTCGAAGCGCGCCGACCAGCCAAAACGCTCGATCCACGGCAAGAACTGGCCGGCGGCAATCGCTTCGCCCTGTGGATCGAGCAGGCGTGCGAGGACTTTGTGATGCAGCACCTGGTGGGTGTCGGCGCATTGCACCACCGGTTGGAAATACAACTGCAGTTTGCCTTCGTTCAGGGCATCGTCGATCCAGGTGTGCCAGTGGTGTTGGGCCTGCCTTGGCGCGCTGTCGCTGCGTCCCAACACGGCCCAGGGACGCTCGGGATGTTGCCGGGCTTCGTTGAGTGCCTGGTCCAGTTGATGCAGAACATGGCTTGCCGGGTCGCCAGGGTGGAAGGCGACGATGCCCAGATGGGCGACGGGCATGCAATCACTGTCACCGGTCAGGCGCAGGTTTTCCAGGGTGGCGCTGATCTCGGCGGCCAGGCGTGTCGCATCCTCGGTATCGAGATCCGGTGCCAGCAGGCTGAATTCGCCGCCGCGATTGCGCGCTGCCAGCCAGGTGCGACGTTCCGCAGCTTGAGTCAGGCGCTTGAGCAAGTCGCCGACCGCACCAATCAACGCGTCGGTACGTTCCCCGCCAAGGCGCTGATTAAGGCCGGCCAGGTCGTTGAGCTGCAGCATCATCAGGTGACCGCCGCCATTTTGCTCGGTGACCAGCAATTGATCGGCCAATTGTTCATTGAGCAATCGCCGGTTGGCCAGCCCTGTCAGGCTGTCCTGATAGGAGTCGTGGAGCAGTTTTTCACTGCGCGCGGCCTCTTCGGCGAACAACGTCTTGAGCTTCTCGACCATCTGGTTCATCGCCAGCACCACGCGTTTCAATTCCGGTGTGCGCGGCAGTGTCGGCACGCTGAGAAATTCGCGTTTGCTGATGGCGTCGGCCTGGCGGACCATGCTGTCGAGCGGACGAAACTGTCGACGCAGCAACCAGCCACCGAACACCGCACTGAGCAGCCCACAGAGCAGCAACCAAACGAGGCTGCCTAGCGTGCTGTCCCAGAGTTTGGCCAGGGCGAATTGTGGATTGCTCAACACTTCGACCCGCGCCACCTGTTGCCAGCCGCGGGTGATCAGTGCATCGCCACCTTCGGGACGCAAATTCACCAGATTGACGAACCAGCCGGGCACGCCATCGATTTGCTCGGGGATGCTGCGCTGCACCAGCACCTGCCGATTTTCCAGGTGGGTCACGCGGATGTCGCTGAAATAGCCGCTGTCGAAAATCGAGCTGACCATCAACTCCATCATGGCCGGGTCGTCGACCTGTGTGGTCAAGGTCAGGCCCAGGGCGGTCGCGGCGTCCTGGGCATGGGCGCGCAACTGCCCGAGCGTCTGTTCGCGGGAGCTTTCCAGGCTGGCATAGAAACTGCCGCTGAAAGCCACCAGCAAGAACAGGCAAATGGCGAGAAACAACTGGTTGCGCAGTTTCATCGAGCGCTCCTTGGCGTGGCGGCTAACCGTCGCCCACGGCGAACCCTTCGGTTTGCATTTTTTTCAAGACGTCTTGCCAGCGCGACAGTTTTTTCGAGTCGCCGTTGCGCGGGTTGCCAGGCTTGCCGGGCAGGTACAGGCCTTCGGCGTTGAATGCGTACACCGGTAGCAGGTCCTTGCGCTGCGAGGCGGGGCGGATGTCGCCGATCAAATTATCGAGCACCAGCGGTTCGGCACCGGGGCTGCTGTAGTAAGTCAGCACCATGTGCGCCTGGTTTCGGGTCAGGGATTTCACGTAGGTAATGCGCAGCTTGTCGCTGGGAATGCCCAGCTGGCGCAGGCTGAAGTATTTCGCCAGGGCATAGTCTTCGCAATCGCCGGCGGCCTTGATCAGCGCCTCGACCGGCGTGGCCCAGTAATCGCTCTGGTGCCAGATGCGGGTGTCATCCTGGAACTCCAGCTGCTGGTTGAAGTAGCGATTGACCGCACTCAATTGCGCCTGCTCGGGCAGGTCGCGTTCGCCTTGGAGCATTTCACTCCAGGACTGGATACGTCCCTGCGTCGGCCCCAGGCTGGCATAGCGTTTTTCGGCGGTTTGCTCAATCTTCGCGAAATCCCAGACGGGCCAGACACTGCCAGGAACGGCCAGCGGAAAACTGGCGAGCAGCAGCCATCCACCAAACCGAAGTCGGAGTGTTGGCCATCCTGGACTACCCGGCCTGCGCGGCATGTCTGGCTGCTCGAGTGCAGAGATTTGAAGTCTAGGTGGTGTTTACAACGACAGTCAGGATTTACGCAGGGTTTTCTGCCGAAGGATGTACAGGGTCACCAGCACTGCACTGGTCAGCATGAACCCCCGTGCCCAAGGTAGCGGCACCAGGTAGCAGGAGAACAGGATGCTCGCCCACATCAGGCCGATGGCGTAGACCTTGCCCTTGAGCGGAATGCCATTACCTTCGAGGTAGTCACGAATCCATGGCCCGAGCCGCGGGTGCTCGACCAGCCATTGATAGAAACGCGGTGAACTGCGGGCGAAACAGGCAGCCGCCAGCAACAGGAAGGGCGTCGTGGGCAACACCGGCAGGAAAATCCCGAGCACCCCCAACGCTACGCTCAGCCAGCCGATGGCCAGCAGCACGTAGCGCAACATCAGGGAGCGGTTGCCTATGGGGTTGTCCATAGGCAAAACCTTAGTGGTGACGTGGCTTGAGGATCGCCGGTTTTTCGTCCGGTGCGTTGCACAGCAGGTACAGCGCAGTCAGGGCTTCCGGGATCTGCACGATCATGTCGTCCATCAGGTTGGCGTCGGCGGCGATGTCGGAGAACTCCGGTTGCTCGTCGAACAGGCCGGAACCGACCATGATCGGCAGCAGCATTTCGCTGACTTCGTCTTCGGCGGTTTCGAACCAGGCTTCTTCGCGCAGGAATACGCCTTCCATGAAACCGATGCACCAGCCGCGCAGCTCGGAATCGTCCGGGTCGTCGCCCAGGTCGAGGTCGCACGGCAGCTCGAACTCTTCATCGGAGGCCAGTTGACGGGCGATGTGCGCTTTGAGGCCGATCAGCGTGGCTTCGATCTCTTCGCGCTGGGCTTCGCTGCTGTAATGCGGCTCTTCAGCGAAAAGTGCGTCGATCCATTCACGATCGGGAACGTCTTCCGAACAGATCGACAGCGCGGTCAGGTAGCCGTGGGCGGCCACGTAGTCCAGCGCCTCGTCATGCAGTTCATCGGCGTCGAGGAAGACTTGCAAGCGGGTTAGTTGCTCAGCGAAGGACATTAAAGGGCTACCTTGGGGAATATTCGATGCGGGAATTCTAGGCCTTCTTGAGCGCTTGGGCCAGCCGCACGGCATATTTGCAGCGCATTCCCCGTGGAAGCGAGCCTCATTGGTCTTCGTGTGTCTTCTCAGCGGCGCCCTTTGCCGGACAGGGGTCGGGTATACTCGCGCGTTTTGTGATGCCCTGCTGGTTTCGCGGCTTAAATGCACAGCGTCATGCAATCCGTACTTACGATTTGTCGGTGCAAAGTTGCGGGTCCTGTACCAGCCTTGCAGGGATGTTTCGGTGATTTTTGGAGTTTTTATGCTCGAACAGGCTCAGCGCGTCCTCAAGGACATCTTCGGCTACGACAGTTTCCGTGGCCGCCAGGGTGCGATCATTGAGCGCGTGGCCAGTGGCGGCGATGCCTTGGTCCTGATGCCTACCGGGGGTGGTAAATCCCTGTGCTTCCAGGTGCCGGCGCTGCTGCGCGATGGCTTGGCGGTGGTGGTTTCGCCGCTGATCGCGCTGATGGACGATCAGGTCGCGACCCTGGAAGAACTGGGCGTGGCCGCCGCGGCGTTGAACTCCACGCTCAGTGCCGAGCAGCAGCGTGACCTGGCGGCCAGGATCCGGCGCGGCGAGGTGAAAATGCTCTACCTCGCGCCCGAGCGTCTGGTCCAGCCTCGCATGCTCAGCTTCCTGCAAGGGCTGAACATTTCGCTGTTCGCCATCGACGAAGCCCATTGCGTGTCCCAGTGGGGCCATGACTTTCGCCCGGAATACCTGCAATTGGGCCAGTTGGCGGAACTGTTCCCCGACGTGCCGCGCATCGCCCTGACCGCCACCGCCGACAAGCGCACCCGCGAAGAGATCGTCACGCGCCTGCACCTGCAGGAGGCCGAGCGTTTCCTGTCGAGCTTCGACCGCCCCAACATCTTTTATCGCATCGTGCCCAAGGAACAGCCGCGCAAGCAGTTGCTGGCGTTCCTCGCCGAGCGTCGCAGCGATGCGGGCATCGTCTATTGCCTGTCGCGCAAGAAGGTCGAGGAAGTGGCCACGTTCCTCACCGAACAAGGTTTCCCGGCGCTGCCGTATCACGCCGGCCTGCCCAACGACCTGCGTGCGCACCACCAGAAACGCTTCCTCAACGAGGAAGGCCTGATCATGGTCGCCACCGTGGCCTTCGGCATGGGCATCGACAAGCCCAACGTGCGCTTTGTCGCTCACCTCGACTTGCCGAAGTCACTTGAAGCCTATTACCAGGAAACCGGTCGCGGCGGCCGTGACGGTCTGCCGGCCGATGCCTGGATGGCCTATGGCCTGCAAGACGTGGTGATGCTCAAGCAGATGTTGCAAAACTCCGAAGGCGACGAGCGTCACAAGCGCCTGGAGCAACACAAGCTCGATGCCATGCTCTCGCTGTGCGAGGAAACCCGCTGCCGCCGCCAGACACTGCTGGCCTACTTTGACGAAGACATGCCCGAGCCCTGCGGGCATTGCGACAACTGCGTCGACGGCGTGCAAACCTGGGATGCCACCGAGCCCGCCCGCCAGGCGCTGTCGGCGATCTACCGCACAGGCCAGCGCTACGGTGTCGGGCACCTGGTGGATGTCTTGCTGGGCAAGGACAACGAAAAGGTGCGCAACTTCGGGCATCAGAAACTCTCGGTGTATGGGGTCGGCAAGGCGATGGCCGAAGGCGAGTGGCGTTCGCTGTTTCGCCAGCTGGTGGCCCGTGGCCTGGCCGATATCGACCTGGAGGGCTACGGCGGCCTGCGCCTGAGCGACACGTGCCGGCCGCTGCTCAAGGGCGAGGTGACCCTGGAACTGCGGCGCGACCTGAAGGCGCAAACCACCGCCAAGAGCAGCAAGAGCCAGGCGAGCCAACTGGTGCGCGGCGAAGAGCGCGAACAGTGGGAAGCCTTGCGAGCCCTGCGTCGCAAGCTGGCCGAAGAACATGGCGTACCGCCGTACGTCATTTTTCCCGACTCGACCTTGCTGGAAATGCTGCGCAGCCAACCGACTACGCTGGCGCAAATGGCCCGGGTCAGCGGCGTCGGCGCACGCAAGCTGGAGCGTTATGGCGAGGCTTTCCTCGAGGTCCTCGGGGGCCAGGCCGAAGCACCGAAAGTCGTGGCGGACCTGCGTCACGAGCTGATCACCCTGGCGCGTGCCGGCATGACACCGTTGCAGATCGCCGGGCAGTTGCAGTGCTCGGAAAAGAACGTCTACACCCTGCTCGCCGAGGCGATCGGCAAGCAGCAGCTGTCACTGGAGCAGGCGCTGGATCTGCCGGAGGACTTGATGGGCGAAGTCCAGGATGCGTTCCTCGACGGTGAGGGCGAGCTACCGCCGGTGTCGGAAATTTCCGCGCTGTTTGCGGGGCGCGTGCCGGAAGGGGTTTTGTACTGTGTTCGCGCCGCCCTGCAGTCCGAATTCGAACTTTGAGCGACCGGTCCCGCTGATGTAACGATTCAGTACAGAACAAGCCTTGCCTCCAGCCAAGGCTCATGCTTAGCTGACTAATTATTAGTATTTCCCTTTTTTCAGTCTAATCATGAGTGTTTTATGCCGTTGACCGATCAACACCGTTTTGGCATGCAACTGGCCCAGATGTCGCGCGGCTGGCGTGCTGAACTCGACCGTCGCCTTGCCGGGCTCGGATTGTCCCAGGCCCGCTGGCTGGTGCTGCTGCACCTGGCGCGCTTCGAACAAGCCCCGACCCAACGTGAGCTGGCGCAAAGCGTCGGTGTCGAGGGGCCGACCCTGGCCCGGCTGCTCGACAGCCTGGAAAGCCAGGGCCTGGTGCAACGCCAGGCGGTGGTAGAAGACCGTCGGGCGAAAAAAATCGTGCTGTGTGCCCCGGCGCGTCCCCTGATCGAACAAATCGAAACCATTGCCACCCAACTGCGTCACGAACTCTTCGAGGGTGTCGATGAGGCCGATGTAAAGGTGTGCATGCGGGTTCACGGGCACATCCTGGCCAACCTCGAAAAATCCTGAGACAAAGCTTCGCGCCAGACTTTTGAGTGAACGCATTGGGCAGACTATAAGAACTACTCGGCAATATCGTGTTCGTACCGGATGTGCGAACACGTGCAGTTGGTTTTTCGGTTACCTAAGGGATGTTCATGCTCCAGAGTCGACTATTGGTTGTACGGTTTGGTGCCAGGCTATTGCTGGCCGGTGCCGCCGTCACTTACTCGGCCTGGGTGCCGGCGTTGGGCCTGGGTGAAATCACCCTGCACTCGGCGTTGAATCAACCGCTGCGCGCCGACATCGCCCTGGTGGATGCGGCCGGACTTGCAGAGGGCGAGCTGTCGGTGCGCCTGGCAACGGCGGACGAATTCAGGCGCGCCGGGGTCGAGCGCGTGTTTTTCCTCAACGACCTGACGTTCACGCCCATCCTGCGGGGCGATCGCAGCCTGATCCGGGTCAGCTCCAAAAAACCGGTGAAGGAGCCCTACCTGGATTTTCTGGTTCAACTCGACCAGCCCAATGGTCGTTTGTTGCGTGAGTACACCGTGCTCATCGATCCTCCGGGTGCCGGGGACATTGCACCGATTGACGATGAACCGCCGCTGGACCGTCCTGCTTCTGCATTCCCGAGCGTTCAGCCGACAGTCGCGCCACCACCTGTAAACAGGGAAGCGCTGGCAACGCCTGTGGATCCTCTGGCTGAACAACTGGCCGCCAGTGTCCTGCACAGCCAGCAGTTGCAGGCGAGCATTGATGAGCTCAACGCGAAGGTTCAGGCACAGGACGAGCAGATCGCTGTTGAGAAAAGGCAGGTGAGCGAGTTGCAAACCCGATTGGCGGAGGTCCAGCAGGCACCGACGGAGCCGGTTGTCGTGGCACCGGCGCCGGTCGTGGTTGAGGAGCCAGGGGTGAATTGGCTATGGATGCTTGGGTTTGTGGCGCTGCTGGCCTTGGCGCTGCTGCTTGCATGGGGGCGTCGTCAACGACAGCAGGATCAAGCCTTGCCAGAGCCATCGCAACATGACCTCCAGGCCAATCGACCCGCAGTGCATGATGGGCAGATGCTTCAGACAGTGCCCGTCCATCCTCAACAATTGGGCGTTCTTGCGCCGGTTGCACTTGTTACATCGGCGGTGTTGGCCCCAGAAATGCCATCGCAGCCGTCACCCACCGATGAGTTCCAGTTGAATCTGGATGACTTGTCGATGGATACGAATTGGGATTTGGGCCCGATGGAAAACACTCAGCCGTCCGTAGTGCCAGCGCTGCCTGAGCCTGAGATCGAATGGACCATCGAACCCGCTTCCCTGGACGATAAACTGTAGGAGCCAGGCGCTGCGGTGTGTCTATTGCACCGCGTTATCGTTCTTCGCCGGCAAGCCTGGCTCCTACGGGCGAACCAGGCGCCGCGGTGAATCTGCCGCACCGCGTAATCGTTCATCCCAGGCAACAAAGGCCGTTATCATGGTCACGCCCTCCGCCTCAGGAACTCCGCCCATCATGACCACCAGCAAACCGGAAATCGTAATCACCTATTGCACCCAATGCCAGTGGCTGTTGCGTGCGGCCTGGCTGGCCCAGGAACTGCTCAGCACCTTTGGCGATGACCTGGGCAAGGTGTCGCTGGTGCCCGGCACGGGCGGGGTCTTTCACATTTTCTGTGACCAGGTGCAGCTCTGGGAGCGCAAGGCTGACGGCGGTTTTCCCGAGGCCAAGGTGCTCAAGCAGCGAGTCCGCGACCAGATCGATCCGGACCGCGACCTGGGGCACAACGATCGCACCACTCAGTGAGACACCGCCTCCGCGGCAACGGTTTTCTTGCTTGAACCGCTGGAAAGCCTGCTGGATACCACGATCGCGACGATGATCAATGCGCCGCCGAGCAGCATGCGCAGGGTCGGGTCTTCATTGAACAGCAGCCAGGCCATTGTGATCCCGTAAACCGGCTCCAGGGCGAAGACCACCGCGGCGGTCCGCGCCTTGATCACCGCCAGGCTGGCGACAAACAGGCTGTGGGCAACGCCGGTGCAGAACACCCCGAGCAGGCCGATCCACAACCAGTCGATGGCACGCACTTCGCTCAGATGCGGGGCCGCCGCCGGCAGCAGGCACAAGCCGACCACCACGTTCTGGCACAGCGCCGCCTGCACCGGCGGGATGCGCGCGGAGCTGGCGCGGTTGGTCAGCGACAGCAGGGAAAACAGCAGGCCCGAGGCGATCGACCAGAGCAGGCCGGTGGTGGCGCCACTGCCCAGATCGAACTCAGGCGTGACCAGCACCAGTCCGATACTGACCAGCGCCACCAGGAGGATTTCATTGGCGCGGATGCGCTCGCGGAAAATCAGCCCTTCAAGGATCACGGTAAAGGCCGGGAAACTGGCAAAGCCCAGGGTGGCGATGGCCACGCCGGCGATCTTCACCGAAATGAAGAAACTCACCCAGTGCCCGGCCAGCAGCAAACCGCTGAGCAGCAGTCGGCGCACATCCACGGCTTCGAGTTTCTGCCAGCGGGTCTGGCTGGCAAAGCGGGCAAAGAACGCCAGCGCCAGCACCGCGAACGCCGCCCGGCCGAAGACGATGATGGGCGCAGAGGCGGCGGCGAGTTTGCCGAACACGCCGGTCAGGCCAAACATCAATGCGCCGATATGCAGGGCGCCCAGGGCGGTGCGGGGAGTCATGGTAATCCTTGGTAAAGGTCGTGAGTCCGGTCATTTAACCGCGCCGGCCGTCACCGTGTCTGTCGCCAGCCTCGCGTTATTTGTCGCCAGCCTCGCGTCGCAGTTTACCCGGCGATACACCGAACTCGCGCAGCACCGCGGCGGCAAAGGCGCTCTGGGAGCTGTAGCCGACCCGGCAGGCAATCTCGCCAATGGGCAGCGCTGAATTGCGCAGCAACCCCACCGCCTTGTGCAGGCGTCGGCTGCGGATGTAATCCATCGGTGTCTGCCCGCATTCGGCCACGAACCGTGCATGCAACCGGGCGCTGGAAAGACCGGCCACGCGGGCCAGGTCGGCGACTTGCAACGGGTAGGCGGCGTATTGGTCAATGTGCGCATTCAAGGCGGCGTAGGGCAGGCGCCGGCCACCGACGGGGTCGGGCCTGGCGTTGTTGAGACTGGCCAGCAACAGCACCGCGCCCTGTTGCGCAATCACCGGGTCATCGACCTGGCTGTTGGCCAGCCACTCGACCAATTGGCTCTGTCCCGCATCCAGCGACAAGCGCCCGGCATTGTCGAGCAGGCGTCGACTGGCATCGGCATGATCGCCCAGGGACTGGCCGAGCCATTGATCACCGGGCACGTCCAGCACAAGGCAACGGCTGCCATTGGGGCTGCCGCAGGCATGGTGAAAACCGGAGGGAATCACCACGAAGCTTTGCTGGACCACCTGACTGCCACGCCCATCGACTTCGAAATCCAGCGCACCCGACAGCCCGAACACCAGTTGGGCGTGTTCGTGACTGTGGACGATCAGGTCTTCGGTGTACTGGCGCAGAGTAAGGATCGGTCTCATCACGGCTCTCTTTACTGGCTCTCACTGCAGGGTTGATGAGTCAGGACGCAGTCTACACCGACACGGCTGGTGCGCGCTGTCACAGGACTGACTTGCGGCTGTCACGGGTCATTAACCCGACCGGGTCAAGCTTGCCAAAACTTGTCCTGAGGGTCGCCCATGACCAGCGCCGAGCTCGCCAAACCCAGTCGTAAGCAACGTGTGCGCACCTTGTGGATTTCCGACGTGCACCTGGGCACGCGCGATTGCCAGGCCGAGCACCTGTCGCAGTTTCTCAAGGGCTATCACGCGGACAAGATCTACCTGGTCGGCGATATCATCGACGGCTGGAAACTGCGCAGCGGCATGTACTGGCCTCAGGCGCACACCAATGTGATCCGGCGCCTGTTGACCATGAGCAAGCGCGGCACCGAGGTGATCTACGTCACCGGCAACCATGACGAGTTCCTGCGCCGCTATTCGAAACTGATCCTGGGTAACATCCAGTTGGTGGACGAAGCGGTGCACGTGACTGCCGATGGTCGGCACTTGCTGGTCATTCACGGCGACCAGTTCGACGTGATCACTCGCTATCACCGCTGGCTGGCGTTTCTCGGCGACTCGGCCTACGAATTCACCCTGACCCTCAACCGCTGGCTCAACCACTGGCGCGCCCGTTATGGCTACGGCTATTGGTCGCTGTCGGCGTACCTCAAGCACAAGGTGAAGACCGCGGTCAGTTTCATCAGTGATTTTGAAGAGGCCATTGCCCATGAGTGCGTCAAGCGCGAGTTGCATGGGGTGGTGTGCGGGCACATTCACCACGCCGAGATTCGCAAGGTGGGCGAGGTGGATTACCTCAATTGCGGCGACTGGGTGGAGTCGTGCACGGCGCTGATCGAGCATTGGGATGGCACGATCGAGTTGTATCGGTTGGCCGATGCCCAGGCGCGGGAGGCGCAGTTGAGGGCCATCAAAGTCGCAGAGCCAGCGTAAGCAGGTCCGACGCCTTCGCGGGCAAGCCTCGCTCCTACAGAGTTTGTGCACCTGTAGGAGCGAGGCTTGCCCGCGAAACGGTCCCCTTAATTCTTCAGGCTGGCGAATACTCCTCCATCGCCGCCTTGTAGATCGAGTTCTTCGGCTGCGCAAACAAGCGCTCCATCATCGGTTCGAAAAAACTCAGCGGAAGCGTGTCGTACGCCGGATCAAAGGCCGCCGCATCGTACTTCGCGCAGAACTCGATGGTTGCCTGATACTGCGCATGGTCGCTGAACTGCTCGCGCAGGTGCCGGTCCATGCCCAGGTGATGGAAGAAGTAGTAACCCTGGAAAATCCCGTGTTTCTCCACCATCCACAGGTTCTCGGCGCTGACAAAAGGCTTGAGGATCGCGGCGGCGATGTCCGGGTGGTTATAGGAGCCCAGGGTGTCGCCGATGTCGTGGAGCAGGGCGCAGACCACGTACTCTTCGTCGCGGCCATCGCGCCAGGCGCGGGTGGCGGTTTGCAGCGAGTGGGTCAGGCGGTCCACGGGGAAACCGCCGAAGTCACCTTCCAGCAGCTTCAGGTGCGCGACGATCCGTATCGGCAATTGACGCGCGTAGGCGCTGAAGTCCGCGGCAATGATCGCCCAGTCCTCCTGCGTACCATCCTTCATGTGGGTAAAACGGGCACTGGCATTCATCGGCAATCCTCTGGTGGTCTAGAACGGCACGCGTCCCAGGATCATGTCGCGGTACATGACGAAATCGCCGAGCAGGCTGTAGAAAGGGTGCTGAAAGGTCGCAGGACGGTTCTTCTCAAAGAAAAAATGCCCGACCCAGGCGAAGCTGTAACCCGCCACCGGCAGTACCCACAACAACATCCAGGCGCCCCGACCGATGGTCAACGCCAGAATGAAAATGACCAGCGTCGTGCCGATGAAGTGCAATCGTCGGCAGGTACTGTTGCTGTGTTCGCTGAGGTAGTACGGGTAAAACTCAGCGAAACTGTTGAAACGCTTGATGTTTTCCACGACTGCAATCTCTGTGGTTATTGTTCTGGCTGCAAGTTGTTCGGCGGGTAGCTTATTTGAGTCTAGAGTGATCAATGGCATCAGCCAGTGACAATGGGCGCCACTTTAGTATCCTTCGGAAAATTCGCCGCGACAGACGGCTCACCAAGACAGTAAACGCCATGAGCGAACGAACGACTTCTGCAAGCTGGGCGATGGGGATTGTCAAAGCACTGGAAATGGACGGCCTGGATTGCCGGGTTCTGTTCAAGCAGCTGGGGCTCGACTACGCGGCACTGGATGATCCGGATGCGCGCTTCCCGCAAGATTCCATGACACGACTGTGGCAACGGGCGGTTGACCTGTCCGGCAACCCGGCGATCGGCCTGAACATGGGCAAGGTGGTGCGACCGGCGCAATTTCATGTGACCGGCTACGCCTTGATGTCCAGTCAGACCCTGGCCGAGGGTTTCAAGCGACTGGTGCGTTACCAGCGGATCATCGCCGAAAGCGCCGACCTGAGCTTCCGCCTGCTGGACGAGGGCTATGCGCTGATTCTGACGGTGCATGGCGACCATTTGCCACCCACCCGTCAAAGCGCCGAAGCCTCGTTGGCTTGCGCCTTGGCGCTGTGCGGCTGGCTGACCGGGCGCACGCTGCACCCGCGCAAAGTGCTGGTGCAGGGCGATGAGCCGGTCAATCTTGAGCCCTACAAACAAGCCTTCCATGCGCCGCTGGTATTTAATGCGCCCTACGATGCGCTGATTTTCGAACGCGCAGACATGGAAGCGCCGCTGCCGACGGCCAACGAGGCCATGGCGTTGTTGCATGACCGCTTTGCCGGCGAATACCTGGCGCGGTTTTCCGAAAGCCGGGTCACGCACAAGGCGCGGCAGGTGTTGTGCCGATTGCTGCCACAGGGCGAGCCCAAGCGCGATACGGTGGCGCAGACGCTGCATCTGTCGCAACGCACTTTGCAACGGCGTTTACAGGAGGAGGGTACGAGCTTCCAGACGTTGCTCGACGACACCCGTCGTGAGCTGGCCGAGCAGTATCTGGCGCAACCGACCATGACCCTGCTGGAAATTGCCTACCTGCTGGGGTTCGCTGATCCGAGCAATTTCTTCCGCGCCTTCCGCCGCTGGTTCGACACCACGCCCGGCGAGTACCGGGCGCGATTGACGGGAACGCCTGCGCCGGTCAGTGACGCCAGAACGCCGGAATACACAGCACAAACACCGTAATGATCTCCAGTCGGCCCAGGAGCATGCCGAACGAGAGAATCCACTTGGCAGCGTCCGGCAGCGAGGCGAAGTTGCCGGCCGGGCCGATGGTCTCGCCCAGCCCCGGGCCGACGCCGGACACGGTGCTGGCGGCGCCGGTGAGGGCAGTCATCCAGTCCACCCCGAGCAGCGACAGCAACAGCGCGATCACGCAGATGGTGATGGCGAAGAAGAACGAAAAGGTCAGGATCGAGCGCACGATCTCTTCATCGAGGCGGTGGCCGTTGTACTTCTGCTTGATCACCGCCCGCGGGTGAATCAGCTGGTTAAGGTTGGCCTTGAGCAGGATGTAGGCGACCTGGAAGCGGAAAATCTTGATCCCGCCGGCGGTCGAGCCGGAGCAGCCGCCGACAAAGCCCAGATAGAAGAACAGCATCAGCGAGAAATTTCCCCACAGGCTGTAGTCCCCCAGCGCGAAACCAGTGGTGGTGACCACTGACGTCACGTTCAGCGCCACATGCCGCAACGCTTCGAGCCAATGCAGCTTGGTGGTCCACCAGTACCAGGTGCCGAGCACCAGCCAGGTCACCAGCAACATGCCGAGCAGGCCTTGAACCTGCTGATCCTTGATCAACGCCTTGCGATTACCGCGCAGGGTCGCCACGTACAGGGTGAACGGCAGGCTGCCGAGAATCATGATGACGATGGCCACCCAATGCACCGCCGGCTGCGTCCACTTGGCCAGTGACTGGTCCGAGGTGGAAAAACCGCCGGTGGAGATCGCCGACATCGCATGGTTGATCGCGTCGAACGGACTCATCCCGGCCCACCAGAACGCCAGGCTGCCGAAAATGGTGATGCCGACATAGGCCGCCACGATCAGGCGCGCCACCATGTGTGAACGGGGCATGACTTTTTCGGAGCGGTCCGACGACTCGGTCTGGAACAACCGCATGCCACCGATGCGCAGCAGCGGCAGGATCGCTACCGCCATGCCGATAAACCCGATACCGCCGATCCAGTGCAGCAGCGAGCGCCACATCAGGATGCCGGGGGACATGTCGTCCAGGTGGTTGAGCACCGTGGAACCGGTGGCGGTGATCCCGGACATGCTTTCGAAGAACGAATCGGTGTAGCTGATGTGCTGGGTCAGCAGGAAGGGCAGCGCGGCGAAGATACACACCACCAGCCAACTGCTGACGGTCAGCAGGTACATGTCCCGTGGCCGCAGGTGCACATGCTCGGGGCGCCCGGGAATGACCATGGCGAGGCCGGCGACAAAGGTGATCATGCTGGCCCAGAGGAACGACGGCAGGTCGCCGGTGCGATCGAAGATCACCAGCGTGGCCATGGGCACGACCATGGCGATGGCCAGGGTTATCAGGAAGATGCCGATGATGAATCCAATGAGACGTAAGGTCGGCAACGCCATGAAATCCGCTCGGCTGAAGTAAGGAGGGCGCCATTCTACCTGCGAGGCGGGGCATGTAAACCGCACTGCCTCAGTAGTTACAGCTAGAATAGCCGCACAATTTTTTCTGGAGGTGGCCGATGCAGGCTCTCGACGTTTTGCTCAACCGTGTTTCCGTCCCGCGCCTGGTCGAACCGGCACCCACCCAGGCACAACGCGAAGTGCTGTTTGGCGCGGCCATGCGCGCCCCGGATCACGGCCATTTGCAGCCTTGGCGTTTCCTGACGGTCGAAGGCGTGGCGCGCGAGCAAATGGGCGAGTTGCTGGCCGAAGCGGCGAAGTTGCAGGACGCTGAAGTCACCGAAGCAGCCATTGACAAGGCGCGTAACGGTCCGCTTCGGGCCCCCTTGGTGGTGGTCGTGATCGCGCGGGTGCAAGAGCACGTCAAGTATCCGAAGTCCGAGCAGCTGCTGGCGGCGGGTTGTGCCGCCCACGGGATTTTGCTGGCGGCCTATGCGCAAGGCATTGGCGCGGTCTGGAGGACCGGTGACCTGGCCTATTCGCCGCATGTGGCCAAGGGCTTGGGCCTGGCAGAGGGCGAAGAGGTGATTGCCTTCCTGTACCTCGGCACACCGCTGAAGGAACCACGCGTTGCGGAGAAGGTTGACCTGGCCGAGTTTGTCAGCGCCTGGCCCGGTAAAGCCTGACACCACTGATCAAATGTGGGAGCGAGCCTGCTCGCGAAAGCGGTCGTTCATTCACTACGAAGTTGAATGTGCTGCCGCCTTCGCGAGCAGGCTCGCTCCCACAGTGGTTCAGGGTTGGACGACGGCCCCCGGCACCAGCGGAAACTCCAGGCTGGCAATGAATCCACCCTCAGGATGATTGGCCAGCACCAGGCTCCCGCCATGCCGTTCCGCCGCCCGCCGCGCAATTGCCAGTCCCAGGCCATGCCCGGCCGCCGTCTGCCCGGGCGCACGATAGAACGGCTCACCCAGCTGGCTCAAATGTTCAGCGTCCGCCCCCGGCCCATGGTCACGTACGGTCACCACTATCCGTTCCCCTTGACGCAACGCCTGCATTTCAATCGGCAGGCCGCCCACGGGGTTGAAGCGCTGGGCGTTGCGCAGCAGATTGTCCACGGCGCGTTCGATCATGGTTGGCCAACCCTTGAGGGTCAGCTGCGACTCGGCTTCAAGGTGCACGAGTTGATCGGGTGAACCCAGTTGCGCATCCTTTTGCAACGTATTGAGCAGGGCGTTGAGATCCACGTCTTCGGCACTGGCGTTATCGGCGTCGACCCGTGCCAGCACGAGGATTTCGCTGATCAACGCTTCGAGACGGTCGCATTCGCGGGTCAGGCGCGGCCAGAGCTTTTCCCGCTCCTGAGGCGTGGCTCGCTCGGCCAGTGCCAGCGCAATGCGCAGGCGAGCGAGGGGCGAGCGTAGTTCGTGGGACACATCGCGCAGCAATTGTCGCTGACTGCCGATCAGGCTTTGCAGGCGCGCGCCCATGCGATTGAAGTCGTTGGCCAGCACGCCGAATTCGTCGCGGCGGTTGGCCAGTTTGACCAGGCTGTTCTGTTGGTAGGTGGTTTGTCCCAGGTCATGCACCGCGCCGCGCAAACGGCTAAGCGGGCGGGTGATGGAAAAGGTCACCAGCAGGCTGAACAGGGTCAGCACCACCAACGCGATGCCCAGCGCACTCAAAGGCCAGAGCAGGCTTTCACGGTGCCAGGCGTCGAGTTCCGGGTGTGGAATGCGGTAGATGAACAGGTAAGTGTCACCGCTTTTTTCGCTGGTGAACTCATCGGTCAGGCGCCGCCATGGCAGGCGCCGGTCATCGTTGTTCTGCCGCGCCTCGAAGGCCGCCGCGCGGCGCGGGAAGGTACCGCGCACCACGGGGTCGCCGCTTTCGTTGAGCACCTGGACGTCGATGTGGTACTGGTGTTTACGCTCCTGCAGAAGGTCCTGCGCGGCGTCCTCACCCTGGGATTCGTAAGTCTGCGTCCATTGCTCGGCCAGGGTATTGAGGCCTGGGTGGCGGCTGAGAATCCACGCATCCTGGTTGAGCATGTGCCCCAGTAGAATGGAGAGCCCGGCAACCAGGGCGATGGCCAGCCAGAAGCTGGCCAGGATCCGCCAGAACAATGAGCGCACAGAAAATCCTCAAAACAAACACAAAATCCCATTGTAGGAGCGAGCCTGCTCGCGATGGACGTCAACGATAACGCGGGGTATCAGGCAGCCCGTGTTGTCCATACGTCCATCGCGAGCAGGCTCGCTCCTACAGTAGATCAAAAGCGTCAGACCCAACGGTCCTGAACCGTTGGGTCTCGGGTTTAGCGCATTATTGCGCTTTTTGCGCCTGTTGCGCTTTCCAGGCCTTGAATTCGGCCCACTCGGCGCGACGTTCAGCCTGTTTTTTCTGGATCTCGTCGAATTTCTTCTGTTGATCCGGTTTCAGCAAGGCACGTACGTCGGCCTCGGCTTTCTTGTGGTTGGCGGCCATTTCATCTTTCATGGCTTTCTGGTCGGCTGGCGAGAGTTTTTCCAGGTACTTGTCGACCACTTGCTTACGCTCATGCATCTGCTCGCCCATGATCTTGCGGATCTGCTCGCGCTGCTCGCGGCTCAGGTCCAGCTGGCTGTACGGGCCTTTACCGTGCATGCCGTGCATCTGACCGCCGTGGCGCGAACCGTCCATCGGGCCGCTCGGGCCTGCGCCTTCAGGCATGGCCATGGCAACGGTCGGCAGGGCGGCGGCGAACATCAGAGCGATAAGAGTCTTGCGCATGGTGAATCTCCTTGTCTCATTCCCGGTACGTTCCGGATGTGTGCAGATTACCGAGTTCAAGGTCAGCGGCGGTCAGCGCTACGTAAAGCTTGGGTAAAGACGGATTGCCGACAACCTGACAAACATCACAGGAGTGAGGTTCGCGTTCAGAGGCTGTAGTAATAACCACGGCTACGCAGCGCCACGATGCGCGGGCGGCCATCGGGATGCGGGCCGATCTTTTTGCGCAGGTTGCTGACGTGCATGTCGAGGCTGCGGTCGTACAGGGTCAGCTTGCGGCCGAGGGCGATTTGCGCCAGTTCCTGTTTATCCAGCGGCTCGCCGGGCTGTTTGAGCAGGGCTTCGAGCAGGCGGCTTTCGGATACCGTCAGGGTGAACTCCTGTTCATCGATGCTGACCACGCCGCGCACCGGGCTGAAGCACAGATCGCCCAGTTCCATCTGGCTGGACACCGCCGCCGGATGGCTGCGGCGCAACACCGCGCGCAGGCGGGCTGTCAGTTCCCGTGGGTCGCAGGGTTTGGCCAGGTAGTCGTCGGCGCCGAGCTCCAGGCCGAGGATGCGGTCCAGGGGTTCGCCGCGGGCTGAAAGCATCAGCACCGGCAAGTCCGGGTGATCGCTGCGCAGCTGCTTGAGCAGTTCCAGGCCACTGCCATCCGGCAACATCACGTCCAGCACCACGGCCGCCGGGGAAGTTTCGGCCAGCGCGCGACGGGCGCTCTGGCCATCGTGACAGGCACGCACCTGAAACCCTTCCTGGCTCAGCCAGCTGCCCAGGAGCTCGCACAGCTCCTGGTCATCATCAATCAGTAACAACTCGCTCATGGATCACTCAATTTAGCCATTGTCGACGTTTTCGACTTGCCCCACTGGCGAAGATACCGCAGAGCAGGGCCAATAGCGCCACCCCGGCGCCAACGACGAACCACTGTTGCTGATCGGTCAACCAGCGCGGGATCGAACTGCCAGCCTGCGCTTCGCGAAGTTGCAGCTTGAGTCGCTGATTCTCCTGGCGCAAGCGAACCAGCTGGGCGCTCTCGCGTTCGCCATCGGCAGCGTTCAATTGTTTGCTCAGTTCTTCTCGTTGTCGTTCGCTTTCCTTCAAGCGTTGCTGCAGTTCGTTGATCTGGCTGCCGGCGCTCAAGGACAGCGGCGTGGAGTTCGCGCCCTCGGCGGCTTCTTCACCGTGGGCGGGCGCCACGATCGACAACGTGACCAACATCAGACACAACGGACCTTTGCGCATCGCGACTCCTGATTCCAATACGGATATTGGGGAGTTTGTCGGCAGGCGAACGAGAATAATGAGCGATTGAGAACGCGATGAACCGATAAGGTTCACCGCGCAGAGGGAGGTTACGGCAGTACTTGCTTGAAAGGCTTGACCAAGACGTTGGCGTAGACGCCTGCGGCGATGTACGGATCGGCATCGGCCCAGGCCTGTGCGGCGCTCAGGGAGTCGAATTCGGCGACGATCAGGCTGCCGGTGAAACCCGCTGCCCCCGGATCATTGCTGTCGACCGCCGGATGCGGGCCGGCCAATACGATGCGGCCTTCGCCCTTGAGCACTTGCAGGCGCTCCAGGTGTGCAGGCCGTGCGGCCAGGCGGGCTTCCAGGGAGTTGGCGACGTCTGTGGCAATGATTGCGTAAAGCATGTCAGTCCTCGGTTTTCGGCGTTGTGGTATCGGCGTCGTGCAGGTGGCGGGACAGGTAGATACCCTGGCCGACCAGGAACAGCAAAGTCATGCCCAGGCTGCCGAAGACCTTGAAGTCGACCCAGTAGCTCTGGAAGGTGAACGCGACGAACAGGTTGGCGGCGCCGCAAAACAGGAAAAACGCGATCCAGGCGATGTTCAGGCGCGTCCAGACCGGCTCCGGCAGGCTCAGTGCGTGGCCCATGATGCGCTTGATCAGCAGTTGGTCACCGATGAAGTGGCTGCCGATAAAGGCCAGGGCGAACAGCCAGTTGACCACCGGGGCTTTCCATTTCAGGAAGGTCTCGCTGTGGAAAGCCAGGGTCAGGCTGCCGAAGACCAGGCAAGCGATGAGGGTCAGCCACTGGCTCTTCTCCAGCTTGCGCTGTTTGATGAACAGCGTGCCGTAGACCACCAGGGAGCTGATGATCAGCATCGCGGTGGCGCTGTAGATACCGCCTACAGTGACCTCGTGGCCAGCAATGTCGACGACCCGTGGATCGATTTTGAAGACGATGAAAAACAGCAGGAGCGGGATGAAATCGATGAATTGTTTCACAGTGGCAGCCAGAAGCAGGATGTGGCGGCATAATAACAAACATATGGGCGCGCGATAGCGCCAGCTGATTTGAGGTTACAAAGCCCTGTGAATGTTGATCTGCACTGCCATAGCACGGCCTCCGATGGCGCCCTGGCGCCTGCTGTCCTGGTCGCGCGTGCGTTCGAGAAAGGCGTGCAGGTCCTGGCCTTGACCGATCACGACACCCTGGAAGGCCTCGACGAGGCCCGCCACGCCGCGAATGCGCTGGGGATGCAACTGGTCAACGGCGTCGAGTTGTCCTGCACCTGGGGTGGCGCGACCATTCACGTGCTGGGCTACGGTTTCGACGTCAATGCCGCACCGTTGGTCGAGGCTATTGCCAAGTTGCGCGATGGTCGCTGGCTACGTTCCGAGGAAATCAGCCGTAAACTGGCGCTCAAGGGTATGCCAGGTGCGCTCGAAGGCGCCCGGGAAATCCAGCAGACCCTGGGTGACAGCGGCAACGCACCGGCCCGCCCGCACTTTGCCGACTGGATGGTGCGCGAAGGTTTCGTCAAGGATCGCGCCGAAGCGTTTCGCAAATGGCTGGGTGCCGGCAAGCTGGGAGACGTCAAGCAGCACTGGCCGACCCTGGAAGACACCGTCGAAACCCTGCGCGCGGCCAAGGCCTGGGTCAGCCTGGCCCATCCCTGTCACTACGAATTCACTCGCAGCAAGCGCCGCCGCCTGATTGCCGACTATATTCAAGCAGGGGGCCACGCGATTGAGGTGGTCAATGGCCATCAGCCTGCCGAGCAAGTGGGCAGTCTCGCGATTTTGGCCCGCGAGTTCGGTCTGCTGGTCAGCGCCGGCAGTGATTTTCATGGCCCTGGAGGCTGGTCCGAGATCGGTGAATACCGCCCGCTCCCGGAGGATCTGCCACCACTGTGGTGTCGATTCAAACATGACCCAATTATTGCCGCCGTCTGAACAGGTAGAGAATGTGAGTCAATTTTTCCAGATTCATCCGGAAAACCCGCAGGCGCGCCTGATCAAGCAGGCTGTCGAGATCATCCGCAAGGGCGGGGTGGTGATTTATCCCACGGACTCCTCCTACGCAATCGGTTGCCAGATCGGCGACAAGGTCGCAGTGGAACGCGTTCGGCGTCTGCGTCAGCTCGACGAAAAGCACAACTTTGCGCTGATCTGCAGCGATCTGTCACAATTGGGGCTGTTCGCCAAGATCGATACGGGCACCTTCCGCCTGCTCAAGGCCCATCTTCCGGGGCCCTACACCTTTATCCTCAATGCCACGCGCGAAGTCCCGCGCCTGCTGTTGCATCCGAAGAAGCGCACCATCGGCCTGCGGGTGCCGAGCCATCCGATTGCCCTGGCGCTGCTGGAAGAGCTGGGCGAACCGCTGATGAGCGTGACGCTGATCATGCCGGGCGATGAGGATCCGATGACCGATCCGTACGAGATGCGCCAGTTGCTCGAGCATCAGGTGGACCTGATCATCGATGGCGGTTTCGGCGGGATCAAGGCGTCCACCGTGATCAACCTCGCCGATGGCGAGCCGGAAGTGATCCGTGTCGGTTGCGGCGATCCTGCGCCGTTCATGGTCGAGGCCTAGATGTCTGCAGTAGAACCCGTTGACAGTCAGGCTGGCGCCCAGCAAGAGCTGCCTTTCGCCATGGTCTATGGCCAGGCGGTCATGGAAATGCCGCTGGACCTGTACATCCCGCCGGATGCGCTGGAAGTCTTTCTCGAAGCCTTCGAAGGCCCGCTCGACCTGCTGCTGTACCTGATCCGCAAACAGAACATCAACATCCTCGACATCCCGGTGGCGGAAATCACCCGCCAGTACATGGGTTATGTCGAATTGATGCAGTCGGTGCGCCTGGAGCTGGCCGCCGAATACCTGGTGATGGCCGCGATGTTGGCCGAGATCAAGTCGCGGATGTTGCTGCCGCGGGCCGAAACCGTCGACGAAGAGGAAGAAGACCCGCGCGCCGAACTGATCCGCCGCTTGCAGGAATACGAGCGCTTCAAGGCCGCCGCCGAAGGCATCGACGGCCTCAGCCGGGTCGGTCGCGACGTGGTGGTGCCCAAGCTCGATGCCCCGGAAGCGCGGGCGCGCAAACTGTTGCCGGACGTGCGTTTGTCCGAGCTGTTGCTGTCCATGGCCGAGGTGCTGCGCCGCGGCGACATGTTCGAAAGCCATCAGGTCAGCCGCGAGGCGCTGTCTACCCGCGAACGCATGAGCGACGTGCTGGAACGGCTCAAGGGCGGCGGTTTCGTGCCCTTTGTCGAGCTGTTCACCGCCGAGGAAGGGCGCCTGGGGGTTGTCGTGACCTTCATGGCGATCCTCGAACTGGTCAAGGAATCCTTGGTCGAGCTGGTGCAGAATGAGCCGTTCGCCGCGATCCACGTCCGAGCACGAGCCGAATAACGAGTCCAATCATGAACCTGAGTGAACCCCGCGAGCTGGCGCCATTGCTCGAAGCCTTTCTGTTGGCCTCCGGAAAACCGCAATCCCTGGAGCGCCTGTTCGAGCTCTTCGAAGAGGCCGAGCGCCCGGAGCCGGCGGTCTTCAAGAAAGCCCTGACTATCCTGGGCAAGTCCTGCGATGGCCGTGCATACGAGTTGAAGGAGGTGGCTTCGGGCTATCGCCTGCAAATCCGTGAAAAATTTTCGCCGTGGGTCGGGCGTCTATGGGAAGAGCGGCCGCAGCGTTACTCGCGCGCCATGCTCGAAACCATTGCCCTGATCGCCTATCGTCAACCGATCACCCGGGGCGAGATCGAGGATGTGCGGGGCGTGGCGGTCAACAGCCAGATCGTCAAGACCCTGATGGAGCGCGAGTGGATCCGCATCGTCGGTTACCGCGACGTGCCGGGCAAACCGGCGATGTTCGCCACCACCAAGGCGTTTCTCGATCACTTCAACCTGAAGAACCTCGATGACCTGCCGCCACTGGCCGAAGTGCGCGAACTGGAGCCGGATCCGGTGCTCGATTTCGACGACGCGCCAGTGCCCGCGGGGCTGCAGGAACTGGCCGACGCCAGCGCCGAGCCGGAAGAGCCCAAGGAAGAGACCAGTTTCCATACGCTGTTGCTGGAGCTGGACAGCATGGAGGAGGGGATCAAGACGGATTTCGATGATTTGTTGCGTGACGGGGAGGTACCGGGGATTGATCCGCAGCAGCCCGACATCGAACCGGAAGCTGAAGTTTTGCAGATCGCACCTGAACCGGAAATTGAACCCGAGCAGGAAGACGACATCCTCGGTGTTGCCGAGGCCCGTGAAAAACTGCTGGCCGCCGTTGCTGCGCTGGAACAGCCGAAACCCGAGCCGCAGTTGTCCGACGAAGAAGCCGAAGCCCTGGCCCTTGCCGAAGCCATCGAAGCCGAACGCCGCGAATTCGGAGACTGACAACAAGCCCTGTACCGACCAAAAAACCTGTGGGAGCGGGCTTGCCCCCCATGAGGGCGTGTCAGTCGACATCATTGCCAGCTGATCCACCGCAATCGCGGGCAAGCCCGCTCCCACAGGGTTGTGTGACAAACCATCGAGATCACCGGTCGGCGGAAAAACCAGTAACCTTGCCTTGATCAGCTACTCTCTGATGCGCAAACGCCCGCATGCGCGTATGATTCGCGACCCTTCGGCGATCCCTTCGCCAAAGTACCCAGTTTTCAGAACACACCGGGAGGTGCCCAGATGAGTATCAAAGACCAGAAAGACGACCAGGAAATCGGCCCAGCAGGCGAAAAACTGCAGAAAGTCCTCGCCCGTATCGGCGTCGGCTCGCGCCGTGACGTGGAAGCCTGGATCAGCCACGGCCGGATCAAGGTCAATGGCAAAGACGCCACCCTTGGCCAGCGCGTCGACATGCACGACGCCATCACCATTGATGGCAAGGTGATCAAGCGTGAAGAGGCCGCCGAGTCGGTCCGCCGCGTGATCATGTACAACAAGCCCGATGGCGAAATCTGCACCCGCGTTGACCCGGAAGGCCGTCCGACCGTGTTCGACAAGATGCCGCGCCCGAAAGAAGGTCGCTGGATCAACATCGGCCGCCTGGACATCAACACCACTGGCCTGCTGATGTTCACCACCGACGGTGAGCTGGCCAACCGCCTGATGCACCCTTCCTACGAAATGGACCGTGAATACGCGGTACGTGTGCGTGGCGAAGTCGACGACGAGATGATCGAGCGCCTGAAAGCCGGCGTGGTCCTCGAAGACGGCCCGGCCAAGTTCACCGATATCAAGCAGGCGCCGGGCGGTGAAGGTTTCAACCACTGGTACCACTGCGTGGTGATGGAAGGTCGCAACCGCGAAGTACGTCGCCTGTGGGAATCCCAGGGCCTGGTGGTTAGCCGTCTGAAGCGCGTGCGTTTCGGTCCGGTGTTCCTCAATTCGGACCTGCCGATGGGTCGCTGGCGCGAAATGAGCCAGTACGAAGTCGACATCCTCAGTGCCGAAGTTGGCCTGACCCCGGTGGCGATGCCGCAGATGAACGCCAAGAGCAAAGACAAGCTCGATCGGATGCAGCGTAAATCGTCGCGTCCAATGGCCAAGACCGAGCGCGTACGTACCCTGCGTCCAGCCACTGGCGCAGCCACTGCACCTGCTGCGCCTCGTGCCAGCCGCGAGCCTCAGATCGAAGGCGAGCGTCCAGCACGCAAGCCAGCCGCCCGTCAGGACGGCGAGCGCGGTCCACGCACGCCACGTCCGGCCAATGGCCGTACCGAGCGCGGTGAAGGTCGTGGTACGCCGGTAGCCGATCGTCCGGTCGACAGCAAGCGCCCGGCCAAGCCGGCGTCGAAGCGTCCTGGTATCAGCCTGGTCGACGGTGACAAACCGTCGGGCAAGCGCCGTGGCGCGCCGGCGGGTTCTGGCCAGCGTCCGGGGTTTGGTCGTCGTAAGCCTGAGTAATCGGTAAGCGCTTTATGAAAAACGCCAACCTTCGGGTTGGCGTTTTTTTTGGGGTCTGGCTTTAGCGATGGGTTGTTTTCAAGGGGCTCTTCGCGGGCAAGCCCGCTCCCACAGTGATTTGTGGCAAGCCAAAATTTTGCGTTCACCCATTAACCCTGTAGGAGCGGGCTTGCCCGCGAAGGCGTCAGTCGCGGTACCGGGATCTCCAAAGTGGAAAACCAAAATTACACACTGTAAAGAATTCATGACGAAATCCACGGATTAAACCCATGAAATCGCCGCCCCCTTGATCCCGTAAGAAAATTTTTACGCCTGATTGTCTTCTGTCCTCCTCCCGCCCCTCTATCCCGCTTGTTTCCCCACCCCATGCAAGGTGTCATGCGCCCCATGCCTGTCGTGCAGGTGCATAACAAAAAGGAGGCGCAATGACCGCCGCAATCCGTTTCCAGCTCCCATCGCGGGCCGGTTTTTCCGCTGTCCCCGTCCGAGACCTGCAAAGGTCTGACCACCTTTTTGCCGCCGCCCGATCGCTTCGGGGTGGACACATGCAATCCCGGTTACCGACACGCTGATCCAGCGGGGTCTGGCAGCAGGGGGTTACAGGTGTACAATGCGCCGCGTTTTACCTGTGACCTCCTGCGCATCTGCGCAAACCTCAAGGCTATCCGCCTTGTTCACTCCGCCGCGCCACAAGCGTGTCGGGTTCGATTTCGTCACAGATAAAAACAAACAGGTGACGCATGACCGTTGTAAATACGCTGAACTCCTGGTGCCTGCGCTGGGGTTTGATCGACGCTGCTTAACGTCCTTCTGAGTAGCAACGTCAACTGAACATCATCAAACCTTGCGTGAGACCCTTTTCATGAGTGGACAAAACTCGCATTCAGGCGAGCTGAAACGCGGCCTGAAAAATCGCCATATTCAACTGATTGCCCTCGGTGGCGCGATCGGTACCGGTTTGTTCCTCGGCTCGGCCGGGGTGCTGAAATCCGCCGGGCCGTCGATGATCCTCGGCTATGCCATCTGCGGCTTCATCGCCTTCATGATCATGCGCCAGCTGGGCGAAATGATCGTCGAAGATCCGGTGGCCGGCTCCTTCAGCCACTTCGCGCACAAGTACTGGGGCGGCTTTGCCGGCTTCCTGTCAGGCTGGAACTGCTGGATCCTGTACATTCTGGTCGGCATGTCGGAGCTGACGGCAGTCGGCAAATACATCCACTACTGGGCGCCGGACATCCCGACCTGGGCATCCGCAGCGGCTTTCTTCGTGCTGATCAACGCCATCAACCTGGCCAACGTCAAAGTGTTTGGCGAGGCCGAGTTCTGGTTCGCGATCATCAAGGTCGTGGCAATCGTCGGCATGATTGCTCTGGGCAGCTACCTGCTGGTCAGCGGTAATGGCGGCCCGCAAGCGGCGGTCAGTAACCTGTGGTCCCACGGCGGCTTCTTCCCCAATGGGGTTAGCGGCCTAGTGATGGCCATGGCGTTCATCATGTTTTCCTTCGGCGGCCTGGAAATGCTCGGTTTCACCGCGGCCGAAGCCGACAAGCCGAAAACCGTGATCCCGAAAGCGATCAACCAGGTGATCTACCGGATCCTGATTTTCTACATCGGTGCATTGGTGATCCTGCTGTCGTTGACCCCGTGGGACAGCCTGCTGACCACCCTGAACGCCTCCGGTGATTCCTACAGCGGCAGCCCGTTCGTGCAAGTGTTCTCGATGCTGGGCAGCAACACCGCCGCGCACATCCTCAACTTCGTGGTCCTGACCGCGGCGTTGTCGGTGTACAACAGCGGCACCTACTGCAACAGCCGCATGCTGCTGGGCATGGCCGAGCAGGGCGATGCGCCGAAAGCATTGGCGAAGATCGACAAGCGCGGCGTACCGGTGCGTTCGATCCTGGCCTCGGCTGCCGTGACCCTGATCGCGGTACTGCTGAACTACCTGATCCCGCAACACGCGCTGGAACTGCTGATGTCGCTGGTAGTGGCCACCCTGGTGATCAACTGGGCGATGATCAGCTACTCGCACTTCAAGTTCCGCCAGCACATGAACAAGACCAAACAAACGCCGCTGTTCAAGGCTTTTTGGTATCCATACGGCAACTACATCTGCCTGGCGTTCGTGTTGTTCATCCTCGGTGTGATGTTGTTGATCCCGGGGATCCAGACATCGGTGTACGCGATTCCGGTGTGGCTGGTGTTCATGTGGGTCTGCTACGGCATCAAGAACAAGCGCAGTGCGCAGCGCGCCTTGCAGCCAGCTGTGGAGTAACTCCGCGTAGAAACAACAAACCCGGCCAAGTGCCGGGTTTTTTGTTGCAGGGGTGCGACGTTCATCATTCGCGGTATCCTGCACTCTCTGAATACGGACGCTTTCCATGCTGGTAATTTCCAACAACGTGCATCTACCGGATGCCGAAATCGAGTTGACCGCCATTCGCGCCCAGGGGGCGGGTGGGCAGAACGTCAACAAGGTTTCCAGCGCGGTACACCTGCGCTTCGACATTCCGGCCTCGTCCTTGCCCGAGTTCTACAAGGAGCGCCTGCTGGCGCTGCGCGACAGTCGCATCACCAGCGAAGGCGTGTTGATTATCAAGGCTCAGCAATACCGGACTCAGGAGCAGAACCGCGCCGATGCGCTGGAGCGTTTGGTCGAGTTGATCCAGAGCGCCACCAAGGTCGAGAAGAAACGCCGGCCGACCAAGCCGACCCTCGGTTCGAAAACCCGTCGGCTCGAGTCCAAGAGCAAGCGCGGCAATATCAAGGCCGGGCGCGGCAAGGTGGATTTCTAGCGCGACTCCCGCGCCTGGCGATGCTTTGGGGCTTGCCGATACAGGTAGAGGCAGAGGATCAAGCTGCAAAGCGCAGCAATGGCAGCAAACAGGAAGATCGACGCAAAGCCGAATCCTGCCGCCACCGCGCCGGCGACTGGCCCGGTGATCCCCAGCGACAAGTCGATGAACAGCGAGTAGGCCCCGACTGCCGCGCCCCGGCTGGAGGCGGGTACCAGGTTGACCGCTTCGACACCCAGCGCCGGAAACACCAGCGAAAAACCGAAACCACTCAAGGCAGCGCCCGCCAACGCCCAATGCGCGTCGGGTGCCAGCCACAACAGCAACAGGCCCAGGGTTTCCACCGACAGGCAGGCAATCGCCACGCGAAAACCGCCGAGGCGATTGATCAGGTTGCCGAACAACAGGCGCGCACCGATGAAGCTCGCACCGAACAGGCTCAGGCACAGCACGGCGTTGTCCCAGTGTTGGGTGGCGTAATACAGGGTGATGAAGGTGGCGATGGTGCCAAAGCCGATCGAGCCCAGGGCGAGGCCGCAACCGTGGGGCAACACCCGACCAAGCACGTGCATGAACGGCAAGCGTTCACCGGCAACAATCGGCGCGGCGGTTTTCGGCCAGGCCAGCAGCAGGCCAAGCACTGCCAGCAGCACAATGCTCACGCCCATGCTCCACAAGCCCAACTGTTTTACCAGCAGCACGCCCAAGGGTGCGCCCACGGCCAATGCGCCGTAGCTGGCGATGCCGTTCCAGGAGATGACCTTGGCGGTGTTCGCCGCGCCAACCCGGCCGATGCCCCAGCCAATCGAGCCGGAACCCACCAGGCTTTCGGCGCTGCCGAGCACCAGGCGACCAATCAGCAGGCTGATCAGGCTGAGCATCGGCAGGCTTTGGGTCCAGGCCGATAGCAACATGAACACTCCGCTCAAGCCACAACCGGCCAGGCCATACATGACCGCCAGCTTGCTGCCCTTGTTGTCGATGATTTTCCCGGCGTAGGGGCGGCTGAGCAGGGTGGCGAGGTACTGCACGCTGATCACCAGCCCGGCGATCACGGCGCCAAAGCCCAGGTCGCTATGGACATAGCCCGGCAGTACCGCCAGTGGAATGCCGATATTGAGGTAGCCGATGAAGGTGAACAGGACGATGGAAACAACTTGCAGCGTGACCGCCAGGGGGCGCTGGTTTTCAGACATGGGTAAAGGTCCACGGGAAAGCAGGATTAGATAGGCTGCTTATGATAGCGGCGCGAGTGGCTGCCGGTCGTGGAAAAAGTAAAACTATTTGCCGGGCGGGATCGATCAGGGCTTGGCAGGTGCGACCAGTTGCGTGGTGACCAGGGCGGCCAGGGCATTTTCTTCGCTGCCGAAGCGGGCGAGCAGGGCGGCTTGTTTTTCGGGGGAGAGGCGATTCCAGATCTCGATCATTTTCTCGGCGGTGCCGATCAGGACGCTGGCTTGGGCTTCGGAAAATTCGTCGGTCATGGCGAGGGGCTCACAGTTCAGGCGGTGTGGAAAGCGCATGTTAGCGCTTTCCACACAGTCTGTACGGCGGTTGTATCAGTCTTCGCTGTCAGCCTGGCGGCTGCCAGTGGCTTCTTTCGGCTCGGGCTGTTGGGCGCCGGCTTGCTGCGTGGTCGTCTGCTCAGGTACGTGCAGGCTTGGGAAGGGGAGATTAGGAATCTCGTGCATGTTCGCGCTCCTCGCTAAGTCTGTTGATAGATCTGGTAGATCCGCGCTTTCAAAAAAGCCTGGGCAGGATACAGCACGAGAAATGACAAACAGACTTTTATATCCATTTGTTTCGACGAATGGGGTTGTCTATACAAATCTGGAGGGCGACACAAAACAAATGTGGGAGCGAGCCTGCTCGCGATAGCGGAGTGTCATTCAACGGTGATGTTGACTGATAGACCGCTATCGCGAGCAGGCTCGCTCCTACAGGGTTATTTGCAGACTTTAGCGATACCTTCTGCCAGTAAATCCAGACGCGTTGCATCTATCCCGGCCACGTTCGCCCGACCCGAGCTGACCATGTACACACTGTGATGATCGCGCAGTTGCTTGACCTGCTCCGGCGACAGCCCGGTGTAGGAAAACATCCCGCGTTGCACGCCAATGTGCGCAAAGCGCTCACGCAAACCGTAATCCTGCAGCGCATCGAGCAAGCCGCTGCGCAGCTGCGCAATGCGCAAGCGCATGGTTTCCACTTCGTCGGCCCAGAGGTTTTTCAGTTCCGGGTCGCCGAGGATGGTCGCCACCACGGCAGCGCCGTGATCCGGTGGCGTCGACCACAGGTTGCGGGCGATGTTGGCCAGTTGGCTGCGGATGTCGGTCAGCTTGTCCGCGGATTTCGCGCAGACAATCAGCGCGCCGGTGCGGTCGCGGTACAGGCCGAAGTTCTTCGAGCAGGAGCTGGTGATCAGGACTTCCGGCAACTCGGCGGCAAACAGTCGAGTCGACCACGCGTCCTGCTCCAGGCCGTCGCCGAAACCCTGATAGGCAAAATCGATCAGCGGCAGCAACTCGCGCCGACGCACCACGTCCAGTACCCGGCGCCAGTCGTCATGGGACAGATCGAAGCCGGTCGGGTTGTGACAGCAGGCGTGCAGCAGTACCACGTCGCCCCTGGGGGCTTCGTTGAGCACGGCGAGCATCGCATCGACGTCCAGGCGGTTATCGCTGCCCACGTAGGGGTAATGATTAACCTTCACCTTGGCCGCGGCGAAAATGGTTTCGTGGATCGGCCAGGTCGGGTTGCTCAGCCAGACGCCACGGCCCGGCAGGCACTGGGCGATGAAATCCGCGCTCAAGCGCAACGCACCGGTGCCGCCCGGAGTCTGGGTGGCGCCGGCGCGTTGTGCGCTGATCAGCTTCGAGTCGGCGCCGAGCACCAACTCGTTGATGACCTTGCCGAAGGCCGGGTCGCCATGCCCGCCGATGTAGGTCTTGGTGGTCTGGCGATCCACCAGTCGCGCCTCGGCGAGTTTAACGGCCTGGGGAATCGAGGTCAGGCCCTGGGCGTCTTTATAGACACCCACGCCGAGATCGAATTTGCGCGGGTTGGGGTCCTGCGCGTAGGCCTCCATCAGGCCGAGGATCGGGTCGCCGGGCACCCGGCCGATGGCGTCGAAATGCATTATTTGCGGCCCTCGGCGTCCTTGGCAACGATGTCAGTACGCGCCGCCATGATGAAGTCGTTGCGGTGCAGGCCCTTGATCGAGTGGCTCCACCAGGTCACGGTGACTTTGCCCCACTCGGTCAACAGGCCTGGGTGATGGCCTTCGGCCTCGGAGATTTCACCGACGGCGTTGGTGAACGCCAGGGCGTGCTTGAAGTTCTTGAACAGGAAAACCTTCTCCAGCTGCATGATGCCGTCGCGAACTTCGATGTTCCAGTCGGGGATCTGCTTGATCAGGATCGGCAGTTCTTCGTCGCTGACTTGTGGAGCATCGGCGCGGCAGGCTTCGCAGTGGGCTTGGGTAAGTGCGGTCATGATGGGTTCCTGAAATCGTATTATTGGAATTCGGCCGTCAATGTCACCACGCTAAAGCAAAGCGTCGGTTCCGGACAGGCTCACTTGATGCTAAATGCTGCGGTTCACGCGGCTTTTGGTTTAGGCGGAAATTTCGGCGCGTGCAGACCCATCTGCATCGCTTGCTTGACCATGCCCATGATGTCTTCGTGGGCCAGGTCGAACAGGCGCTTGAGGTTCGGCAGCACGAAATACAGCGGTTGCAGAATGTCGATGCGGTAAGGCGTGCGCATGCACTCCAGCGGATTGAATGCCTGATGCTCAGGCTCATCCGACAGGCAATACACGGTTTCTTTCGGTGAAGACAGGATGCCGCCACCGTAGATGCGCTGACCTTGCGGGGTGTCGAGCAGGCCGAATTCGATGGTCATCCAATACAGGCGCGCCAGGTATACGCGTTCTTCCTTGGAAGCCTGCAGGCCGAGTTTGCCGTAGGTGTGGGTGAATTCAGCGAACCAGGGGTTGGTCAGCAATGGGCAGTGGCCGAAGATCTCGTGGAAAATGTCCGGCTCTTGCAGGTAATCCAGCTCTTCGCGGGTACGAATGAAAGTAGCCACTGGAAACTGCTTGCTGGCGAGCAATTCAAAAAAGGTCTGGAAGGGAATCAGTGCCGGAACGCGGGCGACTTGCCAGCCGGTGGTTTCACCGAGGACCTTGTTGATCTCGCCCAGTTGCGGAATGCGGTCGTGGGGCAGACCGAGTTTTTCGATGCCGTCCAGGTATTCCTGGCACGCACGCCCTTCGATCACTTTCAGTTGGCGAGTGATCAGCGTGTTCCACACCGCGTGTTCTTCGGCGGTGTAGTCGATAAAACCTTGCGCATCGGGCTCACGAGCCACGTATTGCGTCTGCTTCATGCTGCTCTCCTGCTAGGGGATTCGTTCTTGTTATGTACTGCTATGGACCTAGGAATACCCCAACAATTGCATCGTTGCAGCCGGTGAAGCGCGGCCTGCGCGGGAAAAACGCGGTAAAATCGTAAAGTTTTCGTTACGTATTGGGCGTCATCGCGCAGATGTTGAGATTGGCGGGTGGGAAAAGCCCTTCAGCTGTCACATAATCTTGACGACTAACTGAGCACCTAATCAGAAAAGTCGGGCGCTAACCCTGTGGGAGCCAGCCTGCTGGCGATAGCGGTGTGTCATTCGGCATCCCCAGGGCCTGATGCGACGCCATCACCAGCAGGCTGGCTCCCACAGGTCAATCATCGTTTATCAGGTCTTTTATATGCGTATCAAAGTCCACTGCCAGAACCGCATCGGCATCCTGCGCGACATTCTCAACCTGCTGGTCGAGTACGGTATCAACGTCGCTCGCGGCGAAGTGGGTGGCGAACATGGCAATGCCATTTACCTGCACTGTCCGAATCTCATCAATATCCAGTTCCAGGCGTTGCGTCCGAAATTCGAGGCGATTGCCGGGGTGTTCGGGGTCAAGCGTGTAGGGCTGATGCCCAGCGAGCGGCGCCACATGGAACTCAATGCGCTGCTCGGCGCGCTGGAGTTTCCAGTGCTGTCGATCGATATGGGCGGCTCGATCGTCGCGGCCAATCGCGCGGCGGCGCAGTTGCTGGGTGTGCGGGTGGATGAAGTGCCGGGGATTCCCTTGTCGCGTTATGCCGAGGATTTCGACTTGCCGGAACTGGTGCGCGCCAACAAATCGCGGATCAACGGGCTGCGGGTCAAGGTCAAGGGTGATGTGTTCCTGGCCGACATCGCGCCACTGCAGTCGGAGCATGACGACAGCGAAGCCATGGCCGGGGCAGTGTTGACCCTGCATCGCGCCGACCGGGTGGGCGAGCGCATCTATAACGTACGCAAGCAGGAGTTGCGCGGCTTCGACAGCATCTTCCAAAGCTCGAAGGTGATGGCAGCGGTGGTGCGCGAAGCCCGACGCATGGCCCCGCTCGATGCGCCGCTATTGATAGAGGGCGAAACCGGTACCGGTAAGGAGTTGCTGGCGCGCGCTTGCCATCTGGCCAGCCCGCGCGGGCAATCGCCGCTGATGGCGCTCAACTGCGCCGGTTTGCCGGAATCCATGGCCGAGACCGAGCTGTTCGGCTATGGCCCTGGTGCCTTCGAGGGAGCCCGGGCCGAGGGTAAGCTCGGGCTGTTGGAGTTGACGGCGGGCGGTACGCTGTTTCTTGATGGTGTCGGGGAAATGAGCCCGCGGCTGCAGGTGAAACTGTTGCGGTTCCTGCAGGATGGCTGCTTCCGCCGCGTCGGCAGCGACGAGGAGGTTTACCTCGATGTGCGGGTGATCTGCGCGACCCAGGTCGACCTGTCCGAACTCTGCGCCCGCGGGGAGTTTCGCCAGGACCTGTATCACCGTTTGAACGTGCTGTCGTTGCACATCCCGCCGCTGCGCGAATGCCTCGACGGCTTGACGCCGCTGGTGGAGCACTTCCTCGATCAGGCCAGCCGGCAGATCGGTTGCCCGCTGCCCAAGCTGGCACCAGCGGCCATGGACCGGCTCAACCATTACCACTGGCCGGGCAACGTACGGCAGTTGGAAAACGTGCTGTTCCAGGCGGTTTCCCTGTGCGATGGCGGGACGGTCAAGGCCGAGCACATTCGCCTGCCGGATTATGGCGTGCGTCAGCCACTTGGCGATTTTTCGCTGGAGGGTGGGCTGGACGAGATTGTCGGGCGCTTTGAGAAAGCGGTGCTGGAGCGGCTGTATTCCGAGCATCCGAGCAGTCGGCAACTGGGCAAGAGGCTGGGGGTTTCGCATACCACCATTGCCAACAAGTTGCGTGACTATGAGGTGGGCAAGGACAACACCTGAAGATCAAAAGATCGCAGCCTGCGGCAGCTCCTACACCGATCCCTGTAGGAGCTGCCGCAGGCTGCGATCTTTTGATCTGTTGCCGCGAAGCGGCATGACACCGCCGGTTTTTCGTCTCTGACACAATCCCCCATTCCCCGGTAAATCTCTTCAAGTCCTTTATTTGCCGGGCCTCGCGCCGCCAAAAACAACTTGGTCTGCAAATTGCTTATGCCACGTCAGTACAGCATCGGGCGGCAAACGTCCGGCAGGCAGAGGAAAGCGTGTGGACAAGTACCTTTATGTGGCAATGACCGGTGCCAGCCAGAATGCACTGGCGCAAAAGGCCCATGCCAACAACCTGGCGAACATCTCTACCAACGGTTTCCAGAAAGACCTGGAGCAGGCGCGCTCGATGCCGGTGTTCGGCGACAGCTTTCCGGCGCGTGCGTTTGCCCTGTCCGAACGCCCGGCCACCGACTTCTCCCCGGGTTCGCTGGTGGAAACCGGCCGCGACCTCGACGTCGCCGTGCAAGGCAACGGCTGGCTGGCGGTGCAGAACCCCGATGGCGGTGAAAGCTACGTGCGCACCGGCAGCCTGGTGGTGGACGCCCTGGGCGTGCTGCGCGCTGGCAACGGCATGCCGGTGATCGGCAATGGCGGACCGATTGCCGTGCCGCCCGAGCAGCAGATCGAAGTGGGCGAGGACGGCACCATCAGCATCCGCGCAATGGGCGAAGGCCCGCGCGTCATGGCCGAGGTGGACCGCATCAAGCTGGTCAACCCGGACATCAAGAACATGACCAAGGGCCTGGACGGTTCGATCCACACCAGGGACGGCCAGCCTGCGCAAGCCGATGCCGGCGTCAAGCTGGTGTCCGGTTTCCTCGAGTCGAGCAACGTCAATGCGGTGGACGAGATGACCTCGGTACTGGCCTTGGCCAAGCAGTTCGAGCTGCACATCAAGATGATGAATACCGCCAAAGAAGACGACCAGGCCATGGCTCGGGTCTTGCAGATCAGCTAATTACCAGAACGTCGCGCCGTAAAACAGGCGCACGAGGAGAATCGAATGCTTCCGGCTCTATGGGTTGCCAAAACCGGTCTGTCCGCCCAGGACACCAACCTGACCACCATTTCCAACAACCTGGCCAACGTGTCGACCACGGGTTTCAAGCGTGACCGCGCCGAGTTCCAGGACTTGCTCTACCAGATCAAGCGTCAGCCAGGCGCCCAGTCGACCCAGGACAGCGAACTGCCGTCGGGCCTGCAACTGGGTACCGGTGTGCGCATTGTCGGCACCCAGAAAAACTTCAACGCCGGCAGCCTGCAAACCACCGAGCAACCCCTGGACATGGCCATCGACGGTCGTGGCTTCTTCCAGATTCTGCAGCCGGACGGCACCACTTCCTACACCCGTGACGGTACTTTCCACCTGGACTCCAACGGCCAGATCGTCAACGCCAGCGGCTTCGCCCTGGAACCGGCGATCGTGATTCCGAACGACGCCCAGACCTTCACCGTGGGCAAGGATGGCACCGTGTCCATCACCGTCGCCGGCAACCCGGCCTCCCAGGTGATCGGCAACCTGCAGACTGCCGACTTCATCAACCCGGCCGGCTTGCAGGCCGTGGGCAACAACCTGTTCCTGGAAACCGCCGCCAGCGGCGCGCCGCAAGTCGGCACGCCAGGCCTGGCCGGTTTCGGCACCACGCTGCAGAACACCCTGGAAACCTCCAACGTCAGCACCGTTGAAGAGATGGTCAACATGATCACCACTCAGCGCGCCTACGAGATGAACTCCAAGGTGATCTCCACCGCCGACCAGATGCTCTCGTTCGTAACGCAGAATCTGTAATCAAGTCTATGGGGCGGCCGTGCGGTCGCCTGCAACACCGTGAGGTAGGGTCATGAAACGCGTCGTCTCTGTTCTGGCATTGAGTGGGATTGCTGCGCTCGCTGCGCTCGCAGGTTGCGTGCCTGTGACGCCCAAGCCCAATGACCCTTACTACGCCCCGGTGTTGCCGCGCACGCCGTTGCCGGCTGCCGCCAACAACGGCTCGATCTACCAGGCCGGTTTCGAGCAGAACCTGTACACCGACCGCAAGGCGTTCCGGGTCGGTGACATCATCACCATCACCCTGAACGAGAAGACCCAGGCCAGCAAGAACGCCAACTCGCAAATCGACAAGACCAGCAAGACCGGCATCGGCCTGACCTCGCTGTTCGGCAGCAGCGCCACCACCAACAACCCGTTTGGCAGCAACGACCTGAGCCTGAGCGCCAGCTATGAAGGCGACCGCGCAACCAAGGGTGACAGCAAGGCCGGGCAGGGCAACAGCCTGACCGGTTCGATCACCGTGACGGTGGCGGACGTCCTGCCCAACGGCATCATCGCCGTGCGCGGCGAGAAGTGGCTGACCCTCAACACCGGCGACGAACTGGTGCGGATTGCCGGTCTGGTCCGGGCTGACGATATTTCCACTGACAACACGGTGTCGTCGACCCGCGTCGCCGATGCGCGCATCACCTACTCGGGTACCGGTTCCTTTGCCGATGCGAGTCAGCCGGGCTGGTTCGACCGTTTCTTCCTCAGCCCGCTGTTCCCTTTCTAGGTGGTCGCGTTGAATTTCAGAAATATCTTCGTTGCTGCCCTGATGCTGTCAGCAGCTTTCAACGCTCAAGCCGAGCGCCTGAAGGACATCGCCAGCATTTCCGGCGTGCGCTCCAACCAGTTGATCGGCTATGGCCTGGTGGTCGGGCTTAACGGCACCGGCGACCAGACGACGCAAACCCCGTTCACCCTGCAGACCTTCAACAACATGCTCTCGCAGTTCGGCATCAAGGTGCCACCGGGTTCGGGCAACGTGCAGTTGAAGAACGTCGCGGCGGTCTCGATCAGTGCTGACTTGCCGGCGTTCGCCAAGCCGGGGCAGCAGGTCGACATCACTGTTTCGTCCATCGGCAACTCCAAGAGCCTGCGCGGCGGCACCTTGCTGCTGACGCCGCTCAAGGGTATCGACGGCAACGTCTATGCCGTGGCCCAGGGCAACCTGGTGGTCGGCGGTTTCGATGCCGAGGGGCGCGACGGCTCGAAGATCACGGTCAACGTGCCGTCGGCCGGGCGTATCCCGGGCGGTGCCTCGGTCGAGCGAGCCGTGCCGAGCGGTTTCAACCAGGGCAACAGCCTGACCCTGAACCTCAACCGTTCCGACTTCACCACGGCCAAGCGCATCGTCGACAAGATCAACGACATGCTCGGCCCAGGCGTGGCCCAGGCCATCGACGGCGGATCTGTGCGCGTCACGGCGCCGCTGGATCCGAGCCAGCGTGTCGATTACCTGTCGATCCTGGAAAACCTCGAGATCGATCCGGGGCAGGCGGTGGCCAAGGTCATCATCAACTCGCGCACCGGCACCATCGTGATCGGCCAGAACGTCAAGGTTTCGCCGGCCGCCGTCACCCACGGCAGCCTGACCGTGACCATCACCGAAGACCCTATCGTCAGCCAGCCAGGCCCTCTGTCCAATGGCCAGACGGCGGTCGTGCCGCGCTCGCGGGTCAACGCCGAGCAGGAAGCCAAGCCGATGTTCAAGTTCGGCCCGGGCACCACCCTCGACGAAATCGTGCGTGCGGTGAACCAGGTCGGCGCGGCACCGGGCGACCTGATGGCGATTCTTGAAGCACTGAAACAGGCTGGCGCGTTGCAAGCCGACCTGATCGTGATCTGAGGACGGCGACCATGGACATGTTCAAGAGCGGTCGGGTCAGCAGCAGCGATTCCGGTGCGTTTTCCGACCTGAACCGGCTGAACCAGCTCAAGGTCGGCGACAAGAACAGCGACGCCAACATGCGCAAGGTGGCGCAGGAATTCGAGTCGCTGTTCCTCGGCGAGATGCTCAAGTCGATGCGCTCGGCCACCGAGTCCCTGGGCAAGGACAATCCGATGAACACCGCGGAGGCCAAGCAGTACCAGGAAATGTACGACCAGCAACTGGCGGTTTCCATGTCCCGCGAGGGCGGCGGTATCGGCCTGGCGGACGTGTTGATGCGGCAGATGTCGAAGAACAAGCCGCTGGCGCCAGGTGAGGCGGCAACGCTGTCGGCCGCCAAGCAGGAGGCCGCCAAAGCCGCTGCGCAAACCCCGGTGGCCGCCGGCACGACGGCGCTCAACGGGCCGCTGTCGCGGGTCAATGGCGAACGTCCATTGTGGGCTTCGCGATCGGTCAGTGCGCCGACGGGCGAGGGTGCGCATCGCAATGACATGGCGCTGATCAATCAGCGGCGCCTGGCCTTGCCGCCTAAACTGGCCGATCGCTTGCTCGCGGGCCTGGTGCCTTCCGCTACGTCGAACAGCGCGGGCGCGGTCAACAAGGCGCCATTGCCCGAGCGTGTCGCGAGCAGTGGCTCCGGGCCTTTGTACAACGGCGACTGGCTGGCCAATGCCCAGGCAGCGCAGAGTGGGTCCCTGCAGATTCACGGTCGCGCCATCGCGCAGATCCCCTTGGCACCGGCGAAAAAAGCCTTCACCAGCGCCGACGAATTCGTCAATACCATGCTGCCGATGGCCAAGGAAGCGGCCGATCGCATCGGCGTCGATCCGCGTTACCTGGTGGCCCAGGCCGCCCTGGAAACCGGTTGGGGCAAATCGGTCATGCGCGCCCAGGACGGCAGCAGTAGCCACAACCTGTTCGGCATCAAGGCCGGCAGCAGTTGGAAGGGTGATTCGGCGCGGGCGATCACCAGCGAATTCAGGAATGGCGAGATGGTCAAGGAGACGGCCGAGTTCCGTTCCTACGACTCCTACAAGGACAGCTTCCATGACCTTGTCACGCTGCTGCAAACCAATAATCGCTATCAAGATGTGGTGAAGTCGGCCGATAACCCGGAACAGTTTGTGCGCGAGCTGCAAAAGGCCGGTTACGCAACCGACCCGGCTTACGCCAGCAAGATTTCGCAGATAGCCAGGCAGATGACGAGTTATCAGAACTACGCTGCGGCAGGCGTTTCAACCACGCCTTTATAGACTAAGGGTCTGAATCATGAGTTTGCTCAACATCGGAATGTCGGGGCTGAGTGCCAGCCATAACGCTTTGGCGACAACCGGCAATAACATTGCCAACGCTGACACCGCCGGCTACTCGCGCCAGCAAACTGTGCAGAGCAGCAAAAGTTCTATTCAGTACGGCAATGTGTTCATTGGAACGGGCACGACGCTGGCTGATGTGCGTCGGGTGTACAACAGCTATCTCGATGCGCAGTTGCAGACCACCACTTCGCTCAACAGTGATTCGGCTGCCTACCTGGGCCAGGTCACACCACTCGACACCTTGTTGTCAGACAGTGGCACCGGCCTCAATGGCGCCCTGACCAAGTTTTTCGCCTCGGTACAGAACGTCAATGCCAAGCCGGGTGACGACGCTTCCCGGCAGCTACTGCTCAGCGATGCTCAAGCCCTGAGCAACCGCTTCAATTCGGTGTCCAGCCAGTTGAACTCGCAGAACGCGAACATCAACGGCAACCTGACGAACATGGCTGATCAGGTCAACAAGCTGGCTACGACTGTGGCGCAGCTGAACAAGAAAATCAGCGAAGTCACCAGCTCCGGCGGCACGCCGAACGAACTGCTTGATGCTCGCAACGAGACCATGCGCCAGCTTTCGACCTTCACCGGTGCGCAGTATGTTGAGCGTGAAGGCAACGTAGATATCTATCTGGGCAGCGGTCAGCCGTTGGTGATTGGCGATACGGTCAACAAACTGGAGGCTGTACCGAGTAAAGATGATCCGGGACGTTTGTCGCTGCAGCTCAATCGCGGCTCCAGCACCATCGATATCACATCGATCATGACCGGTGGCGAAATTGGCGGCCTGCTGCGTTATCGCAGCGAAGTGCTGGACCCGGCCATGAATGAATTGGGTCGCGTGGCACTGGTCGTCGCCGATCAGATGAACAGCCTGCAGGCGCAGGGTATCGACAAGAACGGTGATTTCGGTTCGAACCTGTTCAACAGCATCAATAGCACCGCGCAGATGGCGCAGCGCAGTATTGCCTCGACCGCCAACAGTGCCAGCTCGGGCAACTTCGATGTGAGCATCAAGGACAGTGGCAAGCTGACCATCAACGACTACAAGGTCACGTTCACCAGCGCCACCGACTACACCGTGCAGCGGCTGCCGGATAACACATCGCTGGGCAGCTTCAGCACGACGACCACGCCTGCGCCGGTGATAGACGGGTTCTCGATGTCGTTCAGCGGTGGTGCCGCGATAGGCGACACCTTCAAGATCACCCCGACACGTAATGCTGCAACCAACATCAAGACCGAGATGACGGACTCCAAGCGTCTGGCCATCGCGGCGCCACTGGGTGCAGCCATTGCTCCGGGTGGTAGCGGCACGCTGACGATTCCGGCCAGTGGTCAACCGACGCTGACCACGAAATTCGATATCTACGACCCGACCACCGCTGCGGCAATGCAGAACGGCCTGAAATACTCCACGCCGACCAAGGTCGTGTTCGGGGACGTTTCCGCCGATGGCACCAGCCAGACTTATCAGTTCCTGGATGCCAAGGGCGGGGTTATAAGCAGTGGCACCATCAAGCCAGGTGAAAACAACACCCTGAGCCTGTCTGTACCGCTCAAGGATGCCACGGGTGCGCCGATCCCGCCTGCACCTGCCACTCAGTACACCGTAAGCTTCGACATGACCGTGGCCGGTTCCCCGGGCAAAGGCACCGCGATAAACGTCTCGCTGAGCCAGCCAGGTACTCTGGACAACCGTAACGGTACGGCATTGGCGGATTTGCAGACCCGCCAGACCGTCGACACGGGGTCGGCCAGCAAAGGTATTTCCCTGAGCGATGCCTACGGCAAGCTGGTCGAGAATGTCGGCTCCAAAGCTGCTCAAGGCAAGCTTGACAGCGCGGCGACCTCCTCCATCCTGGCGAACGCCAAGGGCGCGCGCGACTCACTCTCCGGTGTCGACCTCGATGAGGAAACTGGCAACCTGGTCAAGTATCAGCAGTACTACACCGCCTCTTCGCAGATCATCAAGGCTGCGCAAGAAATCTTCAGCACACTGATCAACAGTCTTTAAGGAGTCGTAGCCCATGCGCATTTCTACCGCCCAGTTTTACGAGTCCTCGGCCGCGAATTATCAAAGGAACTTCGCCAACGTGGTCAAGACCAGCGAAGAGGCCAGCAGTCTGGTTCGCGTCAACACCGCTGCCGATGATCCGGTCGGCGCCTCGCGCTTGCTGCAATTGGGTCAGCAGGCTTCGATGCTTGCTCAGTACAAGGCCAACACCGACACCATCAAGGCCACCCTGGGCCAGGCCGAGTCAGTGTTGACCGGCATCACCAACGTTTTGCAACGTGCCAAGGAACTGGCCATTGGTGCCAATAACGCCGGTTACACCGATGCCGACCGTCAGGCCAATGCCGCGGAACTGGGCCAGATCGAAGAACAGTTGCTGAGCCTGATGAACAGCCGGGATGAAAACGGCAAGTACATCTTTGCCGGCTCCAAGGGCGATACCGTTCCGTTCACCCGCAACTCCGACGGCACTTACACCTACAACGGCGACCAGGTGACGCTGAACCTGCCAATCGGCGACAGCATGTCGATGGCCACCAACAGCACCGGCTGGGAAGTGTTCCAGCAAGCGATCAATACCAGTCGCACTCAGGTCACCGGGTCGATGAATGACGGTCTTGTGACCCTGTCGGACGGGCAGGTGTCGTCGAACGTGATGTACAACAGCAAGTTCCGCGGCGGTGAGCCTTATACGGTGGATTTTGTCAGTGGGACTCAATTGAGGATTATTGACGGGCTCGGCAACGACGTGACCAATGAAGCCACTCAGGGCGGCGTGATCACCAACGGTCAGAATCAGACCGTCAGCTTTCGCGGTGTCGACATGACCCTGAACTTCAACGACCCTGCCGCCCCGTTGGCAGGCCGTACGTTCACGCTACAAGGCAAGCCGGACACCTTTAACGTTTCCCGTGGCCCAGGTAACCCGAGCTCGGTGCAGACCACAGGTACCCGGGTTACCGATCCGGTCGCTTACCATGCCAGCTTCCCGAGTGGTTCGGCGGTGCTGAAATTCACCAGCGACACCACGTTCGATTTGTACGCCGCACCGATCACCGCCGACAGCCAGCCTGTCTCCAGCGGTACGATGGTGGGCAATACTGCAACCGCGTCGGGTGTGGAGTTCACGTTGAACAACACCGTGGCCGACCCATTGGTCAACGGCGATCAGTTCAACGTATCGGTCAACACCCACGAGACCCAGAACATTCTGGATACCGTAAGTCAATTGAAAACGGCCCTCAATACACCGACCAACGGCAATGCTGTCGAGATCCAGAAACAACAAGCAGCGATGACGGCAGGCCTGGGGAACCTTGCCAGCGGTCTCGATCAGGTGTCTACCAGCATCAGTTCGATCGGCGGTCGCGGTGCGGCACTGGATACCCAAACTGAATCCAACGAGGCCTTGGTGATGGCAAACACCCAGACTCAATCAGCCATCCGTGACTCGGATCCTGCCGACGTCATGACGCGATTGACCTTGCAGCAAAACATGTTGCAGGCCTCTCAACTGGCGTTCAGCAAAATCGCTTCGCTCGGACTGTTCAATCGGCTCTGATAGAACCTCCTCGCTGCATCCACCCAGGTGACGACTCATCGTCGCCTGGCGTTCTTTCCAGGTTTACCCAAATGAACGAACCGCTACTTGTCAGCATCGCTATTCCTGCCTTCAATCCTGAGTTTTTCCGCGGCACCCTGCTCAGCGCACTCAGTCAGGATTACCCACATCTGGAAGTCGTCATCTGCGATGACAGCTCCGGTCCACAGATTGAGGCGATCTGCGAAGAGCTGGGCAATACATCATCGGTAACCCTGCGTTATGTGCGCAATCCCCGGCGTTTGGGTTTTGCCCGCAACCTGTTGGCCTGTTTGAGTCACGCATCAGGCCAGATGATCAAGTTCCTCTGCGACGATGACACCCTGATTCACCAGTGCATCAGCCGGCAGGCCAAAGTGCTGCAGGAAAATGAGGAGGTCAGCATAGTGATCGGCCAGCGATTGCTTTGCGATGCTGACGACATACTGCTTCCTTCTCGTTTTCTCAATTGCTTGATCTCGCCAGCGAGTGCAGTGCTCCATGGCGCCGACTTGCTGGCGTGTGTCGCCGATAATACGGTCAACCTGTTTGGCGGTATCAGCCATGCCCTATTGCGTCGTGCCCAGGTCGAGGAATACCTTGAGACACTGGTGCAGGACGGGCAGGGTTTTGTCGCGCGCCTGGACATGGCCCTGTACATTTGTTTGCTGCGTCGCGGACATCTCGCCAGTTTGGACCAACTCTTGAGCTTTGAGCGCATTCATGCGGGCAGGCTCAGTCATCAGGTGGCAATGACTGAGGCGGTTGCCGCTGAGAGTGAGTGGCTGCTGCAGATGCTGGCCGCGCGCACCAGTGAGAAGGCACCGGCCGACGGCTATGTTCGTTATCTGCCGTTGGCTTCGTATAGCGGTGGCAGTGACCCGGCGTGGGAAGAACTGGATGTTCGAAACTTCCTGACCAAACAGATCGCGACCTTCAACCAACAGGTGGGTACGCACAGCCTTGATTTCGCTGAGTTGTATGCCGAATGGCTGGAGTGTCGCAGTTTGTCGCAGGGTCAGTTACGCCTGCTGCCCAAGCGCATCGAACAGTGGCCCTGCCAGCCGCGCATCATGCCGGTGGTGTTTTGTGATGAGGGCGACGAGCTTGCCCTGCGCGCGACTTTGGACAGCCTGACGGCACAGTCGTATGTTGCCAGCCGTATTCTGTTGCTGGGTCCCGCCAATTCAACCCCCCCGACCGTCGCCGGGGTTCAATATCAGGTTCGCCAGGGCGACGGATTCAAGCAGGTCAATACCTTACTGGCAAATGACGGTCAGGCGGACTGGATACTCCTGCTGCAGGCAGGTGATCGTCTACACCCCCATGCATTGGTCATAATGGCCGAGCGCATGGCATTGCGTGCAAACACCTTATGCCTGTACAGCGATGAAGGGACGCATGATGGGCGAGTGTCCTCCATGCCGATTTTCAAGCCGGATTTCAATCTCGATCTGATGCGCAGCTTGCCCTATGTTGGGCGTCAGTTGGCGTTCAAGTGTGAGGCGTTATCTGCGATAGGTGGGTTCGACGAACAGTATGCGGGTCTGGCCCCACACGACTTGCTCTGGCGCTTGGTCGAAACCCACGGTGTACATGCGGTCGAGCATGTACCTGAAGTGCTCGTACAGAGTCAGTACAGTTACGCCGACTGGATGCGCGAGTCATCCATTCAGGAGCTTGCCGCACCCGTGGTGCGCGCGCACCTCCAGCGTCTGGGCATATTGGCCCAGGTAGACAGTACCCCGGATAGCCTGATAACCCGGGTGCGCTATCAGCATGAACAGTCGGCCAGTGTATCGATCCTGATTCCGGCCACAGTGGACCTGCTCACATTGCGCCGTTGTGTCGAGTCTCTTTTCGAGCACACCCGTTATGGTCCGTACGAGGTACTTCTGATCGCCAGCGGTGAGGAGTCAGCAGATGTACAGGGCTGGTTGAGGGCAATGGAAGGGCTGGGCGATGAGCAGTTGCGGGTAGTTCACGTTCAATCCCAATGCCGGGCGCAAAGCCTGAATCAAGCCAGTGAGCATGCGCGCGGCGATTATCTTTTGATGCTGGATGCGGAATGTGCACTGTTCGACGGGCAGTGGCTTGACGAACTCATGCTCCAGGCTCAGCGTCCAGAAGTCGGGGTAGTCGGGCCCAAGCTGATCGGCCGAGATGGCACGGTTGCGTCGGGTGCTTTGGTATTGGGTCTTCGAGGGCTGGCAGGTAATCCATTTTTGGGTCGTGTCGGTGATAGCAGTTATCTTGATCGCTTGCGCCTGGTACAGAATTGGAGCGCCTTGAGTCTGGATTGCTTGTTGGTACGGCGCGAATTGTTCCGTGAGTTGCAAGGACTGGACACTGATTCGCTGCAGCAAGGTTGGTTCGATGCCGACCTGTGCCTACGGGCGCGCGAGCTTGGCTACCTGATCGTTTGGACTCCTTTTTCGAAAGTGGCTCGATTGGGCGTGACGAGCCATTCTCCGAGCGTCGATCAGGAGGCCGATCAGCAGGCGTTCTACCAGCGGTGGCTGCCCAGCGTCGCTTGTGACCCCCACTACAATCGGAACCTGAGCCTGATCCAGGGAAGCTTCAACCTTGAACCCGGGTTGCGTAGTGGTTGGGATCCTTTCATTGATCGAGCGATGCCATCAGTACTGGCCTTGCCATTCAATGCTTCGGGTGTCGGTCATTACCGCGTCATCCAGCCATTCACTGAGTTGGAGCGTGCCGGCTGGATTCAGGGGCGACTCAGCTACAACATGCCGAAACCGGTCGAGGCGGAACGTGAAAAGCCGGATGTGATTATCGTGCAGTTGCGGTATGCGAACGAGAGCATCAAGGAAATCGCGCAGCTCAAGCAGTTCTCCAGTGCCCGGCGAATCTTTGAAATCGACGACTACATTCTTGATCCGCCGAAAAAGAACGACCATGTCCGAAACTGGCCCAGCAATGTGGGGCAAAAGCTCAGTCAGGCCATTGGCCTGTGTGATCGGCTGGTCGTTTCCACCGAGCCACTGGCCGATGCGCTGTCACACATGCATCACGATATTCGCGTGGTACCCAACATGCTGGCGGCATCGCTGTGGGCTGGGCTGACCAGTGAGCGCCAGACGAGCATCAAGCCAAGGGTGGGGTGGGCTGGCGGTACCAGCCACCGAGGTGATCTGGAGCTGATGCTGGAGGTGGTCCAGAGCCTGGCCGATGAGGTCGACTGGGTATTCTTCGGCATGTGCCCGCAGATGCTGCAGCCCTACGTGAAGGAGTTCCATAAGGGAGTACCGCTTGCCCAGTACCCGCAGAAGTTGGCCAGCCTCAACCTTGATTTGGCCCTGGCCCCGCTTGAGCAGAACCTGTTCAACGACTGCAAGAGCAACCTGCGGCTGCTGGAGTATGGCGTGTGCGGCTTTCCGGTGATCTGTACCGACACCAAAGCCTATGCAGGTTATCTGCCATGCACGCGGGTACGTGAAAACTCGACTGAACAGTGGCTGGAGGCAATTCGCATGCATTTGTCGGACCCTCAAGCCAGCTACCGCCAGGGCGATGCCCTGCGTGAAGTAGTGTTGCAAGACTATCTGCTTACACCGCGACATCTGCAGCACTGGGCGAATGCCTGGCTGGCGGACTGAATCCCTGACGCTCGGCCGCGCCGGGCGCTGAACCCATCATTTTGAAACAGGTAGGCTATGAACGTAATCGCAACCGGGTCGCGCAATGATGTAACGGTCGTTCTGCTTGGACATGCGCAGCCCGATCACCGTGCGCGGGCACAGCACTTCTATCAACAGGCAGGCGTGCCTTGTCTGGCGCTGGAGTCATTGCAGGCCAGCAGCAGTGTGTTGTGCAGTCAACGGCTGGCTCAGGCGCTGCAACAGGTGACAACGCCCCTGGTGATGCTGGCGCTGGATTCCGACTTCATTTTGCCTACCGCCTTGGACAGCGCCGCCGTTCGTTTGCAGGCTGCCTTGCAGTCAATTGGTGCTCAGGGTTACGCACTGTCCCATGAGGTAGGCAATGGGCAAGTGGCCTATCACAAAGAGGGCTCTGTCCTGGCGCCCTTGTCCGAAGAGAGCGCCACTGCTCGTTTACGGCAGTACGCTGACGCTGCTCAACCCGCTTGGCGAGCGGTACTGCGAGTCGGGGCTTTGCAGAGCGCACTGGCGCTGTTGCCAGACCACCTGGATTTTTCCGGCTGGCGTGTAGCGTTGTCTTACGCACTGCTGGCACAAGGTGGAATCGAATCCGTCGAGCAGACCGATGTGGTATGTGAGTACGCGCCTTGTACGCTGCCAGTTGCCGCCCGAGAAGAGCAACTCACCCAAGTTGTTCGCGCATTGCTGCAGTGGGATGCGGCCGGGTTCGGCCTGTGCACCGATGAGTCAGGTTTTACGCTGCTCAATCGTTTTGTCCGCAACACTTATGGCTCACAGGAACAGCCGCTTCTGTTCACCTCGTCCTGGGCGAGCGTTACAGAGGGGCCTGAGCGGGTGTTCGAGCCGCGTCAGTTCGTCGAGCTGCCGTACTACAACGGGGCATTGTTCGATTGCTTGACCACGCTGGAGTTCCTCTGTCATGGCTGGCCGACGGGAGAGCGCCAGTACCAGGCTCTAGAGGGCAGTTGGGTCCGCCAGCGCGAACTTCTGCTGACTCACCCCAACGATACCCCCGGGAGTCTTCAGCATCGTTACTTGCAAGCGCTGGCGCTAGGCTTGTTCAATCGCGAAGTCTGTCAGCGGTTGGCCGCTTCCTTGACCCGCGAGAGCGACGAAGTTAATGCCGGCGAGATGAATGACTGGCTCCAGCGTCTGGCGCAGATCCCGTCGCATGATCCGCAGCAGAGCCTGGCCGCTACCACCTCTGGCCAGGTACTTGCGACGCTGGCTGCAGCGACGCCGGATGATGCCGCCCGTGAGCGCGTGTTGGCGCATCTGACGACCTCGCCCACTGAGCAAATGGCCTTTCTGGTACTGGACCTGACCAACGATGACATCGCGCTGCAGGCCACCTTCGACAGCCTGCTCGCCAGTGGCTTGCGCAATTTCAAATTGTTGGTTCTCAAGGCTGGCAAGTCGCCGGTGATCACCACGCCACGTGATGCCTTGCACTTCATTCAGGTTACAGAAGACAACTGGATCGCCCACCTGAACCAGGCAGTGCGCCAATTGCCGAGTGAATGGTTGCTGTTGATGCAGGCAGGTGAGCAATTGCTCACTGGCGGACTGCTGCACTTGTCGTTGGAGCTGAGTAACGCGGCGGCCTGCCACGCTATTTGTGCCAACGAAGTGCAGCGCGATAAGGAAGGGCGCTTGTACAGCGTCGTACGTCCAGGTGCCGATCTTGATCTGCTGCGGGGTCAGCCCGCCCTGATGTCTCGCCATTGGCTGGTACGACGTCAGGCCGTGCTTGATCTGGGAGGCTACAGCGATGCCCAGCCTCAGGCCGCCGAGCTTGACCTGTTGCTGCGTCTGGTGGAAGCGCAAGGCGTGGCCTGCCTCGCTCATCTGGATGATTACCTGGTACTTGGCGAACAACCGTCGGAGGCGTTGACCGCGCAAGCCCAGGTGGTGCTGGAGCGCCACCTGAGGCAGCTGGGTTATCGTGGTCACGTCAGTGGCAGCGGCGTATCCGGGTTGCAGATCGATTTTCGTCATGCCGCTACGCCATTGGTCAGCATCCTGGTGGCGAGTGAGCAGAGGGATGCGCCTTTGCAAGCGTGCCTGGCTAGCGTGCTGCAACGCACGCGCTACCCGCGTTATGAAGTGATAGTGGCTTGCTCTAATGATGGTCCTGATGAAACAGACGTGCAGCATGGGTTGGGTAACCGTGTACGGGTGTTGAACGCAGCGTCTGGTGCATCGCGTAATGACTTGCTCAATCTGGCGGCGAGTCAGGCCAAGGGCGAGTATCTGGTGTTGTTCTCGGCGGCTGGAGAGGTCATCAGTCCCGCCTGGCTCGAAGGCTTGCTCAACGAGGCCCAGCGCCCGGAAGTTGGCGTTGTGGGTGGCGCGTTGTATAGCTCTGATTCAATCTTGGCGCATGCAGGTTATGGCCTGCTGAGTGGTCCACAGGTTGATACATCCTGGCTGGACGCCGCTGGTCAGTGGCACTTGTCAGTGCGTGGTTGCGCGGCCGTTTCCGGGGAGTGCCTGATGGTGAACAAGGCACTGTTCGAACAGTGCGGCGGTTTGCAGGCGCTGCCTGGGGCAGATGTTGAGTTGTGCCTGCAAGTACAGGACGCGGGCCTTGCGGTTGTATGGACTCCGCAGGCTCAGGTTCGCACCACGGGCCTGTCGGTACCTGATGCCAGTGTTGCCCAGGCGTTGGCCGAACGCTGGCCACAGGCTTTTAGTGGTCGGGCGTCTTCCGAACGACTGAGCCCTGGCGGCGAGTTGGCCTGGATGGCGATGTTGTAATCGCCTTGGCGTGATTTGATTGGTTCAAGTGAGGCCACTCTCTAGTCAGGGGGCAGCCCCACGTTGTGGTTCACTGGGTACCCTGGCGCGTGATACTGCGTCGCCGTGTGTCGGGTGTCCTTGTCAAAATTCAATAACTAAGTGCCCGCATGAAACCTATTCGAATCGTATGTGGAACGCGCGTGTCTGAGCAGGAGTTTTCCACGAAGACTGCTCTGGGCCGATCCTTGTTGATCCACCAAGCGGCCAATCCTGTGGAAATCAGGCTGTTTGCAGAGAACAAGCAGGGGCTTTCGACCATCTATAACCGCGCGATTGATGAGGCCAGGGAAAACCCTGCCATTCTGGTGTTCGTTCATGACGATGTGCACCTGTGTGACTTCTTGTGGGGCGAGCGGATACGCGAAGCGGTGGTAACTTTCGATATTGTCGGGCTTGCAGGCAATATTCGGCGTGTTGAAGGTCAACCCGCCTGGGCCTTCGTTGATGATCAATTCACTTGGGATCAGGCGTGCTTCCTGAGCGGTATAGTCGGGCACGGTGACAGTTTCCCTTGCTCTGTCTCGAATTTCGGGCCTGTGCCTCAACCCTGCAAACTGCTCGATGGGTTGTTGCTTGCGGTGGACAGCGAGCGCCTCGAACAGGCCCAGGTACGCTTTGACGAGCAATTTGAATTTCACTTCTATGACATGGACTTCTGCCGTTCGGCTGAATTGAATGGGTTAAGCATGGGCACGTGGCCGCTGAGCGTCGTCCATGAAAGTGGCGGGGCGTTCGGTACGCCCGCGTGGCGCGAAAGCTTTCGCCGCTATCAAGACAAGTACGCCAAGGCAGGCACCCCAAAGCCTCAGGAGGCAACTGTGCAGAAACAAACCCCGGTTCATCAGTTCCATAACCCGGATTTGCTCAAGCTTATGCCTGCCAATGCCAGGCGCGTTGTGGAGATCGGTTGCAGTTCGGGTGCCCTTGCACGCGAATACAAGAAACTCAATCCACATGTTCATTACACCGGGATCGAGATTGATCCGGGCTATGCGCAGCTCGCGCGCGAGCACTGTGATCGCGTGCTTGACATGAACATCGAAACGGCCTGTGCCGATCTGCTTGCTGGCGATCTGGCGGCTGACTGCTGGGTCTTTGGGGATGTACTCGAGCATCTTTACGATCCATGGGCACTCTTGCAGAAGATCCGTGAAGCCAGCGCACCTGGAAGCTGTGTCGTCGCGTGCATTCCCAACGCCCAGCACTGGAGTGTTCAGGCCCGACTCAGTGTGGGTGATTTCCGCTACGAGGATGCAGGGCTGTTCGACAGAACGCATATTCGCTGGTTCACGCTGGTCACCATGCTCGAATTGTTCACTCAGGCAGGCTGGACAGTCGAGGCGGGGGTGCCGCGTGTTTTTGACGAGCCTCAGCGAGAAAAATTTCTCCCGATGATCCATGCGATGGCTGCCGCGGCGGGAAGAGATCCGGAGGTGGCTGTTCAGGATGCGCTGCCATTGCAGTACGTGTTCAGGGCCGTGGCCGGTTGAAGTGCGGCGTTAACTTATCAAACTCGGATTGGAGTTTTCAAATACCTGCCCCGGCCGCCAGCTGCCGGTTCTGTCCGTTCCTAGAGGGCAGGCAATCGGTGATGACCGCAAGGTCAGCCGATTGCGGGTGCACAGGTGGCTTGGCCATTGGCAGGCTGATACCCAACCGCCCCACGTCGACGGGGTGATTACGCCTCCCGTTCCTGATTCATGCCCCGCGTCCTGTTGTGACCACTTGCTTGAGCGCCTTGCCTTGTCCGGGCCGGGGCTGGGGAAGATTCGTGAGGTGTTTCTGATCTTGTCGGCAACCGATTCGACAAAAGCGCGTGACTCGGAAGTCACTGCGCGCATCTTCACTGTTATCATTCCCGCACCGGGATCAGTTGAGCCGGCGAGCGGCGTTGCCAGGAGGCTTATTACCTGGTTACCTGGCAGCGCTCGTGGTGCTTGGTGGGCATTTTGCTTTTTCTGAATTGGGAAGCCATATGATTGGCATTAAAAGTATCGCCAGTTACGTGCCGGCTGAAGGGCTGGACAACTACGCGCAAGGCGCGAAATTCGGTAAGGACCAGGATTTCATCTTTGGCAAGATCGGTTCTACTTTCTTGCCGCGCAAGGGCGCTGGTCAGGAAACCTCCGATTTGTGTGTCGAGGCCGTCAAGGCCCTGTTCGCCGGCAATCCAGCGTTGGATCCAGTTTCTATCGACGTTGTGATCGTCGTAACTCAGAACGGCGATGCTGAAGGCTTGCCGCACACTGCTGCTATCGTCCAGCACAAACTCGGCCTGCCGACCCATATCGCCGCCTTCGACATCTCTCTGGGATGCTCCGGCTATGTGTATGGCTTGTATGCCATGAAAGGTTTCATGGAGGCTGCGGGGCTGAAGAATGGCCTGCTGATCACCGCCGACCCTTACTCGAAGATTGTGGATCCTGAGGATCGCAACACCACCATGTTGTTCGGTGATGCCGCAACGGTGACCTGGATGGCAGAAGGTGCGGACTGGCAGTTGGGCAAGTCGCTTTTCGGCACTGATGGCGGGGGCGCCGAATTTTTGCGCACCACCGATGGCAAGTTCTTCATGAATGGTCGTCAGGTCTACAATTTCGCGTTGGTCAAGGTACCGGCTCACTTGCAGCAGCTGCTGGATGCCAGCCAGTTGCAGGCGAAGGACATCGACCTCTACTGTCTGCACCAGGGCAGTGCGGCGATCGTTGATGCCGTATCCCAGCGTTTCGAGGGCGGTGATCCCAAGCGTTTTGTCAAGGATATGGCTGAAACGGGCAACACCGTATCGTCCAGTATTCCGCTTCTGCTTGAAAAGCACGTGATGGGTTCGCAATACAAGCGGGTCGCCCTGAGCGGCTTTGGTGTGGGCCTATCGTGGGGCTCGGCGATTATTGAGCGCCTTGACTGACTGCCGGTTGCAATAAAGAACGCCGCCTTTCCCTGGCGGCGTTTTTGTTTATGTACTTTGCTGGTCCGTCTGACTGCGCAGCGTTTCGAGCTATGGAACTCCCTGCGCAGGATTTGAAGAGCCTTTTAGAGGTGTAAATCTACTGAAACACTCTAAATCACGCTCGATGGTGCTCTGATTCCTGGCGTCAAACTCCCGTTTTTGTTGGGCTGGCAGGATGCCACTAACTATTTTTTAAAAATCAGCTAAAGCAACGTGCCTTGACGACGATAACTATTACGAAGGTTCTCTGTGCCACACCCGGCGAATTGCCAAGGCCGGAAGCCGTAGTACCCATCCAACGAGGAATTCGTCATGGCTTTGACTGTTAACACCAACACCACCTCCCTGGGCGTTCAGAGAAACCTGAACCGTGCTTCCGACGCACTCAGCACTTCGATGACCCGTCTGTCCTCCGGCCTGAAAATCAACAGCGCCAAAGACGACGCTGCCGGCCTGCAGATCTCCAACCGCATGACTTCGCAGATCCGCGGTCAGACCATGGCAATCAAAAACGCCAACGATGCCATCTCCATCGCGCAGACCGCTGAAGGCGCGATGCAAGAGCAGACCAACATCCTGCAGCGTATGCGTGAACTGGCTCTCCAGTCGCGTAACGACTCCAACACTGTAGATGACCGTGATGCACTGGACAAAGAATTCCAGTCGATGACCAAGGAGCTGGACCGTATTGCTGCCAGCACCCAGCTCAACAACAAGAACCTGCTGGACGGTACCACTACTACCGCGATGGTCTTCCAGGTTGGCTCCAACACCGGTTCCGACAACCAGATCAGCATCACGCTGACTGACGCGATGAACACCTCCGCCGCCGGCTCTCTGAGCGCATTGGCTGGCCAGGCCATCACTGGTGCTGCATCCGATATCGAAGCAAATTTCAGTGGTGCTCTGACCGCCATCGACGACGCGCTGAAAAACATCAACACCACCCGTGCTGACCTCGGTGCTGTCCAGAACCGTCTGACCAGCACCATCGCCAACCTGCAGAACATCAACGAAAACGCCGAAGCTGCACGTAGCCGTGTACAGGACACCGACTTCGCTGCTGAAACTGCTCAACTGACCAAGCAGCAGACTCTGCAGCAAGCGTCGACTTCGGTTCTGGCCCAGGCCAACCAACTGCCATCGGCCGTACTGAAACTGCTTCAGTAATCGCCTGATGATTGTCGGCGGGGGAGTGCACTTGCGGTGCTCCTCCGCTTTTTACATTGAGAGGTGGTTGGCATGGATATGAGCGTCAAGCTGAACCTGTCCTACCAGGCCGCGAAGCCGGTCGAGCAGGCCAACGAACGCCCTGCGGTCAAGCCGGTGGAGGCTGTCGAATCCATCACGCCAGCGAAGGAAAGTGCCGACAGCGGCCTGACCGAAGCTGAGAAGGTTAAAAGCGCGCTCAAGGACATCGAGAAGTTTCTCGCCTCGTCGCGTCGCAATCTTGAATTTTCCGCGGATGAAGAATCCGGACGAATTATTGTTAAAGTCATCGCCAGTGAAACCGGTGAGCTGATCCGCCAACTTCCTTCGGAAGAGGCGTTGAAAATCGCGCACAGCCTGAGTGATGTAAACAGCCTGTTGTTCGATGCCAAGGTCTGATGTTGGCGATCGATCGGCAAGTTCGCTAGTCTGATCGGCCAGGTGCGGCGCGCAACCAAGAGGGAATAGCAATGGCGAGTACAATTTTACCGGGCACTGGCCTGGGTTCTGGCGTCGATATCAACGCTATCGTGAAAACACTGGTTGCGGCTGAGACCGACCCCAAGTCCAATCAGATCAAGCGTCAGACTGCCAACAATACCGCCATGCTGTCGGGGGTCGCGGCGCTCAAGAGTGCGCTGTCTGTCTATCAGGCAGCAATGAAGAAACTCAACGACACCGCTGCGCCGTCCTTCAATGCCTACACGGCATCCTCCAGTAGCGATTCTGCGATCAAGGTTACCTCGAACAATACTGCGGTTCCGGGGAGCTACTCGGTTCGCGTCGAAAACCTGGCCACCTCGTCCAAGGTCGCCAGCCAGAATTTCGACACGGGTGCGAGCACGCCGATTCCAGAAGGTGACCTGCTGATTACGCAGGACGGTGTGGTTCATACCGTCAAGATCGGTGCCGGTGCGACCTTGCAGACGGTGCGCGATACCATCAACTCGACGTTGGCCGAGAAAGGCATCAGTGCGAACCTTGTCAACGGTGCGGACGGTTCGCGCCTGGTGTTCAGTTCCACGATGACGGGGGATGGCACGGACATTACGGTTGACGGAATAGATGAGCTCAAGATCCTTCCCAACGTGAAAATGGTGGGTAACGGTGCCGGCTATATCGACGCGAAGGCCGAGGATGCGCTGATCTATGTAGACGGCCTCAAAGTCACCAGCAAGACCAACACCGTGGATGGCGCGGTCAGCGGGATTAGCCTGGAGCTGCTTCAGGAGACCGGCACTGATCCGACCAAGGCGATCACGGTAACCGTTGGTGAGAATACCACCGGCCTGAAGACGTCGATCCAGGCGTATGTCGATGCCTACAATGCCTTGGTCACGAAGGTCAACAGCCTGGCTGCCACCTCCAAGGATGAGGATGGCAACACTGTCCTCGGCCCGCTGACAAATGATCCGACCACGCGAGCGCTGCTGTCTGATCTGCGCAAGCAGTTGGCCACAGAAGGCAGTGGCGATCGGCTCACCAGCCTGAGTCAGCTGGGTATCAATACCCAGAAGGACGGTACCCTCGAATTCAACAGTGTCAAATTTGATACTGCCATGAAGGAGAAGAAGCTCGGTCCCGATGTGCAGGAGCTTTTCACCGGTACCAATGGTGTGTTCGAGCGCATGAACAAGGCGGTCGAACCGTACCTGCAAACGGGCGGCATCCTCGATTCGCGCACGTCCGGTCTGGGCAAGCAGCAGACCGATCTCGCCAACCAGCAGTTAGCGCTGGATCGTCGTATCGATTCGCTGACCGAAGTGCTGACCAAGCGTTACGTGGCTATGGACACCCTGGTTGGCAAGCTCGAGGCGCAACGCAAGAACATCGTTTCGATGTTCACCTCGATCGAGGCTCAACAGAAGAACTCCTGATCGGCCGATACGCCTGAAGCCCGGCAGTACCCTTAGAGGGACTCCGGGCTTTTCGCTTTGAGCGCTAAAGTTTTTTGACGTGCAGGCGATACAGGCGGTATATGAATCTTTTCGTTGTTACGAGGTAGAACATGAATCCTATGTTGGCCCTTCGGCAGTACCAGAAAGTCAACGGTGTGGCCCAAACCTCCGAGGCCAGTCCGCACCGCCTGGTACAAATGCTGATGCAGGGCGGCCTGGATCGTATCGCGCAGGCCAAAGGCGCCATTGCGCGCAATGATGTTGCCCAGAAAGGTGTGCTGATCGGCAAGGCCATCGGCATCATCGGTGGCCTGCGCGAAGGGCTCGACCTGGAGCATCAGGCCGAGGCGCTGGCTGACATCGATTCGCTGTATGCCTATATGAGCAAGCGCCTGGTCGAAGCAAACGTGAAAAACGATCCCGAGATCCTCAACGAGGTCGCACGCCTGCTGATCACTTTGAAGGAAGGTTGGGACGCGATCGGCGATCAAACTGTCGACGCCTAGGAGAACACCATGAGTGCCGTGCTCGAACGTATCGAACAAACCCGTGAGGCCTTGCTCGGGGCGCTGGCTGGCCGCGATTGGGAGACCATCACCGAGCTGGACCTGCGCTGCCGTGTTTGTGTCGAGGACGTACTTGCCGAAGCGGCGGCCAATGAGCAGGGTGTGCGCAGCAGTCTGGAAGAATTGCTCGACGTTTACCGCCAACTAATTGATGTTGCAAGTGGGGAGCGTCAAGCAATAGTCGATGAGATGGCGCAGATCCGCCAAGCGAAAAATGCCGCAAAGGTTTACCATCTGTTCAGCTAAAGCCTGAGCGGTTAGAAAAAGCAGTGCGCCATAAATTTGACTGTGAACGGTTTTTTGACTTTACTAGTGGCTGTTTCCAGATTTCAGGCGTCTACAGGCATTAACGGTCTGCAAGCGTCTAGCTTGCCCACTCATTTCGGGCACCGGGTCGACTAGGGAAGTTACGATTGCATGTGGCGTGAAACCAAAATTCTGTTGATCGATGACGATAGCGTCCGCCGCCGCGACCTGGCGGTGATTTTAAATTTTCTTGGCGAAGAAAATTTACCCTGCGGTAGCCACGACTGGCAGCAGGCTGTCGTCTCTTTATCGTCTAGTCGTGAAGTGATCTGTGTCCTTATCGGGACGGTCAATGCTCCGGGTTCGCTTCAGGGCTTGCTAAAGACACTCTCGACATGGGATGAGTTCCTTCCAATTTTGCTGATGGGCGATAATTCTTCCATCGACCTGCCGGAAGACCAGCGTCGCCGTGTGCTTTCGACCCTCGAAATGCCACCCAGCTACAGCAAGTTGCTCGATTCGCTGCACCGTGCCCAGGTCTATCGCGAGATGTACGACCAGGCCCGCGAGCGGGGAAGGCATCGCGAACCCAATCTGTTCCGCAGCCTCGTCGGCACCAGCCGGGCGATCCAGCATGTGCGCCAGATGATGCAGCAAGTGGCCGACACCGATGCCAGCGTACTGATCCTCGGTGAGTCCGGAACTGGCAAGGAAGTGGTCGCGCGCAACCTGCATTACCATTCCAAGCGCCGCGAGGCACCGTTCGTGCCGGTCAATTGCGGGGCGATTCCGGCCGAGCTGCTGGAAAGCGAATTGTTCGGCCATGAGAAGGGCGCGTTCACCGGGGCGATCACCAGCCGCGCCGGGCGTTTCGAGCTGGCCAATGGCGGCACGCTGTTCCTCGACGAAATCGGCGACATGCCGCTGCCGATGCAGGTCAAGCTGCTGCGCGTGTTGCAGGAGCGTACGTTCGAGCGCGTGGGCAGCAACAAGACCCAGAGCGTCGATGTGCGCATCATCGCGGCGACCCACAAGAATCTCGAAAGCATGATCGAGATCGGCACCTTCCGCGAAGACCTGTACTACCGCCTGAACGTGTTCCCGATCGAGATGGCGCCGCTGCGCGAGCGTGTCGAAGACATCCCGTTGCTGATGAATGAATTGATCTCGCGCATGGAGCACGAGAAGCGTGGTTCGATCCGTTTCAACTCCGCGGCCATCATGTCGCTGTGCCGTCATGGCTGGCCGGGCAACGTCCGCGAGCTGGCCAACCTGGTGGAGCGCATGGCGATCATGCATCCGTACGGGGTGATCGGAGTGGTCGAACTGCCGAAGAAATTCCGCTACGTGGACGATGAAGACGAGCAATTGGTCGACACCCTGCGCAGCGATCTCGAAGAGCGGGTGGCAATCAACGGCCATACCCCGGACTTCACCACTCATGCCATGCTGCCACCTGAAGGCCTCGACCTGAAGGATTACTTGGGTGGCCTGGAGCAAGGCCTGATCCAGCAAGCGCTGGATGATGCCAACGGCATCGTCGCGCGCGCCGCCGAACGCCTGCGCATCCGCCGCACCACGCTGGTGGAGAAAATGCGCAAGTACGGCATGAGCCGTCGTGATGGAGATGAGCAGGCGGATGATTGACGCCTGTTTTTCAGGTCGTTCATTTTCAAGCGTTTTTTTTTAGGCACGGGTATTGCTACAACCCTCGCAACGTTCCGTTTCACTGACGGTCAGCCAAGCGAGAGAGCACGCCATGCCCCCATCCGCCAAGATGTCTCCTGCTCCAGATGCCCTGGGGCAATCGTCGTCGGTAGAGCAGGCGAGCCGGCTTGGCCTTGAGCAGGCGTTTGCCCTGTTCAACCAGATGTCGAGCCAATTGACCACTTCCTACAGCATGCTTGAAGCCCGGGTGACCGAGCTCAAGGGGGAGTTGGCGGTGGTCAGCGCCCAGCGCATGCAGGAACTGGCGGAGAAAGAACGCCTGGCCAATCGCCTGCAGCATCTGCTCGATCTTTTGCCCGGTGGCATCATCGTCATCGACGCCCAGGGTATCGTGCGCGAAGCCAACCCGGCGGCGTGTGAACTCCTTGGCTTGCCTCTCGAAGGCGAACTGTGGCGACAGGTCATTGCCCGTTGCTTTGCGCCCCGTGAAGACGACGGTCATGAAGTCTCCCTCAAGGATGGTCGGCGCCTGTCGATTGCCACGCGTTCGCTGGATGCCGAGCCCGGGCAACTGGTGCTGCTCAACGACCTGACCGAGACTCGTCACCTGCAAGATCAACTGGCGCGCCACGAACGCCTGTCTTCCCTGGGGCGCATGGTGGCGTCGCTGGCGCATCAGATTCGCACGCCGTTATCCGCAGCCTTGCTCTACGCCAGTCACTTGACCGAGCAGGCGCTGCCGGTGGACACCCAGCAACGATTCGCCGGGCGGCTCAAGGAACGCTTGCATGAGTTGGAGCATCAGGTGCGCGACATGCTGGTGTTTGCCCGCGGCGAGCTGCCATTGACCGACCGCGTGACGCCCGCGCAGCTGATGCAATCACTGCAAGCGGCGGCCCTGACGCACGTGCAGGACCTGCCGATTCGCTGGCAATGTGACGCCCATGCCGGCGAACTGCTGTGCAATCGCGACACCCTGATCGGTGCGGTCCTCAACCTGATCGAGAACGCCATTCAGGCCAGCGCCTCTGATGTGCGTTTGAAGGTGCATCTGTACACCCGGGGCAACAACTTGCGGTTGTGCGTCAGCGACAGCGGCAGCGGAATCGACGAAGTGGTGCTGGCGCGTCTGGGAGAGCCGTTCTTTACCACCAAGGCCACCGGCACCGGTCTGGGCCTGACCGTGGTCAAGGCGGTCGCGCGGGCGCATCAGGGCGAGTTGCGGTTGCGCTCGCGGATTGGTCGCGGCACCTGTGCGCAGGTGCTCCTGCCGCTTTTTGACAGTGAAAAACCCGGCACCCAGGGAGTGGAGTGAGGCTCATGGCTATCAAAGTTTTACTGGTCGAGGATGACCGCGCGTTGCGCGAGGCGCTGGCAGACACGCTGTTGCTCGCCGGCCACGATTACAAGGCCGTGGCGTCGGCGCAGGAAGCCCTGGAAGCTGCGGCGGACGAAGCGTTCAATCTGGTGGTCAGCGACGTCAACATGCCAGGCATGGATGGTCATCAATTGCTCGCGTTGCTGCGGGCGCGACAGCCGCAACTGCCGGTGTTGCTGATGACGGCGCACGGTGCCGTCGAGCGTGCGGTGGATGCGATGCGTCAGGGCGCTGCGGATTACCTGGTCAAGCCGTTCGAGCCCAAGGCGTTGCTCGATCTGGTCGCACGGCATGCGCTGGGCCGTGTCGGCATCACTGATCATGAAGGGCCTGTAGCGTTCGAGCCGGCCAGTGCGCAGTTGCTGGAATTGGCCGCGCGGGTGGCGCGCAGTGATTCCACGGTGCTGATTTCCGGAGAATCCGGCACCGGCAAGGAAGTGCTGGCGCGTTACATTCACCAGCACTCTCATCGGGCCAGTCAGCCGTTCATTGCGATCAACTGCGCGGCGATTCCGGACAACATGCTGGAGGCCACGCTCTTCGGTCACGAAAAGGGCTCGTTCACCGGCGCTATCGCGGCGCAGGCCGGCAAGTTCGAACAGGCCGATGGCGGGACGATCCTGCTCGATGAAATCTCCGAAATGCCCCTGGGCCTGCAGGCCAAATTGCTGCGGGTGCTGCAAGAGCGCGAGGTTGAGCGAGTCGGTGCGCGCAAGCCGATAGCCCTGGATATCCGCGTGGTCGCGACCACCAACCGGGACTTGGCGGGGGAGGTGGCGGCGGGGCGTTTCCGTGAAGACCTGTACTATCGCCTGTCGGTATTCCCCCTGGCCTGGCGACCCTTGCGCGAGCGTACCGCCGATATCCTGCCGTTGGCCGAGCGACTGTTGGCCAGGCACGTCAATAAAATGAAGCATGCCGCGGCGAGACTGTCGCCCGCGGCCCAGGCGTGCCTGATCGCCTATCCGTGGCCGGGCAATGTGCGTGAGCTGGACAACGCACTGCAGCGCGCGCTGATCCTGCATCAGGGCGGCACCATCGAGCCGCAGGACTTCTGCCTGAGCGGGCCGATCGCCTGCGCGCCGTTGCCGCCGGTAGCGACACCAGTGGTGGTCGAGGCTGAGTCTGGCGGAGCGCTGGGCGACGATCTGCGGCGCCGCGAGTTCCAGATGATCATCGACACCTTGCGCACCGAGCGCGGTCGCCGCAAAGAGGCCGCCGAGCGCCTGGGCATCAGCCCACGCACCTTGCGCTACAAGCTGGCGCAGATGCGCGATGCCGGGATGGATGTGGAAGCGTATTTGTTTGCCACCTGACACGCTGGGGGGCTTGCTCACCTGTAGGAGCCAGGCTTGCCGGCGAACCAGCCGCCGCGGTGTATCTGTAATACCGCGTCTTCGTTCTTCGCCGGCAAGCCTGGCTCCTACAGGGGGGGCGCAATGCGCTGCAACGCCTTTTGTTTGAGGCAGGCGCGGAGCTGGCACCCTTGTTGCTAACACCTCGTTACCCGCTGAGTGAGCGTCAAAAAATTGCGGGCCGCCAGAGAGAGTAGAGCATGAGCCAAGGTATTGAATTCAATCGATTGATGCTGGATATGCGCGCCATGCAAATGGACGCCATGTCTGCGCCGAAATCGACTGCCGCCGCCCCGGAAGTGAATGGCAGCAGCTTTGCCGACATGCTCGGTCAGGCCGTCAACAAGGTCAACGACACCCAGCAGGCTTCATCGGCGTTGGCCAATGCCTTCGAGATCGGCAAGAGCGGTGTCGACCTCACCGATGTGATGATTTCCTCGCAGAAGGCCAGCGTGTCTTTCCAGGCATTGACCCAGGTGCGCAACAAGCTGGTTCAGGCGTACCAGGACATCATGCAGATGCCGGTTTAAGGACGAGATTGAGTCATGGCAGATGCAATCGCTGACAATGTTCCGGCCAAGGCCAACTCCGTAGACGGTAAGCCGCCGCTGTTCGGGTTGTCCTTCCTGGAAAACCTCTCCGAGATGACCATGCTTCGCCAGGTGGGCCTGCTGGTCGGCTTGGCCGCGAGCGTGGCGATTGGCTTTGCCGTGGTGTTGTGGTCCCAGCAACCGGACTACCGTCCGTTGTACGGCAGCCTTGCCGGCATGGACGCCAAGCAGGTGATGGATACCCTGGCGGCCGCCGATATCGCCTATAGCGTCGAACCCAATTCCGGCGCCTTGCTGGTCAAGGCCGAAGACCTGTCCCGTGCGCGCCTCAAGCTCGCGGGCGCTGGTGTCACTCCCAGCGATGGCAACATCGGTTTTGAGATCCTCGACAAGGAACAGGGCCTGGGTACCAGTCAGTTCATGGAAGCGACCCGTTATCGTCGCGGCCTTGAAGGCGAGCTGGCGCGCACCATTTCCAGCCTGAACAATGTCAAGGGTGCCCGTGTGCACCTGGCGATCCCGAAAAGTTCGGTGTTCGTGCGTGATGAGCGCAAGCCGAGTGCCTCGGTGTTGGTCGAACTGTATTCCGGGCGTTCGCTGGAGCCGGGCCAGGTCGTGGCCATCGTCAATCTGGTGGCGACCAGTGTTCCAGAACTGAGCAAATCGCAGATCACCGTCGTCGACCAGAAAGGCAACCTGCTGTCCGATCAGGCGGAAAACTCCGAACTGACCATGGCCGGCAAGCAGTTCGATTACAGCCGCCGCATGGAGAGCATGCTCACCCAGCGCGTGCACAACATTCTGCAACCGGTGCTGGGCAACGACCGCTACAAGGCCGAAGTCTCGGCCGACGTCGACTTCAGCGCCGTCGAGTCCACCTCCGAGCAATTCAACCCGGACCAGCCGGCGTTGCGTAGCGAGCAGTCGGTCAACGAACAACGTACCGCCAGCAACGGCCCCCAGGGTGTGCCAGGTGCCCTGAGCAACCAGCCACCGTCGCCAGCCTCGGCGCCGCAAACCACCGGTGGCGCCACGGCGTCGGCCGGCATGGTGCAGCCCGGCCAGCCATTGCTCGATGCCAACGGCCAGCAAGTCATGGACCCGGCCACCGGCCAGCCAATGCTCGCACCGTACCCGGCGGACAAACGCCAGCAATCGACCAAGAACTTCGAGCTCGACCGCTCCATCAGCCACACCAAGCAACAGCAGGGCCGATTGAATCGCCTGTCGGTATCGGTAGTGGTCGATGACCAGGTCAAGATCAACCCGGCCAACGGTGAAACCACCCGTGCGCCGTGGACTGCCGATGAATTGGCGCGCTTCACCCGCCTGGTCCAGGATGCGGTCGGCTTCGACGCCAGCCGTGGCGACAGCGTCAGCGTGATCAACATGCCGTTCTCCGCCGAGCGCGGTGAAGTGATTGCCGATATTCCGTTCTACTCCCAGCCGTGGTTCTGGGACATCGTCAAGCAGGTGCTGGGCATCCTGTTCATTCTGGTGCTGGTGTTCGGGGTGTTGCGCCCCGTGCTCAACAACATCACCGGTGGCGGCAAAGGCAAGCAACTGGCGGGCATCGGCAGCGACGTCGAACTCGGTGGCATGGGTGGCCTGGACGGCGAGCTGGCCAACGACCGTATCAGCCTCGGTGGCCCAACCAGCATCCTGCTGCCGAGCCCGAGCGAAGGCTATGACGCACAGTTGAACGCAATCAAGAGTCTGGTGGCAGAAGACCCGGGTCGTGTCGCCCAGGTCGTGAAAGAGTGGATTAACGCAGATGAGTGATAACCGAGCCGTTGCCGCCAAACTGAGCAAGGTCGACAAAGCCGCGATCCTGCTGCTGTCGCTGGGCTCAACCGATGCTGCCCAGGTGTTGCGCCACATGGGGCCCAAAGAGGTCCAGCGTGTCGGCGTAGCCATGGCGCAGATGGGTAACGTGCACCGCGAGCAGGTCGAGCAGGTGATGAGCGAGTTCGTCGACATCGTCGGCGACCAGACCAGCCTGGGCGTCGGTTCCGATGACTACGTGCGCAAGATGCTCACCCAGGCCCTGGGCGAAGACAAGGCCAACGGCCTGATCGACCGCATCCTGCTGGGCGGCAATACCAGCGGCCTGGACAGCCTGAAGTGGATGGAGCCGCGCGCGGTCGCCGACGTGATTCGCTACGAGCACCCGCAGATCCAGGCGATCGTGGTGGCCTACCTCGATCCGGATCAGGCCGGTGAAGTGCTGGGCAACTTCGACCACAAGGTGCGCCTGGACATCATCCTGCGCGTCTCCTCGCTCAACACCGTGCAGCCGGCGGCCCTAAAGGAACTCAACCAGATTCTCGAGAAGCAGTTCTCCGGCAACTCCAATGCGTCGCGCACCAACCTGGGCGGCATCAAGCGCGCGGCAGACATCATGAACTTCCTCGACAGCTCGATCGAAGGCCAGCTCATGGATTCGATCCGCGAAGTCGACGAAGACCTGTCCGGTCAGATCGAAGACCTCATGTTCGTCTTCAACAACCTGGCCGATGTCGACGATCGCGGTATCCAGGCGTTGCTGCGTGAAGTGTCTTCCGACGTGCTGGTGCTGGCCCTCAAGGGCTCGGACGAAAACGTCAAGGAGAAGATCTTCAAGAACATGTCCAAGCGTGCGGCCGAGCTGTTGCGCGACGATCTCGAAGCCAAGGGCCCGGTGCGCGTCAGCGATGTGGAAACCGCGCAGAAAGAAATCCTCACCATTGCTCGTCGCATGGCCGAAGCGGGCGAAATCGTGCTCGGCGGCAAGGGCGGCGAGGAAATGATCTGACGCCATGGCCAAGAACGATGAGCTGCCCTCTGACCTGATCCGGGCCAGGGATGTCGCTGGTTTCGATACCTGGGCGCTGCCCAGTTTCGATCCGCCGGCCCCCGAGCCTGAGCCCGAGCCCGAACCCGAGCCGCCGGAAATGGAGGAAGTGCCGCTGGAGGAAGTCCAGCCACTGACCCTCGAAGAACTCGAGAGCATTCGCCAGGAAGCCTACAACGAAGGTTTCGCGGTGGGCGAGAAGGAAGGGTTCCATAGCACCACGCTCAGGGTTCGTCAGGAGGCCGAGGTGGCGTTGGCGGCCAAGATCGCCGCTCTTGAACAGTTGATGGCGCAACTGTTCGAGCCCATCGCCGAACAAGATACCCAGATTGAAAAGGCTCTGGTCGAACTCGTGCGGCATATGACCAAACAGGTGATTCAGCGCGAACTGGCCATGGACTCGACGCAGATCGAACACGTCATGCGCGAAGCCCTCAAGCTGTTGCCGTTGGGCGTCGACAACGTGCGGCTATACATCAATCCGCAGGATTTCGTCCAGGTCAAAGCCCTGCGCGAGCGGCATGAGGAAACCTGGCGCATCGTCGAGGACGAGGCGCTGTTGCCCGGTGGTTGCCGGGTCGAAACCGAGCACAGCCGCATCGATGCCACGGTCGAAACCCGTGTCGCGCAGGTGATGGACAAGCTGTTCGACCAGCTTCACGAGCAGGCCTTGCACCCGGCCGCACCGGACCTGAGCCTTGAGTTGCCCGTCGTGAGCAAACCTGTGGCGGCGCCCGATGCGCCTTGAACGCACCAGTTTCGCCAAGCGCCTGGGCAGTTACGCCGAGGCCACGCAATTAGCGGGTGCACCGATCCTCGAAGGCCGCCTGTTGCGCATGGTCGGCCTGACCCTCGAAGCCGAGGGATTGCGCGCGGCCATGGGCAGCCGCTGCATGGTTATCAACGATGACAGCTACCACCCGGTGCAGGTCGAAGCCGAAGTCATGGGCTTTTCCGGCAGCAAGGTGTTCCTGATGCCGGTTGGCAGCGTGGCCGGCATCGCCCCCGGTGCCCGGGTGGTTCCCCTGTCTGACAGCGGTCGCTTGCCGATGGGCATGAGCATGCTCGGGCGCGTACTCGACGGTGCCGGCCGCGCCCTGGACGGCAAGGGCGGGATGAAGGCCGAAGACTGGGTGCCCATGGACGGCCCGACCATCAACCCGCTCAAGCGCGAGCCGATCAGCGAGCCGCTGGATGTGGGCATTCGTTGCATCAACGGTATGTTGACGGTCGGGCGCGGTCAGCGGCTCGGGTTGTTCGCCGGTACCGGCGTCGGTAAATCCGTACTCCTGGGCATGATGACGCGCTTCACCGAGGCAGACATCATCGTCGTCGGCCTGATCGGCGAGCGGGGTCGTGAGGTCAAGGAGTTCATCGAGCACATCCTCGGTGAAGAAGGGCTCAAGCGCTCGGTGGTGGTGGCATCGCCCGCCGACGATGCGCCGCTGATGCGCCTGCGCGCCGCCATGTACTGCACGCGCATCGCCGAGTATTTCCGCGACAAGGGCAAGAACGTGCTGTTGTTGATGGATTCGCTCACGCGTTTCGCCCAGGCCCAGCGGGAAATTGCCCTGGCCATCGGCGAGCCACCGGCGACCAAGGGTTATCCGCCCTCGGTGTTCGCCAAGTTGCCGAAACTGGTGGAGCGCGCGGGCAATGCCGAGAAGGGCGGTGGTTCGATCACCGCGTTCTATACCGTGCTGTCCGAAGGCGACGACCTGCAGGACCCGATCGCCGACTCGGCGCGGGGCGTGCTCGACGGGCACATCGTGTTGTCGCGGCGCCTGGCCGAGGAAGGCCATTACCCGGCCATCGATATCGAGGCTTCCATCAGCCGGGTCATGCCGGCGGTGGTGTCGCCGGAACACATGACCCGGGCGCAGTACTTCAAGCAGTTGTGGTCGCGCTATCAGCAAAGTCGCGACTTGATCAGCGTCGGCGCCTACGTCGCCGGCGGTGACCGCGAGACCGACCTGGCAATTTCCCTGCAGCCGCAACTGGTCAAATACCTGCGCCAGGGCCTCAACGACAGTATTAGCCTGGGCGAAAGCGAAGCGTATCTCGCCTCGATCTTCGCGCCCGCGGCGGGCGGTTAACCGGCCATGGCCCAGACTCGGGCAGGGCGCCTGGCCCCCGTGGTGGAAATGGCCGAGAAGGCCGAGAAAACCGCTGCCCAGCGCTTGGGGCACTTCCAGGGGCAGGTGCGTCTGGCCGAAAGCAAACTGGCCGACCTCGAAGCCTTTCGGCTCGACTATCAGGAGCAGTGGATCGTACGCGGCAGCAGCGGCGTGTCCGGTCAATGGCTGCTGGGTTACCAGGGCTTTCTCGCGCAGTTGGGCACGGCCATCGATCAGCAGCGGCAAAGCCTGGCCTGGCACCAGAACAACCTGAACAAGGCGCGGGACACCTGGCAACAGGCGTTCGCCCGGGTCGAAGGCTTGCGTAAGCTGGTGCAACGCTACCAGGACGAAGCACGGGCGCTGGAGGACAAGCGCGAGCAAAAGCTGCTGGATGAATTGTCCCAGCGGTTGCCGCGCCATGATGCGTATTGAACCAGATGGACCGCGTTATCGTTCGCCGCTCTGTAGGAGCCAGGCTTGCCGGCGAACAAGACGCCGCGGTGTGTCTGTCGTACCGCGTTATCGTTCTTCGCTTTGTAGGAGCCAGGCTTGCCGGCGAACAAGACGCCGCGGTGTATCTGCCGCACCGCGTCATCGTTCTTCGCGGGCAAGTCGGATCGCCGCCCGCTCGCTCCTACAAACCGATTGCGATCCGACAGGCACCGGAATTTCCTGCCTTGCCCCAACCTCTACCAAATGCTAAACCTTGTACAAGCAGGTTTACCAAAGACAAGGAAGCCATGACATGTCAGTCGTTACGGAAGTCTCCCCGGATGGGCAAAAGCTGACTATATCGGTCAAGGGACGATTCGATTTCGCCAAGCATCAGGAATTTCGTCAATCCTACGAAGACAAGGCGCTCGCCGAAGTCGTCGTCGACCTGAAAGAGGCCACCTACCTCGACAGCTCCGCCCTGGGCATGCTGCTGCTGTTGCGTGATCACGCCGGTGGTGACGATTCCGATATCCGCGTGGTCAACAGCAGTTGCGACGTGAGGAAAATCCTCGCCATTTCCAACTTCGACAAGCTGTTCGACATCAGTTGATCAGCGTGCAAACGGCACTCGAATCGCTGACGATCCTGATCGCCGAAGACAGCGCGGCCGACCGCATGCTGCTGTCGAGCATCGTCCGCCGCCAGGGGCATCAAGTGCTGACGGCCGCCAATGGCGCCGAAGCGGTCGAAATGTTTCGCCAGCAACGCCCGCAACTGGTGCTGATGGACGCGATGATGCCGGTGATGGACGGCTTCGAGGCGGCCGCTCAGATAAAGGAATTGGCCGGGGAAACGCTGGTGCCGATCATCTTTCTGACCTCGCTGTCGGAAAGCCAGGCGCTGGCCCGCTGCCTGGAGGTCGGGGGTGACGACTTTCTGGCAAAACCCTACAACCAGGTGATCCTCGCCGCCAAAATCAAGGCGATGGACCGCTTGCGGCGCTTGCAGGCCACGGTGTTGCAGCAGCGCGACCAGATCGCCAGGCACCACGAATATTTGCTCAACGAGCAGCGGGTGGCCAAGGCGGTGTTCGACAAGGTGGCCCATTCCGGTTGCCTGAATGCGCCCAACATCCGCTACCTGCAATCGCCCTATGCATTGTTCAACGGCGACTTGCTGTTGGCCGCGTTCACCCCGGCGGGGGACATGCATGTACTGCTCGGCGATTTCACCGGCCATGGCCTGCCCGCCGCCGTTGGCGCCATGCCCCTGGCCGAAGTCTTCTACGGCATGACTGCCAAGGGTTACGGCCTGGCCGAAACCCTGCGCGAGATGAATGCCAAGCTCAAGCGCATCTTGCCGGTGGACATGTTCTGCTGCGCCACGATGCTGTGCCTGAGTTTCCAGGGCCGCTCGGTGGAGGTCTGGAACGGCGGCATGCCGGATGGCTACCTGCACAGCGTCGCCAGCGGGACGCGAACGCCACTGACAGCGCGGCATTTGCCGCTGGGTGTGCTGAGCCCGCAAACCTTCGATGATCGCACCGAAGTGTTTCCGATGGCCGTGGGTGATCGGGTGTTCCTGTTGTCCGACGGGGTGATCGATACCTGCGATGCCGATGAACAGCTGTTTGGCGTGCAGCGGTTGCAGCAGGTATTTGCCGCCAATCGTCAGCCCGACACCTTGTTCGAGGACATTGAGCAGGCGCTGCGAGACTTTCGCGGTGAGGCGCGCGACGACGTCAGCATGGTCGAAGTCAGCCTGCCTGTGCCCGCGCAGGCGAGTGCGCCGGTGCCGGTCTATTCCGACAGTGGCCAGTCCTGCCCCCTGGACTGGTCCGCCAGTTTCGAATTTCGCGCCGCAACGCTCAAACGTTTCAATCCGTTGCCCTACCTCTTGCAGTTGCTGCAGGAAGTGCACGGTTTGCGGGCTCAAAGCGGGGCGCTCTACAGTGTTCTGGCGGAGCTGTACTCCAACGCCCTGGAACACGGGGTGCTGGGCCTGGACTCCAGTCTCAAGCGCGATGTGTCAGGGTTTACTCGCTATTATCAACAACGCAATGCACGCCTGGATGAGCTGCAGGACGGTTATGTCCGTGTGCATTTGCAGGTCACGCCGCAGGGCGAGGGCGGTTGCCTGGCGATTCGCGTCGAGGACAGCGGCAAGGGGTTCGATGTCGGGCGGGTACTGGAGCGCCCCGTCGATCCTGTCCGTCTGTCCGGACGTGGCGTCAGCCTGATCCGTCAGCTGGGTCATAATGCAAGCTGGTCCGACGATGGTCGAAGTGCCCGCGTGGAGTTTCTCTGGAAGGCTCTGGCATAATCCGTAAATTCTTGATCAGGGAGCGAACAAGTGACTGACAAACATCTGGACCTGGACGCGCTGAGCGCGTTGCGCGACGTCATGGAGGACGCGTATCCGCAGTTGCTGGATACCTTTCTCGCCGATTCCGAAGAGCGCCTGCAGTCGCTGCGCAAGGCAGTGCAGGTTGCGCAACTGGTAGACGTGGCGCACAGCTTCAAGGGCAGCAGCAGCAATATGGGGGCCGTCAAGCTTGTCGCGCTATGTGGTGAGCTCGAGAAGAACGCTGAAAAGCTTTCGTCCTCCCAAATCCAGGAGCTGATTGCTGCAATCGACCTCGAGTTCGCGATCGTTCGTCCTCTTTACGAAGCTGAGCGGCAGCGGTCCCTGGCAGAAAGTTGAAGCGTAAGGCGTATTTCGTCGTCATCGGGTGAAACTGGCCCGCCCCTTGCTATCAACTCTTTCAACTGTACCTACGATCCCAGTACAGCGGAGACCGTTCAATGCCCTTTACCCCCAATTCTCTCCTCCAGGCCACCGCTCAGGCCAAGAGTCAGGCTACCGCCGCCCCTTCCCCGAAGGTCGCCGCCGAGCCCGGGGACAAGGCGTCCAGCTTCTCTCGGGTGTACGCCACACAAGGCCGAAACCCCTCTGTAGCGACCGCTGACGGACCTTCGAAACAACCACGTGACGAGGTGGCGGACAGCACCGGTAAAAAGGACGTCGACAAGGATAACGCTGCCGCCGAAAAGCCTGCCGTTGCCGATAGCGGCAAAAGCTTGCCCGCCGATAAACCGGCGCAAGTCGACGACCAGCCGGCCAGCGATACGCCGGACGCCGTGCAGGTAACGGTCGTCGATGCCTTGCCTGTTGATCCAGCTTTGTTGCCTGCAGTCGCGACGCCTGTTGTGGCTGATTCGCCAGTCGTTGAAGCGATCGTGGCATCGATCATCCCCCCGGCCGTCCCTGCCACCGACGCTGGTTTCGATCCCGAAGCCGACCCGCTCGACGCCCTGCCAGCCTTGCGCATGGCCATGGAGCAGAGCGGCCATGTCTCGGCCTCGAGCCAGGCGCAACCCAAGGCGGCACCGACTCCGGCCGACGGCGAGCCGACCGGGGCGCAGGCCTTTGCCGCCGGCATGGCGAACATGCTCGATGTGCAAGCCGACAAGTCCAGTACCGGCCAGGGTAGCGACAATGCCTTCAGTGGCCTGATCGATGAGGGGCTCAAGGACCTCAAGTCTGCCAGCAGCGATACCCGGGTCGACGATTTCGCCAACCGTCTGGCGGCACTGACCCAGGCGGCCACGCCAAAAACCGCTAACGCGATGCCGGTCAACCAGCCCATCGCGATGCATCAGAGCGGCTGGACCGAAGAAGTGGTGAACCGGGTCATGTACCTGTCCAGCGCCAATCTCAAGGCGGCCGACATCCAGTTGCAGCCGGCCGAGCTCGGCCGCCTCGACATCCGGGTGAACATGGTGCCCGATCAGCAGACCCAGGTGACGTTCATGAGCGCGCACCCGGGCGTGCGTGAAGCGTTGGACGGCCAGATGCAGCGTTTGCGCGACATGTTCACGCAGCAGGGCATGGGCCAGGTCGACGTCAATGTTTCCGACCAGTCCCGGGGGTCGCAGGACCAGGCGCAGCAACAGCAGGCGCAGAGTGGACGTACCAGTGCCGGCGGCGGACGGCTCGATTCGATGGATGACGAGATCGCCCCGAGCATTGCCGAAGTGGCTGCAACGGCCACCCATGTGATCGGCTCCAGCGCCGTCGACTACTACGCCTGATAATTCGCGGCGCCCCCTGAAAGATCGCAGCCTTCGGCAGCTCCTACATTGGAATGTGTACATCCTGTAGGAGCTGCCGAAGGCTGCGATCTTTTGCTTTTTAGGCGCGGTCGCTTCTGGCATAACACTTGCTCCTGCCTTGTCGCGCGACTGTAAAAACCGAATAGTGACGGATTATTGGCATGGCGAAGAGCGACGCAGCAGTAAAAGACCCCGCAACCAAAGGCAAGCTCAAGCTGATCATCGTGATCGTGGTGGCGCTGCTGCTGGCGATCGGCTTGTCCGTGGGGGCGACCTGGTACTTCATGCACAGTGCCCAGAGCAAGCCTGACGTCGCGGCCGAAACCACCCCCGTGGGCAAACAGCCTGCCGTTTTCGAGCCGATGGCTCCGGCGTTCGTGGCCAACTACAACCAGAACGGTCGCCAGCGCTACATGCAAGTGAGTATCACCATGCTCGCGCGCAACCAGGCGGATCTGGACGCGCTCAAGGTGCACATGCCGGTGATCCGCAACAACCTGGTGATGCTGTTCTCCGGTCAGGATTTCGCGACCCTCGCCTCGCCGGTCGGCCAGGAAATGTTGCGCCAGAAGGCCACGGCCAGCGTCCAGGAAGTGGCGCAGAAAGAACTCGGCAAAGTGGTGATCGAACAGTTGCTTTTCACTAATTTCGTACTGCAGTAGGAACACGACATGGCCGTGCAGGACCTGCTGTCCCAGGATGAGATCGACGCGCTGCTGCATGGCGTCGACGATGGTCTGGTACAGACCGATATTGCTGCCGAACCCGGCACCGTCAAGAGCTATGACCTGACCAGCCAGGATCGCATCGTCCGTGGACGCATGCCGACCCTGGAAATGATCAACGAGCGTTTTGCCCGCTACACACGCATCAGCATGTTCAACATGCTGCGCCGCTCGGCAGACGTAGCGGTCGGTGGCGTGCAGGTGATGAAGTTCGGCGAATACGTGCACTCGCTGTACGTGCCGACCAGTCTCAACCTGGTCAAGATCAAGCCGCTGCGCGGTACGGCGCTGTTTATCCTCGACGCCAAGCTGGTGTTCAAGCTGGTGGACAACTTCTTCGGCGGCGATGGCCGCCACGCCAAGATCGAGGGGCGTGAATTCACTCCGACCGAGTTGCGCGTGGTGCGCATGGTGCTGGAGCAAGCCTTCGTCGACTTGAAAGAGGCCTGGCAGGCGATCATGGAAGTGAACTTCGAGTACATCAACTCGGAAGTGAACCCGGCCATGGCCAACATCGTCGGCCCGAGCGAAGCCATTGTGGTGTCGACCTTCCACATCGAACTCGATGGCGGTGGCGGTGACCTGCACGTGACCATGCCTTACTCGATGATCGAACCGGTGCGCGAAATGCTTGATGCCGGCTTCCAGTCCGATCTCGACGACCAGGACGAGCGTTGGGTCAACGCCTTGCGCCAGGACGTGCTGGACGTCGATGTACCGATCAACGCTACGGTTGCCCGTCGCCAGTTGAAGCTGCGCGACATCCTGCACATGCAGCCGGGGGATGTGATTCCCGTGGACATGCAGGAAGAACTGGTCATGCGCGCCAACGGCGTGCCGGCCTTCAAGGTCAAGATGGGCTCGCACAAGGGCAACCTTGCACTGCAAGTGATCGAGCCGATCGAGCGCCGTTGAAGCGGCGCAACTTCCCCTATTAACTCACTCTTCATTGAAGAGTTGCCCGCCGAGGACAAATGATGGCTGACGATATGAATACCCTGGACGACCAGGCGCTGGCTGATGAGTGGGCTGCGGCCCTTGAAGAAACCGGCGACGCCGGGCAGGCCGATATCGATGCCTTGCTGGCCGCCGATGCTGGCCGTTCTTCGTCCAACCGGCTGCCCATGGAAGAGTTCGGCAGCGTGCCGAAGAACAACGACCCGGTGAGCCTGGAAGGCCCGAACCTGGACGTGATCCTCGATATCCCGGTGTCGATCTCCATGGAGGTCGGCAGCACCGACATCAACATCCGCAACCTGTTGCAGCTCAACCAGGGTTCGGTCATCGAACTCGATCGCCTGGCCGGTGAGCCGCTGGACGTGCTGGTCAACGGTACCCTCATCGCCCATGGCGAAGTGGTGGTGGTCAACGAGAAGTTCGGCATCCGCCTGACCGACGTGATCAGCCCAAGTGAACGCATCAAGAAGCTGCGCTGAGTGAAAAGGCTTCTGGGGTTGTTCTCGGGATTGGCGTTGGCGTTGCCGTGCCTTGTGCTGGCCGCCGAGCCCGTCGCCAATGCCGCCGCCGCGCCTGCGGTCAACAGCGGCGTGGCCGGGCAGTTGACCCAATTGGTGTTCGGTTTGTTGCTGGTGCTGGGGCTGATTTTCTTCCTCGCCTGGCTATTGCGCCGGGTGCAACAGGCCGGGCCGGCCGGCAAGGGGCAAGTGATCGAGTTGATTGGCTCCCGCGCGCTGGGGCCCCGTGATCGCTTGATGCTCGTGCAGGTCGGCAACGAGCAGATCCTGCTCGGCCTGAGCCCGGGCACCATCACCGCGTTGCATGTGCTCAAGGAGCCGGTGCAAGTGCCGAGCGGGACTGAAAAAGCCACCCCCGAGTTTGCCCAGCGCCTGATGGAGCTGATGGGCAAGGATCAGAAGGATAAGAAGTAATGGGTGCGCTGCGCATCATCTTGACGCTGGCCCTGGTGCTGGCCGCGCCGCTGGCGTTCGCCGCCGATCCGTTGTCGATCCCGGCCATCACCCTGGGCACCAACGCCGAGGGCGCCCAGGAGTATTCGGTCAGCCTGCAGATCCTGCTGATCATGACCGCGCTGAGTTTCATCCCGGCGTTCGTCATGCTGATGACCAGCTTCACGCGGATCATCATCGTCTTCTCGATCCTGCGCCAGGCCCTTGGTTTGCAGCAGACGCCGTCGAACCAGATCCTCACCGGCATGGCGCTGTTCCTGACCCTGTTCATCATGGCCCCGGTGTTCGACCGGGTGAACCAGGATGCCTTGCAACCCTACCTGGCGGAAAAAATGACCGCCCAGGATGCCGTGGCCAAGGCCCAGGTACCGATCAAGGACTTCATGCTGGCCCAGACGCGCACCAGTGACCTGGAGCTGTTCATGCGCCTGTCCAAGCGTACCGACATTGCCACGCCGGATCAGGCGCCGCTAACCATCCTGGTGCCGGCCTTCGTGACCTCCGAGCTCAAGACAGCGTTCCAGATCGGTTTCATGATCTTCATCCCGTTCCTGATCATCGACCTGGTCGTGGCCAGTGTGCTGATGGCCATGGGTATGATGATGCTCTCGCCGCTGATCATTTCCCTGCCATTCAAAATCATGCTGTTCGTGCTGGTCGATGGCTGGGCATTGATCATCGGCACCCTGGCCAGCAGTTTCGGTGGTGTTTCGCCATGACGCCTGAAGTCGCCGTAGACATTTTCCGCGAAGCCCTGTGGTTGACCACCATGATGGTCGCCGTGCTGGTGATTCCGAGCCTGCTGGTGGGCCTGCTGGTGGCGATGTTCCAGGCCGCCACCCAGATCAACGAACAGACCCTGAGCTTTTTGCCGCGCCTGCTGGTGATGCTGGTGACGCTGATCGTCGGCGGTCCGTGGTTGGTACAGACCTTCATGGAGTACATCCTGCAGTTGTACGGCAGTATTCCGCAGGTCATCGGCTAAGCCATGTCGTCGCTGCTGCAACTGACCGATACCCAGATCAGCACCTGGGTGGCGACGTTCATGCTGCCGCTGTTTCGCGTCGGCTCCTTGCTAATGGTCATGCCGGTGTTCGGCACGACCCTGCTGCCTCGGCGCATCCGCCTGTATTTCGCGGTGGCCATTACCGTGGTCATCGCGCCGGGCCTGCCACCGATGCCCCCGGTCAATCCCCTGGATCTTAGCGGGCTTTTGCTGATCGCCGAGCAGATCCTCATCGGTGCGGTGATGGGCTTTTCCTTGCAGTTGTTCTTTCAGGCCTTTGTGGTGGCCGGACAGATCGTCGCCATTCAAATGGGCATGGGCTTCGCCTCCATGATCGACCCGACCAACGGTGTATCGACGGCAGTCATCGGGCAGTTTTTCACCATGCTGGTGACGCTGCTGTTCCTGTCCATGAACGGTCATCTGGTGGTGTTCGAGATCCTCACCGAGAGCTTCACCACGTTGCCGGTGGGTGGCGGCCTGATGGTCAATCACTACTGGGAGCTGGCCGGCAAACTCGGTTGGGTACTCGGTTCGGCGTTGCTGCTGGTGCTGCCGGCGATTACCGCGCTGCTGGTGGTTAACATCGCGTTTGGCGTCATGACCCGGGCAGCGCCGCAACTGAACATTTTCTCAGTCGGCTTCCCGCTGATCCTGGTGCTTGGGTTGTTTATCATCTGGGTCGGGCTGGCGGACATTCTCAATCAGTATCAACCGCTGGCCTCCGAGGCCTTGCAGTTGTTACGCGAAATGGCACGGGCGAGCTGAGTCATGGCTGAGAGCGAAAGCGGTCAGGACAAAACAGAAGACCCCACGGAGAAGCGCAAGCAGGACTCCCGTGAAAAGGGCGAGGTAGCCCGGTCAAAGGAGCTCAGCACCCTGGCGATCATGCTGGTCGGTGCCTCGGCATTATTGATTTTTGGCGGCGCCATGGCGCAGGACATGATGGAGCTGATGCGCATCAACTTCTCGCTGCCACGGGAAGTGATCCTGGACCAGAACTCCATGGCCACCTACCTGATGCGCTCGGGGCAGATTGCCCTTTGGTCGATCCAGCCAGTGATGATCACGTTGGTGCTGGCTGCCATCATCGGTCCGATTTCCCTGGGGGGCTGGCTGTTCGCGGCGAATTCCATGGCGCCCAAATTCAGCCGCTTGAATCCTGGCCCCGGGCTCAAGCGCATGTTCTCGACCAAGTCGCTGGTCGAACTGCTCAAGGCCCTGGCCAAATTCATCATCATTCTGTTCGTGGCGCTGGCGGTGTTGTCGGCGGACATCGATGACCTGCTGCGTATCGCCCATGAGCCCTTGGACATGGCCATCATTCACAGCCTGCAAGTCGTGGGCTGGAGTACCTTGTGGATGGCCTGCGGGCTGATCCTCATCGCTGTGGTGGACGTGCCGGTGCAGCTCTGGGAAAGCCACAAGAAACTGCTGATGACCAAGCAGGAAGTGCGTGACGAGCACAAGGATCAAGAGGGGCGACCTGAGGTCAAGCAACGAGTTCGACAGCTGCAGCGCGAGATGTCCCAGCGGCGGATGATGGCCGCCATTCCCGAGGCCGACGTAGTCATCACCAACCCGACGCACTACGCCGTGGCGCTCAAGTACGACCCGGACAATGGCGGGGCGCCGATGTTGATCGCCAAGGGCAGTGACTTCCTGGCGTTGAAGATTCGCGAGATTGCAACGGCCAACGAGATTCTGCTGCTGGAATCCCCGGCGTTGGCGCGGTCGATTTATTACTCCACCGAGCTTGAGCAGGAAATTCCGGGCGGGTTGTATCTGGCGGTGGCGCAGGTGTTGGCGTACGTCTATCAGATTCGCCAATATCGTGCGGGCAAGGGCAAGCGGCCGGATCCGCTTAAAGACGATCTTCCCATCCCGCCAGATCTGCGCCGGGATTCCTGATTAAGTGCCAGCGCAAAAAATATCTATGTAGGGCACTCTCCGAGTCCATCCAGTTAACATCGAAAGGCGTTCATTAGCAGCCAAGGAGGGCATGACTATGAAGCTTGGAATGACTACAGGATTGTTTCTGGGGCTACTCTACTGTCTGGCATGGCCCGCTTACGGCCATCTCGACGACGCCTACTCCCATGATCCGGATGATCCGTTCACCGATAGATCGCAATGGATGAAAACGATCCGGGACGATGTCCAACTCAGTGAGATGGCGTTACCGGGTACTCATGATTCGGCCACTTTCCAGGTCACCTGGTATCCGGTTTTCAAGGATGTCGTGGAAACTCAAACCCTCGGTTTCGATAAACAGTTGGAGTACGGAATACGGGTATTCGACCTGCGGATTCGTCGCACAGGCGATGCCTTGGCGCTGCACCACGGTGCAGTGTTCCTGGACAGGATGTTGGGCTCGGCGCTGGAGGCGATCAAGCGGTTTCTTCGAGACAATCCCAGTGAAACGGCACTGATTCGGGTGAGTGATGAGCATGAGGCAGACACGAACGTCAGCCAGGGCCTGGAGTATGTCTTCGACCAGTACATGCAGCTGTATTCGGGTATCTATCTGAAAACCCAGAACCCGCAGCTTACGCTGGGCGAAGCGCGCGGCAAGTTTGTGGTGTTATCGGCCGATACCAGGCTCAATAAATTCGGGCTCAGTTACAGGGATGGGAGCATTTTCAACATTCAAGACGATTACTCCATGGGCTCGAACTGGGATCTGCATGACAAGTACATCAAGATCAAACAGCAGTTGCACAATGCCGCAGCGGGCAGTCGGGATACGTTTTATCTGAATTACCTGTCGGCCAGTCATCGTTCGTTTCCCTATTTTGTTGCCAGTGGCCATGTGTCGCCGGGAACGGATGCAGCAAGGTTGTGGACAGGGCTGATTGATTTTGGGCATAGCGACCTCTATCCAAGGTTTCCAAGGACGGGGTGTACGGCAGGTACGTGTTTTATTTCCTTTGAGGGCACCAATGTACTGACGCGAGACGATTTGACGTCGCTGAATAATCAGTCGACGCAGGTGAGGACGGTGGGTATCGTGTTGGCGGATTTTCCGGGTGATTCGCTGATTGATAGTGTTATTCGTAACAACTATCGGCGGGGGCATGATTTAGGCGGGGAGTGAGTTTTGCTGGTTTCTGCAGAGGTGGGGGTCACACTTTAAGTCGGAAAATAAAATGGACTGAAAAGTGAAAAGGGGACAGTGAAAAGGGGACAGATTTATTTAAGAGAGAAAAGAGGCAAGAAAAGGGGGGGCGCATTGAACGTAGCGGATTTTGACCATTTCGCTAATCTTTGTTGATATTTTTCGTGGGTCTGCCTTGGCCTCGACCTGTTATTCGAAGCCCTGTGATGTGCTCTATTTCTTCCGCAAAGCGCGAGGCTCCTGTCAGTTGTCCTCGCTGTAGTGCACTTCTGATTAGGTCCAGTTCTCCAATCGGAGCAACTTGCTCTACAAAATTTGTATATCGTTCTCGTCGAACGAGTTCTGTTGAGCCAAGGGCTTCAAAGCATGGGTCAATGTCCAGCCAGTTGTTTTCTGCCGGCTCCACTACACGAAGACGATAGCTCGACCACGGATAGTTTTCCGCTCTCGACACAATGTGAGCTCTCACGGGGTTTAACTCAATGTATCGGCTACACGCTAGTAGGTAAGTGTCCGATTGAACGACGCTAGACTTGTAACGACTCTCCCATAGAGTTCCTGAACGGCCTTCCAGCTTATTTCGATAACGAGTCATGCGAGCGGCGAGAGCTTTCATCAGTTGCCCTAAGCTTGCGGGCGTGTCGCCAGGTGAGAGCAAAAGATGGACATGATTGGTCATCAAACAATAGGCATAAACCCTCAGGCCGAGGGTCTCTTTTAGCTCGGGCAGGTCTGCGAGGTAGTACTCAAAATCACGGGTATCAGCGAATACCACCTGCTGATTGTGGCCCCGCTGTACGACATGGTGGGGGTAGTTTGGCAATACTACGCGTCCGATTCTTGGCATGTGTCTTCCTACGTCCTTGCGATTACGTGAAAAGCGTAGTCGTAGCGAAAAAATCATCCCTGTTTATTGTAAGCAAATCTATCGTTGCCTTATTGTACGTGGCGATTAAATAAATCTGTCCCCTTTTTCCTCTTTTTCCTTATTTTGATGGGTCGTAGTTGCGAACATATGGGGAGTCGGGATGAACTCCTCTGATTTTACCGTTCAGGGCCTCTATTTTTAAGTCATTAAGTTTTTTGGTTCGTTGTTGTGCATTAAATGGATGTCTCCTCATTACTCTGAAAACTTCATTCTGAAAGTTTCCCGCATTTATTGTGTCGTCAATCGGTGGGAGAGCTACGATTTTGTGTGCTGTTTTCAGGTCCTTTCCCGGGACTGTCGAGTAAGTCAGTTCATAAAGTGTCGCCTTAGGGTTTATTGTTGTTCCCATTTTGACCATTCCTTCAACTGGAACTCGGCCTTTTAGGCTAGCCTCATTTGCTTCTTTCATCGGGGTGGGGACGCGATTGGGGTCTTTAGATAAAAGGAATTTATTGTAAGTCGCTTTTTCAGTAATTGGAGTGTTCGCTCGAGAGTTTATTATGATATTTGAGGTTGTCTTAGTGGGTGGAGGTAAAAGGTTGCTGGCTTGTATAACTCGGCCATGAACAAAGCTTGATATACTAGGTATCAGGGTAACGTGCCCGGTCGGGTCGTATCGATTGATTGGATTTCCTGCGCAATAAGCGTAGGGGTTCAAGCCACCTACTTCAAAAGGACTCAAACTATCCGGGCTGGTAAACCTCATCAACACCGGATTAAACGCCCGATACCCATTTCCTAGCAAGTAATGCCCAGTCACCGGATCCGGCCGTTCGCCGTTAAAACCGAGCAGGCTGAGTAACCCGCTTTCAGCAGAGCGGTGACCATAGGGCGAATAGGCGATGGGCTGCGGTAGCTGATTGGCCCTGACCGTCTGCAGCACCGAACGCTGCTGATCGGTGGCCAGCAGCGTGATATCAGATGCATCACCCTCACTTCGTTGCTGCGCCAACAACTGGTCATCTTGCTGGACGATCGAGTAGCGCATCGCACCCTGTATCTCGGTGGTCAGCCTGCTTTTGCAGTAGAAGCGCTGGCGCCTGGGGGCGTCTGCCAGTGCATGACTGATCAGGCGATCGAGGGGGTCGTAGTGGTAATGGCAGAGCTCGGTTTCGCGCGGTGATGATGTCATGGGCGGTTACCCCAAGGTCCGATGTGAGGGAGCTCAGTATTGGCCTCTTCAGAAAAGTTGGGAACTAGCAGAACTGATAGGTGTGCTGGGGTTGCATCTTCGATTTGCGGGTCGTTTGTGCTTTGCGAGATGCTCGGTGGCAGTGCCGTCCTCTTCGCGGGCAAGCCTCGCTCCTCCAGTGATTGGGGGTAATCGCGAAATCAGCAATAGACATTAAACGGTGGGAGCCGGGCTTGCCCGCGATGACGCCAGGCAAATCAAATCCTGCGATAAAACCTCTATTTCAACCTCCCGCAAAAGTTGGAAGGCTTCTTGCAGTAGCCGCTTTGCGCCAGCTTCTGGCGTCAAAAGTTTTGCTTCAAAGGAACGGGGAATACCGGTGGATCGCTCTCAGTTAATCAACAGTGCCCGCAGCAACATTGCTGACCTCAGTCGAGGCAATCTGGGCGTGCCGCTGTTGTTGCTGGTCATGTTGGCGATGATGATGTTGCCGATGCCGCCGTTCCTGCTGGACGTGTTCTTCACGTTCAACATTGCCCTGTCGATCGTCGTGCTGCTGGTGTGCGTCTACGCCTTGCGGCCGCTGGATTTTGCGGTGTTCCCGACCATTCTGCTGGTGGCGACGCTCCTGCGGTTGGCGCTCAACGTTGCGTCCACGCGGGTGGTGATGCTCCACGGCCAGGACGGTCATGCGGCGGCTGGCAAGGTGATCCAGGCCTTCGGCGAGGTGGTGATCGGCGGTAACTACGTGGTTGGTATCGTGGTGTTCGCGATCCTGATGATCATCAACTTTGTCGTGGTGACCAAGGGTGCCGGGCGTATTTCCGAGGTGAGCGCGCGGTTCACCCTCGATGCGATGCCCGGCAAGCAAATGGCCATCGACGCCGACCTCAATGCCGGCCTGATCGATCAGGCCCAGGCCAAGGCCCGGCGTTCGGAAGTGGCGCAGGAGGCCGAGTTCTATGGCTCGATGGACGGTGCCAGCAAGTTCGTGCGCGGTGATGCCATCGCTGGCTTGCTGATTCTGTTCATCAACCTGATCGGCGGCATGGCGGTCGGTATCTTCCAGCACAACATGACCTTCGCCGATGCCGGCAAGGTGTACGCCCTGCTGACCATTGGTGACGGTTTGGTGGCGCAATTGCCATCACTGTTGTTATCCACAGCGGCGGCGATCATGGTGACCCGTGCTTCGGGCTCCGAAGACATGGGCAAGCAGATCAATCGGCAGATGTTCGCTTCGCCCAAGGCGTTGGCGGTGTCGGCGGGCTTGATGGCGGTGATGGGGCTGGTGCCCGGCATGCCGCACTTTTCCTTCCTGTCCATGGCCGCCCTGGCCGCGGGTGGTGCGTATCTGTTCTGGAAAAAACAGAACACGGCCAAGGTGCAGGCCCTGCAAGAGGTCAAGCGTCAGCAGGAACTGTTGCCATCCCCGGCCCGCGCCCAGGAAACCAAGGAGCTGGGCTGGGATGATGTGACGCCGATCGACATGATCGGCCTGGAAGTGGGCTACCGGCTGATTCCGCTGGTGGACCGCAACCAGGGTGGTCAATTGCTGGCACGGATCAAGGGCGTGCGCAAGAAGCTGTCCCAGGACCTGGGCTTTCTCATGCCCACGGTGCACATCCGCGACAACCTCGACCTGGCGCCGAGCGCCTATCGCCTGACCCTGATGGGGGTGATCCTGGCCGAGGCGGAGATTTACCCGGACCGGGAGCTGGCGATCAACCCGGGTCAGGTCTACGGCACGCTCAACGGTATAACCGCCAAAGATCCGGCTTTCGGCCTGGAGGCGGTGTGGATAGAAATCAGCCAGCGCGCCCAGGCGCAATCGCTGGGTTACACCGTGGTCGATGCCAGTACCGTGGTGGCCACCCACCTGAACCAGATCCTGTACAAGCACTCCAGCGAGTTGATCGGCCACGAGGAAGTCCAGCAACTCATGCAATTGCTGGCGAAAAACTCGCCGAAGCTGGCCGAAGAGCTGGTACCGGGCGTGCTGTCGCTCTCGCAATTGCTCAAGGTCCTGCAGGCGCTGTTGGCCGAACAGGTGCCGGTACGCGACATTCGTAGCATTGCCGAAGCCATCGCGAACAACGCCAACAAGAGTCAAGATACCGCCGCACTGGTCGCCGCGGTGCGCGTCGGCGTATCCCGCGCAATCGTGCAAAGCATTGTAGGCACTGACTCCGAGCTGCCAGTGATCACGCTGGAGCCAAGGTTGGAACAAATATTGCTCAATAGTCTGCAGAAGGCAGGACAAGGCTCTGAAGAGGGCGTTCTGCTGGAGCCAAGCATGGCTGAAAAGCTGCAGCGCTCGTTGATCGATGCGGCGCAGCGGCAGGAGATGCAAGGTCAACCGGTGATTCTGCTGGTAGCTGGTCCGGTTCGCGCGATGCTCTCGCGATTTGGCCGGCTCGCGGTCCCGGGTTTGCATGTGTTGGCTTATCAGGAAATTCCTGACAACAAGCAAGTGACCATCGTTGCGACAGTAGGGCCCAACGGCTGAGGTAGTGATTCATGCAAGTTAAGCGTTTTTTCGCCGCCGATATGCGTCAGGCCATGAAGCTGGTTCGTGAAGAGCTGGGCGCCGATGCCGCGATCATTGGCAACCGCCGCATCGCCGGTGGTGTCGAGATTACGGCTGCCCTGGATTACCAACCGTCGGCGCTGGCCCCGCGCGTGCCGAACATGGAACTCGAGGACGAGCTGCGCAAGACTCAGTCGCGGATCGTCACTGCCCAGGCCGAATTGAGCCTGCGCGGCGAGGGCGATAGCGACAAGGGCACCAATCAACAGTTGTTTGCCGGCCTGCCGCTGACCGCTGCCGAACCGCTGATCGAACCGACCCTTGCCGAAGCGCGCCGTCCCGCTCCAGCACCTGCCCCGGCGGCCGCGATTGATACGCGGGTCTTCGACTCGATGCGTTCGGAGCTCAACAGCCTGCGCGAACTCATGGAAGTGCAACTGGGTTCGCTGGCCTGGAACCAGCTGCAGGGCAGTCGCCCGGACCAGGCGACCCTGTGGCGTCGCCTGCAACGCATTGGCGTGTCCGGCCCGTTGTCGCGGGACCTGCTGGCGCTGGTCAGTGAAATTGAAGAACCCCGTCAGGCCTGGCGCATGTTGCTGGCGCACCTGGCGCGGATGATCGTCACGCCGGAAATGGAACCGCTGGAAGAAGGCGGTGTAATCGCCATGGTCGGCCCGGCCGGCATGGGCAAGACCACCACATTGGCCAAGCTGGCGGCCCGTTACGTGCTTAAGTACGGCGCGCAGAACATTGCGCTGGTGAGCATGGACAGCTTCCGCATCGGTGCCCAGGAACAGCTCAAGACCCTCGGGCGGATCCTCAATGTGCCGGTGACCCACGTCGATCCGAACCAGTCGCTGGTCCAGGCGCTGGATCCCTTGTTGCGCAAGCGCGTGGTGCTGATCGATACCGCCGGCCTGCAAGCCAGCGACCCGGCCCTGCGCATGCAGCTCGAAAGCCTGGCCGCTCGAGGCATCCGCTCAAAAAATTATCTGGTCCTGGCAACCACCAGCCAGAAACAGGTTCTAACCGCCGCTTATCACAGTTACAAGCGTTGCGGGCTCGCTGGCTGCATCCTGACTAAACTGGATGAAACGGCAAGCTTGGGCGAGGTGTTGAGTCTGGCCATCAGCCATGAGTTGCCGGTGGCCTACCTGACCGATGGCCCGCGGATTCCGGATGATCTGCATCTGCCGCGTCGTCATCAACTGGTCAGTCGGGCCGTCAGCGTGCAAATGCAGGAAGAACCCAGCGAAGAGGCCATGGCTGACATGTTCGCTGATATCTACCACAGTCCGACCAAGCAGGTTGGCTGAGGTAACAATGAATAGTTTTTGTACCCTACATCGATGGCCTGCCATGCATTGTTCCGGTTGTGAACGCGCAGCCAGTTATGTGGCCCCGTCTATGCAGAACAAGGTAAAGAAATAACATGGGCAGCATGCATCCTGTACAGGTGATCGCGGTGACCGGCGGCAAAGGTGGCGTCGGCAAAACTAACGTGTCAGTGAACTTGTCCCTGGCTTTGGCTGAGCTTGGCCGGCGCGTCATGCTGCTGGACGCCGACCTGGGCCTGGCGAACGTCGACGTTCTGTTGGGGCTGACACCCAAACGTACCCTGGCCGATGTGATCGAAGGCCGCTGTGAACTGCGTGACGTACTGTTGCAGGGCCCCGGCGGCATCCGCATCGTTCCCGCGGCGTCCGGCACCCAGAGCATGGTCCACTTGAGCCCGGCCCAGCACGCCGGCCTGATCCAGGCCTTCAGCGACATCGGTGACAATCTCGACGTGCTGGTGATCGACACGGCGGCGGGCATTGGTGAATCTGTGGTCAGTTTCGTGCGCGCGGCCCAGGAAGTGTTGCTGGTGGTGTGCGACGAGCCGACCTCGATCACTGACGCCTATGCGTTGATCAAGTTGCTCAACCGCGATTACGGCATGAACCGTTTCCGCGTGCTGGCCAACATGGCGCAGAGCCCCCAGGAAGGGCGCAACCTGTTCGCCAAGTTGACCAAGGTCACCGACCGCTTCCTCGACGTCGCCCTGCAATACGTCGGCGCGGTGCCTTACGACGAAAGCGTGCGCAAGGCCGTGCAGAAGCAGCGCGCCGTCTACGAGGCCTTCCCGCGCTCCAAGTGCTCGCTGGCATTCAAGGCGATCGCGCAGAAGGTCGATACCTGGCCGTTGCCCGCCAACCCGCGCGGGCACCTGGAGTTTTTCGTCGAGCGCCTCGTGCAACAAACGGCAGGACCGGTGCTATGACCGCCAGCGGTTACAACCTCTACAAGGCATCGGCGCGTAACGCGCAGTACGAGCTGATCGAGCGTTACGCGCCGCTGGTTAAACGCATTGCCTATCACTTGCTGGCGCGTCTGCCGGCCAGTGTCCAGGTCGAAGACCTGATCCAGGCCGGGATGATCGGCCTGCTGGAAGTATCGACCAAATACGACGCCAGCAAAGGCGCCAGTTTCGAGACCTACGCAGGCATCCGCATCCGCGGCGCCATGCTCGATGAAGTGCGCAAGGGTGACTGGGCGCCTCGTTCGGTCCACCGCAATACGCGAATGGTCAGCGACGCCATTCGCTCGATTGAAGCGAAAACCGGCCGTGACGCTAAAGATCACGAAGTTGCGGCCGAACTCCAATTGAGTCTTGACGATTACTACGGGATTTTGAACGACACCCTGGGCAGCCGCCTGTTCAGTTTCGACGACCTGTTGCAGGACGGCGAACATGAAGGGCTGCACGAGGACGGCGCCAGTGCTCATCTGGAACCGTCTCGCGATCTGGAAGATGAACGCTTCCAGGCAGCGCTGGCGGACGCGATCGCCAATTTGCCGGAGCGTGAGCGATTGGTGTTGGCGCTGTACTACGACGAAGAACTGAATCTCAAGGAAATCGGCGAGGTCCTGGGGGTCAGCGAATCCCGGGTCAGCCAGTTACACAGCCAGTGCGCGGCCCGTTTGCGGGGGCGTCTGGGAGAGTGGCGAGCGCGCTGAAGGCAGTGTGGGGGCACTGCGACGCGGTTGGTGGGGTGATGAACCGCGCCGGCCTCGATCCGTTGTAACCCAAACAGTCATCAAGTGTTTCGCCAGATTGATTGAAATGGCGCGTCCAGGTGCTGGGCGCGTTTTAGTCTGCTTGGAGGTCGAATTGGACAAGAACATGAAAATCCTCATCGTTGATGACTTCTCAACGATGCGGCGGATCATCAAGAACCTGTTGCGTGACCTTGGGTTCACCAACACGGTCGAGGCCGACGATGGCACTACCGCCATTCCGGTACTCAACAGCGGGAGCATCGACTTTCTGGTGACGGACTGGAACATGCCTGGCATGACCGGTATCGATCTGCTGCGCCACGTGCGCGCCGATGAAAGGCTCAAGCACCTGCCCGTGCTGATGGTGACTGCCGAAGCCAAGCGCGAGCAGATCATCGAAGCGGCCCAGGCCGGCGTAAACGGCTATGTCGTCAAACCCTTCACGGCCCAGGCGTTGAAAGAAAAAATCGAGAAGATTTTCGAACGCATCGGTTGAACTGCGCCACGGGGGAGCTATGGGGCATAACGAATCATCCCAGGGCGATTTTGAATCGACCCTGAAAAAACACGCCGTCGAATTGGTCGCGAGCCTTGAAAAGGGCAGGTTCGGCGATGCTGTGCAATTGATCCATGAGCTCAACCAGACCCGTGACCGCGGCCTGTATCAGGAAGTGGGCAAGCTCACCCGCGAGCTGCATAGCGCGATCGTCAACTTCCAGATTGACCCGCACATGCCGCAAGCCGAGGAAGTGTCACAGATCACCGACGCCACCGAGCGCCTGGGGTATGTGGTGAAGCTGACCGAAGCCGCCGCCAACCGCACCATGGACCTGGTGGAAAACGCCACACCGCTGGTCAACAGCCTGGCTGACGAAGCCCAGGGCTTGAGCACCGACTGGGGCCGCTTCATGCGCCGCGAAGTCGGGGCTGAAGAGTTTCGTGAGTTGGCCCGGCGCGTCGACGGCTTCCTGGCGCGCAGCAGCGCGGACAACCGTGCGGTGTCGAGCAATCTCAATGACATTCTGCTTGCCCAGGATTACCAGGACCTCACCGGCCAGGTGATCAAGCGCGTGACCCAGTTGGTCACCGAAGTAGAAAGCAACTTGCTCAAGCTCGTGCTGATGGCCAGTCAGGTAGACCGCTTTGCGGGCATCGAACATGACCGTGCGGCGATGCTTGCAGAAAAAGATCCACAAAAACATCTCTCCAAGGGTGAAGGTCCGCAGATTCATGCCGATAAAAGAGAAGACGTTATGTCCGGTCAGGACGATGTGGACGATTTGTTATCCAGCCTAGGTTTTTAGAATTTAAGAATTTTAGGTTTTTGGGTTTTTAGACCTGTAGGAGCACCCCCTTAATGAGCTTCGGCGCCGATGAAGAGATCCTTCAGGATTTCCTGGTTGAGGCCGGCGAGATTCTAGAGCAACTGTCCGAGCAACTGGTCGAGCTGGAAAGCCGTCCGGATGATGCGGACTTGCTCAATGCAATTTTTCGCGGTTTTCACACTGTAAAAGGGGGCGCTGGCTTCCTCCAGCTCAACGAGCTGGTGGAGTGCTGCCACATCGCCGAGAACGTATTCGACATCCTGCGCAAGGGCGAACGTCGCGTCGACTCGGAATTGATGGACGTGGTCCTCGAAGCGCTGGATGCGGTGAACGGCATGTTCAGCGAAGTGCGCGAACGCTGCCCGATCACGGCTGCAACCCCCGAGTTGCTGGCGGCACTGGCCCGTCTGGCCGAGCCGCAAGCGGCTGACGAGGTGGCTGCTGCGCCTGCTGCAGTGGTTGAAGCGGCAGTGGTCGAAGCCGATTCAGGCGATATTACCGATAACGAATTCGAACAGTTGCTGGACTCGCTGAACGCCGTCAAGGCCCAGGCCGAAGCGCCAGCCGTTGTTCCTGCACCTGCCAGCGAAGTGGCTGCAAGCGATACGGCTGTCAGCGACGAAATCACCGATGCCGAGTTCGAGTCGTTGCTCGATCAACTGCACGGCAAGGGCAAGTTCGCCGTCGATGCGGTGGCCCCGGCGCCCGCCGCGCCACCAGAGCCTAAAGCCGCTGGCGATAGCTCCGACATCACCGACGAAGAATTCGAAGCCTTGCTCGACCAGTTGCACGGCAAGGGCAACTTTGCGGTCGAGGCGCTGGAATCGGCCATCGCATCGGTGCCTGCTCCGGCAGCGCCCACCGCAGCGGCGGCCGGCAGTGACCTGATCAGCGACCATGAATTCGAGGCACTGCTCGACGAATTGCACGGCAAAGGCAAGTTCAGCGAAGTCGGCACCGCGACAGCAACGAGCGGCTCGAATACCTCGGTGGCGGCATCGACCGCCAAGGTCGTTGCACCTAAGCCCGTGGCCAAGGCGCCCGAACCGAAAGCCGAAGCGCCGGCACCGGTTGCCGCCGCGGTACCGGCTGCGGCCCGTGCCCCGGCTGCGCCGCCCGCGGAAAAGCCGGCCAGCGAAGCCGAGACCACCGTGCGGGTCGATACCGCGCGGCTCGACGAGATCATGAACATGGTCGGCGAACTGGTGCTGGTGCGGAACCGCCTGGTGCGCCTGGGCGCCAACAGTGCCGACGAAGCCATGTCCAAGGCCGTGTCGAACCTCGACGTGGTCACGGCCGACCTGCAGACCGCGGTCATGAAGACCCGGATGCAGCCGATCAAGAAAGTCTTCGGGCGCTTCCCGCGCCTGGTTCGCGACCTGGCGCGCCAGCTCAAGAAAGAGATCAACCTGGAGCTGGTCGGCGAAGACACCGACCTCGACAAGAACCTGGTCGAGGCCCTGGCCGACCCGCTGGTCCACCTGGTGCGCAACGCGGTCGACCACGGCATCGAATCGCCGGAAGAACGCGAAGCCTCGGGCAAGGCCCGTGGCGGCAAGGTGATCCTGGCGGCCGAGCAGGAAGGCGATCACATCCTGTTGTCGATCTCCGACGACGGCAAGGGCATGGACCCGAATGTCCTGCGGGCCATCGCGGTAAAACGCGGGGTGATGGACAAGGACGCGGCCGACCGCCTGAGCGATACCGAGTGCTACAACCTGATCTTCGCCCCGGGTTTCTCGACCAAGACCGAGATCTCCGACGTGTCGGGTCGTGGCGTGGGCATGGACGTGGTGAAAACCAAGATCTCCCAGCTCAACGGTTCGATCAACATCTATTCGGCCAAGGGCCAGGGCTCGAAAATCGTCATCAAGGTGCCGCTGACCCTGGCGATCATGCCGACCCTGATGGTCATGCTCGGCAACCAGGCGTTCGCCTTCCCGCTGGTGAACGTCAACGAGATCTTCCACCTCGACCTGTCGCGCACCAACGTGGTCGACGGCCAGGAAGTGGTGATCGTGCGGGACAAGGCACTGCCGTTGTTCTACCTCAAGCGCTGGCTGGTCAGCTCCGCCGCTCACGAAGAGCAGCGCGAAGGCCACGTGGTGATCCTTTCGGTGGGCACCCAGCGGATCGGCTTTGTCGTCGACCAGCTGGTGGGCCAGGAAGAAGTGGTCATCAAGCCATTGGGCAAAATGCTCCAGGGAACCCCGGGCATGTCGGGCGCCACCATTACCGGTGACGGCCGCATCGCGCTGATTCTCGATGTTCCGAGCATGCTCAAGCGTTACGCCACACGGCGTATTTGATTCTGGCGCAGCGGTGGCGACTGACGCCTCGCTGCGTCTAATGGAGTGTTTATGGCAGTCAAGGTCCTGGTGGTGGACGATTCAGGGTTTTTCCGTCGCCGCGTCTCGGAAATTCTTTCAGCGGATTCCAATATCCAGGTCGTCGGCACGGCGACCAATGGCAAAGAGGCGATCGATCAGGCGCTGGCCCTCAAGCCGGACGTGATCACCATGGACTACGAGATGCCGATGATGGACGGCATCACCGCGGTACGGCACATCATGCAGCGCTGCCCGACCCCGGTCTTGATGTTTTCCTCGCTGACCCATGAAGGCGCCCGGGTCACCCTGGACGCGCTGGACGCCGGCGCGGTGGACTTCCTGCCGAAGAACTTCGAAGACATCTCGCGCAACCCCGAGAAGGTCAAGCAACTGCTGTGCGAGAAGATCCTCAGCATCTCGCGCAGCAATCGTCGCATCAGCAGCTACAGCGCACCGGCGCCGGTGGTAGCACCGGCTCCGACGCCAACGCCTTCGAGCACTTTCGGTTATGGCAGCAGCGCGCCGGTGCGCCCGACCCCCACGCCGATCCCGAGCCGTGCACCTGTGCACGCACCGTCGTCGCCTGCGCCCAAACGCAAAGCCTACAAATTGCTGGCCATCGGTACGTCCACCGGCGGCCCGGTGGCCCTGCAGCGGGTATTGACCCAGCTGCCAGCCAACTTCCCCGCCCCGATCGTGTTGGTCCAGCACATGCCGGCGGCCTTCACCAAGGCGTTCGCCGAGCGCCTGGACAAGCTCTGCCGGATCAGCGTCAAGGAAGCCGAGGACGGCGACATCCTGCGCCCGGGCCTGGCGTTGTTGGCACCCGGCGGCAAGCAGATGATGATCGACGGCCGGGGTGCGGTGAAAATCCTGCCGGGCGACGAGCGCTTGAACTACAAGCCGTGCGTGGACATCACCTTCGGGTCGGCAGCCAAGTCCTATGGCGACAAAGTTCTGGCGGTGGTACTGACCGGCATGGGCGCCGACGGTCGCGAAGGCGCACGCCTGCTCAAGCAGAGCGGCAGTTCGATCTGGGCCCAGGATGAAGCCAGCTGCGTGATCTATGGCATGCCCATGGCCATCGTCAAGGCCGAACTGGCCGACGCGGTGTATGCACTGGACGACATCGGCCGGCACATCGTCGAGGCGTGTGTCTGATGGACGTTTTAAGTCTCATCGGCATCATCATGGCGTTCGTCGCCATCATTGGCGGCAACTACCTCGAAGGCGGACATATCGGTGCGCTGGCCAACGGTCCGGCCGCGTTGATCGTGCTGGGGGGGACCATCGGCGCGGCGTTGCTGCAATCGCCCATGAGCGCCTTCAAGCGTGCCATGCAGATTCTGGCGTGGATCCTGTTTCCTCCGCGGGTCGACCTGGCCGGTGGTATCGATCGCGTCGTCAACTGGAGCCTGACCGCCCGCAAGGAAGGCCTGCTGGGGCTGGAAGGGGTGGCCGATACCGAACCCGACAGCTACTCGCGCAAAGGCCTGCAATTGCTGGTCGATGGCGTCGAGCCGGAAGCGATCCGCAGCATTCTCGAGGTGGATTTCTACACCCAGGAAAGCCGCGACATCGAAGCCGCCAAGGTTTTCGAAAGCATGGGCGGTTATGCGCCGACCATCGGCATCATCGGTGCGGTAATGGGCCTGATTCACGTGATGGGCAACCTGGGCGATCCGTCGCAGCTGGGCAATGGCATCGCCGTGGCCTTCGTCGCCACCATTTACGGTGTGGCCAGTGCCAACCTGGTGTTGCTGCCGATTGCCGCCAAACTCAAGTCCATCGCGTTGCGCCAGTCGCGTTATCGCGAAATGTTGCTGGAAGGAATCCTGTCGATCGCCGAAGGTGAAAACCCGCGCTCTATCGAGTTGAAGCTCCAGGGCTTCATGGATTGATGGGGGTAATGGACTATGGCTCGTCGTCGTCAACATGATGAACATGTAAACCATGAGCGCTGGCTGGTTTCCTACGCCGACTTCATCACCTTGCTCTTCGCGTTTTTCGTGGTGATGTACTCGATTTCGTCGATCAACGAAGGCAAGTACAAAGTCATTTCCGAGGCATTGATCGGCGTCTTCACCGATAGCGATCGCGCGCTCAAGCCAATCCCCATCGGTGACGAGCGGCCGAAGACCGTGACCCCGGCCAAGCCGTTGGTCAAGGACAGTGACCAGGTCGATGCCGGTGTCTCGGGTGCCAGCGATCCGCTCAAGAGCATCGCCGATGACATCAGCGCGGCCTTCGGCGACCTGATCAGCTCCAAACAGATGACCGTGCGCGGCAACGAGTTGTGGGTCGAGATCGAGCTCAATTCCAGCCTGTTGTTCGGCAGCGGCGATGCCATGCCCAGCGACATCGCCTTCAATATCATCGACAAGGTCGCGGCGATCCTCAAACCGTTCGACAACCCGATCCATGTCGAGGGTTTCACCGACGACCAACCGATCCGCACCGCGCAGTATCCCACCAACTGGGAGCTGTCCTCGGCCCGTTCGGCCAGCATCGTGCGCATGCTGGCGATGCAGGGGGTCAATCCCGGTCGCCTGGCCTCGGTGGGCTATGGCGAGTTCCAGCCGGTGGCCAATAACGCCACGGCCGAGGGCCGGGCGCGCAACCGTCGCGTGGTCCTGGTGGTGTCGCGCAACCTCGACGTGCGGCGCAGCCTCACCGCGACGGGGGCGGCCAATGCACAACCGGATGCCGCCTTGAAGCGTGCTGGCACACAAACTGCACCAGCCACGGTCAAGTCGCCGGTTCGAGAGAACGCCGTCAATTCTCCGTCGCCCGCATTAACACGTTGAGCTATTTCCCGGTCGACCCGGCCGGGAGGAACAATCGAATGAGAGTCTGGGCAGTTGCCAATCAAAAGGGTGGTGTCGGTAAAACCACTTCTTCCATCGCTTTAGCCGGGTTACTGGCCGAGGCGGGCAAGCGCGTGGTCGTGGTCGATCTCGACCCCCACGGCTCCATGACCAGCTATTTCGGTTACGACCCCGACAGCCTGGAACACAGCAGCTACGACCTGTTCCTGCATAAAGGCAGCGTGCCCCAGGGCCTGCCCGGCCAGCTGTTGCTGCCCACCAGTCACGAATCCATTTCGCTGTTGCCTTCGAGCACCGCGCTGGCCACCCTTGAGCGCCAGTCGCCGGGCCAGAGTGGCCTGGGCCTGGTGATTGCCAAGAGCCTGGCGCAGTTGTGGCAGGACTTCGATTACGCGGTGATCGACAGCCCGCCGTTGCTCGGGGTGCTGATGGTCAATGCCTTGGCGGCAAGCCAGCAACTGGTGATCCCGGTGCAGACCGAGCACCTGGCGGTCAAAGGCCTGGAGCGAATGGTCAACACCCTGGCGATGATCAATCGTTCGCGCAAGCAGGCCTTGCCGTTCACCATCGTGCCGACCCTGTTCGATCGCCGCACGCAGGCATCCCTCGGTACGCTGCGGGTGTTGCGCGACAAGTTTCCAAACGAAATCTGGCAGGGTTACATCCCGGTCGACACACGCTTGCGCGATGCCAGCCGGGCGGGGCTGACGCCTTCGCAGTTTGACGGCAAGAGCCGAGGCGTCGTTGCCTACCGCGCGCTGCTCAAGCATCTGCTGGCGGCGCAACTCGTTGCGCAGGTGGCATGAGATGCCAATGAACCGGCCATTGAAAATCACCTCGCGTCCGCAACTGGCGCTGCAGACCTATCTGGACAGCCTGCTGCAAGACATCACCGAAGAATTCGCAGCGGAAATCGAAACGCTTCCCGAGGTGATCGAGGCCGACGCTGTGCTGGACGAATTCCAGGCGGCAGTACTCGAAGAGCAGGCTCGCGACGCGCAGAACATCGTCGTCGCAGCCGCCCCGGCGGTAGCGCCGGTAGTGAAAACACCGGTTGCCGTGATCGATGCGCCAACACCTGTTCTGGCACCGGTCTCGACGATCGCACCTTTGCTGCAAACCTTGGTGCCACCCGCCGTCGAAGACCAACAGGTTTTGATTCCGGCCCCTGTCGAAGTGCAACAGGTACTGGTACCGCCATTGGTCGAAGTGCATCTGCCACCCGCTGACATGCCACCGCCGGCAGAAACCGACGGTCGACCAGCCTGGGCGGCCGAACCTTTCGAATGCCTGTTGTTCGATGTCGCCGGGTTGACCCTGGCGGTGCCGCTGGTGTGCCTGGGTTCGATCTATCCACTGGCTGGTCACGAGCTGACGTCGTTGTTTGGTCAGCCGGAGTGGTTCCTTGGCATCCTGCCGAGCCAGGCCGGCAACCTGAAGGTGTTGGACACGGCACGATGGGTCATGCCCGATCGTTACCGCGAGGATTTCAAGCAGGGCCTGCAATACGTGATTTCCGTCCAGGGCTACGATTGGGGGCTGGCGGTGCATCAGGTCAGTCGCTCGTTGCGCCTGGACCCGAACGAAATCAAATGGCGCAGCCACCGTGGCCAACGGCCGTGGCTGGCGGGCACGGTGATTGAACACATGTGTGCATTGCTCGATGTCTGCGAACTGGCCGAGTTGATCGCCAGCGGTGGGGCCAGGCACATGGGCGGCACGAAGCCGCCCCATAAAACTACATAACAGAACAATACCGCCTGGGCGGTTTCTTGAGGGGATCAGGGTATGAATGACAAGGCGACGGCGGCAAAGGGTTCCGAAGATCCGATCCTGCAATGGGTCACCTTCAAGCTGGACAACGAGACCTACGGCATCAACGTGATGCGCGTCCAGGAAGTCCTGCGCTACACCGAAATCGCCCCGGTACCGGGCGCTCCGAGCTATGTGCTGGGCATCATCAACCTGCGCGGCAACGTGGTCACCGTGATCGACACCCGCCAGCGCTTCGGCCTGATGAATGCCGAAATCAGCGACAACACCCGCATCGTCATCATCGAAGCCGACAAGCAAGTGGTCGGGATCATGGTCGACAGCGTGGCCGAAGTGGTTTACCTGCGTCAGTCGGAAATCGAGACCGCGCCGAACGTCGGTAACGAAGAGTCCGCCAAGTTCATCCAGGGCGTGTGCAACAAGAACAACGAACTGCTGATCCTTGTCGAGCTGGACAAGATGATGAGCGAAGAAGAATGGTCGGACCTGGAGAACATCTGATTGATTCTCGAGGTGGCGGTCATTGTCCTGTTCCTGTTCTGGGCAGGCACGCTGGCAATGTTTTTGTCCTACATCCGCGGGCAAAAGCTGATCGCCGCGCAACAGGCCCAGGGCGATGCGCAGCGCGACCAGCGCATCAAGGATTTGGGCAGGCGCGTCGACAATTACCAGGATGGCAATGTGCGCATGGGCGAAGAGCTGCAGGAATTGCGCACGCTCGTCGCGCCATTGCCGGACAAGCTGACCCGGCTGGAACAACGCGATCCCAAGAGCCTGTCATTTGACCAGGCGGCGAAACTGGTCGGCATGGGCGCCAGCGTCGACGAACTGACCCAGTCCTGCGGCCTGACCCAGGCCGAGGCGGAGTTGATGAGCAAGGTGCACAAGAACTGAGCCTCCCGGATCGTTCCCACGCTCTGCGTGGGAATGCCTCTTGGGACGCTCTGCGTTCCGCTTCCAGGATGTGACGCGGAGCGTCACGGGCTGCATTCCCACGCAGAGCGTGGGAACGATCAAGAGATCCGAGCCTGCTCGCGAAGGCGTCCTGGAACCTTCAGTAGTCATCCCCGCGTTCGGTGATGTCCTTCTCGACCATCAGCCCATCCGGATCCTGCCCCACCGGAAACTTACCTTTCAAGTTCCACGCAAACGCAATGATCTCGGCAATCGTGAGATAGAGTTCCTGCGGGATACTGTCCCCCAACTCCATCCGCGCCAACAGGCTCACCAGTTCGGCGTTCTCGTAGATCGGCACTTCGCAGTCGCGAGCGATGCGCAGGATTTCTTCCGCCAGTTCCTCGTCGCCCTTGGCCGTGAGGGTAGGGGCGTGGGTGCCGTCGTACTTGAGGGCGATGGCCTGGCGTGGGGCGTTGGGGTTTTTCATGCGTTTTCGTCGACCCAGCGTTGTTCGAGGCGGGTTTGTGGACCTTGGGGAGGTTTGCCGAGGTGGCAGTCGAGATCGCCGACGTTCAACCCTGCGGCCAGCATTCGTTGGCGCAATGCCGCCAGGTTGTTTTCGATCAGGCTGGCGGTGTAGGCGCGTTCGGCCCACAGCTGGCTGCTGAGGCTGCCCTGGATCAGCTGCGCCTGAACCTGCAACGGCCCGAGCGGTTCCATGTCGAACGCCAGTTCGATGCGCCATAGTTGTTGCTTGGGCAGGCGTTCCTCCTGGCGTTCCTTGGGTTGCTCTCTTTCGGGAGCCTCTTCGCGCTGGAACTTGACCTGCAACGGCACGATGTCCTGCAGGTTGCGCATCGGAATCTCCAGCTGCCAAGTACTCATCAGGCGCCCGTCTGGTGTGACACCGGTCTGCTCCAAGCTGGACAGCTGGTGGCTTTGCAGGCGTGAAACCGCGGCTGCGGCCAGGCGCAGCAGGTGTTCCAGATCATCTTCGCCTTCGGCGCTTTGCAACAGCCGCGAAGGCAGCGGGAAACTGGTCGGCGACGGCTTGGCGCTGACCTGGCCGAGCATGCCCAGGGCATTGCGCACGAAACTCGGCATGGCCTGGGCCAAGGTGTTGGCGGCGATGATCGCACTGAGCTGGGTGCTGGCCGGCAGCGCGGATGACAACTGGCCGACCAGTTTGAGCAAGTCGCCTTTCATGTCAGGCGCCAGGTTCTGGCCGCCCAGCAGTTTCGATTCCAGGAATGCACCGCTGCTGGCCAGCGCCTGGGCCAGGCCTTTGGCGCTGCTCAATTGCTGGATGTCCGGCAGGCCGGCGAGCAACCTGTCCACGGCCGTGCGCAGCTCGCTTGAGGTCTGAGTCGAGGCCGGCAGGTTTTGCAGCAGTTTGAGCAAGCCGTCCAGTGAGCCCTGGCGACTTTGTTGGCTGACAAGTTGCTGGGTCACAGCCAATTGTTCCTGGCGGCTGCTCAAGGGCACGAACTTCAAGGTCTGAGCATCCTGCACCTGGGCGCTGAGCAAGGTGCCGATGCGCAACGGCTGCGAACTGTCGATGCTAAGCGTGCTGCCGCTCAGCGCGGTGTTGAGCAGGCTGACCATCGAGCGGAACACCGTGGCTTGCCCCGGTACAGGCGGCAACGCCTGGGAGGTCAGCACTTTACCCTGCAGCAGGGTGCCCGCCGGCATTTGCGCAGTGTCGATGCGGGTGAGGGTGGCGACGCTGGAAGCGATGGCTTGCTGCACGGTGACCGCCAGGTTGCCCGCCGAAGGTTGGGTGACCGCGATGCTTGTGCCTTGGGCCAAGGGCTGATTGCTGGTGGCCTGGAGCATGGTCTGCCGACCGTTTTCGAGGGTCAGCTTGAGCAGCAATTGAAAGGCCTGATCCGCCTGCTTGAGCGACAGCACTTCCGCCTTGGCGGTCTGGCCGGCGGTGATCAGGCCCTCCATCGGCGTCAGTAGCTTGAGCAACTCGCCACTGACCGCCGGTGTACGCGGGGTCGCCGCGGTGGCCTGCGGCAGCGGGAGGATGTTCATTTCGCCTGTCATACGCGGTCACAACCTTGGGAAATTGCACGCTTGAGAGTAGGAAATGGCATGTATAATGCCGTCCCGTTGTATACAGAATGCGGAAAATTTCACAGTTAATTGACGCAGCTCTCTCGTCCGGGCCGCCAATACCTTTATCCTGCATCTCTTTAACGGCCGCACCAGCGCCGACTTGAACCGTATAAGGCCCGTGAACCCTTGACCAGTCCAGTCCTGCAAACCGTTGCCCTTGCCTGTGAGCGAGACCTTCGACTGCTCTTCGAAAATCTCGATTTGAGAATGGCCAGTGGCGAAATGGTACAGATCAGTGGTCCCAACGGCAGTGGCAAGACCAGCCTGTTGCGCCTGTTGTCCGGCCTGATGCACCCGACCGCCGGTCAAGTGCTGCTCAACGGTCAGCCGCTGAGCGAGCAACGCGCGGAGCTTGCACGCAATCTCTTGTGGATCGGCCATGCCGCCGGCATCAAGGACTTGCTGACCCCACAAGAGAACCTGAGCTGGCTGTGCGCCCTGCATCAACCGGCGTCCCATGAAGCGATCTGGCAGGCCCTGGCGGCTGTCGGCTTGCGTGGCTTCGAGGATGTTCCCTGCCACACGCTGTCCGCGGGTCAACAGCGCCGCGTGGCACTGGCGCGGCTGTATCTGGACAGCCCGCCGCTGTGGATCCTCGACGAGCCGTTCACCGCCCTCGACAAGCAAGGCGTGGCGCAGCTCGAAGAACACCTGGCCGGCCACTGCGAGCGCGGTGGCATGGTGGTCTTGACCACTCACCACACGCTGAGCCGCATGCCGGCCGCTTATCGCGACATTGATCTGGGGAACTGGGCCGTATGAGTGTTTTCGGCCTGTTGGTCGCCCGTGAGGCCCGTCTGCTGTTCCGCCGTCCGGCTGAACTCGCTAATCCGCTGGTGTTCTTCGCCATCGTCGTTTCGCTGTTCCCGCTGGCGGTCGGTCCCGAGTCTCAATTGTTGCAAACCTTGTCTCCGGGACTGGTCTGGGTGGCGGCCCTTTTATCGGTTTTACTCTCGCTGGACGGGCTTTTTCGCAGTGATTTCGAGGACGGATCGCTGGAACAGTGGGTCCTTTCGCCGCACCCCCTGGCTCTTCTGGTTTTGGCCAAGGTGCTGGCACACTGGGCGTTTTCCGGCCTGGCACTGGTTTTGCTCGCACCTTTGCTGGCGTTGATGCTCGGTTTGCCTGCCGCCTGTCTGCCGGTGTTGCTGCTTTCTTTATTGCTGGGTACACCGGTACTGAGCCTGCTCGGTGCGGTGGGCGCGGCGTTGACGGTCGGTTTGAAGCGTGGCGGCCTGTTGCTGGCCCTGCTGATTCTGCCGTTGTACATCCCGGTGTTGATCCTTGGCAGTGGCGCCTTGCAGGCAGCCTTGCAGGGCATGCCGGCGACCGGTTATCTCTTGTGGCTTGGCAGCCTGACCGCCCTGGCGATAACCCTGACACCCTTTGCAATAGCTGCTGGCCTGAAGATCAGCGTCGGCGAATAATGAGGTCTGGTCAAAAATTGACCAGTAAAGACCCTTTGGCTGTCTCGTGACAACGAGCGGCAACCGTGATGGAAACAGTAATGAACTGGACGTGGTTTCATAAGCTCGGCTCGCCCAAATGGTTTTACGGCATCAGCGGCAAACTGCTGCCCTGGTTGAGCGTCGCGGCGTTGCTGCTGATCGGCGTCGGCGTGGTCTGGGGCCTGGTCTTCGCGCCGCCGGACTACCAGCAGGGCAACAGCTTTCGCATCATTTACATCCACGTTCCGGCCGCCATGCTGGCACAGTCCATCTACGTGATGCTGGCGGTGTGCGGCATCGTAGGCTTGGTGTGGAAGATGAAGCTGGCCGACGTCGCCCTGCAGTGCGCGGCGCCCATCGGTGCCTGGATGACCGCCGTGGCGCTGGTCACCGGGGCGATCTGGGGCAAGCCGACCTGGGGCTCGTGGTGGGTCTGGGATGCACGCCTTACGTCCATGCTGATCCTGCTGTTCCTGTACTTCGGTCTTATTGCGCTGGGCAACGCCATCAGCAATCGTGACAGCGCGGCCAAGGCGTGCGCGGTGCTGGCGATTGTCGGCGTGATCAACATCCCGATCATCAAGTACTCGGTGGAGTGGTGGAACACCCTGCACCAGGGCGCGACCTTCACCCTCACGGAAAAACCGGCGATGCCTGCCGAAATGTGGCTGCCGTTGCTGCTGACGGCGCTGGGTTTCTACTGTTTCTTCGGCGCGGTGTTGCTGCTGCGCATGCGCCTCGAAGTGCTCAAGCGCGAAGCCCGGGCCAGTTGGGTCAAGGCCGAAGTCGAAAACAGCCTGGAGGTCGTTCGATGAGTTTTGCTTCATTCGGCGACTTCCTCGCCATGGGCCATCACGGCCTGTATGTCTGGTCGGCCTACGGCATCTGCCTGGCAGTGCTGGCCCTCAACGTGGCGGCGCCGATCCTGGCCCGCAAGCGGTATCTGCAACAAGAGGCGCGTCGTCTGCGCCGGGAGAACGGCAAGTGAATCCGCTGCGTAAAAAGCGTCTTATCATCATTCTCGCAATCCTGGTCGGGGTCGGCGCCGCCGTGGGCCTGGCCCTGAGCGCCCTGCAGCAGAACATCAACCTGTTTTACACGCCGACCCAGATCGCCAATGGCGAAGCCCCGCAGGGCACGCGTATCCGCGCTGGCGGCATGGTCGAGGCGGGCTCCCTGCAGCGCTCCAGCGACTCGCTGGACGTGAAGTTCGTCGTCACCGACTTCAACAAATCCGTGACCATCGCTTATCGCGGCATCCTCCCTGACCTGTTCCGCGAAGGGCAGGGCATCGTCGCCCTGGGCAAACTCAATGCCGAAGGCGTGGTGCTGGCCGATGAAGTGCTGGCCAAGCACGATGAAAAGTACATGCCGCCGGAAGTGACCAAGGCCTTGAAAGACAGTGGTCAATCCGCCCCAACACCCGCTAAGGAGGGTTGAACCATGACTTCCGGCATCTTCATTCCCGAGCTGGGCCATCTGGCCATGATCCTGGCGCTGTGTTTTGCGCTGGTTCAGGCCGTCGTGCCATTGGTCGGCGCCTGGCGCGGTGACCGCTTCTGGATGAGCCTGGCCCAGCCAGCGGCCTGGGGGCAGTTCACCTTCCTGCTGTTCGCTTTTGGATGCTTGACCTATGCGTTCATGGCTGACGATTTTTCTGTCGCCTATGTTGCCAGCAACTCCAACAGTGCCTTGCCCTGGTACTACAAATTCAGCGCCGTATGGGGCGCGCACGAAGGTTCGTTGCTGTTGTGGGCGCTGATCCTCGGCGGCTGGACGTTCGCAGTGTCGGTGTTCTCCCGGCAGTTGCCGCAAGTGATGCTGGCGCGTGTGCTGGCAGTGATGGGCATGATCAGCACCGGTTTCCTGCTGTTCCTGATCCTCACCTCCAACCCGTTCAAGCGCATCCTGCCGCAAATGCCCAGCGATGGCGCCGACCTCAATCCATTGCTGCAGGATATCGGCCTGATCGTTCACCCGCCGATGCTGTACATGGGTTACGTCGGGTTCTCGGTGGCGTTCGCGTTCGCGATCGCAGCGCTGATGGGCGGTCGCCTGGATGCCGCGTGGGCGCGCTGGTCGCGTCCGTGGACCATCGTCGCCTGGGCCTTCCTCGGTATCGGTATCACCCTCGGCTCCTGGTGGGCCTACTACGAACTCGGCTGGGGCGGCTGGTGGTTCTGGGACCCGGTGGAAAATGCCTCGTTCATGCCCTGGCTGGTGGGCACCGCGCTGATTCACTCGCTGGCGGTCACGGAAAAACGTGGTGTGTTCAAGAGCTGGACCGTGTTGTTGGCCATCGCCGCCTTTTCGTTGAGCCTGCTGGGCACCTTCCTCGTGCGTTCCGGCGTGCTGACTTCGGTGCATGCCTTTGCCTCGGACCCCGAGCGCGGCGTGTTCATCCTGATCTTCCTGCTGTTCGTGGTCGGTGGTTCGCTGACGCTGTTCGCCTTGCGCGCTCCGGTGGTCAAGAGCCAGGTCGGCTTCAACCTCTGGTCCCGGGAAACCCTGTTGCTGGGCAACAACCTGGTGCTGGTGGTAGCGGCTTCGATGATCCTGCTGGGCACCTTGTATCCGTTGATTCTCGATGCCATGACCGGCGCCAAGCTGTCGGTCGGCCCGCCGTACTTCAACGCGCTGTTCATTCCGTTGATGGCCTTGTTGATGCTGGTGATGGCGGTCGGCGTGATCGTGCGCTGGAAAGACACCCCGGTGAAGTGGCTACTGAGCATGCTCACCCCGGTACTGCTGGGTAGCGCCGCGCTGGCGGTGGTGGCTGGCGTGGCTTACGGCGATTTCAACTGGGCGGTACTGGCGACCTTCATGCTCGCGGCCTGGGTGTTGCTGGCTGGCGCGCGTGACATTGTCGACAAGACTCGCCACAAAGGCCTGATCAAAGGCCTGCCGACCCTGACCCGCAGCTACTGGGGCATGCAGGTTGCACACCTGGGCATCGCCGTTTGCGCCCTGGGCGTGGTGTTGTCGAGCCAGAACAGTGCCGAGCGCGACCTGCGCCTGGCGCCCGGCGAATCCATGGCCCTGGGCGGTTATCAGTTCATCTTCGAAGGCGCCAAACACTTCGAAGGCCCGAACTTCACCTCCGACAAGGGCACCGTCCGGGTGATCAAGGGCGGCAAGGAGGTCAGCGTCCTGCACCCGGAAAAACGCCTCTACACGGTACAGAATTCGGTGATGACCGAAGCCGGGATCGACGCCGGTTTCACCCGTGACCTCTATGTCGCACTGGGCGAACCCCTGGGAGACGGCGCCTGGGCGGTACGCGTGCACGTCAAGCCGTTCGTGCGCTGGATCTGGTTCGGTGGTTTGCTGACCGGTCTTGGCGGCTTGCTGGCAGCGCTGGACGGACGTTATCGAGTCAAGGTGAAAAGCCGTGTGCGTGAAGCACTGGGCATGTCTGGAGCGACTGCATGAAGCGTTGGTTGATGCTCTTGCCACTGGCGATTTTCCTGGTGGTGGCTGTTTTCCTGTATCGCGGTCTGTACCTGGACCCGGCCGAGTTGCCCTCGGCGATGATCGGCAAACCCTTCCCGGAGTTTTCCCTGCCGGCGGTGCAGGGCGACAAGACCCTGACCCGTGCCGACATTCTCGGTAAGCCGGCGCTGGTCAACGTCTGGGGCACTTGGTGCATTTCCTGCCGGGTCGAGCACCCGGTGTTGAACAAGCTGGCTGAAAAGGGCGTGGTGATCTACGGCATCAACTACAAGGACGTCAACGCCGACGCCTTGAAGTGGCTGGCGGACTTCCACAACCCCTATCAACTGGACATCCGCGACGACGCCGGCACCCTGGGCCTGAACCTCGGTGTGTACGGCGCCCCGGAAACCTTCTTCATCGACGCCAAGGGCATCATCCGCGACAAATTCGTCGGCGTGATCGACGAGCAGGTCTGGCGCGAAAAACTGGCGGCCAAGTACCAGGCGCTGGTCGACGAGGCCAAGCCATGAAGCGCTGGATTGCCGCCGTTGTCCTGGGCTTGAGCCTGGCCGGCGTGGCCCACGCCGCCATCGACACCTACGAGTTCGCCAAGGAAGGTGATCGCGAGCGTTTTCGCGAGTTGACCAAGGAGCTGCGTTGCCCCAAGTGCCAGAACCAGGACATCGCTGACTCCAACGCACCGATCGCCGCCGACCTGCGCAAAGAGATTTTCCGCATGCTCGGCGAGGGCAAGGACAATCAGCAGATCATCGACTTCATGGTCGATCGCTACGGTGATTTCGTCCGCTATAAACCGGCCCTGAACGCCAAGACCGCGCTGCTCTGGTTCGGCCCCGCCGGCCTGCTGCTGGGCGGTGTGGTGATCATCGCGGTGATCGTGCGCCGTCGCCGCGTGCAACGCGCCGAAACGCCGGGTTCGCTTTCTGCCGAGGAGCGCAAGCGCCTCGACCAACTGTTGGATAAAAACCAAGAATGATTGATTTCTGGCTCGCTGCAGGCCTGCTGCTCCTGGTAGCCCTGAGTTTTCTGCTGATCCCCGTTCTGCGTAGCCGTCGCGCCCAGCTCGAAGAGGATCGTACTGCACTGAACGTGGCGCTGTATCAGGAGCGCGTGGCTGAGCTTCAGGTTCAGCAGCAAGAGGGCGTTCTCGATGCCGCGCAAATGGACGCCGGCCGCGCCGAAGCCGCCCGTGAACTGCTCGCCGACACCGAAGGCGTTGCCGCGCCGCGGGTGACCCGCCTGGGCAAGGCGGCACCGTTGCTGGCCGCCATCCTGGTGCCGGTGCTGGGCCTGGGTCTGTACCTGCATTTCGGTGCCAGCGACAAAGTCGAGCTGACCCGGGAATTCGCCCAGGCGCCGCAGTCGATGGAAGAAATGACCCGGCGCCTGGAGCGCGCGGTCGCGGCGCAACCGGATTCTGCCGAAGCGCTGTACTTCCTCGGTCGCACCTACATGACCCAGGATCGTCCGGCTGATGCGGCGAAGGTCTTCGAGCGCACCGTGAACCTCGCCGGGCGCCAACCTGAACTGTTGGGGCAATGGGCCCAGGCCCAGTATTTCGCCGATGGCAAGAAGTGGTCGGACAAGGTCCAGGCCCTGACGGACGAAGCGCTCAAGGCTGATCCGAAAGAAGTGACCAGCCTTGGCCTGCTGGGCATTGCCGCCTTCGAAGGCCAGCGTTATCAGGAAGCGATCGATTACTGGAATCGCCTGCTGGAGCAACTGCCGCCGGACGACCAGTCCCGTATCGCGCTGCAGGGCGGTATCACCCGCGCCAGTGAGAAACTGGTGGCCAGCGGTGGCAAGGTGGCCCAGGCGCCAGCGGCCAAGCCGGCAGCGCTGCTCAAGGTCCGGGTGGACCTGGCGGCCGACCTGAAGGCCAAGGTCCAGCCGGGCGACAGCGTGTTCATCTTCGCCCGCGCCACTTCTGGCCCACCGGCACCGCTGGCGGCCAAACGCCTGACCGTGGCCGATTTGCCGGCCACCGTCGAATTGGGTGATGGCGATGCAATGATGCCGCAGTTGAAACTGTCGAACTTCCCTGAAGTCCAACTGGTTGCACGCATTTCCCGCGCTGGCCAACCGACGGCGGGCGAGTGGATCGGTCGCAGCCAGCCCCTGGCCAGCAGCACCACCGCGCCGCAACAACTGACCATCGACAGCCCGGATAAATAACAGGAAGCCGCCATGACCGCCATTGCTCGTATCACCCTGCTCAGCGTTGTTTTGGGGCTGAGCGCTTGTGCGGTCCAACGGCCACCTGAAGAGCCGGCCCCGCCACGGATCCCGCCGTCGCAGCCCAGCACCAAACCGGCGCCGTCGACGGTGCCGAGCAAACCGACGACTCCCGCCAAACCGGCCAAGCCGTTGCCGCGCACCTCGGCCAGCTTTGCGCCGCCACCGGGGGGCAATAGCCATTGGGACCCGAAACTGGGTGTGTATGTGCTCGACGATCAACCGAACACCTTCTACCGCCAACGCACCTACTACCGTTGGGACAACGGCTGGAGCCGCTCGATCAGCCCGAAAGGGCCGTGGGAAGAGACGGATATCCAAGGGGTGCCGGGCGGGTTGGGACGGCAATTCGGGCAGTGATCTAAAAGGCGACCTTCGGGGTCGCCTTTTTTGTACGTGCGGGAAAAGGTGGGGCCGCGGTGTATATCGGTGACGGACCACTCGCCGGGTCAGCACCAGTTCGTACGGGAATCCAAGTACCGTGAGTACTTCATGGGGCAACAACATCGTGCGCGGCAGTTCGCACTCGGGTAACGTGGCCGCCGCAGAACTGGACGACGCGCAGTCAGGAGGATTTTCCGTTGGTCCAGCAAGCAGGGCGACGAGCGAAATGGGGGGAGTGATGGCTGGCAGGTTGATCTATCTCATCGGGCCTTCAGGTTCGGGCAAGGACAGCCTGCTCGATGCCGCGCGAGCGCGGTTGGCCGAGCGTGGCTGCCGTATCGTGCGGCGGGTCATCACGCGTTCGGCCGAAGCCGTGGGCGAGGCGGCGCTGGGCGTCAGCCCGCAGCAGTTCGTCGAGATGCGGGCCCAGGGCGCGTTTGCCCTGAGCTGGCACGCCAACGGTCTGTACTACGGCATCCCGCGAGAAATCGACGATTGGCTGGCCGCTGGACAGGACGTGCTGGTGAATGGCTCGCGGGGGCATTTGCAGAATACTCGCGAGCGTTATCCGAACGTGTTGGCGGTGTTGCTGACCGTGGACCAGGCGGTGTTGCGCCAGCGCCTGCTGGCGCGTGGGCGTGAGTCCGTGGCAGAGGTCGATCAGCGCCTGGCGCGCAATGCCCGCTTCAGCGAGCGTCTGCTGGCCAATGATCCGACCGTGCAGGTGCTCGACAACTCCGGGCCCCTGGAGCGCACCGTCGAACGACTCCTGGCCTGCCTCGACGAGCCCGCGGCATGCGCTTGAGGTGTTGGCGATTCTTTCGCTGAAAACCTTCCTTCATCACACCCCGCAATACAACCGAACGTCGTACTTGCAGTTTTTGTGCTTGAGTAAAGATAACTCTAGGGTTATTTTTGTTGAGGCCGAAGCAAGGAGGCTGGTGGTGCAAAGCAGGCTATTGATCAAGGAATTGATGGAGGCGGGTTGGGCCCTGGACCGGGTCACTGGCAGTCATCACATCTTCACCCACCGTTACAACCCGTACACCATTCCCGTTCCCCATCCGAAAAAGGATTTGCCGGTCGGGACGGTCAAGAGCATCAGGAGGCGAGCCGGGCTGTACTGCCCGCCAGCCAGTTACGCAGGAGATCCATAATGCAATATCCAATCTGTATCGAATGGGGCGATGAGAACACCGCCATCGGTATCCAGATCCCCGATATCCCAGGTGCGGTAACCGCCGGGGATAGCTTTGAAGAGGCCTACAACGCAGCCGTCGAGATTGCCCACATCATGCTGCAGGAATTGGCGGCGGATGGCGAGCCGATTCCGATGCCGACTTCGGCTTCGGTGCATCGCAGTAATCCCGAGTTCGCCGACATGGGCTGGGGCATGCTGGAGCTGGACATCTCGCCGTACCTGGGCAAGACCGAGAAGGTCAACGTGACGTTGCCTGGCTATGTGATCCAGCGCATTGACCGTTATGTGCGCGAGCACAATGTCAAAAGCCGGTCGTCGTTCCTGGCGGATGCGGCGATGGAGAAACTGGTGCGCAATTGAAGTGAACCTGGCGGGCGATCCGACTCGCCCGCCAGGTGCTTGAGTCTTTACGCCGTCGCCAACGAAGCCTTCTGCGAAACACTCAGGAACCGCAACAACGCCAGCAATGGAAACGCGCTGCCGACCACCACGATCCACAACCAGCCGCCGTGCTCATACACCGCACTGGCCACGGATGAGCCAAATGCGCCGCCGATGAAGATGCTGGTCATGTACAACGCATTGAGGCGGCTGCGGCTTTTGGCGTCCAGGGCGTAGACCGCGCGTTGGCCGAGGACCATGTTCATTTGCACGCAGAAGTCCAGGACCACGCCGGTCACGGCCAAGCCGATCACGCTGTAGGCGGGGTGGATGAAGGCGGGCAGGAAGCTCAGGCTGGCGCACAGCAGGGCCAGCAATGAAGCGATGCGGGTGTGCCCGGCGTCGGCCAGGCGTCCGGCGATAGGCGCGGCAATGGCGCCGATTGCGCCGACCAGGGCGAAAATTGCGATCTGGCTTTGCGACAGGCCATGATTGCGCGCCAGTTCCAGCGGCACGGCGGTCCAGAACAGGCTGAACGTGGCGAACATGCACCCTTGGTAGAACGCCCGCTGGCGCAATACCGGCTGTTGGCGCAGCAACGTCCAGAGCGAGCCCAGCAATTGGCCGTAGGACGCGCTGTGGTCAGGCTGGCGCTTGGGGATGGTCAGCGCCAGCACGATGCTGATCGCCGCCATCAATAGCGCGGCAATCACAAACATGGCCCGCCAGCCGAAATGATCCGCCACCACGCTGGACACCGGTCGCGCCAGCAAGATTCCCAACAACAAACCGCCCATGATCCCGCCGACCACGCGGCCGCGAGATTCTTCCGGCGCCAGGTGCGCGGCCAGCGGAATCAGGATCTGCACCGACACCGAGCTGAAGCCCACCAGTAGCGAAATCAGCAAGAACAGGTTCGGTTGATCGGTGAACGCCGCGCCCAGCAGGCTGGCAATGGCCACCAGGGTGGTGATGATCATCAGCCGGCGGTTTTCCAGCAGATCACCCAGGGGCACGAGGAAAAACAGGCCCAGGGCATAGCCGATCTGGGTCAGCGACACGATCAGGCTGGCCATGGTGCTGGTCAGGCCGATGTCCGGTGCGATCAGGCCGATGATCGGCTGCGCATAGTAGATGTTCGCGACGATCGCACCACAGCAGAAGGCGAACAGCAGCACCATGCCTCGGGTCATTGTCGCGGTGCCATGGGGCAGCTGGGTCGCTGGGTTCATAACGTGTCTCGATGGAAATAAGGGAATGCGCGCAGGCTAAAGGCCCGATTGAGGCAGCGGAAGGGTAATTGGAGTGATAGTAATTATTTCATTGCGCGATGTGTGAGTGAGCAAGCACCACCGGCCATCCGAAGAGCGGCCCGTTTTCCCGTGACAGCTAAAATCTATTGGGGGATCACTTCAACGTGTCCTTACAAAGCGGGAGTATCACGATGAAAATCGTATCTTCGCTGGCGTTGGTGGTAGCGGTTGGGTCGATCTATGGTTGCTCGACAGTGCCTGATCGTCAGGTCACCAACGTTCCCATGAGCGCTACTTCCATCAATGCCGGGAACATCGCCCGGCCAATCATGATGCCCGACGGGCAAGCAACAGTGTTCTGGTTTGCTGTCAGTGGAGAATCCATGGGTAGCGCGTTACCAGGTCGTTTGCAGGCCTATATCTACCCGGGAAGCTGTGGAAATCTGGGTGCCAAACCCACCTATGACATGAATGACGGCCCGAATGCGCGGTTCTATTCGCAAGCGTCCATGCAATATTTCTGGAAAAGCGCACCCGTACCGGTCGAGACACTTCGAGCGGGGGGCTATGCGTTGGTGGTGCGTGAAAGCCCGGCCGATGGTCACCAGGCTATCTTCTGCGGCAATCTGAGCTGAAACACCCATAACACCCTGTAGGAGCGAGCCTGCTCGCGATGAACTTCAACGATGACGCGGGCTGTCTGAATGCCCTCGTTGTCCCGGCGTCCATCGCGAGCAGGCTCGCTCCTACAGGTGGTGGTTACTGGGCGTAAATCTGATCGAAAATCCCGCCATCATTGAAGTGGGTTTTCTGCACGGTGCGCCAGTCGCCGAAGGTTTTCTCTACCGACAGGAAGTCCACTTTCGGGAAGCGGTCGGTGTACTTGGCCAGCACGGCCGGATCACGCGGACGCAGGTAGTTGGCGGCGGCGATTTCCTGGCCTTGCGGCGACCACAGGTACTTCAGGTATTCCTCGGCAGCGGCGCGGGTGCCTTTCTTGTCGACGGTCTTGTCGACCACCGACACCGGTGGCTCAGCCTCGGCGGAGACGCTTGGGTAAATGACTTCGAACTGATCGCGGCCAAACTCACGGGCGATCATTTCCGCTTCGTTTTCGAAAGTCACCAGCACGTCGCCGATCTGGTTGGTCATGAAGGTTGTCGTCGCGGCGCGGCCACCGGTGTCCAGGACCGGAGCTTGCTTGAACAGCTTGCCGACGAAGTCCTTGGCCTTGTTTTCGTCGCCGCCATTTTTCAGCACGTAACCCCAGGCCGAGAGGTAGGTGTAGCGGCCGTTACCTGAAGTCTTCGGGTTTGGCACGATGACTTGCACACCGTCCTTGAGCAAGTCTGGCCAGTCTTTCAGGGCTTTCGGGTTGCCTTTGCGCACGATGAACACGGTGGCCGAGGTGAACGGCGCGCTGTTGTTCGGCAGGCGGGTGACCCAGTTGTCCGGGACCAGTTTGCCGTTATCGGCCAGGGCGTTGATGTCGGTGGCCATGTTCATGGTGATCACGTCCGCGGGCAGGCCATCGATAACCGAGCGCGCCTGTTTGCTGGAGCCACCGAAGGACATCTGCAAGGTGATGTTTTCGTTGTGTTCGGCTTGCCAGTGTTTCTGGAACGCAGTGTTGTAGTCCTTGTAGAAATCGCGCATCACGTCGTAGGAAACGTTGAGCAGGGTCGGTGCGGCCTGGGCCACGCTGGCCAGTGCCAGGCCAGCGGCGAGAAGTGAGGCGCCAAAGAGTTTTTTCACTGCGAATTCCTTGTTCGAGAAGATGTTTTTGTAAAAAACGAGGCAATTTGCCAGCGACTATAGCCGGGCTCGCATAGTCGTTTAAAGATTAAAAAGCTCTGTGCTTATTCTATTTTCTTGAACAATGCATTGCCGCAGCGAGAGCAGAACGCGGCGCCGTGTTCATGGTTGTTCTTCTTGCACACCGGGCAATCATGTTGCAGCTGTTCGCCACGCATCGCGTTGGCGAGTTCGGCGGTAAAAATTCCGGTGGGTACGGCGATGATCGAGTAACCGGTGATCATGACCAGCGAGGAAATCACCTGGCCCAATGGCGTCTTCGGCACGATGTCGCCAAAACCCACGGTGGTAAGGGTCACGATGGCCCAGTAGATGCCTTTGGGAATGCTGGTAAAGCCGTGCTCGGGGCCTTCGATCACGTACATCAGCGTGCCGAATACCGTCACCAGGGTGCAGACGCTGACCAGGAACACCACGATTTTCTGCTTGCTGCCACGCAACGCCGACATCAGGTAATTGGCTTGCTTCAGGTAAGGGCTGAGCTTGAGCACGCGGAATATCCGCAGCATCCGGATGATCCGGATAATCAACAGGTACTGCGCATCGGCGTAATACAGCGCCAGGATGCCGGGCACGATCGCCAGCAAATCCACCAGTCCATAGAAGCTGAAGGCGTAGCGCAGGGGCTTGGGCGAACAGTACAGGCGCAGGCCATATTCGATGGCGAAGATGACGGTGAAGCCCCACTCGATATACGCCAGCACGTCGGCGTAGTTGCGGTGAACGGTATCGATGCTGTCGAGCATCACGATCACCAGGCTGGCGAGGATGATCAACAGCAATATGCCGTCGAAGCGCCGACCCGCCTTGGTGTCGCTCTGGAAAATCATGACGTAGAGGTCTTCACGCCAGTTTTTGCTGCTGTCCATGGATAACGCCTGACTCAATGATCAGCGCAGCCTAGGTTGATTCTCCCCGGGAGCGCAAGGCGCAGTGGCCCCCGTCGCCTTGGCGAGCACTTGAGCAGGCGCACGAATCAGCCAGCAGGCGAGGATGAACGGTGCGGTCAGCGTGGGCAGTCCAATCGCGGCAAACATCGGCGTCAGCAGCAACGCGCAGGCAATGCCGACCAATGGCAGCCACGGTTGCTGGCGCTGCGCGCTGAAGGCGAGGGCGGCGAGCACGGCGTTATAGCCACCCAGGCCCAGCAGTGCGGTGTAGAAGTCGTGGTGCAGCAGGTTCCAACCCATGCCCGCTACAGACGCCAACATCGCCCAGCAAAAGGCGCGACGATCAGCGATCAGCAAACCGGCGGCAATCATCGAGCCGGCCAGCGGATGACCGAGGAACATCACCTGGCCGAGGCCTTTGAGGGGGGCGGCGAGCATGTTCAGCGTGCTGACCTCGATCAGATGCGCCTCGGTCGAGGGCGTGGCGAAGCATAGCAGCACCCAGCTCAACCCCACGAAAGGCGCGGTGTAGGCGGGCAGGTACTGGCTGACACGGGCGCGTTTGAGCCACTGTTGCGTGAGCATGGCGCTCAGGCCGCCAGCGGCGAGGATCAGCAGCGGCGACATCGCTGACCATGGGAAATACAGGCTGATCAACAACCCAAGCAGGACGCCGTTATAACTGTAGAGTCCGGCCTGGCGGTCGGCCTTGGCGTAGCCGCGACGTTGCGCGGTGAGCAATCCGGCGACGCCACCGAGCAGCGCACCGCCAAGCAAGGCTGGCGCGGTAAACAGGATGGCGAGCAGGCACAGTAGACCAAACAGCGGATGGCGCTGGAGGAAGATTTGACTGAAACCGTTGAGCAAGGCTTCGGCCCAGTCGGGGCAGTGGGTGTTGAAGTGGTTGGCAGGCATTTTTTTCAGTGTGTCAAAGGGAGCCGAGTCGCCTGTTTCGCGGGCAAGCCTCGCTCCTACTGGGATACGCTGTCCCCGTAGGAGCGAGGCTTGCCCGCGAAGGGGCCAGTGCAGACGTTAGATCAACGTCTCGATACGCAAAGAGTTAGTCGACCCCGGCTGCCCAAACGGCACACCCGCGGTGATCAATAACGTATCACCGCGCTGCGCCATGCCCTGGGCCTGGGCAATTTCCAGCGCCGTAGAGCACACTTCGTCCACCTGGCGCAGGCGATCGTTGACTACCGAGTGCACACCCCAAGCCACAGTCAGGCGACGAGCGGTTTGCCGATTTGGCGTCAGGTTGAGGATCGGCACCGTCGGCCGTTCCCGCGCCGCACGCAAACTCGAGGTGCCGGACTCGCTGTAGTTCACCAGCACCGCCACCGGCAGCACATTACTGATACGGCGAATCGCGCAGCTGATCGCATCGGAAACAGTCGCTTCGGCTTTCGGTCGGCTGACGTCCAGCTGGGTCTGGTAGTCCGGGCCGTTTTCCACCTGGCGGATGATCTTGCTCATCATCTGCACGGCTTCGAGCGGGTATTCGCCGGAGGCGGTTTCCGCCGACAGCATCACCGCGTCTGCACCTTCGGCCACCGCATTGGCGACATCGGTGACTTCGGCGCGGGTGGGCGCCGGGGAGAAACGCATCGATTCGAGCATCTGCGTCGCCACCACCACCGGCTTGCCCAGCTGGCGACAGGTAGCGATGATGTTTTTCTGGATCTGCGGCACGCTTTCGGCCGGCACTTCTACGCCCAGGTCACCGCGGGCGACCATGATTGCGTCGCTCAATTCAGCGATTTCGCGCAATTGCGTGACCGCTGACGGCTTCTCGATCTTGGCCATCAGGAACGCCTTGTCGCCGATCAGCGCACGGGCTTCGCGAATGTCTTCAGGACGTTGCACGAACGACAGGGCCACCCAGTCCACCCCCAGTTCGAGGCCAAAGCTCAGGTCGCGGCGGTCTTTGGCGGTCAGCGGGCTCAGGTCGAGCACCGCTTGCGGCACGTTCACGCCCTTGCGGTCCGACAGCTCGCCGCCGTTGAGCACGGTGGTGTCGATTGCGTCGGCGTACTTGGTGACGACCCGCAGGCGCAGCTTGCCGTCATCCAGCAGCAGGTCCATGCCAGGTTCCAGCGCAGCGATGATTTCCGGGTGCGGCAGGTTGACCCGGCGTTCATCACCCGGCGTGGCATCGAGGTCCAGGCGCAGGGCTTGCCCGCGATGCAGTTGCACCTTGCCGGCGGCAAATTTGCCGACCCGCAGTTTCGGCCCTTGCAGGTCCATCAGGATGCCCAGCGGATAATTCAGCTGGCGCTCGACTTCACGGATCCATTGATAGCGTTTGGCGTGGTCGGCGTGATCGCCGTGGCTGAAGTTCAGGCGAAAGATATTGACTCCGGCCTGAACCAGTTGACGAATGTCATCGATCCCGTTGGTGGCGGGGCCGAGGGTGGCGAGGATCTTGACCTTTTTGTCAGGCGTCATGGTTTAGGGCTCTCAAGAATCAGGATGGCGCGGAAGTCGTTGACGTTGGTGCGGGTCGGCTCGGTGACGATCAGTGCATCCAGCGCCTCGAAATAGCCGTAGCCATTGTTGTTGTCCAACTCGTCGCTGGCGCTCAAGCCGAGGGCCGCGGCACGGGCATAACTGTCCGGGGTCATGATTGCCCCAGCGTTGTCTTCGGAACCGTCGATGCCATCGGTATCACCGGCCAGGGCATAGACACCGGGCAGGCCCTTGAGGCTGTCGGTCAGGCTGAGCAGGAACTCGGCGTTGCGCCCGCCACGGCCGTTGCCGCGAACGGTGACCGTGGTTTCGCCGCCAGACAGAATCACGCACGGCGCAGCCAGCGGCTGACCATGCTGGACGATCTGCCGGGCGATGCCGGCGTGGACTTTCGCCACTTCCCGGGACTCGCCTTCCAGGTCGCCCAGGATCAACGGGCTGTAACCGGCCTGACGGCATTTCACCGCCGCCGCTTCAAGGGATTGCTGCGGGCGGGCGATCAGTTGGAAGTGACTGCGGGCCAGGCTCGGATCGCCGGGTTTCACCGTCTCTGATTCCGGGCTTTGCAGCCAGTTACGCACGGAGGCGGGCACGTCGATGGCGTAGCGCTTGAGGATCGCCAACGCTTCGGCCGAGGTGCTCGGGTCGGCCACGGTAGGGCCGGAGGCGATCACCGTGGCGAGGTCGCCCGGCACATCGGAAATCGCATAGGTATAAACGGTGGCAGGCCAGCAAGCCTTGCCGAGGCGGCCGCCCTTGATCGCGGAAAGGTGTTTGCGTACGCAATTCATCTCGCCAATGGTCGCGCCGGATTTGAGCAGGGCTTTGTTGATCGATTGCTTGTCGGCCAGGGTGATGCCTTCGGCCGGCAGGGCGAGCAGCGCAGAGCCGCCGCCGGACAGCAGGAAGATCACGCGATCTTGTTCGTTGAGGTCGCTGACCAGTTCCAGCACGCGTTTGGCCACGGCCAGACCGGCGGCATCCGGAACCGGATGCGCGGCTTCGACCACTTCGATTTTTTCGCAGGGGGCGCCGTGACCGTAACGCGTCACCACCAGGCCGGACACTTCACCCTGCCAGCAACGCTCGACCACCTGGGCCATGGCGGCCGCGGCTTTGCCGGCACCGATGACGATTACCCGACCGCTGCGGTCGGCAGGCAGATGGGCTTCGAGGACTTGTTGCGGATGGGCCGCGTCGATGGCTGTGGCGAACAGCTCACGCAGCAATTGTTGCGGATCGACCGACATGGCGGGCTCCCGGAATTCTTGTTATTGGAGTAGGGCAAAAAACAGGTGACTCGACTCGGACCTTGTGGGAGCTGGCTTGCCAGCGATACAGACGCTGCGGTCTTGCAGGCAGACCGAGGCAATTTCATCGCGGGCAAGCCCGCTCCCACAGGAAACGGGGCAGGGCTTAGTTCTTATCGCGAATCGAGAAATTCGCCATGTGTTCCAGGCCCTTGATCAGCGCCGAGTGGTCCCAGTTGCTGCCACCGATGGCCGCGCAAGTGCTGAACACCTGCTGGGTGTTGGCGGTGTTCGGCAGGTTGATGTTCAGCTCCTTGGCGCCTTGCAAGGCCAGGTTCAGGTCCTTCTGGTGCAGGCTGATGCGGAAGCCTGGATCGAAGGTTCCCTTGATCATGCGCTCGCCGTGCACTTCGAGGATCTTCGACGAAGCGAAGCCGCCCATCAGCGCTTCACGCACCTTGGCTGGATCGGCACCGTTCTTGGAAGCGAACAGCAGGGCTTCGGCCACGGCCTGGATGTTCAGCGCGACGATGATCTGGTTCGCCACTTTGGCGGTTTGACCGTCACCGTTGCCACCGACCAGGGTGATGTTCTTGCCCATGGCCTGGAACAGCGGCAGCGCGCGTTCGAAGGCATCGGCATCGCCGCCGACCATGATGCTCAGGGTCGCCGCCTTGGCACCGACTTCACCACCGGAGACCGGAGCGTCGAGGTATTGCGCGCCTTTTTCGTTGATCTTTGCAGCGAAAGCCTTGGTGGCGGTCGGCGAGATCGAGCTCATGTCGATCACTACTTTGCCTTTGCCAACACCGGCGGCAACGCCGTCGGCACGGAACAGTACGTCATCGACCTGCGGGGTATCCGGCACCATGACGATGATGAACTCGGCTTCCTGGGCCACTTCTTTCGGGTTCGCCAGGGCGACGGCGCCACCGGCAACCAGGTCGGCAGGGGCGGCATCGTGGTGCGCCGACAGGAACAGGCTGTGACCGGCTTTCTGCAGGTTCAACGCCATTGGGTGGCCCATGATGCCGGTGCCGATAAATCCGATTTTAGCCATGAGAAAATCCTCTTTTTATTGCTTTGTTCGCAAAATTCGTGGGGTGTCAGCGAGGGCGCCTTCGCGGGCAAGCCTCGCTCCTACAGACAACCCCGATCCCGTAGGAGCGAGGCTTGCCCGCGAAGAACGATGACGCGGTCTAGGGTCAGATCGCGTTATGGGTTTTGAGCCAGCCCAAACCCGCTTCCGTGGTGGTCAGCGGCTTGTATTCGCAACCGACCCAGCCCTGATAACCGATGCGATCCAGGTGTTCGAACAGGAAGCGGTAGTTGATTTCACCGGTACCTGGTTCGTTGCGTCCTGGGTTATCTGCCAGCTGCACATGGTTGATTTCGCCCAGGTGCGATTGCAGGGTGCGGGCCAGGTCACCCTCCATGATTTGCATGTGATAGATGTCGTATTGCAGGAACAGGTTGGCGCTGCCGACCTGCTCGCGAATCGACAGGGCTTGCGCCGTGTTGTTCAGGTAGAAGCCCGGGATGTCACGGGTGTTGATTGCTTCCATCACCAGTTTGATGCCCGCCGCCTGCAGCTTGTCGGCTGCGTACTTGAGGTTGGCGACGAAGGTTTTTTCCACGGTGGCATCGTCAACGCCTTGTGGGCGGATGCCGGCCAGGCAGTTGACCTGGGTGTTGCCCAGCACTTGTGCGTAAGCGATCGCCAGATCGACACCGGCGCGGAACTCTTCAACCCGATCCGGCAGGCAGGCGATACCGCGCTCGCCCTTGGCCCAGTCGCCGGCCGGCAGGTTGAACAGCACTTGGGTCAGACCGTTGGCGTCGAGCTTGGCCTTGATTTCGGCAGAGCTGAAGTCGTACGGGAACAGGTACTCGACACCACTGAAACCGGCCTTGGCGGCCGCTTCGAAACGGGCGAGAAAGTCCTGTTCGGTGAACAGCATGGACAGGTTGGCTGCGAAACGCGGCATGGTGGTCTCCCGTAAATTTGTGTAGGCCCCCTGTAGGAGTGAGCCTGCTCGCGATAGCGTAATGTCAGTCAACATTGATGTTGAATGTGCCGGCCTCATCGCGAGCAGGCTCGCTCCCACAGGGGGGACGATCAATCAGTCCAGCAACGAAATTGCCGTTGGCGCATCGTTGCCGACCAGCGCCAGGTCTTCGAATTCGTTGACGGCGTTGATCTCGGTGCCCATGGAAATGTTGGTCACGCGCTCCAGGATGATCTCGACGATCACCGGAACCTTGAACTCTTCGATCATCTGTTCGGCCTTGCGCAGGGCAGGGGCGATTTCAGACGGTTCGAATACACGCAGTGCCTTGCAGCCCAGGCCTTCGGCCACTGCGACGTGATCGACGCCATAACCGTTGAGTTCCGGTGCGTTCAGGTTGTCGAAGGACAGCTGCACGCAGTAGTCCATCTCGAACCCGCGCTGCGCCTGACGGATCAGGCCCAGGTACGAGTTGTTCACCACCACATGAATGTACGGCAGCTTGAACTGCGCACCCACCGCCAGTTCTTCGATCATGAACTGGAAGTCATAGTCCCCCGACAGGGCCACGACTTTGCGGCTCGGGTCAGCCTTGACCACGCCCAGCGCGGCAGGAATGGTCCAGCCCAGTGGGCCTGCCTGACCACAGTTGATCCAGTGGCGCGGCTTGTAGACGTGGAGGAACTGCGCGCCGGCAATCTGCGACAGACCGATGGTGCTGACGTAGCAGGTGTCTTTGCCGAACACCTGGTTCATCTCTTCGTAGACGCGCTGCGGCTTGACCGGCACGTTGTCGAAATGGGTCTTGCGCTGCAGGCTGGCTTTGCGCTGCTGGCAATCTTGCAGCCAGGCACTGCGGTTTTTCAGCTTGCCGGCAGCTTGCCACTCGCGAGCGACTTCGATGAACACGGTCAGCGCGGCAGCGGCGTCGGACACGATGCCCAGGTCCGGGGTGAATACGCGGCCGATCTGCGTGCCTTCGATGTCGACGTGAATGAACTTGCGGCCTTCGGTGTAGACGTCGACCGAACCGGTGTGGCGGTTGGCCCAACGGTTACCGATGCCCAGTACTACGTCGGACTTCAGCATCGTGGCGTTGCCATAACGGTGCGAGGTTTGCAGACCCACCATACCGACCATCAATGGGTGATCGTCCGGGATGGTGCCCCAGCCCATCAGGGTCGGGATGACCGGGATGCCGGTCAGTTCGGCAAACTCCACCAGCAGGTCGCTGGCGTCGGCATTGATGATGCCACCACCGGCCACCAGCAACGGGCGCTCGGCCTGGTCCAGCAAGGCCAGGGCCTTCTCGACTTGAACGCGGCTAGCGGTTGGTTTGGCCAATGGCAACGGCTGGTAGGCGTCGATGTCGAATTCGATTTCCGCCATCTGTACGTCGAACGGCAGGTCGATCAGCACCGGGCCTGGACGGCCGGAGCGCATTTCAAAAAAAGCTTTCTGGAACGCGTAAGGCACCTGGCCCGGTTCCAGAACGGTGGTTGCCCACTTGGTCACTGGCTTGACGATGCTGGTGATATCGACAGCCTGGAAGTCTTCCTTGTGCATACGGGCGCGGGGTGCCTGGCCGGTAATGCAGAGGATTGGAATCGAGTCGGCCGAGGCGCTGTAGAGCCCGGTGACCATGTCGGTACCGGCAGGGCCGGAAGTGCCGATGCACACGCCGATGTTGCCGGCCTTGGTGCGGGTGTAGCCCTCGGCCATGTGCGAGGCGCCTTCAACGTGGCGAGCGAGTACGTGATCGATGCCGCCGACCTTTTGCAGGGCGGAGTACAGCGGGTTGATGGCGGCACCGGGGATGCCAAAAGCGGTATCAACCCCTTCACGGCGCATCACCAGAACGGCGGCTTCGATTGCTCTCATTTTGCTCATGGTTTTGTGCCTCTTTACGTTTTGTAATTGTATACAAGTGGCTTTGCGCAGAGTGTATTCACGGCGGACGGCGCAGGTCAATCCATTTTCTCAAGCGGTCGTTTCATTCGTCGGAAGCCCGTTCTACTGTGGCTTTTCGTCGCATGCGGCGCTTTTCGAGAATTATTGTATACAAAAAAATAATTCATTGTGTTCTATTTGTTGCATCGGCCTGCGGCAGAACGAAGCAGGCCACCGGCTTTCCGAAAAACAAAATGAGGACGGCACCATGAGCGCTTTAACCTTGAAAGTCGCAGTCAACCTGGTCAACGAAGCCATCAACGCAGGGCGCGCCATCTCCGCGGCACCCCTGACCATTGCAGTGCTGGACGCCGGCGGGCACCTGATCGCCTTGCAGCGCGAGGATGGCGCCAGCCTGCTGCGCCCGCACGTCGCCATCGGCAAGGCCTGGGGCGCCATCGCCTTGGGCAAAGGCTCACGCCTGCTGGCACTGGACGCCCAACAGCGCCCGGCGTTCATCGCGGCGTTGAACAGCCTGGGGCAGGGCAGCGTCGTGCCGGCACCGGGTGGTGTGTTGGTCCGGGATCAGGACGGGAATGTGCTGGGGGCGGTGGGGATCAGCGGGGATTTGTCGGATGTTGACGAGCAGTGTGCGATCAATGCGATTGAGGCGTTGGGGTTGAGGGCGGATGCGGGGGTTGCTGCTTGAGTTGTAGCGCCTGATCCAATGCCATCGCCATCGCGAGCAGGCTCACTCCTACAAGGATCGGGATTGGACACAAAATGTCCGAACGCCAAAAATCCACTGTAGGAGTGAGCCTGCTCGCGATAGCTATCTACCAGACACACCTAGACAACAGATTGCCCCACACACTTGAATCCACAGAGCTAGCCTTCTCATGACCTGATCATGGGAGGCAATGGAATGCCGGATTTACCTGCCGCAAGTCGATTGCGAATCGGTCGCTATGCAGAAAACAGCCGAATTTATCTGTTAACCACCAACACAGCTCACAGAGTCCCGGTTTTCAAGGATTTCACCTTGGGCCGACTGGTGGTCGATCAATTTCGCAATGCACAGAATCTAGGTTTTACGAAGTCGTTGGCCTGGGTGGTCATGCCAGATCATTTTCACTGGTTAATTGAGTTGCAGAAGGGATCTCTGAGTGAATTGATGCAAAAAACCAAGTCGATGAGTACCAAAGCCATAAAGCAGTCTACCGGTCGAAGCAGCAGTATCTGGCAGAGAGGATTTCATGATCGGGCACTGCGACGGGAAGAGGATTTGGTGAAACTGGCTCGATATGTAGTAGCCAACCCGTTACGGGCTGGACTGGTCGAGAAGCTTGGCGATTATCCGTTGTGGGATGCTGTTTGGGTTTGAGCTGAAATCGAGTTGCCTTCATCGCGAGCAGGCTCACTCCTACAGAAAAACCCTTCCCTGTGGGAGCTGGCTTGCCAGCGATAGCCGCACCGCGGTCCATCAGTCCGGCTCACACCCCTTGAGCACCAACCGGATGATGGTCTGCGCCGCCGCTTCATAATCCTCTTCATCCAGCTTGGCCTTGCCGGTGATGGCGGTGATTTGCCAGTCGAAGTCGGCGTAGGTCTGGGTCGCGGCCCAGATGCTGAACATCAGGTGATTGGGGTCGATGGGCGCAATCTGGCCACGGTCGATCCAGGTCTGGATGCAGTCGATGTTGTGCTTGGCCTGGCCGTTGAGCTGTTCGACCAGGTCGGAACTCAGGTGCGGGGCGCCGTGCATGATTTCGCTGGCGAACACCTTGGAGGCGAAAGGCAGGTCGCGGGAGATGCGGATTTTCGAGCGGATGTAGCCGCTCAGCACTTCACTGGGCACACCCTCGGGATTGAACGGCGTCGAGGCCTGCAGGATCGGCTCGATGATGCTTTCCAGGACCTCGCGGTAGAGGTTTTCCTTGGATTTGAAGTAGTAGTAGACGTTGGGCTTGGGCAGTCCCGCCTTGGCTGCGATGTCACTGGTTTTGGTCGCAGCGAAGCCCTTGTCGGCAAATTCTTCACTGGCGGCACGCAGGATCAGTTGTTTGTTGCGCTCGCGGATGGTGCTCATAAACCAGAGGGTTCCTTGCCTGTACTGGCGGTGGCGCATGGTATCACCGGCCTTCGGCGACGCTCAAGAATGCTCCATGCGGCGTCAGGCCGCGCTATGCTGCACGGCATTCATTCAAGAAGGAAAGCCGATTCATGGCAGGAAGCAGTTTGCTCGTGCTGATCGACGACATCGCCGCCGTGCTGGACGATGTGGCGTTGATGACCAAAATGGCCGCCAAGAAGACCGCCGGGGTACTGGGCGATGACCTGGCGCTCAACGCCCAGCAGGTCAGCGGCGTGCGTGCCGAGCGGGAAATCCCGGTAGTCTGGGCGGTCGCCAAGGGCTCTTTCGTCAACAAACTGATCCTGGTGCCGTCGGCATTGGCCATCAGCGCGTTCATCCCGTGGCTGGTTACGCCGTTGTTGATGGTGGGGGGCGCTTACCTGTGCTTCGAAGGGTTCGAGAAGCTCGCCCACAAGTTCCTGCACAGCAAGGCTGAAGACCTGGCCGAACATGCCGAACTGGTAGAGGCCGTGGCGGATCCGGCGGTCGATCTGGTGGCGTTCGAAAAGGACAAGATCAAGGGCGCGATCCGTACCGACTTCATCCTCTCGGCGGAAATCATCGCCATCACCCTCGGCGTCGTGGCCGATTCGGCGCTGACCCAACAAGTCATCGTGCTCTCGGGCATCGCCATTGTCATGACTGTCGGCGTCTACGGGCTGGTGGCGGGCATCGTCAAACTCGATGACCTGGGCCTGTGGCTGACCCAAAAGCCGGGGCAAATAGCCAAAAGCATAGGCGGCGGCATTCTACGTGCAGCGCCATACATGATGAAAAGCCTGTCGGTGATCGGGACGGCGGCCATGTTCCTGGTCGGTGGCGGCATCCTCACCCACGGCGTGCCGGTGGTGCATCACTGGATCGAAAGTGTCAGCGCAGGGGCGGGTGGTGCCGGGTTTATCGTGCCGACGTTGCTCAATGCCGTGGCGGGGATCGTGGCGGGGGCGGTGGTGTTGGTGGGAGTGATGGCCGTCAGCAAGGTCTGGAAAGCGCTGAAAGGCTAAGACCGACGCATAACAAATGTAGGAGTGAGCCTGCTCGCGATAGCGGTATTACATTCAACGCGTATGTTGACTGTTATACCGCTATCGCGAGCAGGCTCACTCCTACAGTGTTTTATGCTCGCCGCAATTACTCGGCAATCTGCAACTTGCGCGACTCGGTGTACACGTAGCGCACCTTCTCGTACTCGAACGGCGAGTTCAGCTGGCCATAACGGAAGCTGGTCTGATTGCGCTTGTCGATGCCGCGCAGGATCCAGACTTCCGGATGGTTGGAGCTGACTTCGGCCACGTTGAGGAAGTTGATGGCGTTCTCGGCGCTGAAATCGACCACCAGCCCGCCCGTGTCACGCAGGTTGGACGGACCGAGGATCGGCAGTACGAAGTAGGCGCCGCCTGGAACACCATAGAAGCCCAGGGTCTGGCCGAAGTCTTCGTTCTGGCGCGGCAGGCCCATGGCGGTGGCCGGGTCCCACAGGCCGGCTATGCCGATGGTGGTGTTGAGCAGCAGTCGGCCGGTGATTTCCATCGAGCGCTGGCCCTTGAACTGCAACAGGCTGTTGAGCAGGTTCGGTACGTCGCCGAGGTTGTTGAAGAAATTGCTGACGCCGGTGCGCAGGAAGCTCGGCGTGATGTAGCGATAGCCGTCGACCACCGGCAGGAACACCCATTGGTCGAACCGGTAGTTGAAGTGGTAGACGCGACGGTTCCACTGCTCCAACGGGTCGTAGACGTTCAGTGCGCTGAGCGTCGAGCGTTCGAATTCGCGCTGGTCCAGGCCCGGGTTGAACTTGAGTTTGCTCAGGGGTTCCTTGAAACCGTCGCTGTCGATGACGACAGGGGCGTTGGCTTTGCTGTTGTCTGCATTGGCAATGCCTGCACTGAGTAACGCGGCGATGAGCAGGAGGTATTTAGCCACGGAAGAACTCCAGCATGGCGTCGCTGTTGACGCGGTAGTTAAGGTTGCCGCAGTGGCCGCCCAGCGGGTAAACGGTCAGGCGATCGCCAAAGGTCTTGCGCAGGAAACCGAGGTCTCCAGGACCGAGGATCACATCGTCGGCGTTGTGCATCACGGCAATTTTCGGGCTGTCGTGCAGGTAGTCCTTCAGGGCATACAGGCTCACCTGGTCGATCAGTTGCAGCAGGCTGCCGCCGTCGGTGCGGGCGCGCCACATCGGGATCACTTGTTCGGTGATGTAGCAGTCGAAGTCGCACTGCAGCGCACGCTTGAGGTACGGCGTGAGGCTGGTGCCTTCTGTAATGGGCGTTTTCGGTGGAGTGATCAGGCCGCGACGGTTGATCAGGTCCGAAGTAAAGGCGATGTCGGCGGCGGAAAAACGGAACGAGGTGCCGATCAGCATGGCCATCTGTTCGTTGCTCAGGTGCTGCTTGGACTGCTGGAAGTCGTAGAGCAGGGCGTCGTTGAGATCGATGTAGCCCTTCTGCTGGAAGTAACGGGTGAGTTTGTTCAGCACCAGCTCATAGAAGGTGGTGGTGTTGGTGATGCCCTTTACTTCCGTTTGTACAAGCTTGTCCAGGTTGGTGATCGAGGTGTAGAGATTGACCGGGGGATTGAGCAGCAGGACTTTCTTGAAGTTGAAGCTGCGGCGGGTTTCGTCCAGGTGCGCGACGAACGCCGCGTCCAGTGCGCCCAGGCTGTAGCCCGTCAGGTAGTAATCGGTGACCGGCAGTTTCGGGTTTTGCGCCCGCACCGCCTGCATTACCCGGTACATGTCTTCGGCGTCATCCTTGGTGATGCCGGGCGTGGCAAAGCGTGAGGCGGCGCTCATGAAATCGAAGCTGGTGGGCGACGACAATTGCACCACGTGATACCCGGCCTTGTAATAGAGCTTTTTCAGGTATTCGTTGAGGCTGCTGTCGTAGCGCGCACCGGTGCCTGCGATCAGGAAAATCAGCGGCGCGGCTTTATCCTGGGTGGCAATGCGATAGGTGAGTTTCTTCACTGGCCAGAAGTTGTCCGGCAGTTCGAACGCACGTTCCGGGCGCAAGGTGACGCTGCGATCCGCCTGGTCGATGTCGTCATCCAGCGGCAGCTCGGGACGCAGGTCCGGCGGCGTCGTGGCAATCGTCGCCTCAAACGGGTTGGTCAAGGGGTAGCCATAACTGGCGGCGTCGATATCGACCGCCAGTGCGGACGCACTCAAGATAAGGCCGCCAAACAGGGCGGCGAAGCGCAAGGAACGGAGCATGACTAGATCCCTTAGAGAAGGTGCCGAATGAAGTTCGCAGGCTATGACCATTGGATCTGCGCCAAAGTGCCACGCAACGGCACCAAACAGGCCTGAATTCCGAGTAATAGTAGCTCGACGATACACTTTGCAGTGATTGAATGACCAGTTAACAGTTGTTATTGCTTGCGTCGAGCTGCCGGGCGATTAAGCTGACCGCCGTTTTCGTGTATTGGAGTGCTCCATGTCTCGCCGTCTGCCCGTGATTCTGCTGCTTGTCCTGCTGCCCCTCTGGCTGGCCGCCAGTTATGGCGCGCGTTATGGCTTCATGGAAGACGCGCAGTGGGTTGGCATCTGCGTGGATGAGGCAAGCCGCTGGGAATGCCAGGTGCGTTCGAACCTGGGCCTGATGATTCATTTCCAGGTATTGGGCTGGGGTGCGTTGGCTGCCGCGGTGATCGGCTTTGTATTGCCCGGGCGGGCAGGGTGGTGGTTGGCGGTACTGGCGCTGGCGCTGGGGTTTCCGGCGCTGGCGCTTTACAACACGACGATGGCGGTGTTTGCGGTGGTGATTGCGGGGTTGCGGTTGGTCAGGGCCTCCCGTAGCGCCTGATAGATAGCCTTCGCGAGCAGGCTCGCTCCCACAGTAGATCTTCGGTGAGCACAGATTTTATCTACGCTGAAGATCAACCTGTGGGAGCGAGCCTGCTCGCGAAGAGGCCGGATGCCGTGCCACAAATCAGCCCTTGCGAACCCGCAAGCTGCGCCACAACGCTGCCACCACCAGCACACTCACCAGCGCCCAACCCCAGGCCTGCTGGTTGTACAAGCCTTCCCGATACAGCTGCGGCGCGATGCCGGCACCGATGATAAAGGTCAGCAAGGCGATCTCCCGGCGCGGCACGCTCACCGGGCGGCACAGATAAACCAGCGCTGGCAGGATGAAGGCGACGCTCGGGAAGCTGCGATAACGCGGATCGAACACCAGTTCCAGCATCGTCACCGCCGCGGCAAATCCGGCCACCGCCAGTATCCAGCCAGCCCGACGTTCCAGCGCATTGAACGCCCAGCCACGCCAGCCGGTGCGAGGGCTCAGCGTCAACGCGGCATGGGCCAGCACCAGCACATTCAGCGCGGTCAGCACCGCAACCCATAGCCATTCACTGGCAAAGCGCGTGGTGACCCGAGCCAGATCGCCCCAGGCGCCTATCGAACAGGCCGCCAGTGCGCCGAGCAGAGGCAGGATCAGCGCAGAGCGCGTGTTGTTTACTCGTCCGCCGAGAATCAGCGTGCCAAGGAAGATGAACCCACCCACCACCAGCCACTGCGACCAATACGGCACGTTGCTTACCGGCCCTGCGAGTACGCCCTTGTCCTGGCGATCGGCATCGAACAGCCCCCAATAACCGCCGACAGCCCCCTCGCTGGCTCGTTTCCACGGCTGGTCGAATGCTTCGATGAGGTTATAGTGCCAATCATGCTGCTCGGCCATGGCGACAAAACCACGAATGAACCTGGCTTCGTTGACCCGGCTCGGCAAGGCGGTTTCACGCTGGCGGCCTTCGCTCGGCCAGCCGGTCTCGCCAATCAACACGTCCTTGGGCGCGAACTTGTTGCCGAACACCTGGCGTACTTGCGCCACATGTTGCAGTGCAGCATCGATGTTCGACGGGTCATCTTCCCAATACGGCAGCAAGTGGATGGTCAGGAAGTCCACGGCCGGTGCGATCTCCGGGTGCTTGAGCCAGAACTCCCACACATCGGCATAGGTAACGGGTTGCTTGACCTGGCTTTTGACCTTGTTGATCAGCTTCACCAGCTGGGCGCCGGTGACTTCCTTGCGCAGCAGGGTTTCGTTGCCGACGATCACCGCGCTGACCACGTCCGCGTTGGCGTTGGCCGAGGCGATCAGCAGGTTGACTTCCTTTTCGGTGTCCACCGGGTTGCTGTTGATCCAGGCGCCGATCATCATTTTCAGCCCGTGCTTGCGTGCTAGATCCGGCAGGGCCTCGAGCCCGGTCATCGAGTAGGTTCGAATGCATTCGAAGCGGGTTGCCAGCAGCGCGAGGTCGGCATCCATGCGCTCGGGACGCAGGTTGAATGGCACGTCGAACGGCGATTGGTCCTTGTCGAACGGGGTGTAGGAGGCGCATTGCAACTTGTGCGTCGCGCTGGCAACGTCCGGCAGGATCACCGGTTTGCCGAGGCCGTACCAGAAGCCGCCCAGGGCAAACAGCCCCAGCAGGCAAGCGAATAGATAAGCAAAAAAAGGAAAGCGCGATGTCGCAGGCATGGTCGGGCCGTCTGGGAGCAAAGCGGCGCATGTTACCTGCATTTGTTGCGCGCTTGGTGGCCTGCATGATTTTGACATGCAAAGTTCGGGCGGATTGGCCGGTGAGTTTGACGCGCTCGACATTAATGGCTTTCTGATGTCGTTTCTCGCTGCCTTGAGGTCGCTGGCAGAGCAGGTCGCCGATAGCGTCAGGTTGATGATCGCTAGTGTCAGTACTCCACTGACGTTCGAACGAGTTTGCGGTGGGGCGTGATGGGGGCGCTGTGCACTATAACTATACGTTGACGCGACTCGGCATCCGTCGAGCGCAGCACTTTCGGGGAAGTAACGATGAAGATGCGACGACTTTTAGGCGCAGGTGCCGCTCTGGTGCTTGCGATGGGCTCCACATTCGCCAATGCCGAGAACAAGACCCTGAGCATCGGTTACGTTGACGGCTGGTCCGACAGCGTTGCGACCACCCACGTGGCCGCTGAAGTGATCAAGCAGAAGTTGAATTATGATGTGAAGCTGCAAGCCGTCGCCACCGGGATCATGTGGCAGGGCGTGGCCACCGGCAAACTCGACGCCATGCTGTCGGCCTGGCTACCGGTGACCCATGGCGATTACTGGGCCAAGAACAAGGACCAGGTCGTCGACTACGGCCCGAACTTCAAGGACGCGAAAATCGGCCTGATCGTGCCGGAGTACGTCAAGGCCAAGTCCCTTGAAGACCTGAAAACCGATGACAGCTTCAAGAAACGCATCGTCGGCATCGACGCCGGTTCAGGCGTGATGCTCAAGACCGAGCAGGCAATCAAGGACTACGACCTGACCGGCTATCAACTCAAGGCCAGTTCCGGCGCTGGCATGATCGCCGAGCTGACCCGTGCCGAGAAGAAAAACGAATCCATTGCCGTCACCGGTTGGGTGCCGCACTGGATGTTCGCCAAGTGGAAACTGCGTTTCCTGGAAGACCCGAAAGGCGTGTATGGCGCGGCTGAAACCGTGAACAGCATCGGCAGCAAAGAGCTTGCGACCAAGGCACCGGAAGTGGCCAAGTTCCTGAAGAACTTCCAGTGGGCTTCGAAAGACGAAATCGGCGAAGTCATGCTGGCCATCCAGGAAGGCGCCAAGCCTGAAGCGGCGGCCAAGGATTGGGTAGCCAAGCACCCGGAGCGCGTTGCTGACTGGATCAAATAACAGGCATCTCGCTGCACCCTGTAGGAGCGAGCTTGCTCGCGAAGGGGCCATGACATTCAACATCATTGTTGTCTGTTACGCCGCCTTCGCGAGCAAGCTCGCTCCTACACTTGTTTCAGGTGTGCTGGAAATTGGCAAATACGTCACATGGCTCTAAGACTAAGGTCGTCTGGAACCCGGCTCGCAGCCGCATAGAGTGGATACCGTTCCAACTAAATCTGTGCTGCGAGGATAAAAACAATGAACGACAGCATTTACCTCTCGATTCAAAACAGCCCGCGTTTCAAGGAGCTGGTTAGCAAGAGGGAACGATTCGCCTGGATTCTTTCGGCGGTCATGCTAGGGCTTTACTCCGGATTCATCCTTCTGATTGCCTACGGGCCGCAGGTGCTGGGGGCGAAAATCAACCCCGAGTCCTCGATTACCTGGGGCATACCGATCGGTGTCGGGCTGATTGTTTCGGCCTTCATCCTGACCGGTATCTACGTGCGACGCGCCAACGGCGAATTCGACGACCTGAACAATGCGATTCTCAAGGAGGCTCAGCAATGATCCGGCGTCTAATGGCTCTCTTGAGCATCGCAGCCTTCGCACCGGGCGCCTGGGCGGCTGACGCCCTGACCGGCGCCGTGCAGAAACAACCGCTTAACGTGTCCGCGATTCTGATGTTCGTCGCATTCGTCGGTGCAACTCTGTGCATCACCTACTGGGCGTCCAAGAAAAACAAGTCGGCCTCCGACTACTACGCGGCAGGCGGCAAGATCACCGGTTTCCAGAACGGCCTGGCGATTGCCGGTGACTACATGTCGGCGGCGTCCTTCCTGGGTATTTCCGCGCTGGTATTCACCTCTGGCTACGATGGCCTGATCTACTCGATCGGCTTCCTGGTGGGCTGGCCGATCATTCTGTTCCTGATCGCCGAGCGCCTGCGTAACCTGGGTAAATACACCTTTGCCGACGTGGCGTCCTATCGCCTTGGGCAAACCCAGATCCGCTCGCTGTCCGCTTGTGGCTCGCTGGTGGTGGTGGCGTTCTACCTGATCGCGCAAATGGTCGGTGCCGGCAAGCTGATCCAGCTGCTGTTTGGCCTCGACTACCACGTTGCGGTAATCCTGGTCGGTATCCTGATGTGTGCCTACGTGCTGTTCGGCGGCATGCTGGCGACCACCTGGGTACAGATCATCAAGGCTGTATTGCTGCTGTCCGGCGCTTCCTTCATGGCGCTGATGGTGATGAAACACGTCAACTTCGACTTCAACATGCTGTTCTCCGAGGCGATCAAGGTTCACCCTAAAGGTGAAGCGATCATGAGTCCGGGCGGCCTGGTGAAAGATCCGATCTCCGCGTTCTCCTTAGGGCTGGCCCTGATGTTCGGTACTGCGGGCCTGCCGCATATCCTGATGCGCTTCTTCACCGTGGGTGACGCGAAAGAAGCGCGTAAGAGCGTGCTGTACGCAACCGGCTTCATTGGCTACTTCTATATCCTGACCTTCATCATCGGCTTCGGCGCGATCCTGCTGGTGAGCACCAACCCGGCCTTCAAAGATGCGGCTGGCGCGTTGCTGGGCGGCAATAACATGGCAGCGGTGCACTTGGCCAATGCGGTCGGTGGCAGTATCTTCCTGGGCTTTATTTCGGCGGTAGCGTTCGCGACCATCCTGGCAGTGGTTGCCGGCCTGACCCTGGCCGGTGCCTCGGCGGTGTCCCACGACCTGTACGCCAGTGTGATCAAGAAGGGCAAGGCCAACGAGAAGGATGAGATCCGCGTCTCGAAAATCACCACCATCGCCTTGGCGGTGCTGGCGATTGCCCTGGGCATCCTCTTCGAAAGCCAGAACATCGCGTTCATGGTGGGCCTGGCGTTCTCTATCGCGGCGAGCTGCAACTTCCCGGTCCTGCTGCTTTCCATGTACTGGAAGAAGCTGACCACCCGCGGTGCGATGATCGGCGGCTGGATGGGCTTGGTGAGCGCCGTGGGCTTGATGGTGCTTGGTCCGACCATCTGGGTGCAGATCCTGCATCACGAGAAGGCGATCTTCCCGTATGAGTACCCGGCGCTGTTCTCGATGATCATTGCCTTTGTCGGGATCTGGTTCTTCTCGATTACCGACAAGTCGACTGCGGCCGATAACGAGCGGGCGCTGTTTTTCCCGCAGTTCGTCCGTTCGCAGACTGGTTTGGGGGCGAGTGGGGCGGTTTCGCACTAAGGTTTCAGGTTTGTCTGTGTAGGTTGGGTTAAACAGAAATGCCCCGGTCGAGAGATTGGGGCATTTTTTATTGGGCGGTTATCGGACGTTTAGGCGGCCTTACAGCCGACCTGGGTGTTGTTGGGCGAGTACATATCCATTCCTGCGGTAACGGCGACTTAGGGTTTCGCCCTTACGGCGACTCACTTTTTTTACAAGCGCCAAAAAAAAGTAAGCAAAAAAACGCTCGCCCCAGCGTCCGGCCCCTCGCTAAGGCTCGGCGTTCCTTCGCTCCGGCATTCATCCGGGGGCATCGCCCTCCGGTTGGCTTCGCTGGCACCTGCATGCGATGTGTTCGACTGCGTCGAACGGCGCTGCGCGCCAATCCCCGGATGAACACCTCCACTCAGCCTCCCGAAGGGGCGGGTAGATCAAGATCAAAAGCTGGAGGCGAGCTAACGCTCGGCCTGATGAGTGGTGAGGGGCGGGTGTGCGCCATAGTGTTTTTATAGGGGTAAGGGTTGCCCGTGAAGGCGGTCTGCGGCCGTCGTGATTTTTGCAGATACCCCCAATTCCCTGTGGGAGCCAGCCTGCTGGCGATGGACGTCAACGATAACGCGCCCTGTCTGGATGAACGCGTTGCCTGGAGGTCCATCGCGAGCAGGCTCGCTCCCACAGGGGAATGTGGACAGACCTGCAATCAGGTCGGCTGTCAGGTCGCCTCGCTTTCGCGTTTGATCTTGATCTGGCTTTTGATTTTCTTGCCCCCTCGAGAGGCCGAGTGGAGGTTCTGCGCAGTGGGTAAACCGGCATGGATGCCGGTTTAGCCGCGCTGGGCCAAGGATGGCCCATCGCGGCGGGCCCACGGAGCAGGACCGGAGCGAGGGTATGCCGAGCATTAGCGAGGCACCGAACGCCAGGGGCAAGAGCCCTTGGTTACTTGGGGCTCTTCCAAGTGACTCGCCGTAAGGGCGAAACCCTAAGTGGCCGTTACCGTAGCAATGGATATGTACGCCTGAAAGACAATTATCGTCTGCTCGGACGCCTTCGCCGGCAAGTCGGATCGCCGCACCGCTGGCTCCTACAGGCTCTTCCAAGTGACTCGCCGTAAGGGCGAAACCCTAAGTTGCCGTTACCGCAGGAATGGATATGTATCCAACCCCAATCCCAAACAGCCACCATCGCACAAACAAAAACGGCCCCTATATATAGAGGCCGTTCCCGGTACAACTCAACACGCTATCGCAAGACAAATCTTACTTGCGGTCTTCCAGCTTGGTGATGTCACGCGACTCGTAGCCGGTGTACAGCTGGCGTGGACGGCCAATCTTGTACGGGCTGGAGAGCATTTCTTTCCAGTGGGAGATCCAGCCGACGGTCCGCGCCAGGGCGAAGATCACCGTGAACATGCTGGTTGGAATGCCGATCGCCTTGAGGATGATCCCCGAGTAGAAGTCGACGTTCGGGTACAGCGAGCGTTCGATGAAGTACGGGTCGGTCAGGGCGATCTCTTCCAGGCGCATGGCCAGTTCGAGTTGCGGATCGTTCTGGATGCCCAGTTCCTTCAACACTTCGTCGCAGGTCTGCTTCATCACAGTGGCGCGAGGGTCGCGGTTTTTGTAAACGCGGTGACCGAAGCCCATCAGCTTGAACGGATCGTTCTTGTCCTTGGCCTTGGCGATGAACTTGTCGATGTTCGAGACATCGCCAATTTCGTCGAGCATGGTCAGTACGGCTTCGTTGGCGCCGCCGTGGGCAGGGCCCCACAGTGCAGCGATACCGGCAGCGATACAGGCGAACGGGTTGGCACCCGAGGAGCCCGCCAGGCGCACGGTGGAAGTCGATGCGTTCTGCTCGTGGTCGGCATGGAGGATGAAGATCCGGTCCATGGCCTTGGCGAGTACCGGGCTGATCGGTTTGATCTCGCACGGGGTGTTGAACATCATGTGCAGGAAGTTTTCCGCGTACGACAGGTCGTTGCGCGGGTACATCATGGGTTGACCCATGGAGTACTTGTAAACCATCGCGGCCAGGGTTGGCATCTTGGCAACCAGGCGGATCGCGGAGATTTCGCGATGCTGCGGGTTATTGATGTCCAGGGAGTCGTGGTAGAAGGCCGAGAGGGCGCCGACTACGCCGCACATGACGGCCATCGGGTGGGCGTCGCGACGGAAACCGTTGAAGAAGGTCTTCAACTGCTCGTGAACCATGGTGTGGTTCTTCACGGTGCCGACGAACTGGGCCTTCTGTTCTGCAGTCGGCAGTTCGCCGTTGAGCAGCAGGTAGCAGGTTTCCAGGTAGTCCGATTTTTCAGCCAGCTGTTCGATCGGGTAGCCGCGGTGCAACAAAATGCCGTTGTCACCGTCAATATAGGTAATCTTCGATTCGCACGAAGCGGTCGACATGAAACCAGGGTCAAAGGTGAAGCGGCCCGTGGCCGTCAAGCCCCGAACATCGATAACATCGGGACCAACGGTGCCGGTTAAAATGGGCAGCTCGACGGGGGCTGCGCCCTCGATGATCAACTGCGCTTTTTTGTCAGCCATGTGGCCTCCTATTTATGCTTGAAATCATCAGACAGACCCCCCACGCAGGGCCCGCACCACTATAGTGAGATAAATTTGAATGTCAATTTGCCTAAAGTCTTGCTCCAGAAGGCTTTAACCCTACTTTTTTATCGAAATTGACCGCCATTTACGCCTTTTATACGTGTTGCGCAATGCGCCGTTTTGGGAAGGTATGTCCGTTGTCATTAGTAGCCTAACTGTCTATACTCGGCCACCGACCGCCAAGGGCTTTTGGGCTTGCGTTATTGGGGGTCGCCTCCCTGGGTGGTGGTTACCTGACCAGTGCACTCCCCAACAACTTTGCCCTGATTGTTAGGGGCTCTTCAGTGTGAAAAAAAAGCCGTGAAAAGCCAACGACCTGTAAACCTAGACCTAAGGACCATCAAACTCCCAGTCACTGCTTACACGTCCATCCTTCACCGTATCTCCGGTGTCATCCTCTTCGTGTGCCTTGCCATCATGCTTTATGCATTGGACAAGTCGCTGAGTTCCGAGGAAGGCTTCGGTGAGGTGAAAGCGTGTCTGACCAGTCCGCTAGCCAAGCTAGTGATTTGGGGCATCCTGTCCGCCTTGCTGTATCACTTGGTAGCCGGTGTGCGCCACTTGATCATGGACATGGGCATCGGTGAGACGCTGGAAGGCGGCAAACTGGGCTCGAAAATCGTTATCGCCGTTTCCGTGGTGGTAATCGTTCTGGCAGGAGTTTGGATATGGTAACTAACGTCACGAACCTCTCGCGTTCGGGCCTCTATGACTGGATGGCGCAACGTGTGTCTGCGGTCGTTCTCGCGGCTTACTTCATTTTCCTGATCGGATACCTCGTGGCGAACCCGGGCCTTGGCTATGACCAATGGCACGCGCTCTTCGCCAACAACTGGATGCGTATCTTCAGCCTGCTGGCCCTTGTTGCTCTGGGCGCTCACGCCTGGGTCGGCATGTGGACCATCGCGACCGACTACCTGACGCCAATGGCGTTCGGCAAGTCCGCGACGGCTATACGTTTCCTCTTCCAGGCAGTATGCGGCGTTGCGATGTTCGCTTACTTCGTCTGGGGCGTGCAGATTCTCTGGGGTATCTGATTCATGGCTAACATTCCAACGATTTCTTTCGACGCCATCATTATTGGTGGTGGCGGTGCCGGCATGCGCGCTGCGCTGCAGCTGGCGCAAGGCGGTCACAAGACTGCGGTAATCACCAAGGTTTTCCCGACCCGTTCGCACACCGTATCCGCCCAGGGCGGCATCACCTGCGCCATCGCGTCCGCTGACCCGAACGATGACTGGCGCTGGCACATGTACGATACCGTCAAGGGTTCCGACTATATCGGTGACCAGGACGCTATCGAATACATGTGTCAGGAAGGCCCGGCCGCCGTTTTCGAGCTGGACCACATGGGTCTGCCGTTCTCGCGTACCGAAACCGGCCGTATCTACCAGCGTCCGTTCGGCGGTCAGTCGAAGGATTACGGTAAAGGCGGGCAGGCTGCCCGTACTTGCGCCGCTTCCGACCGTACCGGTCACGCGCTGCTGCACACCCTTTATCAGGGCAACCTGAAAGCCGGTACCACGTTCCTGAACGAGTACTACGCCGTTGACCTGGTGAAAAACCAGGCTGGCGAATTCGTCGGCGTTATCGCCATCTGCATCGAAACCGGCGAAACCACCTACATCCGTGCCAAGGCTACCGTTCTGGCCACCGGCGGTGCAGGTCGTATCTACGCGTCCACCACCAACGCCCTGATCAACACCGGCGACGGCGTTGGCATGGCCCTGCGTGCTGGCGTACCGGTACAAGACATCGAAATGTGGCAGTTCCACCCGACCGGCATCGCCGGCGCCGGTGTACTGGTAACTGAAGGTTGCCGTGGTGAAGGTGGTTACCTGATCAACAAGCACGGCGAGCGTTTCATGGAGCGTTATGCTCCGAACGCCAAGGACCTTGCCGGTCGTGACGTTGTGGCCCGTTCGATGGTTAAGGAAATCATCGCTGGCAACGGTTGCGGTCCGAATGGCGACCACGTGATGCTCAAACTCGACCACTTGGGCGAGGAAGTGCTGCACAGCCGTCTGCCAGGCATCTGCGAACTGTCGAAGACTTTCGCGCACGTTGACCCGGTTGTTGCTCCGGTTCCGGTTGTTCCGACCTGCCACTATATGATGGGCGGCGTTGCCACCAACATCCACGGCCAGGCGATCACCCAGGACGCCGAAGGCGTGGACACCATCATCCCGGGCCTGTTCGCTGTAGGCGAAGTGGCTTGCGTATCGGTTCACGGCGCCAACCGTCTGGGCGGCAACTCGCTGCTCGACCTGGTGGTCTTCGGCCGTGCTGCCGGCCTGCACCTGGAAAAGGCGCTGACCGACGGTATCGAATACGACGACGCCACCGAAGCCGACATCACCGCGGCCCTGTCGCGCCTTGCCGCTCTGAACGAGCGTACCGATGGCGAAGACGTGGCAACCCTGCGTCGCGAGCTGCAAAGCTGCATGCAGAACTACTTCGGTGTATTCCGTACCGGCGAATACATGCAGAAGGGTATTGCCCAGCTGGCCGATCTGCGCAAGCGCATCGCCAACGTGAAGATCAACGACAAGTCGCAGGCGTTCAACACTGCGCGTATCGAAGCTCTGGAACTGCAGAACCTGCTGGAAGTGGCCGAAGCCACCGCCATCGCTGCCGAAGTACGTAAAGAGTCCCGCGGTGCTCACGCCCGTGAAGACTTCGAAGATCGTGACGACGAAAACTGGCTGTGCCACACCCTGTACTTCCCGGGTGAGAAGCGCGTTGCCAAGCGTGCCGTGAACTTCTCGCCGAAGACTGTTCCGACTTTTGAACCTAAGATTCGGACTTATTAAGGGTGGCCGCCATGTTGCAAGTCAGTGTTTATCGTTACAACCCTGATCAGGACGCTGCGCCGTTCATGCAGGAATTCCAGGTCGATACCGGTGGTAAAGACCTGATGGTGCTGGACGTACTGGCCCTGATCAAAGAGCAGGACGAAGGTTTCTCCTATCGTCGCTCTTGCCGTGAAGGTGTTTGCGGTTCCGACGGCATGAACATCAACGGCAAAAACGGCCTGGCGTGCGTCACGCCGCTGTCTGCTGTCGTAAAAGGTAACAAGTTGATCGTTCGTCCTCTGCCAGGTTTGCCGGTTATCCGTGACCTGGTCGTCGATATGAGCATCTTCTACAAGCAATACGAAAAGGTTAAGCCTTACCTGCAGAACGACACGCCGGCTCCGGCCATCGAGCGTCTGCAGTCCCCTGAAGAGCGTGAAAAGCTCGACGGTCTGTACGAGTGCATCCTGTGCGCCTGCTGCTCGACCTCGTGCCCGTCCTTCTGGTGGAACCCGGACAAGTTCCTGGGTCCAGCTGCCCTGCTGCAAGCGTACCGCTTCCTGGCAGACAGCCGTGACACCAAGACGTCCGAGCGTCTGGCTTCGCTCGATGACCCGTTCAGCGTATTCCGCTGCCGCGGGATCATGAACTGCGTCAACGTATGTCCCAAAGGCCTGAACCCGACTAAGGCCATTGGTCACATCCGTAACATGCTGCTCTCCAGCGGCGTGTGATTCAGCTGCTGTACCCGTTGTACCCGTAGATGCTGCGGCGCAGGCTTCAACCGGCGCCGTAGTTTTAACCTGAGCAGCAGCTTAAAAGGCTGCGGCTCTTATTTTGAAGAAATGAGACAAGCAGGGGCATCCGGGCTGGTACCCGGACTATCAGTGTGATCCTAGTGGCTTGTTTTGGTCGCTGCATTCGGACTTCTGCAAGTTTGCTCGGTGTCGACACCGGTGGTGTTCCCCTAACCGAGGGTGACCAAGCATGCAAGAAAGCGTGATGCAGCGCATGTGGAACAGCGCCTACCTATCCGGTAGTAACGCTGCCTATGTGGAAGAGCTCTACGAGCTCTACCTGCACGACCCTAACGCTGTGCCAGAAGAGTGGCGCACCTACTTCCAGAAGTTGCCTGCTGACGGCAACTCTGCCACCGATGTTTCGCACTCCACAATTCGCGATCATTTCGTCTTGCTGGCAAAGAACCAGCGCCGCGCTCAACCGGTTTCCGCCGGCAGCGTGAGCAGTGAGCACGAGAAGAAGCAAGTTGAAGTGCTGCGATTGATCCAGGCCTACCGTATGCGTGGCCACCAGGCAGCCCAGCTTGACCCGCTGGGGCTGTGGCAGCGTCCTGCACCTGCAGACCTGTCGATCAATCATTACGGCTTGACCAATGCCGATCTTGATACGACCTTCCGTGCCGGCGACCTGTTCATCGGCAAAGAGGAAGCGAGCCTACGCGAAATTCACGAAGCGTTGCAGCAGACATATTGCCGCACCATCGGCGCTGAGTTTACGCACATCACCGATTCCGAGCAGCGCCAGTGGTTCCAGCAGCGTCTGGAAAGCGTGCGTGGCCGTCCGACGTACTCCGCCGACATCAAGAGCCACCTGCTCGAGCGCGTGACCGCCGGTGAGGGCCTGGAAAAATACCTGGGCACCAAATACCCGGGTACCAAGCGTTTCGGCCTGGAAGGCGGCGAGAGCCTGATTCCGATGCTCGACGAGCTGATCCAGCGTTCCGGTTCCTACGGCACCAAGGAAATCGTTATCGGCATGGCCCACCGTGGCCGTCTGAACGTGCTGGTCAACACCTTCGGCAAGAACCCGCGCGAGCTGTTCGACGAGTTCGAAGGCAAGAAGAAGGTCGAGCTGGGTTCCGGTGACGTTAAATACCACCAGGGCTTCTCGTCCAACGTGATGACCACCGGCGGTGAAGTTCACCTGGCCATGGCGTTCAACCCGTCCCACCTGGAAATCGTTTCCCCGGTGGTCGAGGGTTCGGTTCGCGCCCGTCAGGACCGTCGTAACGACCTGACCGGTGAGAAAGTCCTGCCGATCTCCATCCACGGTGACGCGGCATTCGCCGGGCAAGGCGTGGTGATGGAAACCTTCCAGATGTCGCAGACCCGCGGTTTCAAGACCGGCGGTACCGTGCACATCGTGATCAACAACCAGGTCGGTTTCACCATCAGCAACCCGCTGGACTCGCGTTCCACCGAGTACGCCACCGACGTCGCGAAGATGATCCAGGCGCCGATCCTCCATGTGAATGGTGATGATCCGGAAGCCGTGTTGTTCGTGACCCAGCTGGCCATCGACTACCGCATGCAGTTCAAGCGTGACGTGGTGATCGATCTGGTCTGCTACCGTCGTCGCGGCCACAACGAGGCCGACGAGCCAAGCGGCACCCAGCCAATCATGTATCAGCAGATCACCAAACAGCGCACCACTCGTGAGCTGTATGCCGATCGCCTGACCCAGGGCGGTGTGCTGGACGCAGAGCGTGTTCAGGCCAAGGTCGACGAATACCGCAACGCGCTGGACAACGGTCTGCACGTAGTGAAAAGCCTGGTCAAGGAGCCGAACAAAGAGTTGTTCGTGGACTGGCGTCCGTATCTGGGCCATGCCTGGACTGCGCGTCACGACACTCGCTTCGACCTGAAGACCTTGCAGGAACTGTCCGCCAAGCTGCTGGAAATCCCGGAAGGCTTCGTGGTTCAGCGCCAGGTTGCGAAGATCTACGAAGACCGTCAGAAGATGCAAGCCGGCGGCCTGCCGATCAACTGGGGTTACGCCGAAACCATGGCGTACGCGACCCTGGCGTTCGAAGGTCACCCGATCCGCATGACCGGCCAGGACATCGGCCGCGGTACGTTCTCGCACCGTCATGCCGTGTTGCACAACCAGAAGGACGCGGGCACCTACATCCCGTTGCAGAACCTGTACGACGGTCAGCCACGCTTCGACCTGTACGACTCGTTCCTGTCCGAAGAAGCGGTACTGGCGTTCGAGTACGGTTACTCGACCACCACGCCGAACGCACTGGTTATCTGGGAAGCCCAGTTCGGCGACTTCGCCAACGGCGCCCAGGTTGTAATCGACCAGTTCATCACCAGTGGCGAGCACAAGTGGGGCCGTCTGTGCGGTCTGACCATGCTGCTGCCGCACGGTTATGAAGGTCAGGGGCCGGAGCACTCCTCGGCTCGTCTGGAGCGTTACCTGCAGCTGTGCGCCGAGCACAACATCCAGGTGTGCATGCCGACGACGCCGGCACAGATCTACCACTTGCTGCGCCGTCAGGTGATCCGCCCGCTGCGCAAGCCACTGGTAGTCCTGACTCCGAAGTCGCTGTTGCGCCACAAGCTGGCCATCTCGACCCTGGAAGATCTGGCCGAAGGTTCGTTCCAGACCGTTATCCCGGAAATCGACGCCCAGGACCCGAAAAAGGTCGAGCGCGTTGTCCTGTGTAGCGGCAAGGTCTACTACGACCTGCTGGAAAAACGCCGTGCCGAAGGCCGTGACGATATCGCCATCGTGCGTATCGAGCAGCTGTACCCATTCCCTGAGGACGACTTGAAGGAAGTCCTGGCTCCTTACACCAACGCCAAAGCTGCCGTTTGGTGCCAGGAAGAGCCGATGAACCAGGGTGCGTGGTACTGCAGCCAACACCACATGCGTCGCAGCATCAGCAACCTCAACAAGTCTCTCGTACTTGAGTACGCGGGCCGTGAGGCTTCTGCTGCACCGGCATGCGGTTACGCATCGATGCACGCCGAACAGCAGGAAAAACTGCTGCAAGACGCCTTTACTGTTTAACGCCTTCGCGCACCTGAAACCGAATTTAAGGACCCACAGATAATGGCTATCGAAATCAAAGCCCCCACTTTCCCGGAATCGGTTGCCGATGGCACCGTTGCCACCTGGCACAAGCAACCGGGCGACGCGGTCAAGCGCGACGAACTGATCGTCGACATCGAAACCGATAAAGTCGTACTCGAAGTGTTGGCTACCGCTGATGGCGTGCTGGGCGCTATCGTCAAGAACGAAGGCGACACCGTTCTGTCCGACGAAGTCCTGGGCTCCATCGAAGCGGGCGGCGCTGCTGCCGCTCCAGCGGCTGCGGCACCTGCCGCCGCTGCCCAGGCTGCTGCCCCTGCCGCCGAAGGCGAAGACGATCCAGTCGCCGCTCCTGCTGCGCGCAAGCTGGCTGAAGAAAACGGCATCAACATCGCTTCCGTTGCCGGCACCGGCAAAGGCGGTCGCGTGACCAAGGAAGACGTGGTTGCAGCCGTTGCTGCCAAGAAAGCCGCTCCGGCTGCCGCGCCTGCCAAGGCTGCTGCACCTGCCGCTGCTGCTCCTGTATTCGCTGCCGGCGATCGCATCGAGAAGCGCGTACCGATGACCCGCGTGCGGGCCACCGTTGCCAAGCGTCTGGTCGAAGCCCAGTCGAACATGGCGATGCTGACCACTTTCAACGAAGTCGACATGACCGAAGTCATGGCCCTGCGTTCGAAGTACAAGGACCTGTTCGAGAAGTCCCACAACGGCGTACGCCTGGGCTTCATGTCGTTCTTCGTCAAGGCTGCTACCGAAGCGCTGAAACGCTTCCCGGCTGTCAACGCCTCGATCGACGGCGCCGACATCGTTTACCACGGCTACGCTGACGTCGGCGTTGCAGTTTCCAGCGATCGCGGCCTGGTTGTACCGGTTCTGCGTAACGCCGAACTGATGAGCCTGGCTGAAATCGAAGGCGGCATCGCCACCTTCGGCAAGAAAGCCCGCGACGGCAAACTGTCGATGGACGAAATGACCGGTGGTACCTTCACCATCACCAACGGCGGTACCTTCGGTTCGATGATGTCGACCCCGATCGTCAACCCGCCACAAGCAGCCATCCTGGGCATGCACAACATCATCCAGCGTCCTATGGCCATCAACGGTCAGGTCGTTATCCGTCCGATGATGTACCTGGCCCTGTCCTACGATCACCGTCTGATCGATGGCAAAGAAGCTGTGACTTTCCTGGTGACCATCAAGAACCTGCTGGAAGATCCGGCTCGTCTGTTGCTGGATATCTGATAGAAGCAGTCGCGAGCTGCAAGCCCAGGCTGTCGGAAAACCCGCAGCCTGGCTTGTCGCTTGCGGCTTCAAGCTTTTCGCTAAAGAGGATTTTTTGAATGTCGCAGAAATTTGACGTAGTAGTGATCGGTGCGGGCCCTGGCGGTTACGTTGCCGCCATCAAGGCCGCACAGCTGGGTCTTTCGACCGCCTGCATCGAGAAGTACACCGACAAGGATGACAAACTGGCTCTGGGCGGTACTTGCCTGAACGTCGGCTGCATTCCGTCCAAGGCGCTGCTGGACAGCTCCTGGAAGTACAAGGAAGCCAAAGAAGGTTTCGCGATCCACGGTATCAACCACGCTGGCGTGACCATGGACGTGCCAGCAATGGTCGGCCGTAAAGCCACCATCGTCAAAGGCCTGACCTCTGGCGTTGCGACCCTGTTCAAAGCCAACGGTGTGACCTCCATCCAGGGTCACGGCAAGCTGCTGGCCGGCAAGAAAGTCGAAGTCACCAAGCCTGACGGTTCGGTTGAAGTCATCGAAGCCGAAAACGTAATCCTGGCTCCAGGCTCGCGTCCGATCGACATTCCACCGGCTCCGGTCGACCAGAATGTGATCGTCGATTCCACCGGCGCCCTGGAATTCCAATCGGTACCAAAACGCCTGGGCGTGATCGGCGCTGGCGTGATCGGTCTGGAACTGGGTTCGGTCTGGTCGCGTCTGGGTGCTGAAGTGACTGTCCTGGAAGCCCTGGACACCTTCCTGATGGCCGCTGACGCCGCCGTTTCCAAGGAAGCGCTGAAAACCCTGACCAAACAGGGCCTGGACATCAAGCTGGGCGCTCGCGTAACCGGTTCCAAAGTGAACGGCGACGAAGTCGTGGTGAACTACACCGATGCCAACGGCGAACAGAACATCACTTTCGACAAGCTGATCGTAGCCGTTGGTCGCCGTCCGGTGACCACTGATCTGCTGGCTGCCGACTGCGGCGTGACCCTGGACGAGCGCGGTTTCGTGCACGTCGACGATCACTGCGCCACCACTGTACCGGGCGTCTACGCCATTGGTGACGTGGTTCGCGGCATGATGCTGGCGCACAAGGCGTCGGAAGAAGGCATCATGGTCGTCGAGCGCATCAAGGGCCACAAGGCCCAGATGAACTATGATTTGATCCCTTCGGTTATTTATACTCACCCGGAAATCGCGTGGGTTGGTAAAACCGAGCAGGCCTTGAAAGCTGAAGGCGTTGAAGTTAACGTCGGCACCTTCCCGTTTGCAGCCTCCGGCCGTGCCATGGCTGCCAACGACACCGGTGGTTTCGTCAAGGTCATCGCAGATGCCAAGACAGACCGCGTACTGGGCGTCCACGTGATTGGCCCAAGCGCTGCAGAACTGGTTCAGCAGGGCGCGATCGGTATGGAATTCGGCACCAGCGCTGAAGACCTGGGCATGATGGTTTTCTCCCATCCGACCCTGTCTGAAGCCTTGCACGAAGCTGCTTTGGCAGTGAATGGCGGCGCCATCCACATCGCCAACCGCAAGAAGCGTTAAGACAATAAGAAACCACGGCGGAATGGCCCGTCGTGAGCCTTGCATGCAAGACTCACCGCGGAATATCCGCTGGACGCAGTCTTGCATGGCCGTACCGGGTATCCGGAAAGGTCATGCAAGCAGCAGTCACAGGTGGTGCGGCACTTGAATGAGTGCAGCACCGAATGCGCAGTACCTAACGAAGACGGTAAAAAGCATGAATCTTCACGAGTATCAGGGTAAGCAGCTGTTCGCTGAATACGGCCTGCCAGTTTCTACTGGTTACGCGGTAGACACCCCGGAAGCAGCAGCAGAAGCTTGCGACAAAATCGGCGGCAGCGAGTGGGTTGTCAAAGCCCAGGTCCACGCCGGTGGTCGCGGTAAAGCGGGCGGCGTAAAGCTGGTTCGCAGCAAAGAAGACGCCAAGGCCTTCGCACAGCAGTGGCTGGGCAAGCGTCTGGTGACTTACCAGACTGACGCCAATGGCCAGCCAGTCACCAAGATCCTGGTTGAATCGTGCACTGATATCGCTAAAGAGCTGTACCTGGGCGCTGTCGTTGACCGTTCGAGCCGTCGCATCGTGTTCATGGCTTCCACCGAAGGTGGCGTGGACATCGAGAAAATCGCTCACGACACTCCAGAAAAAATTCTGAAAGCCACTATCGATCCACTGGTTGGCGCTCAGCCATTCCAGGGTCGCGAGCTGGCATTCCAGCTGGGTCTGGAAGGCAAGCAGGTTGCCCAGTTCGCCAAGATCTTCGTAGGTCTGGCCAAACTGTTCAAGGATCACGACCTGGCCCTGCTGGAAGTGAACCCGCTGGTGATCAAGGCTGACGGCGATCTGCACTGCCTGGACGCCAAGATCAACATCGACGCCAACGCCATGTACCGTCAGCCTAAGCTGAAGACTTTCCACGATCCGTCGCAAGACGATCCGCGCGAAGCGCACGCTGCCAAGTTCGAACTGAACTACGTAGCACTGGAAGGCAACATCGGTTGCATGGTCAACGGTGCTGGCCTGGCCATGGGTACCATGGACATCGTCAACCTGCATGGCGGCAAGCCAGCCAACTTCCTTGACGTGGGCGGCGGTGCTACCAAAGAACGCGTTACCGAAGCGTTCAAGATCATTCTGTCCGACACCAACGTCGCTGCAGTACTGGTTAACATCTTCGGCGGCATCGTTCGTTGCGACATGATTGCCGAAGGCATCATCGGCGCTGTGAAAGAAGTCGGCGTGAAAATCCCGGTTGTTGTTCGCCTTGAAGGCAACAACGCTGAGCTGGGCGCTAAAGTACTGGCAGAAAGCGGTTTGAACATCATCGCTGCTACCAGCCTGACCGACGCTGCTCAACAAGTTGTCAAAGCTGCGGAGGGCAAATAATGAGCGTCCTGATCAATAAAGACACCAAAGTTATCTGCCAGGGTATTACCGGTTCGCAAGGTAGTTTCCACACCCAGCAAGCCATCGAGTACGGCACCAAGATGGTTGGTGGTGTAACTCCAGGCAAAGGCGGCACCGAGCACCTGGGCCTGCCAGTGTTCAACACCGTGAAAGACGCTGTAGCTGCCACTGGCGCCACCGCCAGCGTGATCTACGTTCCGGCTCCTTTCTGCAAAGACTCGATCCTGGAAGCTGCCTTCGGCGGCATCAAGCTGATCGTGTGCATCACCGAAGGCATTCCTACCCTGGACATGCTGGACGCTAAAGTTAAGTGCGACGAGCTGGGCGTAGTCCTGATCGGCCCTAACTGCCCAGGCGTGATCACCCCAGGCGAATGCAAGATCGGCATCATGCCAGGTCACATTCACTTGCCAGGCAAGGTCGGTATCGTTTCCCGTTCCGGCACCCTGACCTACGAAGCTGTTAAGCAGACTACTGACGCCGGTTTCGGTCAGTCGACTTGCGTCGGCATTGGTGGTGACCCGATCCCGGGTTCGAACTTCATCGACATCCTGAAGCTGTTCCAGGAAGACCCGAAGACCGAAGCGATCGTGATGATCGGCGAGATCGGCGGTTCGGCTGAAGAAGAAGCGGCTGCCTACATCAAGGCACACGTGACCAAGCCGGTTGTTTCCTACATCGCTGGTGTGACTGCTCCTCCGGGCAAGCGCATGGGCCATGCTGGCGCAATCATCTCTGGCGGCAAAGGCACTGCAGACGAGAAATTCGCTGCTCTGCAAGACGCAGGCGTTAAAACCGTGCGTTCGCTGGCAGACATCGGCAAGGCCCTGGCCGAGCTGACTGGTTGGGCTGTCAAATAAGCCTCGCGCTTAGCTGACGCTTCACCAAACAAAGGCCACCTTCGGGTGGCCTTTGTCGTTTGCAGGTGATCGTTCCCTCGCTCTGGGCCGGAGTGGGAAAATTAGATATGTAAACGCGACATGGAAATGTCGTATATCGGATAGTTCGCCCTCTAACAGTGCGTTTATCGGCCAAATTCGTTAGGCTACTCGCCATTTTTGCGTCCGCGCCCACAAGGCTGCAACGCGCTTAAAGGGTTGGTCCCATACGGACCGACAGCATTTCCCTCACCCATAGGGAAATCCCTCTCTAAATTCCGATTCAGTAGTGTGGTATTTCCTTAATGAAAGTGTTGAAAGGCCAGGACATCCTGGCACTTGGTTTTATGACGTTTGCCCTGTTCGTCGGGGCTGGCAACATCATCTTCCCGCCTATCGTCGGCTTGCAGTCCGGGCCTCACGTCTGGATGGCGGCGCTGGGCTTCCTGATCACTGCAGTCGGTCTGCCTGTGGTCACCGTCGTGGCGCTGGCCAAGGTCGGTGGCGCCATGGATGCCTTGAGCAGCCCGATCGGTAAAATCGCCGGTGGCCTGTTGGCTGCGGCGTGCTACCTCGCGGTTGGCCCGCTGTTCGCCACGCCGCGTACCGCCACCGTGTCGTTCGAAGTCGGCCTGGCGCCATTGACCGGCGAAAGCCCGCTGGCGTTGTTCCTCTACAGCTCGGTGTACTTCCTGATTGTGTTCTTCATCTCGCTGTATCCGGGCCGTTTGCTGGATACCGTAGGTCGTTTCCTCGCGCCTCTGAAGATCATTGCACTGGCTGCCCTGGGCATCGCCGCGTTCGCTTTGCCAGCAGGTGACATTGGCCATGCGACGCCTGAGTATGTAGCGGCACCGTTCTCCCAAGGGTTCATCAATGGTTACCTGACCATGGATACCCTCGGCGCACTGGTGTTTGGCATCGTCATCGTCAATGCCATTCGCTCGCGCGGCGTCGAGTCGCCAGCGCTGATCACCCGCTATGCGATCATTGCCGGCTTGATCGCCGGTGTCGGCCTGGCACTGGTCTACATCAGCCTGTTCCGCCTGGGTTCGGGCAGCCATGAAGTGGCGGCTGGCGCTACCAACGGCGCGGCGGTATTGCACGCCTACGTACAGCACACCTTCGGCTCCCTGGGCAGCGGATTCCTGGCGGTGCTGATTTCCCTGGCGTGCCTGGTGACGGCGGTCGGCCTGACCTGTGCCTGCGCCGAGTACTTCAGCCGTGTGCTGCCACTGTCCTACAAGACGCTGGTCATCATCCTCGCGGCATTCTCCCTGCTGGTGTCCAACCTGGGCCTGACCAAGCTGATCGCGTTCTCGATCCCGGTCCTGACCGCGATCTACCCGCCGTGCATCGCCCTGGTGGCCCTGAGCTTCTGTAAGGACTTCTGGCATGAACAAGGGCGCATTGTCGGTCCGGTGATGCTGGTGTCGTTCATCTTCGGCCTGATCGATGCGCTCAAGGGTGCGGGTCTGGCGGACTGGATGCCGTCTCAGTTGGCTCACTTGCCGTTGAGCGAGCAGGGCCTGGCATGGCTGGTGCCTTCGGTGATGACCCTGGTGGTCGCCGTGGTTTGCGACCGCATGCTGGGTAAGCGCGAAGAAGCGCTGGCATAAGCTTAATCGGACCGTCACAAGCGGACCTGTGAGTAAAACTGAAATGCCCCGTATCAATCGATACGGGGCATTTTTTTTGTGAGGGATGCGGTGTCTTTTCTTCTGCGCTAACGTCGAAGCACTGCAAAACGGTGTTCCCCTCTACATCACAAGGACCTGCATGTCGTTCATCCAAGCCAACTTGATCCACATCCTCGCTGCCATCTGGTTCGTCATCTGCTGGGGCGGATACACCCGCTATGCGACCTGGAAAGGCCGTGACACCGCCTGTCTGGCCAGCGTGCTGCATCTGTATCGCGAAGACTGGATGCGCCGCATGCTGCTGCGTGACAACCGCATCGCCGATGCCAGTGTGATCGGCAACCTGGAGCGCAATGCCTCGTTCTTTGCTTCCAGTACCCTGATTATCCTGGCCGGTATTCTCACGGTGCTCGGGGCGTCGGAAAGGGCGGTGTCGTTGCTGGCGGATATCCCGATGGTGCAGCAGGCGTCCCAGGGCATGTCGGAGATCAAGTTGTTGTGCCTGGCGCTGGTGTTCGTCTATGCGTTCTTTACCTTCAGCTGGTGCATGCGCCAGTACAACTTCGCGGCCATTCTGGTGGGCTCGGCACCCATGGTCGGTGAGCGTCATGTGTCGGAGCAGGAACGCAAAGCCTTTGCCAATCGTGCGGCACGGGTTATTTCCATGGCCGCCAACCAGTTCAACTTCGGCCTGCGTTCTTACTATTTCGGCATGACCATGCTCGCCTGGTTCGTCAGCCCCTGGTTGTTCATGTTGATGAGTGCCGGCGTGGTGTTCGTCTTATACCGCCGTGAGTTTCACTCCGACGTTCTCGATGTGATGGTCTATACCCCTACAGAGGCACCGTTGCCCGAGGTGAATAAAGAGGCCGCTTGATGAGTATTCCATTCTGGTGCGTGTTTATCAGTGCCGTGCTGATTTACGTGGCGCGCATGCCCGTGACGACGGCCATGAAAGAACAGGGTGGTTACAACAATCACCTGCCGCGCCAACAGCAGGCGCAACTTACAGGCCTGGGCGCGCGTGCGGTGGCGGCCCATCAGAACAGCTTCGAAGCCTTCATCTTGTTTGCGGTGGGTGTGTTGATGGCCCACACCACGCAAACGGCGGGATGGCTCATCGACTGGCTGGCGATCATCTTTGTGGTCACGCGGGTCATCTACCTGCTGTGCTATTGGAAGGATCTGGCCTGGCAGCGCAGTCTGGTCTGGCTGGTGGGTTTGATCTGCTCGTTGTTGCTGATGATTAGTCCGACTTTTCGAACCATTTTGCTCTAACGAGTAAATCGTAGATAAAAGAAAACCCGCACTTGGCGGGTTTTCTTTTGACGCAGCGAGAAGCGACTTATTGCTTCTTGGCGGCTTCTTCTTGTGCGGCAGCGTTCGATTCAGCCTGATCTTTGGCGGCTTCGGCGTTTTCTTTCGCTGCTTCGTTCACTTTATCCTGAGCTTCGCTCATTTTTTCCTGGGCTTGCTCGGCATGTTGGGTAGCATCTTGAGCTTTGTCCTCGGATTTTTTATCGCAGGCAGCGAGACCGAGGGAAGCGGTCAACATCAAGGCAATAGCTAAAGTCTTACGCATGGGGTGTTTCTCCTGATGAAAATTATCTATCTGGCCTTAAGAGCACAGCGGTCAGGGTTAAGTTCCTCAAATCCATCAGATATATAAGTTTGTTCTAACGCGGAACTTTTACTCGGGCCTCAACTTCATTGAATAACTATAAACAAGAGTCTTTATCAAATGGCCGAAAACCCCGTTTTTGAGCGTGCGACACGATTTCTGTCAGCGCTGCGGCATTGCCAGGTGCTGGGTTTGCGCGTTCACAGCGCCAGTGCCGAAGGGCTCACCGTGGTGCTGCCCTACAGCCCGCAGATCGTCGGTAATCCCCAGGCTGGTGTGATTCACGGCGGCGTGTTGACCACCTTGATGGACACCGCGTGTGGCATGTCTACCCTCTGCGTGTTGCCGGAGTTCGAAGTCTGCCCGACCCTCGACCTGCGCATCGACTACATGCACGCCGCCGAACCGCATAAGGATGTCTACGGTTTCGCCCAATGCTATCGGGTGACCACCGATGTGATCTTTGCCCGTGGCTTTGCCTATCAGGATGATCCCGAACAACCCATCGCCCATGTCGTGGGCACTTTCATGCGCATGGGCAAGGGCATCAAGGGCACCAAGGGTTTTGGTGGCGCCATCGCTGGAGGTGCGGCATGAGTGAGTCGTTCAAGGAGCAAGTGCAACTGGCTCATGAGCGGGGCGAGTACGCCTCGTTGTTGAACCTCATTCCCTACGCCAGGTTGATCGGAGTCGAATGCTCGCGGGTGGGGGATGAGTTGCTGTTTCGCCTGCCGGCCAACAAGGACAACATCGGCAACCCTTTATTGCCGGCCATCCATGGCGGCGTGATCGCCGGGTTCATGGAATTGTCAGCTGCGCTGCACCTGCTGGTGGCGACTGGTTCGCCGGGCGTGCCGAAGATTATCGACTTCTCCCTCGATTACCTGCGCGCCGGGCAGTTTCGTGATACCTGGGCCCGCTGCCAGGTCTGTCGCCAGGGTCGCCGGGTCGCCAACGTGGCGATTACCGCCTGGCAAAGCACGGAAGCCGAACCCATTGCCACGGCCCGGGCGCATTTCAAACTCGATGAGCCCTTGAAATCCTGAATGGAGCCCCCAACTCTGATGACAACCCGCCGCCGACCCTCATGGTCGCGGCTTATGCCATCTGATTGGAGTTTGATGACCATGAGTGTGGAAACTCAAAAGGAAACCCTGGGCTTCCAGACCGAGGTGAAGCAGCTGCTGCACCTCATGATCCATTCGCTGTATTCCAACAAGGAAATTTTCCTTCGCGAACTGATCTCGAACGCCTCTGACGCTGTAGACAAATTACGTTTCGAAGCGCTGGCCAAGCCTCAATTGCTCGAAGGCGGCGCTGAACTGAAAATCCGTGTGAGCTTCGACAAGGACGCCAAGACCGTCACCCTCGAAGACAACGGCATCGGCATGAGCCGCGAAGACGCGATCACCCACCTGGGCACCATCGCCAAATCCGGTACCGCCGATTTCATGAAGCACCTGACGGGCGACCAGAAGAAAGACTCGCACCTGATCGGTCAGTTCGGTGTGGGCTTCTACTCGGCTTTCATCGTTGCCGATAAAGTCGACGTGTTCAGCCGTCGTGCCGGCAGCGATGCCAGCGAAGGCGTGCACTGGTCCTCCAAGGGCGAGGGCGATTTTGAAGTCGCAACCATCGACAAGGCTGACCGCGGCACCCGTATCGTCCTGCACCTGAAATCCGGTGAAGACGAGTTCGCCGATGGCTGGCGCCTGCGCAACATCATCAAGAAATACTCCGACCACATCGCTTTGCCGATCGAACTGCCGAAAGAAGTGGCAGCTGTCGAGGGTGAAGAGAAGCCTGCCGTTGAATGGGAAACCGTCAACCGCGCCAGCGCTTTGTGGACCCGTCCGCGTACCGAGATCAAGGACGAGGAATACCAGGAGTTCTACAAGCACATCGCCCACGACTTCGAAAATCCGCTGAGCTGGAGCCACAACAAGGTCGAAGGCAAGCTCGAATACAGCTCGCTGCTGTATGTGCCGGCCCGTGCTCCGTTCGACCTGTACCAGCGTGAAGCGCCGAAAGGCCTGAAACTGTACGTGCAGCGTGTGTTCGTCATGGACCAGGCCGAGTCGTTCCTGCCGCTGTACCTGCGCTTCATCAAGGGCGTGGTCGATTCCAACGACCTGTCGCTGAACGTGTCGCGGGAAATCCTGCAGAAAGACCCGATCATCGACTCCATGAAGTCGGCGCTGACCAAGCGTGTCCTGGACATGCTGGAAAAACTGGCGAAGAACGATCCGGAGCAATACAAGGGCTTCTGGAAAAACTTCGGCCAGGTCATGAAAGAAGGCCCGGCAGAAGACTTCGCCAACAAAGAGAAAATCGCCGGTCTGTTGCGTTTCGCTTCGACCAACGGTGATGACGGCGAGCAGGTGGTCGGCCTGGCCGAGTACCTGGCCCGCGCCAAGGAAGGTCAGGACAAGATCTACTACCTGACCGGCGAAACCTACGCGCAGGTCAAGAACAGCCCGCACCTGGAAGTCTTCCGCAAGAAAGGCATCGAAGTGCTGCTGCTGACCGACCGTATCGACGAGTGGCTGATGAGCTACCTCAGCGATTTCGACGGCAAGAGCTTCGTCGACGTGGCACGTGGTGACCTGGACCTGGGCAACCTGGACTCGGAAGAGGACAAGAAAGCCGCGGAAGAAGTCGCCAAGTCCAAAGAGGGTCTGGTCGAGCGCCTGAAGACAGCGCTGGGCGAATCCGTGGCTGAAGTGCGAGTATCCCATCGCCTGACCGATTCCCCGGCGATCCTGGCCATCGGCGAGCAGGACCTGGGCCTGCAGATGCGTCAGATCCTGGAAGCCAGCGGGCAGAAGGTTCCGGATTCGAAGCCGATCTTCGAATTCAACCCGGCTCACCCGTTGATCGAGAAGCTCGACAGCGAGCAGAGCGACGAGCGCTTCGGCGACCTGTCGCACATCCTCTTCGACCAGGCGGCCCTGGCGGCCGGCGACAGCTTGAAAGACCCGGCGGCTTATGTGCGCCGCCTGAACAAGCTGCTGGTTGAGCTGTCGGCTTAATCGCGTTGTAGAAAAACCCGCTTCGGCGGGTTTTTTCATTCTGGTGTTTAAAAATCAGGAGTCAGAAATGAGCCAAATCACTGTACGTTCTGTTGCCTATCAGATTGACGGCCAGCCCTACGAGAGCCGCCTGGCCTTCGATGCCGACCACAAGGGCCCGCGTCCGGGGTTGTTGATGGCGCCGAACTGGATGGGCGTGGGTGCCGGTGCCGAGGAGATCGCCAAGTCGGTCGCGGCCAAGGGCTATGTGGTGCTGATCGCGGACCTTTATGGTCAATCGGTTCGGCCGCAGAACAACGATGAGGCAGGCGCGGCAATGATGCCGCTGAAGAATGACCGTCCGTTGCTGCGCAAGCGCATGCAAGTGGCTTTCGAACAGCTCCAGGCCCAGGGTGAGGCGGCGGTTGATACGTCGAAACTGGCGACCTTCGGTTTCTGCTTCGGCGGTTGCTGCGCCCTGGAATTCGCCCGTACCGGTGCGCCGGTGAAGGCGGCGGTGTCGTTCCACGGCACCCTCGATACTCCGGACGTCAACGATGCGAAAAACATCAAGGGTTCGGTGCTGGTGCTGCACGGTGCGTCTGATCCATTGGTGCCCAAGGAGCAACTGCCGGCGTTTGAAGATGAAATGAATGCCGCGGGTGTGGATTGGCAGCTGCTGAGCTATGGTGGCGCGTTCCACTCGTTCACTGACCCGCATGCGAACGTGCCGGGCATGATGATGTACGACGCGAAGGTTGCCGCTCGGGCATTCACTTCGATGCACAACCTGCTGGATGAAGTGTTCAAAGGTTGACCATGATTGGGTCGGTGTAAGTGCCTGCCTCATCGCGAGCAGGTTCACTCCTACATTGGAATGCATTCTCCTGTAGGAGTGAGCCTGCTCGCGATGGCGGTCTAACAGACACTTGACTGTTTAAGGCAGTTCAATCCGCTCAACTTCCCCCGGCACCGTCGGCCAATCCCCGGCCGCCCAGCGTCGACGCGCTTCATCGATGGCAGCCGGATCGCTCGCCACAAAATTCCAGTTGATCCGACGCGGCCCATCCAGCGGCGCGCCACCGAACAACACCGCATGACTGTCGCTCGCGGCGAACAATGTCATCTCTTCCCCGGGTGGCAACACCAGCAGTGAATGCGGCTCTATGGGTTCTCCATCCAGCTGCACCTCACCGCTCAACAGATACAGCGCGCGCTCTTCATGCTCGGTGGGAATCAGCAAGGTCGTCGCCGTTTGCAAGGTCAATTCGGCATACAGCGTAGGGGAAAGCACCGGCACCGGCGATTCCAGGCAAAAGCCCGAGCCCGCGATCATGCGGATCTTTACCCCGAGGTTTTCGCTGACCGGCAAGGTGCTCGCCGGGTGGTGACTGTAGTGTCCCGGGCCCTGTTCCCGGTCTTTTGGCGACGCCAGCCAGATCTGCAAGCCGTGCATCGTAAAGCCGCTTTCTTTCAGCGCTTCGGGGGTGCGCTCGACATGGGCGATGGCACTGCCGGCGGTCATCCAGCTGACATCACCGGCATTGACCACCTGATCCGAACCGAGGCTGTCCTTGTGCTGCAACTGGCCTTCAAAGAGGTAGGTGAGGGTGGAGAGGCCGATGTGCGGATGCTGGCGGATGTTCATGCCTTCTCCCGCGGCGTAGCGGGTTTGCAGCATATGGTCGAAAAATACGAAGGGCCCGACATTGCGGCATTTGGCTGACGGCAACGGGCGAAGAATCGGCTGGCCTTCGACATCTTCGGCGCGGGGGCGGATCACGAGCGGAGTGTTCATGGTGCGTTCCAGGCTGGGCGGGTGATGCGGTCGAGCATAACCCGCTTGCGCAGCCGTTGCCGCTATTGGCTGAACGCGCCTTCGGAGAGATGGGTTTCGACGCTGACTTCGCTGCTGGTCATCAGCTTGTGAACCGGGCAGCGGTCGGCCACGCGGTGCAACTCATCGCGCTGGGCGTCGGTGAGCACGCCCTTGAGGGTCAGCTTGACGTGCAATGCGTATTTGCCTTTTTGCTCCTGGCTGTTGTCGCGCTTGACCTCCACGCCAACGCCCGTCAGCGGAATGTCCTTTTTCTTCGCGTACATCTTCAAGGTCAGGGCCTTGCAGGCGCCGAGGGCTGCGTCGAAGTAATCGTGTGGCTCCGGCGCTGAACCTTCGCCGCCTGCGGACACAGGCGCATCGGCAAAGAGTTCGTGGTCATCGATCTGCACGGTATGGCGTAAACCTTCGGCGGAAACGGTATTGACGGTAACGGTCATGGGAGCCTCGCTGGCAATGGGAAGAGTCATTTGAGCAAAAAAGACCTCGAAGTTATAGAGCATTCACCCTGGGGCGCGTTCCACTTTTTTGCGTATTCACAGGCGAAAAAAAGCCCCGCATGGGCGGGGCGTTTTCATGTCTGGCGGATCAGCTGCCTTTGACAGTCTTGCCGTTGACCTTGCCGTCCAGGAGCATGATGTTGTACTCCTTGCCGTCGGTCTCGACCTGTTGCAGACGAACCAGCAGGTAATCCCAATCCTTGGCGAACCACAGCACGGTGATGCGCTTGCTTTGTGTCGGGTCGCGTACGCGCTCGACCTTGATCGCATCGATCTGGCCAGCCTTGGTGTCGACTTTTTCCGAACCCAGCACGCGGAAGTCATAGGTGTCGACTTCGCCATCATCGACCACCTGATAGCTCATGCTTTTCTTGCCGGCAGCCACGTCATGCTGCAGCGCCAGCTGGTAGGTGGATTTGTCGAGCATGCCGCGGTTGAGCGGGATATTGACCGCGTCGCCACGGTCAGTACCGGTGACCTTCTTGGCGGTCCAGTCGAAGTCCAGGTCGGCTTTCTTGGCTTTGCCCAGGCCGCCACGCTCGAAGTGGTAGGACTGTGGCAGCAAGGTGTCCTTGTCGACGGTCAGGGTGCTTTCTTCGGACAGGCTGGCGATCATCATCGACGCCTTGAAGTTGAGCTTCCAGACGCCGTTGGCTTCCTTGGTCAGGCTGCGTTCAGCCGTACCGCTCATGGGCAACTGCTTCCAGTCGGCGGTGTAGCTGGCGGAGAAGGGTTGAAGGTCTGCAGCCTGTGCGAAGGGCAAGGCGAGCAGAGCACAAGCGAAGAGCAGGGCGCGACGCATAAAATCTCCTAGGTTCGAATCAAGTGGCCGCTGGGCGCAAGCAACTGTCCATCCAGTAAAGCACCTTGTTCACTGAGCGATAGCCGGCCTTCGGCAAACCAGCGTACGGCCATGGGGTAGATCAGGTGTTCCTGCACATGGACCCGCTGCGCGAGGCTCTGCGGCGAGTCGTGCAACTCTACTGGTATTACTGCTTGTACGACCAGTGGTCCGCCATCGAGTTCCTCGGTGACGAAGTGCACGGAGCAGCCGTGCTCGGCATCGCCGGCCTCCAGCGCGCGCTGATGAGTGTGTAACCCTTTGTATTTGGGTAGCAGCGAGGGGTGGATATTGAGCAGGCGACCCGCGTAGTGGCGTACGAAATCAGCGCTGAGAATGCGCATGAATCCGGCCAGCACCACGAGTTTGGGATTGAAGGCGTCGATCAGTTCGATCAGCGCGGCGTCGAAGGCCTCGCGGCCCTCGAAAGCCTTGTGATCCAGGGTGCGGGTGTCGATACCCGCGTCCCTGGCGCGTTGCAGGCCATAAGCGTCGGCGCGGTTGGAAATCACCGCAGCGACGCGGACCGGGCTGTCGCCGGTCCGCGTGCTGTCGATCAATGCCTGCAAGTTACTGCCGGTGCCGGACAACAGCACCACAACATCACAGGTCTGAGACATCAATGAGCCTTGAGGTTTTGCAGTTCAACCTGAGCTGCGCCTTCGGCAGCGGTGGCGATCTGACCGATGACCCAAGGCTGCTCGCCCGCTTCACGCAGCACGTTCAGCGCGGTTTCCACGTGCTCTTGAGCGACGCAGATGACCATGCCCACGCCGCAGTTCAGAACGCGGTGCATTTCGTTTTCGTCGACGTTGCCTTTCTCTTGCAGCCAGTCGAACACCGCAGGGCGGGTCCAGCTTGCCACGTCAACCACGGCTTGTGCGCCTTTTGGCAGTACGCGTGGGATGTTGTCCAGCAGGCCGCCACCGGTGATGTGGGCCATGGCTTTTACCGCGCCGGTGTCCTTGATCAGCTTGAGCAGCGGCTTCACGTAGATACGGGTCGGGGCCATCAGCAGGTCGGTCAGCGGCTTGCCGTCGAGCTGGATGTTCTCGATGTCGGCACCGGACACTTCGATGATCTTGCGGATCAGCGAGTAGCCGTTGGAGTGCGGGCCGGAGGACGGCAGGGCGAGCAGGGCATCGCCGGCGGCAACTTTGGAACCGTCGATGATCTCGGCTTTTTCCACGACGCCGACGCAGAAGCCGGCCAGGTCGTAGTCTTCGCCTTCGTACATGCCAGGCATTTCAGCGGTTTCGCCGCCCACCAGGGAGCAGCCCGACAGTTCGCAGCCAGCGCCGATGCCGGTCACGACCTGGGCGGCGGTGTCGACGTTCAGTTTGCCGGTGGCGTAGTAGTCGAGGAAGAACAGTGGCTCGGCGCCGCATACCACCAGGTCGTTGACGCACATGGCAACCAGGTCGATGCCGATGCTGTCGTGCTTGTTCAGGTTCAATGCCAGGCGCAGCTTGGTGCCGACGCCGTCAGTACCGGAAACCAGCACGGGCTGCTTGTAGCCGGCCGGGATTTCGCAGAGGGCGCCGAAACCGCCCAGGCCGCCCATGACTTCCGGGCGCGCAGTGCGCTTGGCGACGCTCTTGATGCGTTCGACCAATGCTTCACCGGCGTCGATGTCTACACCGGCGTCCTTGTAGCTCAGGGAGGGTTGCTTGCTCATGATCCAGGCCTTTAGGGGGGGATTTCTGGGTAACGACCGAGTCCATCGGGACCGTCGAAATCGACGAAGGTGATTGCCTCACGCGATATTCGAGGGTGCCCGGCTGTTGCCGGTCTGCGAAGGCGCGCGATTTTATCAGGCTTGAAGGGCAGCGGCCATCCTCACGCCGACGGCAGGGGGCATATCGGCCGAAAAAAACCGCCTTTACCCGATATGGATGACATCCTGCTCGCCTCTACGGGTTGTCGTCATTAACCGTCTATCGTTAGCACAGTGCAAAAACTTACCCAGGGCGTGTGAATGTTTTACATCGGGCGATGGTCACAGCCTTGCCCGATCGTTTCATGCGGCCTGTTCCAGCCGCCTTTGTCTTCAGGAATCTTCCATGGGTTTTTGTAAAATTTTGCTTGTGGGCTGTTTGTCGCTGGTTAGCTTGATTAGCCACGCTGAAACCGTCAAAGGCCTTTATCAGGTGCGCGAGCCGGTCAACGGCCAGTCGCCAGAGGAGCGTGAGCAAGCCACACAGCGGGCGCTCGATACGCTGGTGTTGCGCCTGACCGGTGATCCCAAGGCACCACAGAGTCCGGGGCTGGCGGCGCTTCGCAACGACCCGCAGCAAATCATCAGCCAGTACGGTTTCGAGGCCGGCCCGCCGGAAGTGTTGAAAGTCGATTTCGACCCGGGCACCACCGCACAGGCCTTGCGTCGGGCCGGGTTGGCGATGTGGGGCTCCAATCGGCCGTCGATCCTGGGCTGGTGGTTGAACGACTACACCGAGGGTTCAAGCCTGGTAGGTGATGGTCAGGCCGGTGCGACACCCCTGCGTCGCGCCGCGCAGCACCGTGGTTTGCCCCTGCGTCTGCCGCTGGCGGACTTGAACGAACAAATCGTCGGCACCGCGCCGAATCTGGAAAGTGCTGATCCGTCGGCCCTGCGCAGCGCCTCGCAGCGTTACAATGCCGACGCGTTGCTGGCGGTCCATGCCCGAGAAGAGGGTGGCCAATGGCAAGCCAAGTGGCAGTTGTGGCTGGGCGATCAGAAAGAGGCCGGCAGTGCGCAGGGGGCGGATCAAGCCGCTTTGGCGGACGCGGTGATGCTGGCGGTCAACCAGCGACTGGCGCCGCGATTCGTCACCAAGCCTGGGGCCTCGGCCGCACAGTTGCTGGAAGTCCAAGGCATGAACCTGGAGCGGTATGCGGCCCTTGGGCGTTTGCTGGAGCCTTTCGGCGGTCGTCCGCAAAGTGTCAACGGCGATCGGATTCTTTATCGGGTCAACGGCAGTAGCGAGCAACTGCGCGCGCAATTGTCGCTAGCCAGGTTGCAGGAGGTCGCGGTGGAGCCGGCACCGGCGCCGGCGCCGGCAGCACCGGTCCAGTCTGTAGTCGCTGGCTCGGTTCCTGTGGTAGCGCCCTCGCCGGCACCGACGCCGCAATTGCGTTTCCGCTGGTAGATTTTTCTTTCTTTATATAGAAGCAATGGAGTGGTTCATGGCCGATACGCGGCGTTGGTTCTGGTTGGGTGGAGTGCTGTTGCTCTGCGCGTTTATCTGGCTGTTGCACCCGATCCTCACACCGTTCCTGGTGGCGTTGTTGTTGGCCTATCTGTTTGACCCCCTGGTGGATCGGCTGGAAAAGGCCGGCCTGTCGCGGACCTGGGGCGTGATTGCGGTGTTCGCCCTGTTCACCCTGATCTTCACCACGTTGCTGCTGGTGTTGGTGCCGATGCTAGCCAAGCAGTTGTTTCGCTTGTATGAGCTGGCGCCGCAGATGCTCGATTGGCTGCAGCACACCGCATTGCCATGGGCTCAATCGAAGTTCGGCTTGTCGGAGGGCTTCTGGAAGTTCGACAAGCTCAAGGCCGCGATCAGTGAGCACATGGGGCAGACCACCGACATCGTTGGCGTGGTGCTGAGCCAGGCGACGGCCTCGGGCCTGGCGTTGATTGGCTGGCTGGCGAACCTGGTGTTGATTCCGGTGGTGAGTTTCTACTTGCTGCGGGACTGGGACCTGATGATGGCCAAGATCCGCAGCCTGCTGCCGCGCGATCGTGAAGAGCGCGCCGTGTCATTGGCCGCGGAGTGCCATGAAGTGCTCGGCGCCTTCGTCCGCGGGCAATTGCTGGTAATGGTCGCGTTGGGCGTGATCTACGCCGCGGGCCTGATGCTGGTGGGGCTGGAGTTGGGCCTGTTGATCGGGATGATTGCCGGTCTGGCGGCGATTGTGCCGTACATGGGCTTTATCATTGGCATTGGCGCGGCGCTGATTGCCGGTCTGTTCCAGTTTGGCGGCGATTTGTATCCCATGATGGGTATTGTCGCGGTGTTCATGGTCGGTCAGGCGCTGGAGGGCATGGTGCTCACGCCATTGCTGGTGGGAGACCGCATCGGCCTGCACCCGGTGGCGGTGATCTTCGCGATTCTGGCAGGCGGCGAACTCTTTGGTTTTACCGGTGTGTTGCTGGCACTGCCCGTGGCGGCGGTGATCATGGTGCTGCTGCGCCATGTGCATGATTTGTATAAGGATTCCGGTATGTACAGTGGTGTTGACGAATCAGAGCTCTAGACGGGTTCACGGGCAGCCCGGATCGACACCCGGTGGCTGCCCATTGCGCCAAAGAATCTGTCATAAAACCGGTGCGCTAACGCAAACCTTTGATTTTGCTTGTGGTCTGTCGCATTGTGCGGTCGGCTTCACGGGTATAAACTTCGCAAACTTTACACAGAGGCCACTAACGGTTCCTTTGGAACTGTTCAGTCAGCATGAAACCGATTCAGCTGCCCCTAGGTGTGCGTCTGCGTGACGACGCCACCTTCATCAACTACTACCCAGGCGCCAATGCCGCTGCACTCGGCTATGTCGAGCGGCTGTGCGAAGCCGACGCCGGCTGGACCGAAAGCCTGATTTACCTCTGGGGCAAGCACGGGGTAGGGCGCACGCATCTGTTGCAGGCCGCGTGCCTGCGTTTCGAACAGATGGGAGAACCGGCGGTTTACCTGCCGCTGGCCGAGTTGATGGATCGCGGCATCGAGATTCTCGACAATCTCGAGCAATATGAGCTGGTCTGCCTGGACGACTTGCAGGCGGTGGCAGGCAAGGCTGACTGGGAAGAAGCGTTGTTCCACCTGTTCAACCGGTTGCGTGACAGCGGTCGGCGCCTGCTGATTGCCGCATCGACCTCGCCGCGCGAACTGCCAGTAAAGCTGGCGGACCTCAAGTCGCGCCTGACCCTGGCGCTGATATTCCAGATGCGCCCACTCTCCGACGAAGACAAGTTGCGCGCCCTGCAGCTGCGTGCCTCACGTCGTGGCCTGCACCTGACCGACGAAGTCGGGCACTTCATCCTCACCCGCGGCACCCGCAGCATGAGCGCGTTGTTCGAACTGCTCGAGCAACTCGACCAGGCCTCACTTCAAGCACAGCGCAAGCTGACCATTCCGTTCCTGAAAGAAACCCTGGGCTGGTAGCCAGGCCCTGTAAATTCAGGGCCTGAAGCGATTTTTGACATATTCAAGGCGTCAGAAAATCCGCTTTCCTGCCGGGTGCAGGCTGCGCGAGTGTCTAGAACAGGCTTTAGCGCTTAGATGTCAGCGAGAAACCAAGAAGTCACAAAAAGTTCGATTGAATTTGCAAATGAGAATGATAGAAGGCATAGTCGCGGCTCTTGATAACTTATTCAGCCACGGTCGTGCCCATGCTAAATCGCTTTGCACCCCTCGTGCCCCTCGCACTCGTTACCCTGTTGTTCGGTTGCGCTGCCCACACCCCGGTGTCTGAGCAAGCGCAACAACAGCAGGCTCAACATTCCGTTACTGCCCAGTCTTCCGCTCTCTATAAGCAAGCGCTTGAGCTCGAAGAAGCGGCCACCGAAAAAGAACTGGCCAGCTTCGCCGACGGCAAGTCGTACCAGCTTCCGGTTCTGGCCGACAGCATCCTCGAACGCGGCATGTCCCTGATCGGTACCCGTTACCGTTTCGGCGGTACCTCCGAAGCCGGTTTCGATTGCAGCGGTTTCATCGGTTACCTGTTCCGTGAAGAAGCCGGCATGAACCTGCCGCGCTCCACCCGCGAAATGATCAACGTGGACGCACCGCTGGTTTCGCGCAGCAAGCTCGAGCCAGGCGACCTGCTGTTCTTCGCCACCAACGGTCGTCGCGGTCGCGTCAGTCACGCCGGGATCTACCTGGGTGACAACCAGTTTATCCATTCCAGCAGCCGCAAAAGCGGTGGTGTGCGCATCGATAACCTCGGTGACAGCTACTGGAGCAAGACCTTCATCGAAGCCAAGCGTGCACTCGCCATGGCTCCCGCAGCGACGCCAATCGTCACGGCTCGCAAGTAAGCGCACATTTCGTAAGGCGAACTTAAAGTCTTACTTGAAGTTTGCCTGATAAGCGCTAAAATTCTGATCAATGAATGATGGCAAACCGCCTGCGTAATCCGCAGGCGGTTTTCTTTTCTGCGCTCCCGCAGAAATTAGCCGCAGCCTGATCAGGATGCTCTGCTTATGACGATGTCGGCCCGCCTCGCAATCATGCTGTTCGCAGCGCTGCTCAGTGCTTGTGCCAGCCGTACACCGCCACCTGCGCCGGTGGTTCGCACGCCCATCGTATTCAATACCTCCCAGGACTTTTCGCCTGAAGCGCAAGACGTGCTGTTTCGCGCGTTGGGGCTGGTCGGCACGCCTTATCGCTGGGGCGGTAACACGCCGGATTCGGGATTTGATTGCAGTGGCCTGATTGGCTACGTCTACCGTGATATGGCCGGTATTTCCCTGCCCCGCACCACCCGCGAAATGATCACCATGCAAGCGGCCGATGTCGGCAAGGAAGGCCTGCAAACCGGTGACCTGATCTTCTTCGCCACCAATGGCGGTTCCCAGGTCAGTCATGCCGGCATCTATGTCGGTGAAGGCCGCTTCGTGCATGCGCCGGCTACCGGTGGCACGGTCAAGCTCGACAGCTTGTCCAAGGCTTATTGGCAGAGAGCCTACCTAAGTGCCAAGCGCGTCCTGCAACCCGAGCATCTGGCGCGCAATCCGTAACAGCCGGAGGGTGTTGTCATGACCGCCCGCACGCTCAATCTCGACGATTCGCTCTATCAGTACCTGCTCGACGTCTCCCTGCGCGAAACGCCGGTGCTCAAGCGTTTGCGCGACGAAACCCAGGCGCTGCCCATGGCGCGCTGGCAGGTGGCGCCGGAGCAGGGGCAGTTTCTCGCCTTGCTGGTAAAACTCACCGGTGCCCGACGTTTGCTGGAAGTCGGCACTTTCACCGGTTACAGCGCTCTGTGCATGGCCGCGGCATTGCCGGATGACGGCTCGCTGATCTGCTGTGACATTCCCGGGGATTACAACGCCATCGCGCGCCGCTATTGGCAGGAGGCGGGCCTGTGCGGGCGAATCGACCTGCGTTTGGCACCGGCGCTGGAAACTCTCGGCAATCTGGATGAGCCAGGCCAGTTCGACCTGGTGTTCATCGATGCCGACAAGGCCAATTACCCAGCCTACCTGGAGCAAGCGCTACGCCTGTTGCGTACCGGAGGCCTGGCGGTGTTCGACAACACGCTGTGGAGTGGTCGGGTGCTTGAGGACAATCCCGAGAGCGCCGATACCCGGGCCATCCAGGCGCTTAATCGTGCCTTGAAGGATGATGCGCGGGTGGATCTGTCGCTGTTGCCGCTGGGGGATGGGCTGACCCTTTGCCGTAAACGCTGATCTCCCGCGGCTGTACCCGATCTACTGTGGGAGCTGGCGTGCCGGCGAAGGCGTCCTGACATTCGATGATTGTCTTTCAGGTGTACATATCCATTCCTGCGGTAACGGCCACTTAGGGTTTCGCCCTTACGGCGAGTCACTTGGAAAAGCCCCAAGTAACCAAGGGCTCTTGCCCCTGGCGTTCGGTGCCTCGCTAATGCTCGGCATACCCTCGCTCCGGTCCTGCTCCGTGGGTCGCCGCGATGGGCCATCCCTGGCCCAGCGCGGCTAAACCGGCATCCATGCCGGTTTACCCACTGCGCAGAACCTCCACTCGGCCTCTCGAGGGGGCAAGAAAATCAAAAGCCAGATCAAGATCAAACGCGAAAGCGAGGCGGCCTTATCGACCTGACCTTTATGGATGTACACAACCCCCCCTGTAGGAGCCAGGCTTGCCGGCGAAGAACGATAACGCAGTACAACAGACACGCCGCAGCGCCTTGTTCGCCGGCAAGCCTGGCTCCTACAGGGGGATTGGGGGTATCTGCAAAAGTCAGGTCGGCTTTAAGGCCGCCTCGCTTTTGTTTTTGATCTGGGTGCCCCGTTAACCACGATGGCCGAACGCAGGCATTGCGCAGTGGGTAAACCGGCAGGACGCCGGTTTAGCCGCGCTGGGCCATGGATGGCCCATCGCGGCGACCCACGGAGCAATGCCGGAGTGAGGACATGCCGAGCCTAAGCGAGGCACCGAGTGGTGGGGCAAAGCCTTTTGCTTCCTTTTTGGCGTTTGAAAAAGGGAGTCGCCGTAAGGGCGAAACCATAAGCCGCCGTTACCGCAGCAATGGATATGTACTCAGACAACAATCTCCCACAGGCGTTGACGTTGACGAACAGGCTCAAGGCGTGGGGGGGCAAGAAAATCAAGATCTAAAGCAAAGCAAAAGCAAAAAGAAAAAACAAAAGCCGACCGGTCGGCCTGTTTTTCAAGTGCGGGTTATTGCGCGGCCGACACCCGCCACACCTTGTTCCCCACATCATCGGCCACCAGCAAATCCCCTTGCTGATCAATCACCACGCCCACCGGCCGGCCCATGGCTTTTTCCTCGTCGTTGAGGAACCCGGTGAGCACATCCACCGGTTGCCCATTCGGCTTGCCGCCGCTGAAAGGCACGAAAATCACTTTGTAGCCGCTGTGCGGCTTGCGGTTCCATGAGCCATGCTGGCCGATGAACGCGCCTTCCTTGAACTGCGCGGGCAGCCTGTTGCCTTCGGCAAACGCCAGGCCCAGTGAAGCGGTGTGGGCCCCCACCGCGTAGTCCGGGGCAATCGCCCTGGCCACCAGGTCGGGGTTTTGCAGTTCGACGCGCACGTCGACGTGCTGGCCGTAGTAACTGAACGGCCAGCCATAGAAAGCGCCATCTTTCACCGAGGTGATGTAGTCCGGTACCAGGTCGCTGCCGATTTCGTCCCGCTCGTTGACGGCCGTCCACAGCGCACCGCTTCGTGGCTCCCAGGCCATGCCGTTGGGATTGCGCAGGCCTGAAGCAAAGATCCGGTGGTTGCCGGTGGCGCGATCCACTTCCCAGATCGCCGCGCGCCCTTGCTCCTGGTCCATGCCGTTTTCACCGACGTTGCTGTTGGAACCCACCGTGACGTACAGCTTGCTGCCGTCCTTGCTGGCGATGACGTTCTTGGTCCAGTGGTGATTCAGGGTGCCCCCGGGCAGGTCGACGACCTTGATCGGTTTCGACTTGATCGCCGTGTCGCCGTTTTCATAGTGGAAGCGCAGCAGGCGGTCGGTGTCGGCCACGTACAGGTCATTGCCGACCAGGGTCATGCCAAAGGGCGAGTTGAGGTTTTCGAGGAATACCGTGCGGGTTTCGGCAATCCCATCGTGGTCGGTATCGCGCAGCAGCGTGATGCGGTTCGGGCTCGGCACGGCGGCACCGGCGCGGCCCATGACTTTCTTGGTGATCCAGCCCTTGATGCCTTTGTTGTCATCGGGTTTGGGCGGGGCGTTGGTTTCGGCGACGAGCACGTCGCCATTGGGCAGCACGTACAGCCAGCGCGGATGATCAAGGTCCTCGGCAAATGCGCCGACCTGAGTGCCGCTGGCCGCGACGGGTTTTGCGCCGTCCGCCCAGCCGATGGCCGGGGCGATGTTCATCGTCGGGAACAGTGTCTTGTTCGGTTCCGGGAGCTTCGGGGACGGCCCGGTGCCGTCGATGACTTGCAAGCGGGCGGTTTCGCCACAGGCGGCGAGCCCTCCCGCTAATGCGATAACGAAAACCAGCTGGGACGTGCGCATTGCTGACCTTCCCTATGAATGAAGTGGCTTAAATCATAGAGAAGCGTGGCAGCCCGATGGTTCAACCTCAGCCGCGAGCTTCCTTGAGCAGCACGGCAATACCGGGGTGATAGTGGCCGGCTTCATTGCGCAATTTGCGATAGGCATAGGGGAAATACCAGGCCACGGCGCAGCAATGCTCCTTTTGCAGGTCATCGACCATGTCCTGGAGTTCTTCGGGGGTGGCGCCTTGCTGGCTCTTGTGCGGTGCGACGAACAGGCAACCGATTTTCAGGTCGCTGGCGTAGCTGATTTTCTTTGCGTCGCCAGTGATGTCCTGCAGGGCCTGGGTCAGGTTCAGGCTGTTGACTCGCGGCCAGCGTTGGGTGGTCTGCAGCCAGGCGCGTGCTTCGGTCGTGGCGATAAACAGATCGGCGCGGCCATTACGTTCGCCTTCTTCGGTCTGTTTGCGCGTGGGCGATTGTTGCAGCGTGATCATTTCGGCCATCCATGCCGCGGCGGATAGCAGGCCCAGGTTGGCTTTTTCGTCGAGCCAGTAGGGTGTCTCGCTGTCGCCGCGCACGGCGTTGTAGCGGTCGATACAGTCGAACCAGCGTTCCAGTACCGGACGCAGGAATTCCAGCTTCGGATTACTGATGATCATGCCTTGCATGGGGTTCACCCTTGTTATTGTGTTTTGAGGTCGTGGCTATTTGATATCACTGCTGCCAGTGTGGCGCAAGATTGACGTCATTTTATTGATCGGTGGCAGTTATTCGTTGTGGCACCGCGTCTTCAATTGACGCTCCATCCCCAACCCTCTAACCTTCGCCGCTTGTTTCAGGTGCTCTGTGGCTTGGGTCGACAGAGTGAAACAGGGAAGCCGGTGAGTGAGCGCTTCAGTCGATGAAGCCCTGCGATCCCGGCGCTGCCCCCGCAACGGTAAATGAGTGAAAACTGCGTCTGAAGCCACTGCGTCGAACATCGATGCGGGAAGGCGCGCAGTCTGGCATCACGCCGCTCATGAGCCCGGAGACCGGCCTGATCCATCCAAGCGGCATCACGGTGGGCGATGCCAGGCTTCTTGCCGTCTATTCTTGTGCCTGCCCGCCGTTAATCCTGCCTCAACGGAGAGCTCCCCCATGTCTGATACCCCTGATCGTGACGAACGTCATCTAGCGCGCATGCTGCGCAAAAAGGCCGTGATCGACGAACGCATCGCCAATTCCCCGAACGAATGCGGCCTGCTGCTGGTGCTGACCGGCAATGGCAAGGGCAAGAGCAGCTCGGCGTTCGGCATGCTTGCGCGTGCCATGGGGCATGGCATGCAGTGCGGCGTGGTGCAGTTCATCAAGGGGCGCAACAGCACCGGCGAAGAGTTGTTCTTCCGACGCTTCCCCGAGCAAGTGCGTTTTCATGTGATGGGCGAAGGCTTCACCTGGGAGACCCAGGACCGCCAGCGCGATATCGCCGCTGCCGAAGCGGCCTGGGCAGTGTCGCAGCAATTGCTGCGCGACCCATCGATCGGCCTGGTGGTGCTGGACGAACTGAACATCGCCCTCAAGCACGGCTACCTCGATCTCGATCAGGTGCTCAGCGACTTGCAGGCCCGCCCGCCCATGCAGCACGTGGTGGTCACCGGTCGCGGCGCCAAGCCGGAGATGGTCGAGCTGGCCGATACGGTCACCGAAATGGGCATGATCAAGCACGCCTTCCAGGCCGGTATCAAGGCGCAAAAAGGCGTCGAGCTGTGAACCAGCCTCGACATTGCCCGGCGGTGCTGATTGCCGCGCCGGCGTCCGGTCAGGGCAAGACCACCGTGACCGCCGCGCTGGCCCGGTTGCATCGTAACCAGGGTCGCAAGGTGCGCGTGTTCAAGTGCGGCCCGGACTTTCTCGATCCGATGATCCTCGAACGTGCCAGCGGAGCGCCGGTGTATCAGCTGGACATGTGGATGGTCGGCGAGCAGGACAGTCGTCGCCTGTTGTGGGAGGCCGCCCGCGACGCCGACCTGATCCTGATCGAAGGCGTCATGGGGTTGTTCGACGGTACGCCGTCCAGCGCTGACCTGGCGCGGCATTTCGGCGTGCCGGTGCTCGCTGTGATCGACGGCACCGCCATGGCCCAGACCTTTGGCGCACTGGCCCTGGGTCTGGCGCGCTACCAGCCGGACTTGCCGTTTGCCGGCGTGCTGGCCAACCGCGTGGGCACCCTGCGCCACGCGCAACTGCTCGAAGGCAGCCTGACCGAAGGCCTGCGCTGGTACGGCGCCTTGTCCCGGGAGACCGGCATCGAATTGCCGAGTCGACACCTGGGTCTGGTGCAGGCCAGTGAGTTGAACGATCTTGATGCACGCCTCGATGCGGCGGCCGACGCCCTGGCTAGCAGTTGTGAAGTCGCGCTGCCGCCGGCCGTGGAGTTCGCCGCGCCAGATGTAGTGATGGTCGAGCCCTTGATGGCTGGCGTGCGCATTGCCGTGGCCCGCGACGAAGCGTTTGCCTTTACCTATGGCGCCAGCCTCGATTTGCTGCGGGCGATGGGCGCCGAACTGCGGTTTTTCTCGCCGATCCGTGATGTGGACTTGCCGGAGGCAGACAGCCTGTACCTGCCGGGCGGCTATCCGGAATTGCACCATGTGGCGCTGTCGCAAAATACCTCGATGTTGGCCGCGATCCGCGCTCACCACGCCGCCGGCAAACCCTTATTGGCCGAATGCGGCGGCATGCTTTATTTGCTCGATTCGTTGACCGATGTCGAGGGGGCGCGTGCAGAGCTGGTGGGTTTGTTGAAGGGTGATGCGGTGATGCAGAAGCGTCTTGCTGCGTTGGCCTTGCAAGCGGTTGAACTGCCGGAAGGGTCTCTGCGTGGGCATACCTATCATCATTCGTTGACCATTACCGAGCTTGAGCCGATTGCGCGTGGTCTGAGCCCTAACGGCGGGCGCGGGGCAGAGGCGGTGTATCGCGAGGGGCGGATGACGGCCTCTTATGTGCATTTTTATTTCCCGTCCAATCCATCGGCGATAGCTGCTCTATTTGTGCCTGACTGTGCGGACGCCATCGCGAGCGGGCTCACTCCTACAGTTGATCACCTAACCCCTGTGGGAGCGGGCTTGCTCGCGAAGAGGCCATGACTGACAACGCCTTCTCCGACGCCGAACGCGCAGCGGTCTACCGCGCCATTGGCGAACGCCGCGACATGCGTCACTTCGCCGGCGGCACGGTCGAACCCGAATTGCTGCGGCGCCTGCTCGAGGCCGCGCATCAGGCGCCGAGTGTCGGCCTGATGCAGCCCTGGCGCTTCATCCGCATCAGCGACCGCGACTTGCGCGGCCAGATCCAAGGGCTGGTGGAGCAGGAACGTATCCGCACCGCTGAAGCCCTCGGTGAGCGCACCGACGAATTCATGCAGCTCAAGGTCGAAGGCATCAACGATTGCGCCGAGGTGCTGGTCGCCGCGCTGATGGACGATCGCGAACGGCATATCTTCGGCCGTCGTACCCTGCCGGAAATGGACCTGGCCTCGCTGTCCTGCGCGATCCAGAACCTGTGGCTGGCGTCCCGCGCCGAAGGGCTGGGCATGGGCTGGGTCTCGCTGTTCGAACCGCAGGCCCTGGCGGACCTGCTGGGCCTGCCGCCTGGCGCCAAGCCCTTGGCCATTCTCTGCCTGGGGCCGGTCAAGGCCTTCTATCCGGCGCCGATGCTGGTACTCGAAGGCTGGGCGCAGGCGCGTCCGCTGAGTGAGCTGTTGTATGAAAATTATTGGGGAGTGAGTCAATGAGTGTGGCGTTGTTGAGTGTCGCCGCGGTAGCGCTGGATGCGCTGCTGGGTGAACCCAAGCGCTGGCATCCGCTGGTGGCGTTCGGCCGTTTTGCCGAGCGCATCGAGCAACGTTTCAATGGCGGCGGTCGCGGCTGGCGCAGCCATGGGGTGACCGCGTGGGTGATCGCCGTGTTGCCGCTGACCCTGTTGGCCACGGCGTTTTCATGGGCGCCTTACGTCGGCTGGATCGTCGAGATTCTCGCGCTCTATTGCGCCCTGGGCATGCGCAGCCTCGGCGAGCATGTCACGCCGGTGGCCACGGCCTTGCGCAGCAATAATCTTGAGGAAGCGCGCCAGCGTGTGAGTTACCTGGTCAGCCGCAAAACCAGTGATCTGGATGAAACCGCCGTCGCCCGTGCCGCCACCGAATCGGTGCTGGAAAACGGCAGCGACGCGGTGTTTGCCGCGCTGTTCTGGTTTGCCGTGGCCGGTGCGCCGGGCGTGGTGCTCTACCGTTTGAGCAACACCCTGGACGCGATGTGGGGCTATCGCAACGAACGCTTCGAGCGATTCGGCTGGGCGGCGGCGAAGATCGACGACGTGCTCAATTACATTCCGGCGCGCCTGGTGGCGCTGACCTATGCGCTGCTGGGCAAAACCCGCCTGGCGTTGAAATGCTGGCGCACCCAGGGGCCAACCTGGGACAGCCCGAATGCCGGCCCGGTGATGGCGGCAGGTGCCGGTGCGTTGGGCGTCGAGCTGGGCGGGCCGGCGATTTATCACGGTGAACTGCATCAGCGCCCGACGCTGGGAGAGGGCGTTCCGGCGGATGCCGACGCCATCGACCGCGGCTGGCAACTGGTGCAGCGAGGGGTATGGTTGTGGCTGCTGATTCTGTGCGTGGGGTCTGAATTTTATGCTTGAGCACGGCGGACGATTGCGCAAGGCGGCGCACGATTATGGCATCGACGAAGCCGATTGGCTTGACCTGTCCAGCGGCCTGGCGCCCTGGCCGTTTCCCGTGCCGGAGATCCCGCAACGGGCCTGGGCGCGGTTGCCGGAAACCGATGACGGCCTGGAGCAGGCGGCCTGCGACTACTACGGGACCCTGCAGGCACTGCCGGTCGCCGGTTCGCAGATGGCCATCCAGTTGCTGCCGCGTTTGCGCCGGGCGGGCAAGGTCGGCGTGCTGTCGCCTTGTTATGCCGAACATGCCGAGGCGTGGCGCCGCAATGGCTACATCGTGCGCGAGGTGCTGGAGCAGGAAGTCGACTTCTTCGTCGACAGCCTCGACGTGCTGGTGGTGGTCAACCCGAACAACCCGACCGGGCTGAACCTGACGCCCGCCCGGCTGCTCGACTGGCATTCGCGCTTGGCCCCGCGGGGTGGCTGGCTGGTGGTGGACGAGGCCTTCATGGACAACACGCCGCACCTGAGTGTGGCGCCGTTTGCCCATCAGGTCGGCTTGATCGTGCTGCGTTCCTTTGGCAAGTTTTTCGGCCTGGCCGGCGTGCGCCTGGGTTTTGTCCTGGCTGAGCGCAAGTTGCTCAGATTGCTCGCCGAGCAGGTGGGGCCGTGGGCGGTCAGCGGACCGACCCGAGTGCTGGGCCAGGCGTGCCTGCGCGACACCGAAGGGCACGTGCGTCAGCGGGTGCGCGCCGATGAGGCCAGTGAGCGGCTGGCAACCTTGTTGACGCGGCACGGCTTCCAACCCCGGGGCGGTTGCGCCCTGTTCCAATGGCTGATCACCGAGCGCGCCGAAGTACTGCACGAATTCATGGCCCGGCGCGGCATCCTGTTGCGCCTGTTCACCCATAACAGCAGCCTGCGTTTCGGCCTGCCTGGCGATGCCGCCGACTGGGTACGGCTGGATGCAGCATTCGACGCCTTCGCCAGGGAAAGCCAATGACTACCTTGATGGTGCAGGGCACCACGTCCGACGCCGGTAAAAGCACGCTGGTGACGGCACTGTGCCGCTGGGTGACGCGCCAGGGTGTCAGCGTGGTGCCGTTCAAGCCGCAGAACATGGCGCTCAACAGCGCGGTGACTGCCGACGGTGGCGAGATCGGTCGCGCGCAAGCCGTGCAGGCCCAGGCCGCCTTTCTTGAACCCCACACCGACATGAATCCGGTGCTGCTCAAGCCCAACAGCGATACCGGCGCCCAGGTGATCATCCATGGGCGTGCGGTCACCACGATGAACGCCGTGGCCTATCACGACTACAAGGCCATCGCGATGCAAGCGGTGCTGGCCTCCCATGAACGCTTGAGCGCGGCGTATCCGGTGGTGATGGTCGAAGGCGCGGGCTCACCGGCCGAGATCAACCTGCGCGCTGGCGACATCGCCAACATGGGCTTCGCCGAAGCGGTGGATTGCCCGGTGGTGCTGATCGCTGACATCAATCGGGGCGGGGTGTTCGCCCATCTGGTGGGTACCCTGGAATTGCTGTCGCCCACCGAGCAGGGGCGGGTCAAAGGCTTCATCATCAACCGTTTTCGCGGTGATATCGCCCTGCTGCAACCCGGTCTCGACTGGCTTGAGGCGCGCACCGGCAAACCGGTGATCGGCGTGCTGCCGTATGTGATGGACTTGCACCTGGAGGCTGAGGACGGTATCGATCAGCGCCAGGCCGACAAGGCCGAGCAGGTGCTCAAAGTAGTAGTGCCGGTGTTGCCGCGCATCAGCAACCACACCGATTTCGATCCGCTGCGCCTGCACCCGCAAGTGGACCTGCAATTCATCGGCCCCGGCCAGGCGATTCCGGCGGCCGACCTGATCATTCTTCCCGGTTCGAAAAGCGTGCGCAGCGACCTGGCCTATCTGCGCGCCAATGGCTGGGAAACCGCGATCTCGCGACACCTGCGCTATGGCGGCAAAGTGCTGGGTATTTGCGGCGGCCTGCAGATGCTCGGTGAGCAGGTGCATGATCCGTTGGGCCTTGAAGGCGCGCCGGGGTCTAGTGACGGCTTGGGCCTGCTGGCATTCACCACGCAGCTCGAAGAACACAAGCAACTGCGCAATGTGCGCGGGCGCCTGGCGCTGGAGAACGCTGAAGTCTGCGGCTACGAGATCCACGCTGGCGTGACCACCGGCCCGGCCCTGGAGAACGCCGCCGTGCAGCTGGACGACGGTCGCTGCGATGGCGCGCAGTGTGTCGATGGGCAGATTTTCGGTACCTATTTGCATGGCTTGTTCGAATCCCCGGCGGCGTGCAGTGCGCTGTTGCGGTGGGCGGGATTGCAGGCGGTGCAGGAGGTGGATTACCACGGGTTGCGCGAGCGCGATATCGAACGGCTGGCGGATTTGGTGGAGAAGCATTTGGATACCGGGCTGTTGCGTGAGCTCTGTGGTTTTTGAGGCGGCTGTGCCGCCCTCATCGCGAGCAGGCTCGCTCCTACATTGGAACGCGGTCACTGTAGGAGTGAGCCTGCTCGCGATGACTGAAGTGGCCTCACTGAAGATTTAAAGGAATGAACCATGCTCCAACTGATCCTCGGCGGCGCCCGCTCCGGCAAGAGTCGCCTGGCTGAAAAAATCGCAACAGACAGCCAGCTTCAAGTGACCTACATCGCCACCAGCCAACCCCTGGACGGCGAAATGAACGAGCGCGTCGCCCATCACCGCGCCCGCCGTCCGGCCGAATGGGCGTTGATCGAAGAGCCTGTGGAACTGGCCCGCGTCCTGCGCGAAAACGCCCGGGCCGACCGCTGCCTGCTGGTGGATTGCCTGACGCTGTGGATGACCAATCTGCTGATGCTCGAGGACAACCAGCGTCTCGCGGCCGAACGCGAAGCCTTGCTCGAATGCCTGGCGTCGTTGCCGGGTGAAATCATTTTTGTCAGCAACGAGACCGGAATGGGTGTCGTGCCGCTGGGCGAATTGACTCGCCGCTATGTCGATGAAGCCGGTTGGTTGCATCAAGCCCTGGCCGAGCGTTGTCAGCGTGTCGTCCTGACCGTCGCCGGCCTGCCCCTGACTTTGAAAGGAACTGCGTTATGACCTCATCCTGGTGGCTGAACCCGTGCCAACCGATCAACGCCCAGGCTGTCGAGCAGGCGCAAGCCCGTCAACAGCAACTGACCAAGCCGACTGGCTCCCTTGGCCAGCTTGAGTCGGTGGCGGTGCAACTGGCCGGACTCCAGGGGCAGGTCAAGCCGAGCCTTGCGCGGGTGTCGATCGCGATTTTTGCCGGTGACCATGGTGTGGTGGCCGAGGGCGTGTCGGCCTATCCCCAGGAAGTCACCGGGCAGATGCTGCACAACTTCGTCAGCGGTGGTGCCGCGATCAGCGTGTTGGCGCGGCAGTTGGGCGCCTCCCTGGAAGTGGTCGACCTGGGCACCATTACGCCGTCGTTGAACCTGGCGGGTGTGCGACACCTGAACATCGGGCCCGGCACGGCGAATTTTGCCCAGGGGCCGGCGATGACCGTGGCGCAAGGTGAACAAGCGTTGCAGGCCGGTCGGGACAGCGTGCAGCGTGCCATCGCGACGGGGGCGCAACTGTTCATCGGTGGTGAAATGGGCATCGGTAACACCACGGCGGCCAGCGCCCTGGCCTGTGCCTTGCTGGATTGCCCGGTGGCGCACCTGACCGGGCCGGGTACGGGGCTGGATGCGACGGGTGTCAGCCATAAAGCGCAGGTGATTGAACGCGCGTTGGTACTGCACGGCGCTCAGCGGGGCGATGCGCTGCAGACCCTGTTCAATCTCGGGGGGTTTGAAGTCGCGGCGCTGGTCGGCGCCTACCTGGCGTGCGCCCAGCAAGGCGTTGCGGTGTTGGTGGACGGGTTCATCTGCAGCGTCGCGGCGGTGGTGGCGGTGCGTTTGAATCCGTCGTGCCGGCCATGGCTGTTGTTCGCTCATCGCGGTGCCGAGCCGGGGCATCGTCATGTGCTGGAAACCCTGAAGGCCGAACCCTTGCTGGACCTTGGCCTGCGACTGGGCGAGGGCAGTGGCGCCGCGTTGGCCGTGCCATTGCTGCGCCTGGCCTGCGACCTGCACGGGCAGATGGCGACGTTCGCGGAAGCGGCGGTGGCGGATCGTCCGGCATGATCTTGCATCTGGACCTGTTGCGCCACGGTGAAACCGAGCTCGGCGGCGGCTTGCGCGGCAGCCTCGACGATGCGCTGACTGACAAGGGCTGGGCGCAGATGCGCCAGGCGGTGGTGGAGCAGGGGCCTTGGGATCGCCTGGTCAGTTCGCCATTGCAGCGCTGTGCGCGCTTCGCCGAAGAACTGGCGGCGCAATCAGGACTGCCGATCGAGCTGGACAAAAACCTGCAGGAACTGCATTTCGGTGCCTGGGAAGGACAGAGTGCCGCGGCGCTGATGGAAACCGACGGCGAGGCCCTGGGTTTGTTCTGGGCTGATCCTTACTCGTTTACCCCGCCTGAGGGCGAACCGGTCGCAGACTTTTCCGCGCGGGTGCTGGCGGCGGTGGCGCGCTTGCATGCGCAGTACGCCGGAGAGCGTGTACTGCTGGTCAGTCATGGCGGGGTCATGCGCCTGTTGCTGGCCCACGCCCGGGGCTTGCCGCGCGAGCAGTTGCTCAATGTCGAAGTGGCTCATGGTGCGCTGTTCTCGCTGTCGGTCGAGCCCGGCGGCGTCTTGAAGGAAGTACGCTGAACATGTTGCCATTCTGGATCGCCCTGCAATTTCTCAGCAGCCTGCCGATTCGTCTGCCGGGCATGCCGACGCCCGAGGAGCTGGGGCGCTCGCTGCTGTTTTATCCGTTGGTGGGCGTGCTGTTCGGCGGCATTTTGTGGGGGTTGAACGGGCTGTTGCTGGGGGCGCCACTGTTGCTGCATGCGGCGCTGTTGCTGACGGTATGGGTGCTGCTCAGCGGCGCGCTGCACCTGGACGGCCTGGCCGACAGCGCCGACGCCTGGCTGGGCGGATTCGGCGACCGCGAGCGTACGCTAACGATCATGAAGGATCCGCGCAGCGGGCCGATCGCCGTGGTCACGCTGGTGTTGGTGTTGCTGCTGAAGTTCGCTGCTCTGGTCGCGCTGATCGAACAGCAGCAGGCGCTGGCCCTGATCATTGTTCCCTTGATCAGCCGCAGTGCGTTGCTGGGGCTGTTCCTGACCACGCCTTATGTGCGTCCCGGCGGCTTGGGGCAAGCCCTGGCCGATCATCTTCCGCGATCGGCGGGCAAACAGGTGTTGGCGGGCAGTGCCTTGCTGTGCGTGCTGATCGCTGGCCTCAACGGTGTTTGGGCGCTGCTGCTGGCGGCGCTGATGTTTGCCTGGTTGAGGCAGGTGATGCTGCGCCGATTGGGCGGCACGACAGGCGACACGGCGGGGGCGTTGCTGGAGCTATTGGAAGTAGCAGTGTTGGTGGGCGTAACGTTGCTCTGAGTCCTTGTAGGAGCGAGCGGGCGGCGATCCGACTTGCCCGCGAAGAACGACAACGCGGTCGGCCTGATGGATCGCGGCGCTCCCTTCGCGGGCAAGCCTCGCTCCTACAGGTAATATGTATCAAAAAATTTGCTTTCATCCAACCACGGGTATATACACGCACCATGCTCGACTCCCAATGTTTATGCATCAACCTGCGTCGCGCGGCCCGTGGCGTCAGCAGGCATTACGACGGCGCCCTCGATGGCTTCGGGATCAACGTTGCGCAGTATTCTTTGCTGTGCAACCTGCAGCGCCTGGATCAACCGAGTATTTCCACCCTCGCCGAGGCCATGGGCCTGGATCGCAGCACCCTGGGGCGCAATTTGCGGGTGCTGGAAGGTGAAGGTCTGGTGACGCTGGTCGAAGGTGAAGACATGCGCAATCGCATCGTCGTGTTGACCGAGGCGGGCGCCGAGCGTCTGAAAGCCGCCTTGCCGGCCTGGGAAGCGGCGCAACAGCGATTGGTCGATCGCCTGGGCGCGGAAAAGCGTGAGACCTTATTGAAATTGCTGGACGAACTGGCCTGAGGCCGGTTTTTTCGATTTTAAGCGGGTATATACCCGCATGTGGAGAACAAAAATGACCTCGATGTGGCGTACGTGCGGTTGGGTTTTGCTGGGAAGTGCGCTGATCCTGGCGTTGTCCCTGGGGGTGCGACACGGCTTCGGGCTGTTCCTGGCGCCGATGAGCGCCGAGTTCGGCTGGGGGCGTGAGGTCTTCGCCTTCGCCATCGCCCTGCAGAACCTGATCTGGGGCCTGGCGCAACCCTTCACCGGTGCCCTGGCCGACCGCTTTGGCGCGGCGAAAGTGGTGCTGGTGGGCGGTGTCCTGTACGCGGCGGGTTTGGTGTGCATGGGGCTTTCCGACTCGGCGGTGACCTTGTCCCTGAGCGCCGGCCTGCTGATCGGCATCGGCCTGTCCGGCACGTCCTTCTCGGTGATCCTCGGCGTGGTCGGCCGCGCGGTGCCGCCGGAAAAACGCAGCATGGGCATGGGTATCGCCAGCGCGGCCGGTTCGTTCGGCCAGTTCGCCATGCTGCCCGGCACGCTCGGTTTGATCGGCTGGCTCGGCTGGTCAGCGGCGTTGCTGGCGCTGGGACTGCTGGTGGCGCTGATAGTGCCGCTGGTGGGCATGCTCAAGGACAAGCCGCTGCCGGTCATGGGCCACGAACAGACCCTCTCCGAAGCACTGCACGAGGCCTGCTCCCATTCGGGATTCTGGCTGCTGGCGTTCGGCTTTTTTGTCTGTGGCTTCCAGGTGGTGTTCATTGGCGTGCACCTGCCGGCCTACCTGGTGGATCAACATCTGCCGGCGACGGTGGGCACCACGGTGCTGGCGCTGATCGGCCTGTTCAACATCTTCGGCACCTACACTGCCGGCTGGCTCGGTGGACGCATGTCCAAGCCGCGTTTGTTGACTGGCCTGTACTTGTTGCGAGCCGTGGTGATCGCACTGTTCCTGTGGGCGCCGGTGACGACGACCAGCGCCTACCTGTTCGGCATGGCTATGGGGTTCCTGTGGTTGTCGACCGTTCCCTTGACCAACGGCACCGTGGCCACCTTGTTCGGCGTACGAAACCTGTCCATGCTCGGTGGGATTGTTTTCCTGTTTCACCAGCTCGGGTCGTTTCTCGGTGGCTGGCTGGGCGGGGTGGTGTATGACCGGACCGGGAGCTACAACTTGATCTGGCAGGTGGCGATTCTCTTGAGCCTGATGGCTGCGGCCCTGAACTGGCCCGTGCGTGAGCGGCCGGTGGCGCGCCTGCAAAGCCAGATGAGTGCGACATGAACAGCCTCTGGCCGCGGGTTTTGATCTTCGCTGCCTGTGCCTTGCTGCTGGCCGTTGCCTGGTGGGGCTGGCATCAGGGAGGCTTGGCGTTGATGCAGTTGGGCATGGGGGCGTGTTAAAGGGTGGCGTGCAGAAGGATGCTTGCTAGCAGCAAGTGAGGGCGAGTAACTTCAATCTCACACGAATTCTGAAGGAAGCACCGATATGCTGATGCGCTGGTTGGCGGTTCCCGCGTTACTGGTAGCGTTTACCGGATTGGCCCAGGCGGCAGAGTGCCCGGCTCTGCTGCAAGGCTCGTTGCCCAAGTTGCGTGCCAATGAGTCCATCGATCTGTGCCAGCGTTTCGCCGGCAAGCCGCTGGTGGTGGTCAATACCGCCAGCTTCTGTGGGTTTGCCCCGCAGTTCAAAAGCCTTGAGGCGCTCAATCAGCGTTACAAGGCGCAGGGGCTGGAAGTGATCGGTGTGCCGTCCAATGACTTCAAGCAGGAGTCCAAGGACGGCGCCGAGACAGCCAAAGTCTGCTACGTGAACTACGGCGTGACCTTCACCATGACCGAGCCGCAGAAAGTCCGTGGCGACGATGCAACGCACCTGTTCAAGGTGCTCGCCACACAGAGCAGCGCGCCGAAGTGGAATTTCTACAAGTACGTGGTCGATCGCCAAGGCAAGGTGGTTGCCAGTTTCTCCAGCCTGACCAAGCCCGATGATCCTGAGTTCATTGAGGCGGTGGAGAAGGCCCTGGCTTCGCCACCATTGGCTTCCACGCCCTGACCTATGGGATCGGGCTCGCTCGCGAAAAACCCAAAAAGCCCCGCGCTCTCTGTAGGAGCGAGCCTGCTCGCGATGGACTTGAGAGCGCCGCGGGGTGCCAGGCTTCACGCATTATCGTTGACGTCCATCGCGAGCAGGCTCGCTCCTACAAAAAAGCCCCGCGCTCTGCCGAAGATCGCGGGGCTTTTTTGATTCAGGCGGGGAGTCTTTCAGGCTCGCCCACTCTCATCAGAAGCGGTAGGTAGCACCGACGCCGAAACCGTTTGCCCAGTTTTCGTACTTGGCGCTGTAGGTCTGGCGGTCGTTGTCATCGTTGACCTTGACCGACTCTTCACGCAGGTACGAGTACGCAACGTCGATGGTCAGGTCGTCGGTCGGGCTCCAGCCGGCGCCCAGGCTGAAAATCGTGCGATCGCCCGTCGGGATGCGCGGGGAGCGGTTTTCGTTGTTGGTTGGCGACTGGTCAACCGACAGGCCGGTACGCAGCACCCACTGTTTGTTCAGCTGGTAGGAAGCACCGATGGCGTGAGCCCAGGTGTCGTGCCAGTTCTGTTCTTCAGTAATGGTGCCGAACGCTGGGTTCAAGGCAGCGGGCACGCCACTGTTCTCGACGGTGATTTCTTTCAGGCGGCTCCAGCGAGTCCAGGTGCTGCCTGCGTAGAGGGTCCACTGGTCGTCCAGTTGATGAGTAACCGAGAAGTCCACCGACTCAGGTGTGGTGATGTCCAGCGAAGCGTCGTACTTCTGGTTCGGGCTCTGGCGCAGGGCGGCGAGGCCGACGTAGTTGACCTTGGTGTCACCCTCGAGCTTGTACTTCACTTTCGAGTGATAGGTCAGGCCGACGCGAGTGGAGTCGGTGGCTTGCACCAGGATACCAATGTTGTAGCCCAGCGCAGTGTCATCACCCTTGATTTTGACTTCACCGTCCGGTGCGGCCGGGTTGCGGCTCAGCGACAGATTCGATTCCAGCTTGCCGTCGATGCGGTTGATGGTTGGACCAAAACCGATCGACACCTTGTCGTTGAAGGCGTAGCTGACGGTTGGCTGCAGGGTCACGATCGTGACTTCACTCTTGCTGCCGAAGTAACGGCCGGCGAAGCCGTTCTCGTAGTCGGTCACCAGGCCGAAAGGAGCGTAGACGCCGAAACCGACTGCCCACTGGTCATCGAGTGGCTTGACGTAGTAACCCATGGGCACGCCCATGAAAGGGACCATGTCGCCCTTGTTGGTGCCACCATTCGAAGAGCTGGCATCACTGATGTCAGCGTGTGCGTCAATGAATGCAACGCCACCGGTCACTTGTTCGCGCTTGAGGCGAGACATGCCGGCAGGGTTGCCAAAAACGGTGGATGCGTCGTCGGCAGAAGAAGATCGCCCGGCAAAACCTGTCCCCATCCCGCTGATGCTTTGTTCGTTGAGGGCAAAACCACTTGCGAAGAGTTGGGTGGATGCCAAGGCAACGGCGAGGCTAATGGTGGTTTTGAGCATTACTTTTTTCATTATTAGAACTCCTGGTGATCACCGGGGCGAAAATTACCAACATTTTCGTCCCAGCGCCATAGGCTGTAATGCTTGATTTAGAGCGGTTTTGTAGGACAATCCGACCAGATTCGCTGCCAGTTGCGCGATCTTTGGATCCAGGGGTTTCAGCAGGCGACCAGATTCATCGGTGCAACACAGGTTTGCCAGGCGCAGGTGAAGTCTCTCAGGCGTCCCTGGGGCTGGAAAGTCTGGCGCCAGATGCGGGCCATGCCCAGCAGGTCGTCTGCTTCGGGGAGGGGGGTGTTCTGTTCTTCGACCAGCAGCCAGGCGATGGCAGTGGCGTAACGCAGGTTGACGGTCAATTCCAGGTGCGGCCCACTGAGGAATGCATGTTGGCTGGCCAGGCCACGTACCAGGCTTGCGCGTTCCGGATCGAGCGCCAGGTAATGGTCCCAAAGTGCCTGGTGGCGGGGTTCGGCGATTCGGTAGAGGCCGTGTCCACGGCGGTCATGCAGGGCGGAACCAAGGGCTGACTGGCTGGCGGCGATGCCTAGCAGCAGGGATTCGGCGGTTGTGCTATGGCATCCAAGGTAGATCAAGGTCGGACGGATCACATAGCGGCACAGTTCGCTGGCAGCGATACCCATAAAACCCTCGATACATCAATTTGGCGACGAACCTGAAAGGCTTTGGCAGCGGTGAATCGACTCAGGCTCGTCGGAAGCGGATCAACCCGCTTGAGTTGAAGTCTAGTGTCATATTCACCGCGTAAAGGTCTGTTTTTAAAATATTTCTGCCGGCGAGTTATAAACCTTATATCTATCCGTGCTTAGTCATCGTGAAACCTCGGGCAACAAAAAGCCCCGCTTTTCGGGCGGGGCTTCTGGTGTTTCAGGTGTGCTGGCGTTTCAGGCGACCAGGGCCTGACGCGTACGCTCGATCACCGCCTGCAGCGGCTCGGCGCTGGAGTACTGGTCGGGGTACAGGCGTTCGCTGTGACGGGCGATGCCGTGTTCGTTGACCAGGGTGAAGCTGAAACAGCCTTTGCGAGCGGCCATGATCAGGCAGTTCATCGGTGCAAAAGCGTTGGTAAGGGTGCGGATAGCATCCTGGGTGTGGATTTGAGTAGACATAGTCATTGGGTGTTCCTACAAGCGACACGGATAAGAGCCGTGCAAAATTAAAACGTTCCAGTAACGACGACCACCGTTGGTCGAACGAAGAACCCGACTGGAACAAAGCAGCCAGTTTGAAGCGCTGATAATTGGCGCGCTTGGGCTGGCAGGTAGGTACTTAGGAGGGCAGGCAGCACATCAAGGGCAAAGGTTCTGGGCCCGGGGTGAAGATCCTGATCAATTTGCAGGCTGGTTCGGTCAGAGTAAGTGAGCCTGGCAACACCCTTTGCTTTCGATTCAAAGGCTGTGTTGGCGCAAGATTTACCTGGAAACCATCGAGGTGGCCGATCCCGCTTTTTCGGTAGCGGCTTCCTGTGGGAAGGCTGCGCCGGGGGGATTTGTTCGACCAGAATTGACTTTCAGCTTGGTACTAACGCCGCGGATACTAACGGATTGAACAGGCAAAGGGAAGCGCGCTGGCAAAAAAATCTGGATGGTCGCTTGGCTTCATCCTTCGGCGTTTGCTGGTCGAGGCCTGGAAACTGTTCGGTCATCGCGCGCAATCCGACCGGCGGTCATCGCTAAAAGCTGCCTGGAGCGCGGGTTTGCCGGGGGGTTATCCCCAGCAATCAAGAAAAATGCGCCGAAAAAACGCAGTCATATAACTGTCCCGAAGGTAGTTGTGCACATTAGTTGCGCGGACTGTCACCGCGCTGTCATCCAGCCTTCAAACGCAGTGGGTGCCTGTAACCAAAATTTAAGTCAATGAAAAATATCGTCTTTTTTAACTGGTGAAAAAATCGTCAGTTTGACTGCAGGCCCCATTCCATAAGCCTTTGCGCGAGTTCAATGGCGGTTGTCCACTGAGTTATCCACAGCTTCTGTGGATTGTCCCGAGCGCTTGCTCTAGGACGGGCGTGCCGGGTTTTTTTCGGCTTTACCTGTAAGAAAAAGAGAGTAGAGTGGCGCGCCTTCCGATCTGCCCACAGTGCTTTATGAAGTTTCGTACACCGCCTCCTTCCTCTTCCGTCAAATCGTCCACGGTTGCCTCACCCAAGCGCATTTCGATGCGGGTGGCCGAGTGGCTGCTGGATAGCCCGCGCCTGGGCGAAAACCCCAACGTCAAACACATCGCCGGACGTTTGCTCAAGCAACCGGCCCGTGAAGGCGTCGTCGCTGCGCAGAGCCGGCTGGGGCAACTGATGTGCCGTGAATGCGGCAATGCCCGGGATCGCCGGATTGGCCAGGATCTCTTGCGTCAGGCCGCGCGGGCAGGGGACGTGCGCGCGCAGCAGGAACTGGGCTTGCTCGAAGACTGAGCTGTCCAAGACCTGACGCCTTGGTTAACCTTCAGGCTTTATTTCAATGGCAGGAGTGGCTATGGCTATGGACTTGACCAGCGCATTGCTGGGGCTGGCGGGCGCGGCCTTGCCGCTGCTGGTGTTGGCCTGGCAACTGCAACGTCGGGCGAGCGCCGCTCAGGCCCAGGCGTCGCTGCTGGAAGAGCGCCTGGCCACGGCACATCTGGCGCAGGATGGCCTGAATGCGCAGCTCGAGGCCTGTCGCGATGAAGTCGCTGATCTGGGTCAGGCCAACGCCGCCAAACAGGCGGACCTCGCCGCCGTGCGGCGTGAGGTCGAACTGCTGCAGATCGAGCGTGACGATGCCCGCGATGCGGCCCACGCCTGGAATATCGAACGCGCCGGCAAAGAAGCCGAACTGCGCCGCCTCGACGCCCAGGCCGCGTCCCTCAAGGCCGAGTTGCGCGAGCAACAGGAAAGCCATCAGCAGCGCCTCAACGACCTGCAGGGCTCGCGAGACGAACTGCGTGCGCAGTTCGCCGAGCTGGCGGGGAAAATCTTCGATGAGCGCGAGCAGCGTTTTGCCGAAACCAGCCAGCAGCGCCTGGGGCAGTTGCTCGATCCATTGAAGGAGCGCATCCAGTCTTTTGAAAAGCGCGTCGAGGAAAGCTATCAGGCCGAAGCCCGGGAGCGCTTCTCCCTGGCCAAGGAGTTGGAGCGCCTGCAACAGCTCAACCTGCGCCTGAGCGACGAGGCCACCAACCTGACCCGCGCCTTGAAAGGACAGAAAACCCAGGGCAACTGGGGCGAATTGATTCTGGAGCGCGTGCTTGAGCACGCGGGGCTTGAGAAGGGGCGCGAGTACCAGACCCAGGTCAATCTCAAGGGCCCGGACGGCGAGCGTTTCCAGCCGGACGTGATCATTTACCTGCCGGGCGACAAGCAGGTGGTGGTCGACTCCAAGGTCAGCCTGACGGCCTATCAGCAGTACGTGGCGGCCGAAGACGAAGCCATCGGCCAGATCGCCATCAAGCAGCACGTGCTGTCGTTGCGCAATCACGTCAAGGGCCTGGCCGGCAAGGACTACAAACGTCTCGACGGCTTGCACAGCCTGGACTTCGTCCTGTTGTTCGTGCCGATCGAGGCGGCGTTTTCCGCCGCGTTGCAGGCAGAGCCCACGCTGTTCCAGGAAGCCTTCGACCGCAACATCGTGATCGTCAGCCCGACCACGCTGCTGGCGACCCTGCGAGTCATCGACAGCCTGTGGAAGCAGGAGCGGCAAAGCCAGAACGCCCGGGAAATCGCCGAGCGGGCCGGGTGGCTGTACGACAAGTTCGTGCTGTTCATCCAGGACCTGGACGAGGTCGGCAATCGCTTGCAGCAACTGGATAAGGCCTACAGCTCGGCGCGCAACAAGCTGACAGAAGGCCGCGGCAACCTGGTCAGCCGCAGCGAGCAGCTCAAGTTGCTGGGGGCACGGGCGAGCAAGAGCCTGCCAGCTGACTTGCTGGAGCGGGCGATGACGGATGTGGATGGGTTGGTCGAACTGCCGGAATAGGCCAAAAAGCATCGCGGGCGAGCCCGCTCCCACAGGGTTAAGGGTTGCTCACATAATATGCGTCCAACGCAAAACCTGTGGGAGCGGGCTTGCCCGCGAAGGCGTCAGAGGCCATGGCACGGGATTAAAGCCAATAACATTACAAAGGCAAATGCCGACTCAACAACGCCCGCAACGCCGCCGGTTTCACCGGCTTGGCTAAATAATCCAATCCCGCCGCATGCACCTGGGCCATTGTCTCGGGCCGACCGTCGGCGCTGATCACCACGCCGGGTACCGGTTCACCCAGTCGGGTGCGCAGCCAGGCCATCAGCTCGGTCCCGGTTTCGCCGTCGTCCAGGTGGTAATCCACCAGTGCCAGTTGCGGGCGCAAGCCATCGCCGAGCAGGGCCATGCACTCCTGGCGGTTGCGCGCGGTCCAGACCTGGCAGCCCCAGCGGGTGAGCAGGCTGTTCATGCCGATCAGGATGCTGTCTTCATTGTCGATGCACAGCACATGGGCGCCGCTGGGCAGTTTGCCATTGAGTTCGACTGCCTTGTTCGGCAGCGCGGCTTGCGCGCGGGCCAGGGGCACGCTGACGCTGAACACGCTGCCGCGCCCCGGCCAAGAGCGTACGCGCAACGTGTGCCCAAGCACGCGACATAATCCGTCGGCGATCGCCAACCCTAGCCCAAGCCCTTTTTCGGCGCGGGTCTGATGGCTGTCGAGGCGTTTGAATTCTTCGAAGATCACCTGTTGCTTGTCTTCCGGTATGCCTGGCCCACGGTCCCACACTTCCAGGCACACCTCACCGTGGCGACGGCGCACGCCCAGCAGCACCGGCCCTTTGGCATAGCGGAACGCGTTGGTCAGGAAATTCTGCAGGATGCGGCGCAACAGCTTGATGTCGCTGTCGATGCGCAACTTGCTGCTCCTGACGCGAAACTCCAGGCCCTGGTCCCGCGCCAGCGCCTTGAACTCGGCACCCAGGGTGGTGAACAACTCATCGAGCGCGAACGGCTTGGCATCCGGGTTGATCTTGCCGTTTTCCAGACGGGAAATATCCAGCAAATCGCTGATCAGGTCTTCGGCCGAGCGCAGCGAACTGTCCAGGTGCTGGACCAGTTTTTGCGTCTCGGCAGACAAGCCGTCGTCCTGGTGAGTCAGGGCGGCGGAGAACAGGCGCGCGGCGTTCAACGGTTGCATCAGGTCATGGCTGACGGCCGCCAGGAACCTGGTTTTCGACTGGTTCGCGGCCTCGGCGGTGCCCTTGGCTTCGGTCAGTGCGACGTTGAGTTGTGACAGCTCGTGGGTGCGTTCGGTGACGCGTTGCTCCAGGCCCTCGTTGGCCTCGGTCAACGCCTGCTCGGCTTCGCGGAACGCGGTGATGTCGGTGAAACTCATGACGAAACCACCGCCGGGCATCGGGTTGCCGATCAGTTCGATCACCCGGCCATTGGGGAACAGCCGCTCGGAGGTATGTGCCCGGCCCTGGCGCATCCAGTGCAGGCGCCGTGCGACGTGCACTTCGGCTTCACCGGGGCCGCACAGGCCGCGTTCGGCGTTGTAGCGGATGATGTCGGCAATTGGCCGGCCGACGCTGATCAGGCCGTCCGGGTAGTTGAACAGCTCCAGGTAGCGGCGATTCCAGGCCACCAGTTTCAGCGACTGGTCGACCACGCTGATGCCCTGTGTGATGTTCTCGATCGCGCCTTGCAGCAGGGCGCGGTTGAATTGCAGGACTTCCGAGGCTTCGTCGGCGATGCGCACCACGTCTTCGAGCTGCATCTCCCGGCCTTCAATGGCGGCTTTCACCACGGCGCGAGTCGATGAAGCGCCCAGCACACCCGCAAGCAAGCGTTCGGTGTGGGCGATCCATTCACCATCGGCGTTCTGGTTCGGATTGAAGCCCTTGCCCTGGCGGTAGGCAAAACGGATGAAACTCTGCCGGGCGCGTTCTTCACCGACGAAGCGTGCGGCCAGTTGCAGCAGGTCATCGATCTGTACCGCGAGCAGCGAGCGGGCGCTGGGCCGGGCGCTGATTTCCTGGCCAATGAAGCGCCCGGCCTGCCAGTGCTCCGACACGCGGGTGCGCGACAGCACCGAGACCCAGGCGAACAGCGTGAAGTTGCCCGCCAGTGACAGCACCACGCCCTGGGTCAGCGGGGTGATCGGCAGGTTCAGCGGGTTGCTGTGCAGCCAGGCCAGGCCCGGGAAACTGCTCAGGGACAAGCCAAGGCTGTGGGCGGCAATCGGCAGGATCAGCGTGTAGAACCACAGGAATGTACCGGCGGCGAGGCCGGCGAATACGCCGCGGCGGTTGGCCTGTTTCCAGTACAGCGCGCCTAGCATCGCCGGTGCCAGTTGCGTCACGGCGGCGAAGGCGATCTGGCCGATGGTCGCCAGGCTGGCGGTCGATCCCAGTAGGCGATAACTGACGTAGGCCAGCAGCAGGATGACCACGATGGTCACGCGGCGCACCGACAGCATCCACTGGCGGAACACCTCGAACGGGCGCTCGGCATTGTTGCGCCGCAGCAGCCAGGGCAGCAGCATGTCGTTGGAGACCATGGTCGACAGCGCCACGCTGGCCACGATCACCATGCCGGTGGCTGCCGATGCGCCGCCGATAAAGGCCAATAACGCCAGGGCAGGGTGAGCCTGGGCCAGTGGCAGGCTGATGACGAAGGAGTCCGGCAACACGGAACTGGGCAGCATCATCTGGCCCGCCAGTGCGATCGGCACGACGAACAGGGCCGCCAGGGCCAGGTAGGCCGGGAACACCCATTTGGCCAGGCGCAGATCCTGCGGGTCGATGTTCTCGACCACGGTCACGTGGAACTGCCGCGGCAGGCAGATGATCGCCATCATCGCCACGCCGGTCTGCACCACCATTGATGGCCAGTTGATGGTCTCCTTCCAGTATTCCTCGAGGCGCGGGGCGAGCATGGCCTGGTCGAACAGGTCATCGAAGCCGTCGTACAGGCCGAAGGTCACGTAGGCGCCAACGGCGAGGAAAGCGAACAGCTTGACCAGCGACTCGAACGCAATCGCCAACACCATGCCACGGTGGTGTTCCGTGGCGTCGAGGTTGCGCGTGCCGAAGACGATGGTGAACAGCGCCAGGACCAGGGACACCACCAGCGCGGTGTCTTGCGCGCGAACCCCCATGGCATCGGCGCCGGCACCGATCAGCAGGTTCACCCCGAGCACGATGCCCTTGAGCTGCAGCGCGATGTAGGGCAACACGCCGACCAGGCAGATCAGGGCCACCACCACCGCCAGGGATTGCGATTTGCCATAGCGGGCGGCAATGAAGTCGGCAATGGAAGTGATGTTCTCCTGCTTGCTGATCATCACCATTTTCTGCAGGACCCACGGCGCGCCGAGCAACAGCAGGATCGGCCCGAGGTAGATTGGCAAGAAGGACCACAGCTGCTCGGCCGCCTGGCCCACCGCGCCGAAGAAGGTCCAGCTGGTGCAGTAGACCGCCAGCGAAAGGCTGTACACCCAGGCCCGCATCCGCGGCGGCAGGGGCGCGCTGCGACGGTCGCCGTAGAAGGCGATGGCGAACATGATGGCCATATAGGCCAGGGCGACGACGGCAATCAGCCCGCTGGACAGCGACATGGGAACTCCAGGCAACCAAAGACACCCGGGCCTCCCGCCCGGACTGACAGTCTCGCACGATGGCCGGGGTTAGTCAGTGTCGACCAAGGTCGTGGCGTGGCGGGGTGTCGCAGCAGATTGATGGTGCCTGTTCGGCCCTAATCGCGAGCAGGCTCGCTCCCACAGGATAATGCGATCAAATTGTGGGAGCGAGCCTGCTCGCGAATGGGCTTCACTGATTCAACGCAATCTCGATCAACCGATGCAGCTCTTCAACCTCCAGCGGCGCCTCGGAAAACAGGATGCGAAACACGATAGGGGCAGCCACCATGTTGATCAGGCGATCGACGCCAGGCGTGGGCTGATCCGGGTAGCGATCGAGGATGACCTGCAATTGCCCGCCTATGATCGTCGCGCAATAGCTTGGCTTGAGGCTCGATTGCACGTCGCGCAGCATGTTGCGTCCAGGGGCGGAACTCATTTCGTCCAGGTACTGATCCGCCCAGGCCCGCACATCGCCCAGCAGGCTGCCGGTGTTGGGCGACTCGGTTTCCGGTTGCATGCGGGCCAAAGCGACGTCCGCCAGCAACGCCGACAGGTCCCCCCAGCGCCGATAAATGGTCGAAGGCGTGACCCCCGCGCGCGCGGCAATTTGCGGCACGGTGACGCTGGCGCGGTCTTGCTCTTCGAGCAGTTCGCGCACAGCGGTATGGATCGATTCCTGAACCCGGGCGCTGCGGCCGCCGGGACGTAATGTGGGCGCTGTCATTGCGTGTGTCCTGTTTCGCGGGGCCCTGCAGGGCCATGCATCTGACCTTAACACAAAGAATTTGCTTTAAGGATCGGTCGGTAGCACACTCCGCAAAAGCAAAAAATTAGCTTTTGTGGAGTGTGCTCATGTCCAGTTCTCGTTCAAACCGTGCAAGCCTGTGGTTCCTGGCCATCACCTTGCTCAGTTTTCTGGCGGCTTCGACGGCGCCGACGCCCTTGTATCAGTTGTATCAGGAGCATCTGCAGTTTTCCGCTGCCATGCTCACCCTGATTTTCGGCGTGTATGCCCTCAGCCTGCTGGCCGCGCTGCTGACGGTGGGTTCGCTCTCGGACTACCTGGGGCGCAAGCCGGTGATTTTCATTGCTGTCGTGCTCAACAGCGTGGCGATGCTGTTGTTCATTTACGCCGATAGCGTCGGCTGGCTGATTGGCGCCCGGGTGCTGCAAGGTTTCGCCACCGGCATGGCGACAGCCGTGCTCAGTGCCACCTTGCTGGATGTGGATCGCCAGCAGGGGCCGCTGATCAACAGCGTTGCGCCCTTGCTCGGCATGGCCATGGGCGGCTTGGGTTGCGGCCTGCTGGCGCAATTCGCACCCGCACCCCTGCAGTTGACGTACTGGCTGCTGCTTGCCCTGTTTGTGTTGCAGGCCGTGTATGTCTGGCGATTGCCAGAGAGCGTATCGCCCCAGGCCGGGGCCTGGGCATCGTTGCGCCCGACACTGCATGTGCCTGTTCAAGCGCGCTCGACCCTGTGGCGGGTATTGCCGCTCAACGTGGCGACCTGGGCGCTCGGCGGTTTTTACGCATCGCTGGCACCGTCGCTGGTGCGTACGGCCACCGGTTCGACCTCGAACCTGATTGGTGGAGCAACGGTCGCGGCCTTGACGTTGACCGGCGCCGCGATGATTTTCACCCTGCGCAATCAGCCCGCCGGCAAAGCGCTGCAGCTGGGCACAGGTTTGCTGCCGGTGGGTATCGTGCTGATCCTGCTGGGTGTGCATAGCGCGAGTCTATCCCTGTTTTTCCTGGGCACGCTGGTGGCCGGCTGTGGTTTCGGTGCCGGTTTCCTCGGTGCCGTGCGCAGTCTGGTGCCCTTGGCCTTACCCCATGAGCGGGCTGGATTGATGTCGGCGTATTACGTGCTCAGTTACCTGGCGTTCTGCCTGCCGTCGTTCCTGGCCGGAAACCTGACGCATGCGTTCGGCCTGGTGGCGACTGCTGATGGCTATGGCGCAGGGCTGATTATCCTCTCCGTCGGCGCCTTGCTCATGGCGTTGCGTCAACGCAGGGCCAGGGTGTGCGTTGCAGGTGAATGATTGTTTATCTGCAAAATAGATAACAGTTAGAGATATTACCCGTTATATAGATATTCTATCCAGATCTAAGATGGACTCCACCTCAAGAGAGGACAGGAGTTCGCCATGACATGCCCCAATACCCTCAAGCCCGGTATCAAACCGTTCAGCCATTTGCAGCACCCGCGTGAAGTCATCCGCCAGTTCACCCCCAACTGGTTCGCAGCCACCATGGGCACCGGGGTGCTGGCCTTGGCGCTGGTGCAATTGCCCGTTGCCAGTCCAGTGCTGCACGCCATTGCCGAAGCCCTTTGGCTGTTCAATATCGTTCTGTTCCTGTTGTTCACGGCGCTGTACGCGGCGCGCTGGGTGATGTTTTTCGATGAGGCGCGGCGGATATTCGGCCACTCCACGGTTTCGATGTTTTTCGGCACGATCCCCATGGGCCTGGCGACCATTATCAACGGCTTTGTGTTGTTCGGTTTGCCGCGCTGGGGCGATGGCGTGATCCACCTTGCCGAGGCCTTGTGGTGGCTGGACGTAGCTATGTCGGTGGCATGCGGGGTGCTGATTCCCTTCCTGATGTTCACCCGCCAGGAGCACAGCATCGATCAGATGACCGCGGTCTGGCTGCTGCCGGTGGTGGCGGCGGAAGTGGCGGCCGCCAGCGGTGGCTTGCTGGCGCCGCACCTGGCCGATGCCCATGGGCAACTGGTGATGCTGGTGACCAGCTACGTGCTCTGGGCATTTTCCCTGCCGGTGGCGTTCAGCATCCTGACGATTCTGCTGCTGCGCATGGCACTGCATAAACTGCCCCACGAAAACATGGCTGCTTCGAGCTGGCTGGCACTCGGGCCTATTGGTACCGGTGCACTGGGCATGTTGCTGCTGGGCGCCGATTCACCGGTCATCTTTGCCGCAAACGGTTTGCCGGGTGTCGGTGAAATTGCCGCGGGGCTGGGCCTGGTCGCCGGGATCACCCTGTGGGGCTTTGGCCTGTGGTGGATGCTGATGGCCGTGCTGATCACCCTGCGTTATTTGCGCGCCGGCATTCCTTTCAATCTCGGCTGGTGGGGTTTCACCTTTCCGTTGGGCGTCTATTCTTTGGCAACGTTGAAACTGGCCAGCACGCTGCACCTGACGTTTTTCAGTGTCTTTGGGTGTGTGTTGGTGAGCCTGCTGATCGTGATGTGGCTGATTGTCGCCAAGCGTACGGTGCAAGGTGCCTGGCGCGGCGAGCTGTTTGTCTCGCCGTGCATTGCAGGATTAAAGAAATAACCGGCAAAGATTAGGTAATGTGTGGCCTGGATCGACGTGCGACATTCCAAGACTGTATCCACGCCACTCGCTACCTATTCATCAGCTTCAGGGACACATGGAAGATGAGTCACCCTTCACAGTTCACCTTGCTGCGCACCCGGCGTTTCCTGCCGTTCTTCGTGACCCAGTCCCTCGGGGCGTTCAACGACAACATCTTCAAGCAGTCGCTGATCCTCGCCATCCTGTACAAGCTGTCGATCGAAGGCGACCGTTCGATCTGGGTCAACCTGTGCGCGCTGCTGTTCATCCTGCCGTTTTTCCTGTTCTCGGCGCTGGCCGGGCAGTTCGGCGAGAAATTCGCCAAGGACGCGTTGATCCGCCTGATCAAGCTCGGGGAGATCGCCATCATGGCGGTGGGCGCGGTGGGCTTCCTGTTCGATCACCTGTCGTTGATGCTGCTGGCGCTGTTCGCCATGGGTACGCATTCGGCGCTGTTCGGGCCGGTGAAGTATTCGATCCTGCCCCAGGCCCTGCGTGAGGACGAACTGGTGGGAGGCAACGGCCTGGTGGAAATGGGCACCTTCCTGGCGATCCTGGCCGGGACCATCGGCGCCGGCATCATGATGTCGTCCAGTCACTATGCGCCGGTGGTGTCCACCGCGATCATCGCTATCGCCGTGCTCGGTTACCTGGCCAGTCGCGGTATTCCGCGGGCGGCGGCGGCTTCACCGGATTTGCGCCTGAACTGGAACATCTTTAGCCAGTCCTGGGCCACGCTGAAACTGGGTCTTGGGCAGACCCCGGCGGTGTCGCGTTCGATCGTCGGCAACTCCTGGTTCTGGTTTGTCGGGGCGATCTACCTGACGCAGATCCCGGCCTATGCCAAGGAATGGATGCACGGCGACGAAACTGTCGTGACCTTGATCCTGACGGTGTTCTCGGTCGGCATCGCCGTGGGTTCGATGCTCTGCGAGAAGCTCTCCGGGCGCAAAGTCGAAATCGGCCTGGTGCCGTTCGGTTCCTTCGGGTTGACCGTGTTTGGCCTGTTGCTGTGGTGGCATTCCGGCGGGATTCCTGAAAATGCCCTGGGCCATGGCTGGCTCGAGATCCTCGGGTTTGGCCACGCCTGGCTGGTGTTGCTCGACATCCTCGGCCTGGGGGTGTTCGGCGGCTTCTACATCGTGCCGCTGTATGCCCTGATCCAGTCACGCACCGCAGAGAACGAGCGGGCCCGGGTGATCGCCGCCAACAACATTCTCAACGCGCTGTTCATGGTGGTGTCGGCGATCGTCTCGATCATCCTGCTGAGCCTGGTCAAGCTGTCGATCCCGCAGTTGTTCCTGGTGGTATCGTTGCTGAACATCGGCGTCAACGCCTACATCTTCAGGATCGTTCCCGAGTTCACCATGCGTTTCATGATCTGGCTGCTCAGCCATTCCATGTACCGCGTGGAGCATCGCAACCTGGACCTGATTCCCGATGAGGGGGCGGCCCTGCTGGTGTGCAATCACGTGTCGTTCGTCGATGCCTTGCTGATTGGCGGCGCGGTGCGTCGGCCGATCCGCTTCGTGATGTACTACAAGATCTACAACTTGCCGGTGCTCAATTTCATCTTTCGCACCGCGGGGACGATTCCGATTGCGGGCCGCCAGGAAGACATCCAGATCTACGAAAAGGCCTTCACGCGCATCGCGCAGTATCTCAAGGACGGAGAGTTGGTGTGCATCTTTCCGGAGGGCAAGCTGACCGCGGATGGTGAGATCAACGAGTTCAAGGGCGGGCTCACGCGCATTCTCGAAGAAACCCCGGTGCCGGTCATTCCCCTGGCATTGCAGGGGTTGTGGGGCAGCTTCTTCAGCCGCGATCCGGGCAAGGGGCTGTTTCGCCGCTTGTGGTCGCGGGTGACGCTGGTGGCGGGGCCGATGGTGGCTGTTGAAGCGGCGCAGCCGGCCAGGTTGCAGGCCATGGTGGGTGAGTTGCGGGGTGCGGTGCGCTGAATCCTGATAACAAACCCCGTGGGAGCTGGCTGTCGGGTCGTCGCATCACAGCGATGGCGGCCTGACAGCCGACCCTATTCTTTCGGTGTACATATCCATTTCTGCGGTAACGGCCACCTATGGTTTCGCTTTTACTGTAGGAGCGAGCATGCTCGCGATGAACCTGAGAGCGCCGAGGGGTGTCAGGTGCCCAGCGTCATCGTTGACGACCATCGCGAGCATGCTCGCTCCTACAGGGCCCGCCGCGATGGGCCATCCTTGGCCCAGTGCGGCTAAACCGGCGTCCTGCCGGTTTAGCCACTGCGCAGAACCTCCACTCGGCCTCTCGATGGGGCAAGAAAATCAAAAGCCAAAGCAACAGCCAAAGCGAGGCGGCCTGACAGCCGACCTGATTGCAGGTCTGTCCACATTCCCCTGTGGGAGCCAGCCTGCTGGCTATGGACTTCCAAGCAACGCGATCATCCAGACAGGGCGCGTTATCGTTGACGTCCATCGCCAGCAGGCTGGCTCCCACAGGGAATTGGGGGGTATCTGCAAAAATCAGGTCGGCTTTAAGGCCGCCTCGCTTTGGCTTTAGATTTTGGGCGCCCCGTTAAACCACGATGGCCGAACGCAGGCATTGCGCAGTGGGGAAACCGGCAGGACGCCGGTTTAGCCGCGCTGGGCCATGGATGGCCCATCGCGGCGACCCACGGAGCAATGCCGGAGTGAGGGCATGCCGAGCCTTAGCGAGGCACCGAGTGGTGGGGCAAGAGCGTTTGGTTACTTTGCGCTTTTCAAAGTGACCCGCTGTAATTGGATGGACTCGCCCGCGCCGAGGCGTCAATGCGCCACGGGGGCAGTCTAAGAAGCCACCGACAGCGAGGGCGAATCCATGAAAAAGCATACGACGGTTAAACAGTCTTTGTCTTCCAGCGATCTGTCGGCCTGCACGACAGTGGCGGTCGATTTGGCCAAGCAGGTCTTTCAGGTGGCAGGCGAAGACGCCCTTGGCCAGGTGCTTTACGAAGAACGTATCAAGTCGCGTGAAGCCTTTCACGCCTTTCTGCGCCAACTGCCGCCAAGCGTAGTAGTGCTGGTGGAAACAGGTCCAGGCGCTCAAGCATGGGCGCGCCAGCTACAGGCTCAGGGCAATCTGGCGCGGATTCTTCCGGCACAGCTGGTGGCCCAGCACCGCAGCGGCGCCAAAAATGATCGAAATGATGCACTGGCCATATTGCGTGCGGGACGGGACAGCAAAATTGCCGCGGTCCCCATCAAAAGCGCCACCGCGCTGGCCATGCAGGCCTTGCACCGGGCCCGCCAGGGTTATGTCCGTCGGCGCACAGCCATGAGTAACCAGATGCGCGGTTTGCTGATGGAGCATGGCGTTGTCCTGGCTCAGGGTGATGCGGCGATCAACCAGACCCTGCCTCGGGTGCTCGAAGACGCCACCCAACCGTTGCCGGAGATGTTGCGTGAACTGATCGACGAGCTGCTGGGCGAATGGCGCCAACTGGGCGAACGGGTCAACGTCCTGACCGGTCGCCTGGAGAAGGCCGCGAACGAGGACAAAACGGCCCGGCGGCTGATGACCGTGCGCGGGATCGGCCCGATCATCGCCACTGCGCTTTTGGCCAAGCAGACCGACCCTGAGCGCTTCGCCAATGCACGCCAGTTCGCCGCCTACTTCGGCATGGTGCCTGAGCAGAAAAGCAGTGGGCAGAAAATTCGCCTGGGCCGGATAAGCAAACGCGGCGACAGCTATGTGCGCAGCCTGATGGTTCAAGGCGCTCACGCGGTATTGAGGCATTTGCGCGCGGATTCGGAGCTGCCCGACGATCGTCGCTTGCAACGGTGGCAGGCCCGGCTGGGGCGCAAGGAAGCGGCGATACGCTTGGCGAACCGCAACCTGCGAATCGTTTGGGTGCTGCTACAAAATGAGCAGACTTACCGCAGCCAACCGGCCCATGGCCGGCCAGCTGCGCCAAGTCACTGAACATAAGCGTTCTGCCACCGGGGCGCCACGGCGCTTCAGCCCCTGCTAGAAAACATTGACCCCAGGTCAGACCGTCGCGGATCGATGCCTGCGCTCTTACCGGCCTTCGAGGCCTGCATGTAATCGGCATACCGCGAGCTCAACCAATGTCGGCCAGAAGCCGCAGACAGGGCTTCCTCGAACAGGCCTTATACATAGATGCAACCGGGTAGCAGTGTTTGAAAAACAGGTGGCCAGTGGGGGCGAGTCCATACATAAAAGCGGAACCATAAGTGGCCGTTACCGCAGCAATGGATATGTACTCGGACAACAATCCCTACAGGCTTTGACGCGGAATGGATCAACGTCAGTAGAGGCGCCGCTGGAGGTAGTCACAGATTGACGGACAGGCTCAGGGCGTGAGGAGGGCAAAAAATCAAACGCCAAATCAAAAGCTTGCGCGAGGCGGCCTACCGGCCGGCCTGATCTGAAGCCGTACGCATTACCCACTGTTCCGGGATCTCACCCCGCCATCGTCAGCCGGTTACGCCCCTCGCGCTTGGCGACGTACAGTGCGCTGTCAGCCCTGCGCAACAGGCTCTCGGCGGATTCGCCGGGCAGCAGGGTCGAGCAGCCGAGGCTGACTGTCAGCTCCACCGTGCGGCCATCGGCCGGATAGTCTTCGATCTGCGCTGCGCACCGCAGGCGTTCGCCGACCAGGGCCGCCGCCTCCCGGCTGGTGTTGGATAGCAGGATCAGGAACTCTTCGCCACCGTAGCGAAACACCATGTCGACATTACGCAGCTGGTTCTTGATCGAGGCGGCCACCGCCTTGAGCACGTCATCGCCGGCGCTGTGCCCATGGGTATCGTTGATCTGCTTGAAATGATCGATGTCCAGCATCAACAACGACAGGGGCTGCATATGGCGTCGCGCCAGCTCGATTTCCCGCTGCAACGTCTGGTCCATGGCGATGCGATTGCCGGTGTCCGTCAGCGGATCACGCAATGCACTTTGGGTGGCGGCGCGGTACAGCAGGGTATTGCGCATAGGGAAGAGCAGGGTGGCGAGCAGAGACTCGAGGCTGGCCTGTTCCTGTTCGCTGAAACGCTGGTTGCGGCGAAAGATCAGTTCGCCCAGATGCTCGCCTTCGTGGCTCAGGCTGTAGCTGATCGAGTGGTGGCCCCGCAGGCCGAATTCCAAGCGCAAGTCACTGCTCTTGTGCAGGTAGCTCAAGGCATCAAGGGGGACCAGTCGCTGGATTTCGCGGTAGAACAGCCCGAGTATGCGTTGCGGCTCAAGGCTGGTTTGCAGCTGCAGGTTCAATTGCTGACGCAGCTGCGCGAGGCTGACGGGCCTCTCAAGTATCGGTGGCTGCTGACCAAAGCCCAGGCGTTGCAATTTGGCGCTGTCAAAGTCAATTGCGTTGGTCTGGGAAGGTGGTTTCATATGGCGTGCGCCCTTGAGCAGTAAGGCTGTCTTACAAGCTGGGTGCGAGCGGCTCCAGGCCGCGCGTCATACTGGTCCCTCAGTCCCGTAGGACATTTCGTACAAGCTTAATCTGCTTTATCGCAGATTAGTAATCGGCAATTTGGCCTCGCCGCCTCGGCTTTCCCACAGCTGGTTCGGACAAATGTAAAGCGAAAGTCATGCCATTTAGCTGATTTTTAGTAAAAACCCTTATCTATCAATGGCTTGATAGGGGTTAAAGTTGGCGAGGAAAGTTTTGCGACGGTTGTTTGACTGAAAGCACGTTGTCGTTGTTGTGCCGCGTCTGGAAGTCGACGCGACACAAAAGCGACGGACGGTATCACTGGGCGTTGAATGCCTGGCCGTTGATACCGCTGCTGTCCGGGCCCATCAGGTAGAGGTAGACCGGCATGATCTCCTCGGGTGTAGGGTTGTTCAGCGGATTTTCACCCGGATACGCCTGGGCGCGCATGCTGGTGCGAGTGGCTCCCGGATTGATGCTGTTGGAACGGACCGGCGCCACGCTGTCGACTTCGTCGGCCAGGGTTTGCATCAGGCCTTCGGTGGCGAATTTCGAAACCCCGTAAGCGCCCCAGTATGCGCGACCCTTGCGCCCTACGCTGCTGGAGGTGAACACCACCGAGGCATCCTGGGACAGCTTGAGCAGTGGCAGCAGGGTGCTGGTCAACATGAACATGGCGTTGACGTTGACCTGCATGACGCGCATGAAGTTTTCGCCGGACAGCTGCTCGATCGGGGTGCGCGGACCGATGATCGACGCGTTGTGCAGCAAGCCATCCAGATGGCCGAATTCGCTTTCGATCATCGCGGCCAGCTCATCGTATTGATGGGGCAGGGCGGTTTCGAGGTTGAACGGGATTACGGCCGGTTGCGGATGGCCGGCGGCTTCGATCTCGTCGTAGACCTGGATCAGGTTGGCTTCGGTCTTGCCCAGCAACAGGACGGTGGCGCCATGGGCGGCATAGGTTTTGGCGGTGGCAGCGCCAATGCCACGACCGGCACCGGTGACCAGGATGACCCGGTCCTTGAGCAGGTCGGGGCGGGCGGAATAATCAAACATAGAAACCTCACGAAAACAGACGACAGATCGCGGCGCGGCCATTCGCGGGCTTGCCCGCGAAGGCGTCAGCATTCACGCCGCATTCCAATAAACGGGTGCAGGCTCTCAGCAGCCACAGAGCGCGCTATCAAGCACCTTGCGCAACTCCAGCGGATGATCGACCACCACATCCGCCCCCCAATGCCGCGGATTATCGTCCGGGTGGATGTAGCCGAACGTCACGGCGGCCGTCCGGGTGCCGGCATCGCGCCCCGATTCGATATCGCGCAGGTCGTCGCCCACGAACAGCACGCTGGCCGGGTCGAGGTCGAGCATCTTGCAGGCGAGGATCAAAGGCTCCGGGTCCGGTTTGCTGTTCTTCACGTGGTCCGGGCAGATCAGCAGGGCCGAGCGCTCGGCCAGCCCCAGTTGCTGCATGATCGGCTCGGCGAAGCGCAGCGGCTTGTTGGTGACCACGCCCCAGACCATGTTGGCCTTCTCGATGTCGACCAGCAGTTCACCCATGCCGTCGAACAGCTTGCTGTGAACCGCGCAGCCCACCAGGTAGCGCTCGAGGAACTCCAGACGCAACGCCTCGAAGCCTGGGGACTCCGGGTCCATGGAAAAGGTCACGGCGACCATCGCCTTGGCGCCACCGGAGATTTCGTCGCGGATGTGCTTGTCGTTGATCGGCGGCAAACCGCGGTCGGCACGCATCGCCTGGCAAATCGCAATGAAGTCCGGCGCGGTGTCGAGCAGGGTGCCGTCCATGTCGAAAAGAACTGCTCTGATACGCATCGGCTTACTCCTCGCGCAGGGTCTGGATCATGTAATTGACGTCCACGTCAGACGCCAGTTTGTAATGCTTGGTCAGCGGGTTGTAGGTCAGGCCGATGATGTCCTTGACGGTCAGGCCGGCCATGCGGCTCCAGGCACCGAGCTCGGAAGGGCGGATGAACTTCTTGAAGTCGTGGGTGCCGCGCGGCAACAGCTTCATGATGTATTCGGCGCCGACGATGGCGAACAGGTAAGCCTTCGGGTTGCGGTTGATGGTGGAGAAGAACACCTGGCCGCCCGGCTTGACCATGCGGAAGCACGCGCGGATCACCGAGGATGGGTCCGGTACGTGTTCGAGCATTTCCAGGCAGGTGACCACGTCGAACTGTTCCGGCATCTCCTCGGCCAGGGCTTCGGCGGTGATCTGCCGGTATTCGACGTTCACGCCCGATTCCAGCTGATGCAGTTGGGCCACCGCCAGTGGCGCTTCGCCCATGTCGATGCCGGTCACGGTCGCGCCGCGCTGGGCCATGGCTTCACTGAGGATGCCGCCGCCGCAACCGACGTCGAGGACTTTCTTGCCAGCCAGGTTGACGCGTTCGTCAATCCAGTTGACGCGTAGCGGATTGATGTCGTGCAGCGGTTTGAATTCGCTCTCGCGGTCCCACCAGCGATGGGCCAGGGCTTCGAATTTGGCGATTTCGGCGTAGTCGACGTTGCTCATGGTTTAAGTCCTCTAAAACTTGAAAAATCCTGTAGCCCCGGTGTTGAGTCCGGGGGGGCTTACGATTCTTTGCGTCCGCTGATGCGCTGGCCCCACGCCTTGGCGGTGGTCACCAGTTGTTGTTCATCCAGCCGCGTCAGGCGGCGGTCGTCGAGCAGTTGCTTGCCCGCGACCCAAAGGTGTTTCACGCAATCGCGACCGCTGGCATATATAAGCTGTGAAACCGGGTCGTAGACCGGTTGCTGGGCCAGGCCCGAGAGGTCAAATGCGACGATGTCGGCGGCCTTGCCGAGTTCCAGCGAACCCACCTCGGTTTCGATCCCCAGGGCGCGAGCACCGTTGAGGGTGGCCATGCGCAAGGCGCTGTGGGCGTCGAGAGCGGTGGCCGAGCCCGCGACGGCCTTGGCCAACAGGGCCGCGGTACGGGTTTCGCCCAGCAGGTCGAGGTCATTGTTGCTGGCGGCGCCGTCGGTGCCGAGGGCCACGTTCACCCCGGCCTGCCACAAGCGCTCCACCGGGCAGAAACCGCTGGCCAGCTTCAGGTTCGACTCCGGGCAGTGAATGACATGGGTGTTGCTTTCCACCAGCAGCGCCAGGTCTTCCTCGCTGATCTGGGTCATGTGCACCGCCTGGAAGCGCGGCCCCAGCAGGCCCAGGCGAGCCAGGCGGGCCAGCGGTCGTTCACCCCGCTGTTCGAGCGCTTGCTGCACTTCGAAGGCGGTTTCATGCACGTGCATGTGGATCGACGCGTCCAGTTCTTCGGCGATCACCCGGATTTTTTCCAGGTTTTCATCGCCCACGGTGTAGGGTGCATGGGGGCCGAAGGTGATTTTGATGCGTTCGTGATGCTTGAGGTCGCCAAACAACTCGACACCCTGGCGAATCGCGTCGTCCGCCGTGCTGGCGCCCGGGATCGGGAAATCCAGGATCGGAATCGCGATCTGTGCGCGAATACCGCTGTTGTGCACGCACTCGCTGGCAACCTTCGGGAAGAAATACATGTCAGAGAAACAGGTGATGCCGCCCTTGAGCTGTTCGGCGATGGCCAGGTCCGTGCCGTCGCGCACGAATTCCTCGTCGACCCACTTGGCTTCGGCCGGCCAGATGTGGTTTTCCAGCCAGGTCATCAGCGGCAGATCATCGGCCAGGCCGCGGAACAGGGTCATTGCCGCATGCCCGTGGGCATTGATCAGGCCGGGGCTGAGCAGGATGTCCGGCAGTTCGCGCACTTCGGTTGCGTTAAGCTGCAGGGCGTCGCGACGTGGACCGATGAAAGCGATGCGCCCGTCACGGATGCCCAGGCCATGATCCTTGAGCACGACACCAGCGGGTTCGACGGGTACCAGCCAGGTCGGCAGCAACAACAGATCGAGCGCAACGGCAGTGTTCGGCATCGAGGATCGGTTCCAGGGCTTTTGTAAAGGATGGCGAAGTATACCCGAGCGTCTTCGCCGGGGGATCGCTATAATCGGCGGCTTTTGTTTCTGACTGCGGGGTGTGGGATGCGCGATCGACTGTTGGCTGCTGAGAAGGTAAAGGCCATCGATTGGCGTGATGGCACCCTGTACCTGCTGGATCAGCGTGTTTTGCCGTTCGAGCAAACCTGGATCGCCTGCACCAGCGCGGCGGGCGTGGCCGAGGCCATTCGCTCGATGGTGGTGCGCGGCGCACCGGCCATTGGCATCAGTGCCGCCTATGGCGTTGTGCTGGCGGCGCGCGCCCGGTTCGCCGAGGGCGGCCACTGGCAGGCAGCGCTGGAGGAGGATTTCACGCTGCTCGCCGATGCTCGTCCGACCGCGGTCAATCTGTTCTGGGCGCTGGGCCGCATGCGCGAGCGCCTGGCGCGGCTGAAAAAGCACGCGGACCCCTTGTTCGTGCTGGAAGCCGAGGCCCTGGCCATTCACGAAAGCGACCGCGAAGCCAACCTGACGATGGCGCAACTGGGCGTCGACCTGATCCGCAAGCACCAGGGCAACGCCCAGGCGATCCTGACCCACTGCAACACCGGCGCGTTGGCCACTGGTGGCTTCGGCACGGCGCTGGGGGTGATACGCGGCGCCTTCATCGAGGGCATGGTCGAGCGCGTGTATGCCAGCGAAACCCGTCCCTGGCTGCAGGGCTCGCGCCTGACCGCCTGGGAGCTGGCCAACGAAGGCATTCCGGTGACCCTGCATGCCGACTCCGCCGCTGCGCACATCATGAAAATCAAGGGCGTCACCTGGGTCATCGTCGGCGCGGACCGCATCACCGCCAATGGTGACGTGGCCAACAAGATCGGCACCTATCAACTGGCGGTCAATGCCATGCATCATGGCGTGCGCTTCATGGTGGTGGCGCCGAGTTCGACCATCGACATGGACCTGGCCAGTGGCGACGACATTGTGCTCGAGGAGCGCGATGGGCGTGAGTTGCTGGAAGTGGGTGGCCAGCGGCTCGGGGCGGATGTCGATGCGTTCAATCCGGTGTTCGACGTGACCCCGGCGGACCTGATCGACGCGATCGTCACCGAAAAAGGCATCGTCGAACGGCCGGATACGGCCAAGATGACGCAGTTGATGTGCCGCAAGCGCCTGCATTGATGATCTGTGGCGTTTGAAAGGGCGCCATCGCCAGCAGGCTGGCTCCCACAGGGTTCGTGATCGGCACAATTCAACTGTGGGAGCCAGCCTGCTGGCGATGAGGGCCTGAAAGTCAATGAACATCCATAATTTGGCCCCGAATTCTGCATTCGCAACAGCTCTAAGCCTCTCTCGTCCCCTTCAAGCCTGTCATCGGTCAACTAACTATGCTCCATGCGCATCAGGGGGATAGGTGCGTGGCGGCTCTTGTGATAACATCCGGCGGTTTCCAAGGTTGCTCCGCGGGGCGACCTTTACTGCGCAGATCCATGGCATAACTCGTTGATTTGTCGTAAGTCGGTGCATGGCACTCAGCCTGCAGCGGCGAGCTTCGTTCGTCCCATATGGATGAGACGAAGTTTCACCAGAAAAAGGAATCAGGCTTCTCATGGGCGAACTGGCCAAAGAAATCCTCCCGGTCAATATCGAAGACGAGCTGAAGCAGTCCTATCTCGACTACGCGATGAGCGTAATTGTCGGGCGGGCACTGCCGGATGCGCGCGATGGCTTGAAGCCCGTGCACCGGCGCGTGCTGTTCGCGATGAGCGAGCTGGGCAACGACTTCAACAAGCCGTACAAGAAATCTGCCCGTGTTGTCGGTGACGTGATAGGTAAGTATCACCCGCACGGTGATACCGCGGTGTACGACACCATCGTTCGGATGGCGCAACCATTCTCCCTGCGCTACCTGCTGGTAGACGGCCAGGGCAACTTCGGTTCGGTGGACGGCGACAACGCCGCGGCCATGCGATACACCGAAGTGCGCATGACCAAGCTGGCGCACGAGCTACTGGCTGACCTGCACAAGGAAACCGTGGACTGGGTGCCGAACTACGACGGCACCGAAATGATCCCGGCGGTCATGCCGACCCGTATTCCCAACCTGCTGGTCAACGGCTCCAGCGGTATCGCCGTGGGCATGGCGACCAACATTCCGCCGCACAACCTCGGTGAAGTCATCGACGGTTGCCTGGCGCTCATCGACAACCCCGAGCTGACCGTCGACGAGCTGATGCAGTACATCCCCGGTCCGGACTTCCCGACCGCCGCGATCATCAACGGTCGCGCTGGCATCATCGAGGCCTACCGCACCGGTCGCGGACGTATCTACATGCGCGCCCGCTCGATGATCGAAGACATCGACAAGGTCGGTGGCCGCCAGCAGATCGTCATCACCGAACTGCCTTACCAGCTGAACAAGGCGCGCCTGATCGAGAAGATCGCCGAGCTGGTAAAAGAAAAGAAACTGGAAGGTATCACCGAGCTGCGCGACGAGTCCGACAAGGACGGTATGCGCGTCGTGATCGAGCTGCGACGCGGCGAAGTGCCTGAGGTGATCCTCAACAACCTCTACGCCCAGACCCAGCTGCAAGCGGTATTCGGCATCAACATCGTCGCGCTGATCGACGGCCGTCCACGCATCCTGAACCTCAAGGACCTGCTGGAAGCCTTCGTGCGTCACCGTCGCGAAGTCGTCACCCGCCGTACCGTGTTCGAACTGCGCAAGGCACGCGAACGTGGCCACATCCTCGAAGGTCAAGCGGTTGCCCTGTCGAACATCGACCCGGTCATCGCCCTGATCAAGGCCTCGCCGACCCCGTCGGAAGCCAAGGAAGCGCTGGTCAGCACCCCTTGGGAATCCTCGGCGGTAGTCGCGATGGTGGAGCGTGCCGGTGCCGATTCGTGCCGTCCGGAAAACCTCGATCCGCAATACGGCCTGCGCGACGGCAAGTACTTCCTGTCGCCAGAGCAGGCGCAAGCCATCCTGGAACTGCGTCTGCACCGTCTGACCGGCCTGGAACACGAAAAGCTGCTGGCCGAGTATCAAGAGATCCTCAACCAGATCGGCGAGCTGATCCGCATCCTCAACAGCGCCACGCGCCTGATGGAAGTGATCCGCGAAGAGCTGGAAGTGATCCGTGCCGAATACGGCGACGTGCGTCGCACCGAGATCCTCGATGCACGCCTCGACCTGACCCTGGGCGACATGATCCCGGAAGAAGATCGCGTCGTGACCATTTCCCACGGTGGCTACGCCAAGACCCAACCGCTGGCGGCCTACCAGGCCCAGCGTCGTGGCGGTAAAGGCAAGTCGGCAACCGGCGTCAAGGATGAGGACTACATCGCTCACCTGCTGGTTGCCAACAGCCACACCACGCTGCTGCTGTTCTCCAGCAAGGGCAAGGTGTACTGGCTCAAAACCTACGAAATCCCGGAAGCCTCCCGTGCCGCCCGTGGTCGTCCGCTGGTCAACCTGCTGCCGCTGGATGACGGTGAATACATCACCACCATGCTGCCGGTCGAGGAATACACCGAAGGTCACTTCATCTTCATGGCCACCGCCAACGGTACCGTGAAGAAGACCCCGCTGGAATCCTTCAGCCGTCAACGCAGCGTCGGCCTGATCGCGCTGGAGCTGGACGAAGGCGACGTGCTGATTTCCGCGGCCATTACCGATGGCGAGCGCGAAGTCATGCTGTTCTCCGACGGCGGCAAGGTGACGCGCTTCAAGGAATCCGACGTTCGCGCCATGGGCCGTACCGCCCGCGGTGTGCGCGGCATGCGCCTGCCCGAAGGGCAGAAGCTGATTTCCATGCTGATCCCGGAAGAAGGCAGTCAGATCCTCACCGCTTCCGAACGTGGTTTTGGCAAGCGCACGGCGATCACCGAGTTCCCTGAGTACAAGCGTGGCGGCCAGGGCGTTATCGCCATGGTCAGCAACGAACGTAACGGCCGTCTGGTCGGTGCGGTCCAGGTGCTCGATGGCGAGGAAATCATGCTGATTTCCGACCAGGGCACCCTGGTGCGCACCCGTGTCGACGAAGTCTCGAGCCTGGGTCGTAACACCCAGGGCGTGACCCTGATCAAGCTGGCCAACGATGAAACGCTGGTCGGCCTGGAGCGGGTCCAGGAGCCGTCGGAAGTCGAGGGTGAAGAGCTCGAAGGTGAAGAAGGTGCTGAGTTCGACAGCAATGTCGTGATCGACGACATCGTCGACGACCAGCAACTCGACGCCGCCGCTGACGAAGAACCACAGGAATAAGCGGGTAAGCAGGGGGCGGATGAAAATTCGCCCCCTTGTTGTTTGTCCTGAATGAAAAATTCGACACCCATGGAGTCCCTTGTAGGAGTGAGCCTGCTCGCGATGCAGGCGGCGCGGTATGTCTGACACATCGCGGTGATGCAATCGCGAGCAGGCTCACTCCTACAAAAGCTGTGCTTCAGCAGGGACTCTGTGTCGATTGATGTTGTGATTTATTGCGTGATACCACCAAATCAGAGCGAGATTGGATGTGAGCAAGAGAGCCTATAACTTCTGTGCCGGTCCTGCGGCGCTTCCCGAAGCTGTCCTGCAGCGCGCCCAGGGTGAACTTCTCGACTGGCACGGCAAAGGCCTGTCGGTCATGGAAATGAGCCATCGCAGCGATGAGTTCGTGTCCATCGCCACCAAGGCCGAGCAGGATCTGCGTGATCTGCTGAATATCCCGTCGAACTATAAAGTGCTGTTCCTGCAAGGTGGCGCCAGCCAGCAGTTCGCTCAGATTCCCCTGAACCTGTTGCCTGAAAGCGGCACCGCCGACTATATCGACACCGGTATCTGGTCGCAGAAAGCCATCGAGGAAGCATCGCGCTTCGGCAGCGTCAATGTTGCTGCCACCGCCAAGCCCTACGACTATTTCGCCATTCCCGGCCAGAACGAATGGAAGCTGTCGAAAGACGCGGCCTACGTCCACTACGCGCCAAACGAAACCATCGGCGGCCTTGAATTCCAGTGGGTTCCGGAAACCGGTGATGTTCCGCTGGTCGCCGACATGTCTTCGGACATCCTCTCGCGCCCGATCGATGTTTCGCGTTTCGGCATGATCTACGCAGGCGCCCAGAAGAACATCGGCCCGAGCGGCATCGTCGTGAACATCGTTCGCGAAGACCTGCTGGGCAACGCTCGTTCCATTTGCCCGACCATGCTCAATTACAAGGTCGCGGCCGATAACGGCTCGATGTACAACACCCCGCCGACCCTGGCCTGGTACCTGTCCGGCCTGGTGTTCGAGTGGCTCAAGGAGCAGGGCGGTGTCGAGGCCATCGGCAAGCTCAACGACGTCAAGCAGCGCACGCTGTACGACTTCATCGACGCCAGCGGCCTCTACAGCAACCCGATCAACAAGTCGGACCGCTCGTGGATGAACGTACCGTTCCGCCTGGCGGACGACCGTCTGGACAAGCCGTTCCTGGCCGGTGCCGACGAGCGTGGCTTGCTGAATCTCAAGGGTCACCGTTCGGTGGGCGGCATGCGCGCCTCCATCTATAACGCCGTGGACATCAACGCGATCAACGCGCTGGTGGCGTACATGGCAGAGTTCGAGAAGGAACACGGCTAATGTCTGAGCAAGAACTCAAGGCACTGCGCCTGCGCATTGATGCCCTGGACGAAAAAGTCCTGGAGCTGATCAGTGAGCGCGCCCGCTGCGCCCAGGAAGTTGCGCGAGTAAAGATGGCCTCGCTGGCCGAAGGCGAAGTGCCGGTGTTCTATCGTCCTGAGCGCGAAGCTCAGGTGCTCAAGCGTGTCATGGAGCGCAACCAGGGGCCGCTGGGCAACGAAGAGATGGCGCGGTTGTTCCGCGAAATCATGTCCTCGTGCCTGGCCCTCGAGCAGCCGCTGAAAGTGGCGTACCTCGGCCCTGAAGGTACCTTCACCCAGGCTGCGGCCATGAAACACTTCGGTCACGCCGTGATCAGCAAACCGATGGCGGCCATCGACGAAGTGTTCCGCGAAGTGGCGGCCGGTGCGGTGAACTTTGGCGTGGTCCCGGTGGAAAACTCCACCGAAGGCGCGGTCAACCACACCCTCGACAGCTTCCTCGAGCACGACATGGTGATCTGCGGTGAAGTCGAGCTGCGGATCCACCACCACCTGTTGGTCGGTGAAAACACCAAGACCGACAGCATCAGCCGTATCTATTCCCACGCCCAGTCCCTGGCCCAGTGCCGCAAGTGGCTGGACGCCCATTACCCGAATGTCGAGCGCGTGGCAGTGTCCAGCAACGCCGAAGCGGCCAAGCGGGTCAAGGGTGAGTGGAACTCGGCGGCGATTGCCGGCGACATGGCGGCCGGCCTCTACGGGCTGACCCGTCTGGCCGAGAAAATCGAGGACCGTCCGGACAACTCCACGCGTTTCCTCATGATCGGTAACCAGGAAGTGCCGCCAACCGGCGACGACAAGACTTCGATCATCGTCTCGATGAGCAACAAGCCGGGCGCGCTGCACGAATTGCTGGTGCCGTTCCACGACAACGGCATCGACCTGACGCGCATCGAGACCCGTCCGTCGCGCAGCGGTAAATGGACTTATGTGTTCTTCATCGACTTCGTCGGCCACCACCGCGATCCGCTGGTAAAAGGTGTGCTGGAAAAGATCAGTCAGGAAGCAGTAGCACTCAAAGTGCTGGGTTCCTACCCGAAAGCAGTTCTCTAAGGGGCGGTAGCAAATGAGTGGCAATTTCCTCGCTCTGGCACAGCCGGGCGTGCAACAACTTTCGCCTTACGTTCCGGGCAAGCCCGTGGACGAACTGGCACGTGAGCTGGATCTGGATCCAGCCAGCATCGTAAAGCTGGCCAGCAACGAAAACCCGCTGGGCGCGAGCCCCAAGGCCCTGGCCGCTATCCGTGATGCTCTGGTCGAGCTGACCCGTTATCCGGACGGCAACGGTTTTGCGCTCAAGACCCTGCTGGCCGAACAGTGCCGCGTCGAGCTGAACCAGGTGACACTGGGCAACGGCTCCAATGACATCCTTGAGCTGGTGGCGCGCGCCTACCTGGCGCCGGGCCTGAATGCGGTGTTCAGCGAGCATGCGTTCGCGGTCTACCCGATCGTGACCCAGGCCGTCGGCGCCCAGGCCAAAGTGATCCCGGCCAAGGATTGGGGGCATGACCTGCCGGCCATGCTGGCGGCGATCGACGCCAATACCCGCGTCGTCTTCATCGCCAACCCGAACAACCCGACCGGGACCTGGTTCGATACCGAGGCGCTGGACGAATTCCTCCAGGACGTGCCGGAGCACGTGCTGGTGGTGCTGGACGAGGCCTACATCGAATACGCCGAAGGCAGCGACTTGCCGGACGGCCTGGACTTCCTGGCGGCCTACCCGAACCTGCTGGTGTCGCGCACCTTCTCCAAGGCCTACGGCCTGGCGGCATTGCGCGTCGGTTATGGCTTGTCTACCGCCGTGGTCGCCGATGTGCTGAACCGCGTGCGCCAACCGTTCAACGTCAACAGCCTGGCCTTGGCCGCTGCGTGCGCTGCGCTGCAAGACGCCGAGTACCTGGCAGAAAGTCGTCGCTTCAACGAGTCGGGCATGCAGCAACTGGAAGCGGGTTTCCGTGACCTGGGGCTGAGCTGGATTCCTTCCAAGGGCAACTTCATCTGCGTTGATCTGGGTCGTGAAGCGGCTCCGGTCTTCCAGGGCTTGCTGCGCGAGGGCGTGATCGTGCGTCCGGTGGCCAACTATGGCATGCCGAACCACTTGCGCGTCACCATCGGCCTGCCGGCGGAAAACAGCCGCTTCCTCGAGGCGCTGACCAAGGTTATGGCCCGTGGTTGATGTCACTGTGCCGCAATCTGCTGAACCCATGATCGGGCGCCTGGTGGTGGTCGGCCTGGGGTTGATCGGCGGTTCGTTTGCCAAGGGTTTGCGCGAAAGTGGCGTATGCCGCGAAGTGGTCGGGGTCGACCTCGACCCGCAGTCACGCAAGCTGGCGGTCGAGCTGGGTGTGGTGGATCGTTGCGAAGACGACCTGGCGGTCGCTTGCCAGGGCGCCGACGTGATCCAGCTGGCCGTGCCGATCCTCGCCATGGAAAAAATGCTTGGCCGATTGGCCGGCATGGATCTGGGGCAAGCGATCCTGACAGACGTCGGCAGCGCCAAGGGCAATGTCGTGCGTGCGGCAAGCGAAGCTTTTGGCGGCATGCCGGCGCGTTTCGTGCCAGGGCATCCGATCGCCGGTTCCGAGCAGAGCGGGGTGGAAGCCTCCAATGCCGAACTGTTCCGTCGCCACAAAGTGATCCTGACACCGCTGGAGCAGACCGATCCGCAAGCCTTGGCCGTGGTCGACCGCTTGTGGCGCGAACTGGGCGCCGATGTCGAGCACATGCAGGTCGAACGGCACGACGAAGTGTTGGCGGCCACCAGTCATCTGCCGCACTTGCTGGCATTCGGCCTGGTCGACTCGCTGGCCAAGCGCAATGAAAATCTCGAGATCTTCCGTTACGCTGCGGGCGGTTTCCGCGATTTCACAAGAATCGCCGGGAGCGACCCGGTCATGTGGCATGACATCTTCCTCGCTAACCGCGACGCTGTCCTGCGCACACTCGATACATTTCGCAGCGACCTCGACGCCTTGCGCGACGCGGTCGATGCAGGGGATGGGCACCAATTGTTGGGCGTTTTCACTCGCGCCCGGGTTGCCCGCGAGCATTTCAGTAAAATCCTGGCCCGTCGGGCCTATGTGGACGCTATGAACTCCAACGATCTGATTTTCCTGGCTCAACCTGGTGGCCGCCTGTCCGGTCGGATTCGCGTACCAGGTGACAAGTCGATTTCCCACCGTTCGATCATGCTGGGCTCCCTGGCCGAAGGCGTCACCGAAGTCGAAGGCTTCCTCGAGGGCGAAGACGCCCTGGCGACCTTGCAGGCGTTTCGTGACATGGGCGTGGTCATCGAAGGTCCGCACCATGGTCGCGTGACCATTCACGGTGTCGGCCTGCATGGCCTCAAGCCAGCACCGGGCCCGATCTACCTGGGTAACTCCGGCACGTCGATGCGCCTGTTGTCCGGCCTGCTGGCCGCGCAGGACTTCGACAGCACCTTGACCGGCGACGCTTCGCTGTCCAAGCGCCCGATGAACCGCGTGGCCAACCCGCTGCGCGAGATGGGCGCAGTGATCGAGACCGCCGCCGAAGGCCGTCCACCGATGACCATTCGTGGTGGCAACAAGCTCAAGGGCCTGACCTACACCATGCCAATGGCCAGTGCCCAGGTTAAATCCTGCCTGCTGCTGGCGGGCCTGTATGCCGAAGGCAAGACCACCGTTACCGAGCCTGCGCCAACCCGTGACCACACCGAGCGCATGCTACGTGGCTTCGGCTACCCGGTGAGCGTTGACGGTGCAACGGCTTCGGTCGAGTCCGGCGGCAAGCTGACCGCGACCCACATCGAAGTACCGGGCGACATCTCGTCGTCGGCGTTCTTCCTGGTGGCCGCTTCTATTGCTGAAGGTTCGGAGCTGGTGCTTGAGCATGTCGGCATCAACCCGACCCGTACCGGTGTCATCGACATCCTGCGCCTGATGGGCGCGGACATCACTCTGGAAAACCAGCGTGAAGTGGGTGGCGAGCCAGTAGCTGACCTGCGCGTGCGGGCAGCTAAACTCAAGGGTATCGAGATCCCCGAGGCGCTGGTTCCGTTGGCGATCGACGAATTCCCGGTGCTGTTCGTTGCTGCCGCTTGTGCTGAAGGGCGCACCGTGCTGACCGGCGCCGAAGAGCTGCGGGTCAAGGAGTCGGACCGTATCCAGGTCATGGCCGATGGCTTGCTGGCGCTTGGCGTCAAGTGTGAGCCGACCCCGGATGGCATCATCATCGATGGCGGCCAGATCGGCGGCGGTGAAGTGCACGGTCACGGCGACCACCGGATTGCCATGGCCTTCAGCGTTGCCTCGCTGCGCGCCACTGCGCCGATCCGCATCCATGACTGCGCCAACGTCGCCACCTCGTTCCCCAACTTCCTCGCGCTGTGCGCGCAGGTCGGTATCCGCGTTGCCCAAGAGGCCCAGTCGTGAAGAACAGTGCACCGGTCATCACCATCGATGGGCCAAGCGGTTCGGGCAAAGGCACGATCGCCGGGATCCTGGCCAATCGCCTGGGCTGGAACCTGCTCGACTCCGGTGCGCTGTATCGCCTGCTGGCCTTCGCTGCCCACAACCATGGCGTCGACCTGACCAACGAAGAGCTGCTGAAGAAACTTGCCGCTCATCTGGATGTTCAGTTCATCGCGGCGACCGAAGGTCAGCTGCAGCGCATCATTCTGGAAGGGGATGAAGTCAGCGATGTGATCCGTACCGAAAGCATCGGCTCAGGTGCCTCCCAGGTGGCGGCATTGCCAGCGGTGCGCGAGGCGCTGCTGCAGCGCCAGCGCGCCTTCCAGGAAGCGCCGGGCCTGGTGGCCGACGGTCGCGACATGGGTACGGTGGTGTTTCCGGATGCGCCGCTGAAGATTTTCCTGACCGCCAGCGCCGAGGAGCGGGCACGTCGTCGATATTTGCAGTTGAAGGACAAGGTCGAGGATGTTAGTCTGTCGAGTCTGCTAGATGAGATACGTGCACGCGATGAGCGTGACACCCAGCGAGCGGTAGCCCCGCTCAAACCGGCGGCTGACGCCATACAGCTGGATTCCACGGAATTATCCATCGAGCAGGTGCTGGAACGCATCATGAGCGAGATCGCCATTCGCGATATCGCCGGGTGAACAAGAAGGCCGCAGGGGACCAGTCATAGTCCTGTGGTGCTTCTTCTAAATGAAACTAACCCACACCGTCTGGGGTGTGGAGATGGGCGTATTCTTCGCCCTCATCAACAGGAATTAAAATGAGCGAAAGCTTTGCGGAACTCTTTGAAGAAAGCCTAAAAACCCTGAACCTTCAGGCAGGCTCCATCATCACCGGTGTTATCGTTGATATCGATTACCAAGCTCGCTGGGTAACCGTTCACGCTGGTCTGAAGTCTGAAGCTCTGATCCCGCTGGAACAGTTCTACAACGATGCTGGCGACCTGACTATCAATGTCGGTGACGAAGTTCACGTTGCTCTGGACTCGGTTGAAGACGGTTTCGGTGAAACCAAGCTGTCCCGTGAAAAAGCCAAGCGCGCTGAATGCTGGATTGTTCTCGAAGCAGCCTTCGCAGCTGAAGAAGTGGTCAAGGGCGTTATCAACGGTAAGGTTAAAGGCGGCTTCACTGTCGACGTTAACGGCATCCGTGCGTTCCTGCCAGGTTCTCTGGTTGACGTCCGTCCAGTGCGCGACACCACGCACCTGGAAGGCAAAGAGCTGGAATTCAAGGTCATCAAGCTGGACCAGAAGCGCAACAACGTTGTCGTTTCCCGTCGCAGCGTCCTGGAAGCAGAGAACTCCGCCGAGCGCGAAGCTCTGCTGGAATCCCTGCAGGAAGGCCAACAAGTCAAAGGTATCGTCAAGAACCTCACCGATTACGGCGCATTCGTCGATCTGGGTGGCGTCGATGGCCTGCTGCACATTACCGACATGGCTTGGAAGCGTATCAAGCATCCTTCCGAAATCGTCAACGTTGGCGACGAGATCGATGTCAAGGTTCTGAAGTACGATCGCGAGCGCAATCGTGTTTCCCTGGGCCTGAAGCAACTGGGCGAAGATCCATGGGTTGCTATCAAAGCCCGTTACCCAGAAAGCACTCGCGTTACCGCTCGTGTAACCAACCTGACCGACTACGGCTGCTTCGCTGAGCTGGAAGAAGGCGTTGAAGGTCTGGTACACGTTTCCGAAATGGACTGGACCAACAAGAACATCCACCCTTCGAAAGTCGTACAAGTCGGCGACGAAGTGGAAGTTATGGTTCTGGACATCGACGAAGAGCGTCGTCGTATCTCCCTGGGCATCAAGCAGTGCAAATCTAACCCATGGGAAGATTTCTCTGGCCAGTTCAACAAGGGCGATAAAATCTCCGGCACCATTAAGTCGATCACCGATTTCGGTATCTTCATTGGTCTGGACGGCGGCATCGACGGCCTGGTTCACCTGTCCGACATCTCCTGGAACGAAGTGGGCGAAGAAGCTGTTCGTCGTTTCAAGAAGGGCGACGAGCTGGACACCGTTATCCTGTCTGTTGACCCAGAGCGCGAGCGCATCTCCCTGGGTATCAAGCAACTGGAAAGCGATCCGTTCTCCGAGTACGTTCAAGAGAACGACAAAGGCGCAATCGTTAAGGGCATCGTGAAAGAAGTTGACGCCAAAGGCGCCATCATCACCCTGGCCGACGATATCGAAGCGACTCTGAAAGCCTCCGAAATCAGCCGTGATCGCGTTGAAGACGCGCGCAACGTTCTGAAAGAAGGCGAAGAAGTAGAAGCCAAGATCATCAGCGTTGATCGCAAGAGCCGCGTAATCCAGCTCTCGATCAAGTCGAAAGACGTTGAAGACGAGAAAGAAGCTATCCAGAGCCTGCGCGACAAGCCAGTAGCTACGGATGCTCCAGTAGCCACCACTCTGGGTGACCTGCTGCGTGCTGCACAAGCGGAAAAGCAGAACTAAGTTCTGACTTTCTGTAAAAAAGGGCGACTTCGGTCGCCCTTTTTTGTGCCTGGAATTTGGCCGATCCGCCGTGGGTGCGATCTTCTGTGTGGCTAGCCACGAAACATTTCCTCGCCAAAACTGTCTCTTTCCTTAGCAGGATCAATCGCTTATTTGCAGCTAGTCTTAGTCTGGAGCAAGCGACGGTCGGTCAGTCCGCCTGGCATAAGGATGCGAATGAAAAGGCTCGTTGTCTTGATGGCAATGCTGGCATTGGCGAGTTGTACATCTAATGCAAGAACGCATGCGATGCGTGGGGTCAGTGGTATCGAGGTTGATTGCTCCGGGCTGGGATCGGGGTGGGAGAGGTGCCAAAAGCGCGCGGGCAAAGAATGCAAAGGTGCAGGCTACAAAGTCGTGGCAAGGTCCGATGACGCCAAGGAAGAGCAAGAGTTTCTCTTCGGCTTCAATCCTGCGGGCTTTAGCACGCGGACGATGTTGGTTATCTGCAGGTGAGTGGGCGGGTTGGAGGTTGCGGCGTCTGGGCGAGAAAAAACAGGGTTCGGAATGGGGCTGTTCAAATTTGTCAGGGCATGCTAAAACCTTTGAAGCGCTGATCTAGCTGCTTGAAAAAGAAGGGAAAATTATGACGAAGTCGGAGTTGATCGAACGAATTGTCACCCATCAAGGGCTGCTCTCATCAAAGGATGTGGAGCTGGCCATCAAGACCATGCTTGAGCAAATGTCCCAATGCCTGGCCACCGGTGATCGCATCGAGATCCGTGGGTTTGGCAGCTTTTCATTGCACTACCGTGCGCCACGCGTAGGCCGCAATCCTAAAACTGGCCAATCTGTCAGTCTCGACGGTAAATTTGTTCCGCATTTCAAGCCGGGTAAAGAGCTGCGCGATCGTGTGAACGAGGATGAGGAGGAGGGGGTTTGATGGCGACTGCACTTCAAGGAGGCCCTGATGCATAACCTCAAGCGCATATTGCTCGCGGTATTCGTTCTGTTGCTGATTTTGGCGATCCTGGCGTTCGTTCTCGAGAACCAGCAATCGGTTTCCCTGCTGTTCCTGGGTTGGGCGGGGCCGCAACTGCCGGTATCACTGGTCATGGTTGTTGCGCTGCTGATTGGGATGGTCATCGGGCCGATTCTAGGCTGGTTTTTGGGGCGGACATCCAGAGTTTCACGCAAGCGCCTGGTCTAATTGCGACATGGCGCGGAAGGCGCACTAAACTTTAGCCACAGCTTGTCCATATCCATTAGTAAAACCGTCATTAAGCTGTAAAATGCTGCGCTTGTCCGATAGTGGCATATTCCCACATCGGTTCAGATTGATTTCGTCAGGGGCCTCAGCTGGCTTGATGGCTTCTGCATTCATGGATTAGACAGTGCTCGGTTGGCGGCCCTGTCAGTAACTCAAGGGTATGGTTTCGCGTGAAAATTCTAGTAACCGGCGGCGCCGGATTTATCGGCTCGGCAGTCATCCGTCATATCATCTCCAACACTACCGACTCTGTCGTTAACGTCGATAAGCTTACTTACGCGGGTAACCTTGAGTCATTGGCTGAAGTTAGCCAGAACTCGCGTTACGTGTTCGAGCGCGTCGACATCTGCGACCGTGATCAGGTCGACCGTGTTCTGCGTGAACACCAACCGGATGCGATCATGCACCTGGCCGCAGAGTCCCACGTTGATCGCTCGATCTCTGGCCCGTCTGAATTCATCCAGACCAACATCATCGGCACTTACACCCTCTTGGAAGCTGCGCGCCACTATTGGGCAGCGCTGGATGATGCGCGTAAAGCCAACTTCCGCTTTCACCATATTTCGACTGACGAAGTTTACGGAGACCTCGAAGGTCCGGAAGACCTCTTCACCGAAACCACACCGTATCAGCCAAGTTCGCCATACTCCGCCAGCAAGGCCAGTTCCGATCACCTGGTTCGCGCCTGGAGCCGCACCTACGGCTTGCCGACCCTGGTCACCAACTGCTCCAACAACTACGGTCCGTGCCACTTCCCTGAGAAACTGATCCCACTGATCATTCTCAATGCACTGGAAGGCAAGCCGCTGCCGGTCTACGGCAAAGGCAATCAGGTCCGCGATTGGCTCTACGTCGAAGACCACGCCCGCGCGCTGTACAAAGTTGTGACCGAAGGAGTTGTTGGCGAGACGTACAACATCGGTGGCCATAACGAAAAGCAAAACATCGAAGTGGTGCATACCCTGTGCGCACTGCTCGACGAACTGCGTCCCGATTCTGCTCACCGTCCACATGCCAGCCTGATCACTTACGTTCAGGACCGCCCGGGTCACGATCAGCGTTACGCAATCGATGCCAGCAAAATTCAGCGTGAACTGGGTTGGACGCCGGAAGAAACGTTTGAAACCGGCATCCGCAAAACGGTCGAGTGGTACCTCAACAACACTGAATGGGTGGCTCACGTGAAGAGTGGAAGCTACCAGCAGTGGATCGATCAGAACTACGCAGATCGTTCGAACAAAGCATGAAAATTCTTCTGCTAGGAAAAAACGGCCAGGTAGGCTGGGAGCTGCAGCGCTCCCTCGCACCACTGGGTGAGTTAATCGCCCTGGATCGCCATGCGGTCGATGGTTTGTGTGGCGACCTGTCCGATCTCGACGCTTTGCGCGCAACGATCCGTCAGGTCAAACCCGACATCATCGTCAACGCTGCGGCCTACACTGCCGTCGATAAAGCCGAGTCCGAGACCGAGTTGGCCGACCGTGTGAACGGTCAGGCAAGCCAGGTCATGGCCGAAGAGGCCACGACTCTGGGTGCCTGGCTGATTCACTACTCGACCGACTACGTCTTCAACGGCTTGGGCTCAACGCCGTGGCAAGAGTCAGATGCAGTCGCCCCGGTGAATCATTACGGCGCCAGTAAACTGGCCGGTGAACAGGCGATTACCGCGTCGGGCTGCAAGCATCTGATCTTCCGCACCAGCTGGGTCTATGGCGCTCGCGGCAACAACTTCGCCAAGATCATGCTGCGTCTGGCCAAAGATCGCGAAACCTTGAGCGTTATCGCCGACCAGATCGGAGCCCCGACGGGTGCAGACCTGATTGCTGACGTCACCGCGCTGGCCATTCAGCAAGTTCTGCAGCGTCCCGAGCTGTCGGGCTTGTATCACTTGGCGGCCAGTGGCGAAGTGTCCTGGCACGGCTATGCTAGCCATGTGATCGGTTTCGCCCAAGACAGCGGCGAGCAGCTCGCCGTAACGGCGATCAATCCGATTGAAACGACGGCTTATCCAACGCCGGCGCGCCGCCCTCTGAATTCGCGTTTGAATACTCAGAAGCTACGTGACAACTTTTCTCTACACTTGCCGGATTGGCAAAGTGGTGTAACCCGAATGCTTAGGGAAGTTCTGAATAAATGAGCACGACAAATCGTAAAGGCATCATCCTCGCTGGCGGCTCGGGCACGCGTCTGCATCCGTTGACCCTCGGCGTGTCCAAACAGATGCTGCCGATCTACGACAAGCCGATGATCTTCTATCCGCTGTCGGTATTGATGCTTGCGGGCATGCGTGAAGTCCTTATTATCTCCACGCCTGAAGACTTGCCGTGTTTCCGCAAGTTGTTGGGTGACGGAAGCCTGTACGGCATCAAGCTGACCTACGCCGAACAACCTAGTCCGGATGGTCTGGCACAAGCCTTCATCATCGGAGAAGAGTTCATCGGCGAAGATCCTTGCTGCCTGATCCTGGGCGACAACATCTTTTACGGTCAGCACTTCTCGGATAACCTGCGCTCCGCCAGCTCTCAACAACATGGCGCTACCGTATTCGGCTACCACGTCTCCGATCCGGAGCGCTTCGGTGTTGTCGAGTTCGACAAAACCGGTCGCGCTCTTAGCATTGAAGAGAAACCGCTGAAGCCAAAATCCAACTATGCGGTGACCGGCTTGTACTTCTATGACAACGATGTTGTCGAGATCGCCAAGAGCATCAAGCCGTCCGAGCGTGGCGAACTGGAAATCACCGATGTTAACCGTGCGTACCTGGAGCGTAAGACACTCAATGTCGAAATGCTGGGCCGTGGCTTTGCCTGGCTCGATACCGGTACCCATGATTCGTTGCTGGAAGCCAGTCACTTCGTGCACACCATCGAACAGCGCCAAGGCCTGAAAGTGGCTTGCCTGGAAGAGATTGCCTATCACAACGGTTGGATTACTGCCGAGCAGTTGGGTGCTCAAGCCGACGCCCTGAAGAAGACCGGCTACGGTCAGTACCTGCAAAAGCTGCTGGACTCGCCTTCCCACTGATTCGAGCGCTCAATTCGTTCGAACAGTAGCGTCTAACCGGTGCAAGCAGGAATGGCATGCCAGTAAAACATCCCAAGGTTGCGGTTTTGCTGGCTGCCTACAATGGCATGCAGTGGATCGAGGAGCAGTTGACCTCGATCCTCGGTCAGTCAACTGTCGACGTAACCGTTTACATCAGTATCGACCCCTCGACTGACGGTACCGAAGCTTGGTGTGCTGCTTATGCTGCCAAACACCCCGAAGTTCTGGTCTTACCAGCTGCCGGCAGCTTTGGTGGCGCATCTCGCAACTTCTTTCGACTCATCCGCGATGTCGACTTTGAAGGTTACGACTTCGTTGCCTTTGCCGATCAGGATGACGTCTGGCATACGGATAAGCTTCAGCGTGCTGCCCATGTCATTCAAACCCGTCAGGTCGACGCCTACTCCAGTAACGTCACGGCTTTTTGGCCAGATGGTAAAACCCATTTGCTAGACAAGGCACAGCCCCAGGTTGAATGGGATTTCTTGTTCGAAGCTGCGGGGCCTGGCTGTACTTATGTAATGAGCAAAAGCCTCGCAGAGTCGCTAAAGACTTCGATGCTCGGTAATTGGCAGCTATTACAAAATGTAAGCTTGCACGACTGGTATTGCTATGCTTTTGCCCGATGCCATGGTTTTCGATGGTATATCGATCCGATACCGTCGATGGAGTATCGCCAGCACGAACGCAATCAGGTTGGTGCCAATACAGGCTTAAGCCCACTGATATCCCGTTATAAAACCATTCATGCTGGCTGGTGGTTCAATCAGGTTCAGTTGATTGCGCGGTTGGTGGGGCAGGGTAACGAGCCTTTCGTCCGAGCCTGGCTACCGTTGGGGCGTCGTCAACTGATGAAACTGTCGTTCAGTGCCAGCAAGTGTCGACGACGTGCGCGTGACAAAGTGTTCTTTTTTTGTATTTGCTGGGCCACCGCATTGATAGGGAAAAGAGCTAAATGACAGCCCCAAAGGTATTGGTGACAGGGGCAAGTGGGTTAGTGGGTGAGGCGTTGGTGTTTCGGCTTCTGGTAGACAAGACTTTTGCTGTCATTGCCGCTGCTCGAGGTGCCACGCGATTGCACGGCCTCTGCCCGGTAGAGCCTTTTGACTTGACTCAACCCCTGCTTTTGCCCTCCCTGGGCGCTGCGCAAGTCGTCGTTCATTCCGCTGCCCGGGTGCATGTAATAAATGACAGCGCTGTAGATCCCCTGACAGAGTTTCGTAAGGTCAACGTGGAAGGCACCCTCCGGCTGGCGCAGCGTGCAGCTGAATCAGGGGTCAAACGCTTCATCTTCATCAGTTCGATCAAGGTGAATGGCGAATGTACCCTGCCGGGCAAGCCGTTCACAGCCGATGATTGCCCGAATCCGGTGGGCCCGTATGGCGTGTCCAAGCACGAAGCAGAAGAAGCATTAAAGCAACTGGGACGTGACACCGGCATGGAGGTCGTCATTATCCGCCCACCGCTGGTCTATGGGCCCGGTGTGAAAGCCAACTTCCTGAGTATGCTGAGTTGGCTCAAAAAAGGCATTCCATTGCCGCTGGGAGCGATTCACAACCAGCGAAGCCTGGTAGCGATCGAAAACCTGGTAAGCCTTATCGTCACCTGTATTGATCACCCCGCCGCGGCCAATCAGACTTTTCTGGTTAGCGATGGCGAAGACTTATCCACGACTCAACTGTTGCGTCGCCTGTCCAGGGCGCTAGGAAAGCCTGCCCGACTTCTGCCACTTCCTGAGTGGCTATTGATGCTTGCAGCCTCGATATTGGGTAAGCAGGCCGTCGCTCAGCGCCTGTGCGGATCGCTGCAGGTTGATATCAGCAAAAATCGTGAGTTACTGGGGTGGACGCCACCCATCAACATGGACAAAGCCATGCTTCAGACCGTTGGTTATTATCAGGAAAGACAACCGAAATGACTGTTTGGTGGCTGCTACTCGCGGTAATCGTTGCTTCCTGGGGGCTGACGCTCGTCTTGCGGCGTTATGCCTTGGCCAAAAGCTTAATAGACATCCCCAACGAGCGAAGTTCCCACTCGGTACCAACGCCGCGTGGAGGCGGGGTGGCTATTGTTGGGTCATTTCTCCTGGCGCTGCCCGCCCTCGTTGCGTTGGACCTACTGAGCCCTGCAGCTCTTTGTGGGTTGTTTGGCTCAGGCTTGCTCGTCGCTGTGATAGGGTTCGCCGATGACCATGGGCATATTGCCGCCAGATGGCGTCTGCTCGGGCATTTCATTGCTGCGGCATGGGTGCTGTACTGGTTGAACGGCCTTCCTCCGATCGAACTCTTCGGCGTCACCGTTGACCTGGGATGGTTCGGTGACGCCCTGGCGTTGGTGTATCTGGTCTGGATGCTCAACCTCTATAACTTCATGGACGGGATTGACGGGTTGGCCAGCGCTGAAGCTATTAGCGTGTGTCTCGGTATTTGCCTGGTTTATTGGTTTGCAGGATTCCCGGAGCTTGTATGGGTGCCTCTGTTATTAGCGTCAGCGGTAGCTGGCTTTCTTTTTTGGAACTTCCCCCCCGCCCGTATTTTTATGGGGGACGCCGGTAGCGGCTTCTTGGGGGTCGTACTGGGCGCGCTCGCAATACATGCGACATGGACGGCACCGCAGTTGCTTTGGAGTTGGCTGATTCTACTGGGCGTATTTATCGTCGATTCGACGTGGACCCTAATTATGCGGTTGATTAGGGGCGATAAAATATATCAGGCTCATCGTAGTCATGCTTATCAGCAGGCCTCGAGATTTTTTAAAGGCCATAGAATCATCACCGTATCCATCGTCGCCATAAATGTCGGATGGCTGCTACCGCTGGCTATGTGGGTGGGAGCGGGTGGTTCTTGGTTGATTGGTGTAATTGTGGCGTATGCACCGCTATGCTGGGTTGCTTGGAGGTTCGGTGCAGGAAAGGCAGAGTGTGAAGAGCTGTAAAGACGCCGGTCGAATTCAAGTATTGATCGGGTCATAGTCGCAGTTGCTACCTATAAAGGTCGCAGCGAATCTTCGAGGTGACTTTTGGAGGGATCTTACTCGGTGTCGGGAGTCGGTGTTTCAGGCGCGCAGTGAAGGCACCTGGTTACTGGCTTGGCAGTTGCTCTCAATGCATTAATCTCTGCTCGCAACTCCTTGATGACGCCCATCAGTTCGGTGCTCAACTCGATTGGCTCAAGCTGCTGAATGATCGGTTACCTTCAGCGTCGCCCCGTCCTATTCGCCGTTGACTGTCAGAGGGTTCACCTCTTGAACTTCTCAGTCGGGACCCTGATTTTCGGCTTCCGTGAACCCATTGATGGCCTGGCTGCGCTGGTTAAACTGGATATCAAGGCAGGCTCGGTCAATCGCCAGTTGTTGCGTCATGTGCAGGAGGTAAGCTTCGATGAGGTGTAGCAGCTTGATTGCGCGGGAGGCACCCTTCAGGGGGGGGGGGGGGTCAGGATGTTACAGTGGACCGCGCGCACGGATCGGCGTGGCGCGGTGACTAGCATCCCTCACAGCAGGTTGCCAGTAGAGGATAGCCATTCACCTAGTCGTAACCCTTCAGCGCGGTTGTTTGTCCCGCTCCTCCCAGAGCCCTAAAAAACCGGGTTGATCAGCTGAGATATGGGTTGCGCTATGACTCGGTGATCAAAGCATGTCCTGTGAGTCAATCTCTTAGCTTTTTTCCGTGAAGAAATGTGCCATCCGTGGTAGTTTTGCGCGCCAATGAAAGCCAGCAGGCCTTTTAGTAGCCTTTGCTAGGGGGTCCCGTTGCTTTCCTGAGTTTTTTTTGTTGTGGAGTACCTCATGTCAGGGAAGAGTTCTTGTGACTGTTAATATTGCACCTGCCGTTCTTCCGCTAATTGTCGATCTCGATGGTACCCTGCTGCGCTCCGATATGTTGCTGGAGACAGGTATGGCTTTTGTTCGGCATAAGCCATTGAGCCTGTTTAAAGTCTTTAGTTGGTTGAGCAAAGGCAAGGCGGCTTTAAAGGAAGGGCTCGCCCATGCCCACCATATTGATGTCAGCGTCTTGCCTTTCGATCCTGCGGTCATTGAACTGATTGAAGTCGAGCGACGTAATGGTCGGCCCGTAGTGCTAGCGACAGCCAGTCATTACAGCCTGGCCGAACGCATTGCAGAGCACCTCCAGTTATTTGACCAGGTATTGGCTTCTGATGCTAAACGCAACCTGTCCGCTCATCACAAGCGGGACTTGCTGGTCGAGCTATACGGTGAGGGCGGCTTCGACTACGTTGGAAACTCCCGTGATGACCTTCTCGTGTGGGCGGCAGCCCGGCAAGCCTATGTCGTCAACCCGGAGCGTGGAGTTGAAAGCCGTGCTCGGGCGCAGGGCAATGTCCAACAAGTAATTCGTTCCACCCCATCCGGGCTGAAGGACTGGTTGAAGGCATTGCGGCTGCACCAGTGGATGAAGAATGCGCTGATTTTCGTACCTCTAATGGCGGCACACCAGCTGACCAACCCCATGCTGCTATGGCAGGGAGTGTTGGCCTTTGTGTTTTTTGGGCTATGCGCCTCCAGCGTCTATTTGCTCAATGACTTGTTGGATCTCGCCGATGACCGGCATCATCGCTCCAAACGGCATCGCCCTTTTGCTGCTGGACGATTGTCGATCAAGTCCGGGTTACTGCTCTTTCCCGTGCTATTGGTTGGGGCTTTTTCCGGTGCAGCATGGCTTCTACCTTGGGAGTTTTCTGGAGCACTGATTGCCTACTACATATTAACTCTCGCCTATTCGCTGTCATTGAAACGACAGATGGCTATCGACGTGATCGCCCTGGCTGCGCTTTATACCCTGCGCATCATCGCTGGTGCGGCAGCATTCGGGTTGGAACTGACCTTCTGGATCCTGGCGTTCTCAATGTTCATGTTCCTTAGCCTTGCACTGGTTAAGCGCTACGCAGAACTGCGCGAAGCAAGGCGCAAGGGCGATACCGGTAAAACTCGTGGGCGTGGCTACTATCCAGCCGACCTGGAAATGATTTCCTCTCTGGGCGCATCTTCCGGTTATCTGGCAGTAATGGTATTGGCTCTGTATATCCATGATCAAGCTACAACCGGGCTTTATGCCCACCCGCAAGTGATTTGGCTGGCCTGCCCGCTGCTTTTATACTGGATTACTCGAGTGTGGATGCTCACCCATCGCGGGCAAATGCATGACGACCCGGTAGTGTTCGCCATCCGCGACCGCAGCAGTCTAGTCGTTGGCGCATTGTTTGGGCTGGTGTTCTGGGTGGCAACATGAGCAGTCCGCTGTACTCTTGGGGATGCTATCCCCATACCCCGCAGACTGCACACGCTTGTAGCTGGCGTAGCGAAGTCGCGGCTCTGCGCGATGGTGTGGTCGCAGCGCATGGGAGCACCCTGCCTTATGGTAACGGACGTAGTTATGGAGACAGCTGCCTTGCCGCGAGCGATCAAGTGTTGCACATGCGAAGCCTGGATCGCTTCATCCAGGTTGATTGGCAGCAGGGTACCGTGCAAGCAGAGGCCGGTGTAACTCTCGCCGAGATCCTGGCGATTGCCGTCCCGCAGGGCTGGTTCCTATCAGTCACACCGGGCACCCAGTTCGCCACCCTCGGCGGGGCCATCGCTAACGATGTCCATGGCAAGAACCATCACCTGCGTGGCACCTTTGGCAACCATGTGCGGCGCTTGGGTTTGTTGCGCCATAACGAAGAACCTCTGACCTGTTCCCCCACAGAACATACAGAGCTATACGCCGCTACCATCGGTGGCTTGGGCCTGACCGGTATTATTGCCTGGGCGGAAATTCAGCTGATCCCTATTCGTGCCAGCCAGATCGACAGTACTGTGGTGCGTTTCGATAACCTGGCTGAGTTCTTTAGCCTGTCCGCGGAGCTGGATCACCAGCATGAATACAGTGTCGCTTGGATCGACTGCTTGGCAAAAGGCACTCAAACCGGGCGCGGCGTATTCATCGTGGGTGACCACGCCCGTTATGGTTCACTGGAAGTGGACGAGCGAGCGAAGTTGAGCGTACCGCTGACGCCGCCGGTTTCTCTGATCAACAACCTGTCCTTGCGAGCGTTCAATGATATCTACTGGCGGGTACATCCTGTCCAGAGCACACGAAAACGTGGCAGCTATGAGCCCTTCTTTTATCCGTTGGATCGCATCTTATATTGGAACCGTATCTATGGTCGCCGAGGTTTCCAGCAGTATCAATGCGTGATACCCGACGCAGTGGCTGAGGCAGTCATGCGCGAATTGCTGGGAGCCATTGCCGATTCTGGCCAAGGCTCGTTTCTTGCCGTGCTCAAACGCTGTGGCAACATCGCCTCGCCAGGTCTGCTGTCCTTCCCTCTCCCCGGCACCTCCCTGGCCTTGGACTTCCCGCAGAAGGCTGACCTGGTGCGACTATTTGCAAGGTTGGATGCCATCGTTCGCGAGGGTGGTGGCCGCCTGTATCCGGCCAAGGATGCCCACATGAGCGGCGACGATTTCCGACAAGCTTACCCCGCCTGGGAACGACTGGAAGCACTGCGTGATCCCTCTCTGAACTCCCACTTCTGGAAACGAGTTACCGCATGAAACGAATTCTAATTATTGGTGCCACCTCGGCCATCGCCGTTGCATGCGCTCGCCTATGGGTCAAGCAAGACAGTGAGTTCTTTCTCGTGGCCCGCAGCTCCGGAAAACTAGCGCAAGTTGCGGCGGACTTAACCGCTCGGGGCGCAAAAGCGGTAACTGTACATTGTATGGATGCCACTGATTTCGCTGCCCATGGTTCGATGCTTGAAGGTTGTCTCGCCGCGATGCAGCAAATTGACATAGCACTTATTGCCCATGGCACTTTGCCAGACCAAAAGGCCTGCGAGCAGGATGTCTCTGTCGCGCTAGCCGAGCTGACCAACAACGGAACATCGGTTATCGGCTTACTCTCGCTTCTTGCCAACCAATTTGAAACCCAGCGCTGTGGAACTTTGGCAGTGATATCGTCAGTGGCGGGTGATCGGGGCAGGCCCTCAAACTATCTTTATGGCACAGCGAAAGCCGCGGTATCCACCTTCTGTGAAGGCTTGCGGGCACGGATGTTTAAGGTCGGGGTACATGTGGTCACCATCAAGCCTGGATTTGTTGATACGCCGATGACCCAGGGCTTGGAATTACCGGCAGCGCTATTAGCAACACCGGATCAGGTGGCCGCTCTTATTATCAAAGGGATATCAAGACGAGCCGACACTCTATATGTGCCGGGCTTTTGGCGATTAATTTTATTAATTATAAAATTAATCCCAAGTGCTATTTTTAAAAGACTTAGCCTTTAGTTTTACTATTGTAACGTTATGTTGTGTTTTATCACGGGGCCCGCATTTTGACATCCAATAACATCCGGATTTTTACAGTACTAGCACTTTTTTTGTGTGCCCTTATCGTGCTTTCGACAATAGTGGGAGGGATAAACTCATTCTCTCCAGTACCCTACTATGATATGTGGGCTGGCTACTTGAATTTCTATTCAAAAGTCTCAATGGGTGATTACTCCGAGTGGTGGGCTCAGCACAACGAGCATAGAATTGTGTTGTCCAAGGTGTTTTTCTGGATCGACATTCGATGGTTTGGTGGACTGAGTTATTCGCTCATTACCATAAACTATCTGCTCGTATCTGCAGCGTGCGTAATATTCATCACGCTTTTAAACGAAGCTTTCAGATCATTACCTAGCAAAGAACTTCGAAGTTTCTTTATATTTATACTTGTAGGCTGGTTGTTCTCGTGGTCGCAACACGAAAACTTGAGCTGGGCATTTCAGAGCCAGTTTTTCATGGCGCAGCTTTTGCCATTGTTGGCATTTTACTTTTTGTATAAAATGTCCAGTGCTTCAGATAAATCGTTAATGTACTTCCTGTTGGCCTGTATTTTCGGGGTTCTTTCTATAGGCACAATGGCGAATGGTATTCTTGCCTTACCCCTTATGTTTGTTTATGGCGTCTTCTGTAGAATCGGGGTCCGCCGAAATTCTGTTCTGTTTGTGCTTGCAACGATTTGTATATTTTTTTATTTTTACGATTACAAGGCGCCTGGAGGCCATGGCTCACTAGTTGATGTGATAACTAATAATCCCTTGGGGCTTGTGCAGTACATGCTTCTATATATAGGTGGCCCATTTTCATTTATTTTCTCTGTGCTAAGTATTCCATTGAGAGAAGGTGTTGCTGCTCTGGCTGGGTTATTTTTTATTGCTGTGACTGCATTCTGTGCTTATTTGAATATTCGCTCTACACAAAGAAACTATCTTCACCTCTGTCTGTTGTTTTATATTATTTACTTTGGCGGAACTGCACTTGGAACTGCGGGTGGGCGTTTAATGCTGGGAGGCGTCGAGCAAGCATTGAGTAGTCGATACTCTACGCCGGCGCTTATGGCTTGGGTTGCACTGCTGATTATTGTGATGCCGGTTCTAGTACGCTGGACTGAGAAGCGAAAAATAGTCTTGCCTGCTTTCCTTGCCCTCTCAATTGCGGTGCTGGTCGGGCAAGCTAACGCACTAGACTCGAAAGTTAATGAGAGTTTTGAGCGGCTCGTTGCGGTATTGAGCCTCGAGCTTCAAGTTAATGACAGGAACCAAATTTTACATGTGTTTCCATCCGCTGCATGGGTTCTTGATGTCGCCAAGTTTCCATCTGAAAAGCATCTTTCTATTTTCGGCATTGACCCAATTCTTGGGGCTAAAGAAAAGATTGGCACAACCAACACGCTCTCTACCGAGAAGCAGTGCATAGGAAGCCTGGATCAAATATTGCCCATTGCAGGTGAGGATCGTTATGCCACCGTGAACGGCTGGTTCTTCGATAAAGAATCTGAATCCAGTCCAAGCTCTTTACTTATAGTTGATCAGAAAAATGTTGTTGTCGGATACGCTCTGGCTGGTGGCGAGCGAGACGACGTCGCCCGGCTAATTGATTCCAAAGCACTTTACTCCCAGTTTAAGGGGTACGTCCTAAAAGAAAGTCTGGGCAGCAATTTAAAGTTCGCCTCTAATAATCCACGCTGCTATTTTGATACGCCAACCCATCCGATGTTGTACAGTTTCAATGCCGTCAATCCTAATATTAATTCGACTTCTTTGATGGTCGCGGACGTCATAAATGGGTCTGAATGGACTGGTAGTGATTCATGGCATTCAAAACTTGACGGCCTGACGGTAATTGGGAGTTGGCGGCAATCCGATGCAGATACTGGGTCAGTAGTACTGCGCGTAAAGCGTGGCGATAAATTGCTGTACCGATCTGGTCCGACAGGTGGCCGCCAAACGCTTCAGGTCAACGATGATCCAAGCACCCGCTCTATCCTGCCTGTCGCGACTGAATGGATAGCTTTGGATTTTTCCGGTAACAAATACCCTGATAATTTCAAGATTAAAGTTTCAGATGACGGAGACGGTTGGGGTGAGTGGTCGGCCATCGCGCTGAAAACTGAGCACAACTAAAATTTCCGCCCGCGAGTGAGGCCAATTACATGCAAGCAGCGTTGAACAAAAAAATAATCCTTCCTGGTGGAGCCGGCCTCGTGGGCCAAAATTTGGTTGCTCGCTTTAAGGCCAAGGGATACACCAACATCGTGGTATTGGACAAGCATCGGGAAAACATGAAGGTGCTAAAGCAGGTTCAACCTGATATCACCGTGGAGTATGCCGACCTTGCTGAGCCGGGTGAATGGCAGCGCCATTTTGTAGGTGCCGATGTCGTGGTCATGCTGCAAGCGCAAATTGGTGGCCTCGACTATCAGGATTTTGTACGTAACAACGTTGACGCTACAGCTTTGATCCTTGATGCCATCAAGTTGAATGATATTCCTTGCCTAGTCCATATCAGCTCTTCCGTGGTGGAGTCATTAGCTGATGACTTTTACACAAAAACCAAAAAGGACCAGGAAAAAATGGTACTGGATAGTGGCATTGCTTGCCCCATCCTGCGTCCTACGCTGATGTTTGGCTGGTTTGATCGTAAACATTTGGGTTGGCTATCGCGTTTCATGAAGAAAGTCCCGGTTTTCCCGATCCCGGGTCATGGCCGCTATATGCGTCAACCGTTGTATGTGGGGGACTTCAGTAATGTGATTATCAGTTGTATAGAAAACGATATTCGGGACGGGATCTACAATATTTCCGGGCACGAGAAAATCGATTACATCGACATGATTCGCGTGATCAAAAAAGCTATAAAAGCCAAAACCCCTATCGTGCGGATTCCGTATACAGTCTTCTACGGTTTGATCTGGACGTGGGCCTTGTTCGACAAAAACCCGCCCTTCACCACTCAGCAGTTGGCGGCATTGAGTACCAAGGACGAGTTTGAAGTGATCGACTGGCCGGGTATTTTTGGGGTTCCATACACGCCATTTGTCAAAGCGGTGGATGAAACATTTAACGATCCAACTTATGGCAAAGTGGTTTTGGAGTTTTGAGTATGGGACAACGAATTGCAGTACTAGGAGCTGGTCCCATGGGGCTCTCCGTTGCGTATCAATTGGCTCTGGACGGGCACACGCCTGTCGTTTTCGAGGCCGACGACCGTGTTGGAGGTATGACTGCAGCGTTCGATTTTTCCGGGCTGAGCATAGAGCGCTACTACCATTTCCATTGCATTTCGGACCATGCTTTCCTCACCATGCTGGATGAGTTGAACCTGGCAGATCAGATGCATTGGGTAGAAACCAAAATGGGCTATTGGTTTCAGAACCGTCTTCAACCCTGGGGCAACCCGATGGCCTTGCTGAAGTTCAAGGGGTTGAGCCTGGTCGCAAAATTTCGCTACGGCTTACACGCTTTTCTTTGCACAAAGCGCAATGACTGGAAGCCGCTGGATAACGTTGAAGCAACAGGTTGGATCCGTCGCTGGGTAGGGAATGAAGCTTGGGAGGTGTTGTGGCGTCGCTTGTTCGACTACAAGTTCTACGATTACTCTGACAATCTTTCTGCGGCCTGGATCTGGAGTCGTATTCGCCGTATTGGCCGCTCACGATACAGCTTATTTCGGGAGAAACTGGGTTATCTGGAAGGGGGCTCGGAAACGCTGTTGCAGGCGATCAAGCGTGATATAGAAGCCAATGGCGGCGAAATACGCCTGAAGTCACCCGTGACCAAAGTACTCATGGAGGGCGGACACGTTCAGGGGGTCGTGGTAAATGGTCAGATTGAACATTTCGATAAAGTGATCAGCACCATTCCACTGCCTTATATTCCCAAGGTGATGCCGGATTTGCCCGATGAAATTCTCCAGCGCTTCAAGGCACTGAAGAACGTAGCAGTGGTATGCGTGATAGCAAAACTGCGGAAACCGTTGACTGAAAACTTCTGGCTAAATACCAATGACCCGGATATGGATATTCCTGGTGTGGTGGAGTACAGCAACCTGAGGCCACTGGATCAGCATATCGTCTATGTGCCGTTCTACGTGCCAGCTGAACATCCGAAATTTGCCGAGCCGGATCAGGTCTTCCTCGACAAGGTTCAGCGCTATTTCAAAAAGATTAATCCATCGCTGACAGACGACGATTTTATCGACCTGCGAGCCAGTCGTTATCGCTACGCCCAGCCGATTTGTGACCCGGCCTACCTGGACAGGCTTCCTCCAGTATCCTTGCCGGTAAAAGGGCTGTGGGTCGCGGACACCTCGTATTACTACCCGGAAGATCGCGGAATCTCTGAAAGTATCGATTTCGGTCGGAAAATGGCAAGGGACGCAGTGAAGTGATTCAACAATTCATGTCCCGGCAGTTTTTGACGTTTCTGTTCACTGGGGGAGCAGCTGCAGCAGTCAACTTTGGTTCGCGAATTCTCTACAGCCATTGGGTTGGGTTTTCGACGGCAGTAATCCTGGCCTATCTCACCGGCATGATTACGGCGTTTGTGCTCGCAAAACTGTTTGTTTTCAAAGAGAGCGAACAGTCAGTCCATCAATCTGCGATGTTCTTCGTTTTGGTTAACATCGTAGCGGCATGTCAAACGTGGATTATCAGTATGGGGTTGGCGTTTTACGTTTTGCCGGCCCTAGGCGTGCAGACGTTCGTTGATGAGATTGCTCACGCGGTCGGCGTGGCTGTTCCGGTATTTACTAGTTACTTAGGGCATAAGCGCTGGTCGTTTCGTTAAAGCGCTCACCTGTGGTTACGCGTTGTTATTGCTGTCTCGACTCAACGAGTGGGAGTTGTAGTAACTTCGCACGCACAGATCTGTTCGGGGGGTGGCAAGTAACTGCCATTCCTACCGCTACCAATTGAGTGGCTAGGTGTAGCACTACTCCTGAGTTTTTCGACGACCCATTCGGGCCAGGCAGTAAGGGCTTTACAATGTCGCATGAGTCTGTCGAGGGTACTCAAATATCAGCGACATCACATGCAACAGGTGAGCATCCCTTCGAGAGCACAAGCAATGGCTGGATGCAACGCGTTTCCCTGATGCGAAAGCTGGCAATGTTCAGCCGCAAGCCTAGGGCGCGATGGCTTGCGCGCAACCCTACAGGCTGATCGGGACTGCCAAAGTCAACGGCCCTGAACTCTGGGCGTGGCCGCGCCACGCACAGGAATTCTCCACTGGCGTCCTCGATTGAGGATTACCAAGGCTTGTTGCCGTGGAAGTGCGCGCGGGTATTACCTCGGCGAACATCCGCCCCATCTTCAAGTCGGTGGGTTTATGGAGCACTTACGGCATTTCTATGATTACTGCGGATTGTCGGAGTTTAATGGCTTTTTAGAGAAAATCATCTTTGACAGTATGAATGTCAGAGGGATAGTGATCGTGATCGCTATAAGTGGTGCGACTCGTTGGTCATAGCCTAGCTTCTCCACCCACACCCAAACGATAAGCAGGCTGAAAAGGTACTGGATTAAATAAATGAATGGCAAGAATGCAATTGATTTAATTCCCTGGTGGCCTTTAAATACGAAAAAACGATTTAACGCATACGCAATGCCGATCCCTGAAATATATGAGATGGTATAACTGGTCTTGTAGGGTAAGAACAACAAAACCAGTAAGTAGATTCCATATGTCAGGGCGGTGTTCAGCCCCCCTGACAATAAAAACCTAGCAATCTCCAATCTGAGGATTCTTGAAAGTGCCTGGTTTATCATCTGTATGCTCAGCGTGACCGAATCAGGTGAGTGAACTCATCATGGTTGCGAATGTAATCGTCTGCGTCGTAATAGTGGGATGCAAAGACCAACAACACGGCATCTTGGGAATAACGGTATTGTATGCCCCATGTCATAGGTGGCAAATGAACGCCCTTGTTTGGGCTGTCCAATATGATTTCTTCCCGGTTATAACCGTCATCCGCGACTACATGAACCGAGCCCTTAACCGCTACGAGGAACTGGTGGCATTCTCTGTGGGCGTGCTCGCCGCGCGTTTCTGCGGTCGGCACGTTGTAAACCAGAAAGTAGCGTTCTGTCTTGAATGGAACGGAGCGCTCGAACTCACCTGCCGAAAGGCTCCCGCGTATGTCTGCAACCTCCTTCATGGTGTGAATAGTCACACCTTTGACTGAAGTACTGACAACATTCGGCGCTAGCCCTTGCCCCTGGCTCTCATGGGCACTGTTGACAGGCTTGGCATCAACATATCCGATGATCTTGGCGGGGTTACCCACTACGATGGCGTTTGGCGGTATGGAGCGAGTCACAACCGCACCCGCGCCGATCATTGCATTAGTACCAATAGTTAATCCGGGCAAAACGGTGCAGTTAGCCCCTAATGACGCGCCCTTTTTAATAATGGTCCTGGCAAAAGTAGTCGGGTAGACCTTGCTTCGCGGGAACAAATCGTTGGTAAACGTGGCATTGGGTCCAATGAAAACGTCGTCTTCAATCGTGATGCCATCCCACACTTGAACACCACACTTTAGCGTAACACGGTCACCGATGATGACGTCATTTTCGATAAAAACGTTATCACAGACGTTACATTCGGCGCCCAGGCGGGCACCCGGCAAGATATGGGCAAATGCCCAAACTCTTGAGTCTTTACCTATATTTTCCGATTCGCACAGTGCATGGCTGTGAACGAAGTAATTTTTGGTAATAGTCATATTATTCTCCAAATCCCTCAACGCGCATCGGAATGGCTAAAGGTCGATTTTTTGTATTTTCATAAGTTCGCCATGCGTAAGAGCCGACGATGCCCAAACCCAGAAGGTTCAGGCAGCCCAGGAATGTGATCGCCAACACAATCATCGCGTAGCCGGGTACTTCAATCATTCCGTGCATCTTGGCGAACAGCGTAAATACCCCAAAAAAGGCCGCTAACCCTGAGCCCATGGCACCAACCCTGATCAGCAGTCGAATTGGCAGGTCAGTGAACGAGAACACACTGTCCATCAAGTAGTTTACTTTTTTACGGAACGTCCAGGCCGATGTTCCATGTACTCTGACTAGGCGAGAGTAGGTCACGACTTCGCGTCGATAACCAAGCCAAAATATTTGAGCAATCAGCGAGCTGTGGCGTTCGTCAAGTGTCAGCAATGAGTCACGAAATGTTTTGTTGCAGGCAAACATATCGACGCCGCCAGGCGGGATCTCAGGTATGACATAGCGGCGATAAAGCCCCCAGAATATCCTGGAAGCCGTTCTTGAAGCCCAAGGGTCTTGACGCGACTCCCGGACACCTACCACAACATCAGTTTTCATCTCGCACAGAATAGTGTTCATCCTCAACACTAATTCAGGAGGCTCTTGCAGATCGGCGGCCATGACCGCAAAGCGGTCACCCGTGCCGTGCTGCAACCCAGTCCGGATAGCCATGAACGAGCCGAAATTCTTCGACAGCAATATCAGTTTCGAACGGAACGGCTGATTTGGTAGCGACTCACGTAGTATCTCGTAGCATCGGTCGGGGCTGCCATCAATGACGAACACCACTTCAAGCGCCTTATCCAACTTAACGTTCAACGCACAAACGGCCGCTAGCAAATCGGGCAGATTGCTCTCATTGCGATAGACCGGAATTACTAGCGTGAGCAAAATTATTCCCCCTTGGAGAAGTAGGCCGTAACCGCTTCGATTACTCGGCTGACTTCATTATCAGTTAGGCCTGGGAAGCAAGGCAGAGAAATAACAGTTTGGCACGCAAGCTCGGTTTCTTTAAGTGATACAGATTCGGCCTTGTATCCTGGCTGATCATGGTCCGCAATTGGGTAATGAATATCGGTGCTTACACAGTGTTCTTTCAGTGTAGCGGCAAAGGCCGCACGGTTTTTTACTCTGACGACATAGAGGTGCGCGACATAGTCAACATCGATTGAAGAGGGCAGCAACATGTCCAGTTTGGCGAATGCTTCATTGTAGCGTTTCGCAATTGAACGTCGAGAATCATTCCATTGATCCAAAAGTGGAAGCTTGATGCGCAAGATAGCTGCTTGAAGCTCGTCCAGGCGGCTATTTCTTCCGCCGGGAATGGTGACTTGATACTTTTCGGACCAGCCGTATTGGCGCAACTGGCTAATTTTGCTAGCTAATTCACTATCATTGGTTACCACTGCGCCGCCATCACCCAGCGCGCCAAGGTTTTTAGTTGGATAAAAGCTAAAACAGGCAACTGTTCCGAAACTGCCTGCCTGCTTTCCATTGCGCCGTGCTCCGTGAGACTGAGCACAATCTTCCAGAACAGGGATTCCGGCGGCTTCGGCGATACGGACGATTTCTTCTATATTAGCCAGTTGGCCATAAAGGTGTGTAACGATTATAACGGCGGGTTTGGTGTCGATGACCGCCATCAACGCTTTAGGGCAAAGAGTCAGTGTTACAGGGTCGATTTCGACGTATAGAGGGGTAGCACCAACCGCATGTATAGCGGTGCTTCCGTAAAAACCGGCATTGGCGACCGCTACGACGCGATCATCTGGCTGGACGCCCAAGCCCCTTAGGGCCAACTCTAGTGCCTCTGAGCCATTTGCGACACTAATGCAGTGATTTACGCCTACATATTGAGCAAACTCATATTCAAAGGCTTTAACCTCGTCACCTAAAATGTACCAATGACTATCTAATACTTTTTTCAATGGTGTCATGAAGTCTAGCGAGCTATTGACTATTTTAGCGGAAAATAATGGTATGAATGTAGTTGCCATAAATTTAGTTCCAGATGGAAATACAGGGTTATTTTAATGTTTTCTCACGGCATCGAACTTCGATACCTTTGATTGAGATGATCTGGGAGTTCATCACGGGGTCGAAGCGTAGGCTATCCTGAAAGCCTGAGTCGCTAGTTAAAATAAATGATATTGTTTTGAAGTCTTCAGAATTATCTATTTCGGATTTTTTTGAGTTCGCTTCGCTGAGTATCGGGTTGTTTATTGGTAAGTAAAAAAGTTGACTTCTCTCTGGCCCTATGGCCTTAAGATTGGCTGTGATCTCAAGTGTTCGGCAGCTCTGCATTTCTTTAGGGTTATCAGTTGAAAAATATAACTGTGGATCAGTTTTGGTGGTGATGCTTGATAAATCACCAGCTTGGTTGTTGTATGTTAGGTTTACTGCCCTTGTTTGATTGGCGTGATTAGATGTTTTGAAAAACGCAGCGGGGCGATCAGAGCCGAAGGGGGTCGGTATATATGTTAGAGTGCGAGTGAACGAGGCTCCCGCTTTTTTTGCATTGTTAAGCGCTTGCGTCAAATCAGTAGGGAATAACTCTGGGCAAACCAAGTTGTCGTAGGTTTGGATTTTAGTTTGCAAGCATTTAATACCTTCCAGTCTGTCCAGCATATGAGTTTGATAGAAGCTCTCATGATTGATGATGGGGGTTTTCAAAACTGCAAAAAAGGCACCGAATAAAAATAGCGCAGTGATTAGTTTTTCTTTCAAGTTTGAATTATTGGCGTCGCTCATCCTGCTGAGTAGATAAATAGCCAGCCATGGCCATAGCAGTGTTACCCAAAAAAAGTGAAATCTTTGGAAGCCGAAGAGGAATATATCTAGCGGTGCTTGAGTAAGTTCGGAGCGGATGTTGGTTCTTCCCGCTGCCACCAGGAGTAAGTAAACAAATGTGACTATGGACAGGCTTAAAAAAACAAACGCATGGTGTGAGAGAGGGTTGTTGCACTTGTTTTTTACGAATTTAATTATGATTGATAATACGCAAGCGCTGGTTAGAGCGATTACTAAAGCTGTGGTGAGAAATGATAAAGCCGGTGTGCTGGTAGGAAGCATTAATGATCGTCCGATTTTTCCAAGTAAGAAAAACCAGAAATCACTTTCCCAGGGATAAGCCATCCCTACGCCTGCTATATGTGTTCCGTGTTGAATGCCAACGATTACCCAAACTTGCATTAAGGTACAAATTATTGCTGCTGGCGCTAAAGATAATGCGCAGACAAGGAGCATTTTTTTATCGTTTTTTTCAATAAAATAATGACAAATGAAAAGGGATGCGCAGAGGCTTAGCGTTGCGAATGCACCGCTAATGTAAGAAAAGCCTGAAATAAATCCTAAAATAGTTACCGGTAAGATAACATATCTGAGTTTGAGATTTCTTGTGAGTGCAATGTTAAGAATGCTAAGTATGCACACCAAAGGAAGAGCTTGATGATACGCGAGATTTTGAAGACCCCAATATGTATCCGGCTGCAGCATTAATAAGCTTAGGCTAAAAGCGCATGCGCGAACCATATTGTTGGTCGTGCAAATAGTTATAAGGCGCCACTGAAGGGCTAATAAAGATCCAAGGATAAATATCAGTGATAGAAATTGATAGGTAATTGTGTTTCCATCCAGAAATCTGAATGCTAACGAGTCAAGTAGAAGGCCGATGGGATATAAAGTGTCATTCGCAGAGGTCATTAGGTAGCTGAAATCAATTCGCCCCATGTTGCCATCTTGATATTGGCGCCAATCATCCCAGTAAGGTATGTCAGTGCCAAAGCGAAGTAATGAAATCGCATTAAAAGCCAAGCTGATGATTGGGAGTGCAATTAATAAATATCGCGCCCATTTAAAAAAAGTGACTTTTTGTGTTTTCGTGTCGTTTTGTGCCAAGATAGTCGACATCATATTTTCTCGATTGAATCAAAATCGCATTAAATTTTAATGCGATAAATTTTATTTCGGCTTTGGTTAGAGTTTTATACGAGGTGGCCAAGCTAATCCAAAGTCTTCATGATCAAGTGTCAGGTTTGGATTGTAAGCATAGTCCTTTTGAAGGTCGGGCCAGCGAGCCTGAACATAAGTAATCTCTTTCATGAAGCGTTGTTTTTTTTCTGGAGTGTCTTCTTGTCCGCGAGTAGCCGACTCGTGATGGTACATTTCAGCAAATGGCGTCCACACGTTGATATAGCCCGCTTCCTGGACCCGCAGACAGAAATCAACATCATTGAACGCGATCTTCAAGTGTTCTTCATCCAGCCCGTCGACTTGATCAAATGTTGATTTTTTGATGATCAAACACGCTGCAGTCACGGCAGAAAACTCTTGAATCAACCCGGCTCTGCAGAAATACCCATAATCACCCTTGGGCAGATATTTATGCGAATGCCCAGCCACACCGCCGACACCGACGATAACGCCACCGTGCTGTAACCGGTCATCTGGATACCAAAGACGGGCGCCTACGGCCCCCACATTTGGTTGCAAGGCGATCGATACCATCTCATCAAGCCACTCGGGGGTGATGATCTCAATGTCGTTGTTGACCAGGCCAATCAGTGAGCCATTGGCTATGCGCACTGCGCCGTTGTTCAATGCCGAGTAATTGAAAGGACCGTCGTCGCGCAATACGCGAATGTTGTCTTCCTTGTCGATTTCAGAAAAGTAATCAAGCGATGCCGGGTCGTCTGAACCATTATCGATCAAGATAATTTCATAATGAGGGTAGGTCGTTAGCGCCTTGATACTGTCAATGCACTGTTTGACCAGTCCGTGAGCATTTCTGGTCGGAATGATCAGGGTGACCAAAGGCAACTGTGCAGGTAGCTGATAGTGAACACGGTACATCCCCATCGGCAACAGCTCGGTCTTGCCGATGTCACCTTTGCGTTGCAAATGTTCATCCAGCGCTTTTACACCGGCAATGGCCGCATAAGGTTTTTCACCACCAGACATCGCCGTGCTACCAGCGTGTATGCGCCAGTGGTACAGCACACGTGGGATGTGGATGATCTGCTCGCGTTCCAGCTGCTCGCTGCAACGTAGCGCCAGGTCGTAGTCCTGTGCACCTTCAAAGCCTGGGCGAAATTGACCGACTTTTTCCACCAGATCTCTGCGATAGACACCCAGGTGGCAAACCATATTCTGCGAGCGAAACAGAAACTCGTTCCAGTCCGATTTGAAATAAGGCGAGCTTCTTTTTCCGTCGGTATCGATCTTGTCTTCATCGGAATAAATCAGCCCTACATCTGGATTCTCAATGATGGTGCGAGCGACCCAGTAGAGTGCGTGCTCGGGCAACAGATCATCATTGTCCATCAGAGCAACGTATTGCCCTGTGGCTACTTCAAGCGCAGAGTTACTGGCGCGGGAAATGTGGCCGTTTTCCGAGCGGAAAACTACTTTGATGCGCTTATCTTCCTTGGCCAGCGATTTAAGATATTCATGCACTGCGGGTTGTGTCGACGCGTCGTCAGCAAGGCATAGCTGCCAGTTTGGATACAACTGAGCCTGTACACTTTCTACGGCTTCACGAAGCAGGTCGATAGGCGGGTTGTACACGGGCATGATGATCGAAATCAAAGGCTTCCTTGCCCATTTTCTGATTTCTTCCTTCATGCGCCAGCGACCATTGTCATCTATGGTGTCGTAGTACGCGACCCACCTTGCATAATCGTGACGGTCCGGTACTTCGCGGGTTTCCTGTCCAATAAATGCAAACTCGCTTGCACCATTGATCCACCGAAGACGGGCGATAAGGCCTGCGGTTCCCTGGCTTTTCCAGACAGCCAAAGCTTTTTGAGCCGTGCTTTGAATGCCGCCGCCCCGACGGATGGCCGAAGGCAGTACCCGAAGCATTTTACGCAGGCGGCGCATGATCAGAATAGATCGGCGCAGAGGGGCAGTCAGCTTCCAGCTGGAAGAGCTTTGCATGCTAATAATCTGTAAGTTCAGATTATGGATGTGTGTATCTTTTTGCACCTGTTGAAGCGTGAGCTTGCCTTCCAGGTTCTGAATCTGCAGAACTTTTTCATTGAGCTCGTCGGCCAGCAAGTTATTGAGTTGCAGTTGTTCCAACTCCAAATTTCTTTGGCTTAGCAGTTCTAACTGTTTCTGCGTGGACTGTTGCAATTCTGAATATCTGATGTTTGCCGCTTCCAGTTCCCGCTCCAGCGGTTTTGTGAGGTTGGCAAAAGTTTCGTTCGATGCTGATTCACTAAGCACGGTAATCTCTTGAGCGATTTGCTCATCCATAAGTAATGTCAAGTCTATTTCCAGTGTCAGCTGTTCAAGACTTCCCAGTGTTTGAAGTTCGACAGGCAAGACCAGATAAGGGTCAGTGGTGAGGGACAGATATAGCGCGCTCTTGTCGGCGCGTCTGAACTTTATTACGCCAGAATCGGACTTGAGTTCACCTTCCCACAGCCAAACGGTTTGATTGTCACGGACAATTTTCATTTGGCTGATGGTAAATGACTGTCGAGCGTCGATCGGGTCAAATCTCAGTACGTTGCTGTCAGTGGAAATCGCAGCCAACGAAAAGGCCAGTGTTTGTGCACCATTTTGTACTTCCTGGCTGATTGTCTTACGCTCGGAAAACGAGTCTGAGGTAGCACTGTAATATAGGGTTGCATGCGGCCGCTTCATTTGGGCTGCGCCAAAGGTATAAATTGTCTTGTCGGGAGACCAGTCAAGAAAATTGGAGATACTGCGCCCTGTCACTTTTTCCTGGAAGCGAGCCTCTTTGACAATGTAACGCTGAAGGTCTTCAGGCGTGATGTGAAGGTTCACGCTTTCTAACAGTTGGATGATGAACGCCTGTCTGCTCAGGGTTGAAGCGCTGGCTGAAAGAGGGTTGGCACAAGCCAGCAGCAGGAGCAGGGCGCGCATCAAAAGATGACCCAGCTCTACACCGTCAGAAATTTCCCATTCAACATCGATCAGGGACGGGTTCCCGTGGTCATCAATAACGATGTTATGGGGAACCGCATCAATGTACCGCCCAGGCAACAGATCCGTGATGTTTTCAAGACCAAGGTCAACTCCTTCTTTTGCAAGGAGTACTTTCAAATGTTGGAGATACACCGTGAGAAATGGATTGAAACTGAGGGGAGTCCAATCAATGGTGGCGGCCGTTTCCAAAAATGGCAGGCTAAGGATTTTTCCTGTGGCATAGGCATCTGTGGCAGGAAGTATGTACTTGAAAGCCTCATCCTGTTCGGGGGCTGTTTCTTTTCCCAAGCGCCGATATTGGACTTCAATACCTTGGTCCGACTCAACAAACAGCGACTCCTTACAGTACGCCGCTTTTCGACCGGTGCTGTAATGGTAGGCGAGCGTTGTCTCCGGGACCGCAGCGGTGCCAGCACAGGAAGCGGCCACCAGGAACGAATTGGCTAAATCCATGCCCAGATCATTATCGATGACAACCGGCCATGCTTTTTCCAGATTGAAGTATGTCAACACGGGCAGTTGCGGGTCTTTTTTTACGTTCTGCCAAGCCAGTGCCGCGGCGTCGAACTCGTTCGAGGTGAAACCCGCCTCGGTGATGATCGAGTTCGGCAGCTTGTAGTCCGGGCTTGGGGACAGGAATGTCGAGGATTTGAAGCCTGCTCGCTCGATCAGTCGCGCTAGCTCTTTACGTCCAAAGGTTTTGGGTTGGCCTTCGGCGTATCGGCCTTCGATGCCATACATGGGGACGCTGACATGATCCTCCGGCGCACCGGCGAAATACTTCAAGCCAAGCTGATTTTCAATGGCAATAAAAAGATGCCCATCAGGTTTGAGCAAGCCGCGAATACGTTTGAGCATGGCATAGGCAGGGTCAGCATCGGAGCTGAACATGCTGGCGTACTCCAGCACACCGATAAGCGTGATGGCGTCGAATTGTTCGTCAGTCTTGAAGTCGTCGAAGCGCTCCGCCAAAACCGTCACATTCGACAGTCCGCGGGTGCGACTGGCGGCAATGGACGCGCGTCGCGGGCTGCCTTCGAGGCTCAGCAACTGTGCGCCGCATTCGCCCAGGAACCGGCTGATTGCACCGCAGCCTGCACCGATCTCCAGGACCTTGCCTTTGAGCAGATGTTCGAACGGGCGCAGGATATTGCCGCGAATGGAGCTTAGATGGTAAAGCGTCGCCCAATCGGTGCAGTGTTGAGGCAACTCTTCGGACAGGACGGATACATCCCCGGCATCGCGAATAATCGCGGCGAGTTTGTTTTCAGTCACGTCACCGTCGCTGTAAGCTATACCTTGGTAATCGGAACGCACCCATACGCCGGTCTGTTCGTCGCGGGTATACCCGTAGCGATCGAGTTCAAACATTTTCAGTTACCAATTTGATTTCCATGGAGGCACCTAGATCTATCAAGCCCAACACCTGTGGCGTGGGAGCTACGACAAAGTGGATAGAGTCGTAGCGTCGGTCGTGAGGCAAGATATCTTCACCGGACCTGGATGCGATCCCTACGGAAATAAAGTAATCACCTGTTGCAAGCCGGTTAACAAACTTCAAGCAGGCGGTAGCTTGGGTGCCTTCGGAACCGATCGTTTGCATCGATTCACAATCAAGCAGGTATGAATTGGTACCGTAAACCGTTACCCCTTCCTTGGTCTTGATGGTAAAGCCAAGTATCGGACTGACAACCATATGATTGAATTGTACCGCGAGATTAAGTTCGATTTCTTCACCCGTTTCAATCGTGTTCGGGTACTCGCGTCCTGCAGCACTCAAATGAAAATCCAGCAAAGAGGCAGCACCGTCGCCCCAGCGGTACTCATGGGGGTTATAACCTGGCCGCCCCGCATAGGCGTTTGGCTCGAAGCTGAGCTTTACAGCTTCAGTAGCTCGGGATTGCGGCACGGCCAGTGGCGCAGGGGCTTCCTCTTTTTCCGGACGCTTTTCGCGGCCGAAGAGAATGTCCATGTAGCGGTTGACCACCGGCCGAGACTCGCCGATGAGTTCGATTCTGCTGTCGTTGATCAGAATCGCACGAGAACAGTGAGTAACGACCTGCTCACTGGCGTGGGTGACGAGCAAGATGCTGGTCCCGTTGTCTTTGAGTTGCCGCAGGCGTTCAAAGCACTTGGCCTGGAATCGGGCGTCCCCAACGGAAAGGGCTTCATCCACGATCAGAATGTCGGGATCTACCTGGGCCTGTACAGCAAATGCCAAGCGCACGGCCATGCCGCTTGAATAGGCTTTCACGGGCTGGTCAATGAACTCGCCGATGTCTGCAAAGCCTGCGATCGCGTCGAATCGTTCGGCAACCTCATCCCGGGTCAGGCCCAGTACTGCGGCGTTGAGATAGATGTTTTCGCGTCCGGTGAACTCCGGGTTGAAGCCGGAGCCAAGTTCCAGCAACGCGGCAATACGTCCTCGGGTTTCGATCGAACCGGTAGTGGGCGTCAGGGTGCCGCAAATGATTTGCAGAAGCGTGGATTTACCAGAGCCGTTGCGGCCCACGATCCCAACGGTTTCGCCTTTTTTTACATCAAAGCTGATATCGCGTAATGCCCAGAATTCCTTGCCGTAGGTGGTGATCTCGTCACCCGCCCAGCGTTGCAGGCGCGGCATGATTGCCTGCTTCAGGCGATCCCGGGGTTTGTCGTAGGTATAAAAACACTTTGAGATGTTTTGTACGCTGATTGCGACATTATCAGAGGACATCAGCGAACCCTTTTCGTGTTTTTTGGAAGAACCAGAATCCGGCAGCGGCGATGAGTGAGCCGATAATCATCGCTATGCCCAGGCTGTCCCACTGAGGCCAATGTCCGAAAAGCAGAACGTTACGGCTTTCTTCAATGATGTAAGTCAGCGGGTTGAGCATCAGCCAAGGCTGATACACCTCGGGTAACGCAGCTACGGGGTACAGCACAGGGGACAAAAACAGCAGCACGGTGGTCAGGACCGCGATGACATGCCCGACATCGCGCAGAAACACCCCGAGGGATGCCAGAAACCAGCTGAAGCCCAGGGTTGCCAATAGCAGCGGCACCAGAATCAACGGGAACAGCAGGGCCGTCCATTGCATCGTATGCGTCAGGATCACTTGGGCGATCAGCAGGACCAGCAGGCTGATGCTGCTATGGAACAAGGCCGACCCCAAGGTAATGACCGGAAGAATTTCCAGGGGGAAAACGACCTTTTTTACGTAGTTGCCGTTGGTCAGAATCAGCGACGGCGCGCGGTTTGCGCATTCGGCAAACAAACCATGAACAATCATGCCGACGAACAACAGGATGGCAAAACCACCTTTGCCCGGATCCATGCCGACCCAGCGGGCCTTGAATATCTCGGAAAAAACAAAGGTGTATACGGCCAGCATCAATATCGGATTGAAAAAGGACCAAGCCAAGCCCATTACCGAGCCACGGTAGCGCCCGACCACTTCGCGGGTGGTCATTTGCGCGATAAGTTGCCGGTTATGCCACAAGCTTTTGACGAGGCTGGCAGGTCCACTTCCGGGAGACAGATGTGGATTCACTAGGCAAACACCTCAGCATTTTTAAGCAGGGCTGCTGCCTGATCCTTGACGGACAGGGTAGGTGCTTCGTCAAGTGGCCACTCGATACCGATGGCAGGATCGTTCCATGCCAGACTGCGTTCATGGGCAGGTGCGTAGTAATCGGTGGTTTTGTACAAGAATTCGGCGGTAGGCGACAGAACAACGAAGCCATGGGCGAACCCTTCAGGTACCCATAGCTGATGTTTGTTTTCAGCGCTGAGATAGGCGCCGACCCATTTACCGAAAGTAGGTGAGCTTTTGCGCAGGTCAACGGCAACATCAAAGACTTCGCCCACCGTTACGCGAACCAGCTTGCCCTGAGGATGCTTGATCTGATAGTGGAGTCCCCGCAACACACCCTTTGCCGAGCTTGAGTGATTATCCTGGACGAACTGGACGTCGCGGCCTACTGCGTCATCAAAGGTTTTTTTGTTGAAACTTTCATAAAAAAAGCCGCGGTCGTCACCATAGATTTTTGGCTCAAAAAGGATGACCTCGGGGATGGCCAGCAATGTTGTTTTTTTCGTCATGAATTCTCAACCAAAAAAAAGGGTGATGTCACTGTGATGGCCATCTGCAAGAGGCGCATTGCCAGTGTCAACAGAACTTTGAGGGGCGAACCTGGACTGGCAAGGACAGGTTCTGGCGAGTAGGCACTCACCGGCTCTTTTGGGCGTGCTGATGGAAAGTTGAAGGGTCTGATCTCACGCATAGTTTTGTTGCCACCTGACAGTGCAGTGGGAATTACGCCATCTCGCTTCATTTCGTTCCTTCAGCGGTTACCAATTCTCATCAATATCGTGTCTTTTCGACGCTTTTCACGGCTCTTTCGAAGAGCCTGTGTTAAATGTGCCCAATGACGAAACTGAATGTAACGACTGCTTTACATAAAGGTCTTGAGTCCATCATCGCCTACCGAAGGAGCGGAGCCTCGGGGGATATTATCGGGCAACCTCTGTGCTGGATGTCGGGCTGATACTGACTGAGCATTGCCCTTATTTTCGCATGGCGCGGCGATCCCTCAACGACCCTTCGCCGATGGCGGGCGGCACCTTACCATATGTGAGGCGCAGAGGCATCCATGCCCCATACGGGTTGACCCTTGAATGTGCAGCTCAGATTCTGTTCAAGCATGCTGCGATGAAGAGGCTGATGTTGCCTGGCAGCGTTTGACGATAGATTCCTGATTTTTTCATCAGGTAAAGCCGCGTAAAAAACGAGCTTTGGCGAGCTTGTTCAAATCGCTCCATCGTCTGTTGGCTTTGAGGTGTCAGCCTTGGCCGGAAGCTGTTCAAGATTCGCAGGTTTTGAGTGCTCCATTCACTGAATCTTCCCGTGCACATTTTTGCCAGGCGGACCAATCGATCCCGCAACCCGTTGTTTGCACCGATGAGGTTCTCGTTGTGCTGGCGATAATCAAGAGTGGGCTGAGGATCATAGAAGACTTTTCCGCCGCAACCCGTGACGAGCAGATAGGTCAGCCAGTCATGGGCGACGATCACTGCATCGTCCGGCGTCTTAGCCAACAGTTCGCGTGCTTGGGTGTTAATGAGCATGGTATTTGCCCCGGCAATGCTTTGAACCAAGGCATTGCCGAACCCAGGCGCAGCGGAAAAAAGGGGAGAGTAGCCTTGTGCCTGTTTGTCAGCTGAAATCAGGCGTGTCCTTGAGCAATAAAGGGCAGGAATGCGTTGGGGAATAGAAGCTTTGGCAATGCTTCGTTCGAGCTTGTCCTCGAACCAGATATCGTCTTGATCGCTGAACGCGTAGTAGTCGGCGATGATTGACCGATTTTTAATCAGCGATAGAAAATTTCTGGCAAAGCCTTGACGTGGGCCGGTCAATAGGATTAGGCGGTCCTTACCCAGTACCTGTTGATAGTTGTTCAGCACGACTAGCGTGTCATCGATCGAACCATCGTCGGAAGCATAAATAATCCAGTTTTTATGCGTTTGCCTGATAAACGACTCGAGTTGCTCACCAAGAAATCTGGACCCGTTATATGTACAAAGCAAAATAGCGACTTTCGCCTTGGATGTCTCGACCGCTAGAGAACCATGAGTCATCTGACTTGAGCTCAAGCGATGTGGCTGCGTGTTCATTTTTAAATCTCAAGCATTGCCGATTCGTACTAGTCTCAACAGGAGTTTAGCCTTCTGATTCAGTTGAACTCGGTGAGGATGCGCAATTTTGGATGCTGAATTCTTTGAGGTAAGGCGTTAGCTCATCGAGATTTTATCCGTGGAAAAAGTGAGGCGTTGGGCATTTTAAGGTGGATTGCTCAAAATGTCTGTGTCAGCGGCACTTCGCCCCTTTTGCATGATCAAATCCATGCGTCCGCGACATTGTGAAAGCGGTGCTTCTACGGATTAGGTGGTGAGGGTCGTGATACACATGCTACGAGGGGCGTTGATCGCTGTCATGCGAAAACAGGATGCCCGCTCATGTTCGTGAATGAAATTTTGGCATTCGCCTTGAAATCGGTCATGTTGTTGGGCAGGCGGGCATTGCCATGTGATCGAAGCGCTCACGCAGGTACACTGTAGCAACGTCCGAGAGAGGGAGCGGGAATAGTGTTCGATGACGTTACGGATAGGCTCAGGGTTTTTTTGGTTAGCCTTCCTCGCCGGAAAAAACGGCTGATTCAAGTCGCCACCGACGTTGTGCTGGTGTGGATGGCTCTTTGGCTTGCTTTCATCGTCCGCCTCGGCATCGACGACATGTACAACCCTTTGAAGGCCCACTTCTGGCTCTTCGCCTGCGCGCCGGTTGTAGCCATTCCCTTATTCATCCGCTTCGGCATGTACCGTGCGGTCATGCGCTATTTTGGCAACGATGCGTTGATCGCCATTATCAAGGCTGTGAGCCTGTCCTCGTTGATCCTTGCGGTCGTGGTCTACTGGTACAGCAACCATGAAGCCGTAGTGCCGCGGTCCATCATTTTCAATTACTGGTGGCTCAGCCTTGTCATCATTGGTGGTCTGCGTCTTTGCATGCGCCAATACTTCATGGGTGATTGGTTCGCCGGCGCTCAGCATGTGCCTTTTACCAATCGAAATGATGGTCTCACCAAGGTTGCAATATATGGTGCAGGCGTAGCAGGCAATCAGCTTGTCGCTGCGCTTCGTATGGGCCGGGTCATGCGTCCCGTGGCGTTTATCGATGATGATCCAAGCATTGCGGATCGTTCGATTGCAGGGCTACAGGTCTACAAACCCAAACACATCCAACAGATGATTGACGAAACCGGCGCGCAGGAAATCCTCCTGGCCCTGCCGTCGTCTACCCGCGCACGACGTCGGGAAATTCTCACTATCCTGGAGCGTTACCCGCTTCATATCCGAAGCGTACCCAGCTTCACCGATCTGGCCAGCGGCCGGGTAAAGGTCGAAGATATCCAGGAAGTGGATATCGCGGACCTTCTGGGTCGTGACTCGGTACCAGCGCAACCTGACCTGCTCGAACGTTGTATCAAAGGCAAGACAGTAATGGTCACGGGCGCTGGCGGATCGATCGGCGCGGAGCTTAGCCGGCAGATTTTCTCGCTTGGGCCGACAACGCTTCTGTTGTTCGATCACAGCGAATTCAACCTCTACAGCATTCTGTCGGAATTGGAGCGGCGCGCCTGCAGGGAGTCGGTTCCTGTCCGTCTGCTTCCTATCCTCGGCTCGATCCGGCACCAAGACAAACTTCTGGATGTGATGAAAACCTGGGGTGTGGACACCGTCTACCACGCTGCCGCGTATAAGCACGTCCCAATGGTCGAGCACAACATTGCTGAAGGCGTGCTTAACAACGTCATTGGCACGCTCAACACTGCTCAGGCTGCGTTGCAATCGGGTGTGTCCAACTTTGTGTTGATCTCCACCGATAAGGCCGTGCGCCCGACCAATGTCATGGGCAGTACCAAGCGGTTGGCCGAGTTGACCCTTCAAGCCCTCAGTCGTGAAATTGCCCCGGTGTTGTTCGGCGACAAGACCAATGTCTCCCGGGTCAACAAGACCCGTTTCACCATGGTGCGCTTTGGCAATGTGCTGGGTTCCTCCGGCTCAGTGATCCCGCTGTTCCACAGCCAGATCAAATCCGGTGGCCCATTAACGGTCACTCACCCGAAAATCACTCGCTATTTCATGACCATTCCCGAAGCCGCGCAACTGGTAATCCAGGCGGGCTCCATGGGGCAGGGCGGCGATGTGTTCGTGCTCGACATGGGCGAGCCGGTGAAGATTGTCGAGTTGGCAGAGAAGATGATTCATCTGTCTGGATTGAGTATCCGCTCGGAGAAAAATCTCCAGGGTGACATCGCGATCGAATTTACCGGACTGCGCCCCGGCGAGAAGCTTTATGAGGAGTTGTTGATTGGCGACAACGTAGGCGCGACACAGCATCCGATGATTATGAGTGCCAATGAAGATCATCTACCTTGGGAAGTACTCAAGTCAAAGCTGACTGAGCTGCTTAACGCGGTTGAGCGCGATGACTACGCACGAGTCCGCCAACTCCTGCGCGAAACCGTCAGTGGCTACACTCCCGACGACGAAATCGTCGACTGGATCTACCAGCAACGTCGCCTCGAACCCTGATTGTCTCACATCCCGCAACAGACACATTTTTGACACCCTCCCCACATCACCTAACTTGAGGAAGCAGCTGCGGAAAAGCTGCTTCCTCAACCGATGTCATGGAGCGTCATTTATGCGTACAGGCTATTTCTATTCCCTGGTTTTTGCCCTGCTCACCAGTGCCACTATCACTGCCAATGCTGCGCCTGCGGTCAAGCCAGAGGCTTCCAAGGCTCCGGTGGCGATGGAGGCTTCGGCGAGTACGCAATCAGGCAAAGTCGACCTCAACAAGGCTGATGCGCCAACCTTGCAGCGTGAGTTATCCGGTGTAGGGGAGGCCAAGGCTTTGGCGATTGTTGCGTATCGTGAAAGTAATGGTCCTTTCGTATCTGTCGACGAGTTGCTCGAAGTGAAAGGTATCGGCAAGGCCCTGCTGGATAAGAATCGCGAGAAGCTTCAGGTGAACTAAGCTTGTTAATCAGCCTTGGAGGCCGGTCATTGACCGGCCTTTTTTCTTTCTGGCGGATGCTGCGAGGTTTTGCCTTTCGTCGCCAATTAAAAAATTACGACTATCATATGCCAATTAAATTATGCCTATAATAAATTCGATTTCGATCAAGGCGCGCTGAAAACCTGGCGCGTATCCATTTCTCTGGCATCTCCCAGGAGCAACGTCATGACTTCCATTCAGTCCCAAGGTACGGCCCTCGTCACCGGTGCGTCTTCCGGTATCGGCGCGGTCTACGCGCAGCGGTTGGCCGCGCGTGGTTTTGATTTGTTGTTGGTTGCCCGTGATCAAGGACGGCTTGAGGCGGCGGCGAGCGCGTTGCGCGATGCCCATGGTGTTCAGGTTGAGGTGTTGAAAGCGGATTTGACGCAGAAGGATGACGTGCTGAAGCTTGAGCAGCGTATGCGCAGCGATTCGAGTATCAGCCTGTTGCTGAACAATGCGGGGGTGGCGGCGGATGGGTTGTTGGCCAATGCCGATCTGGACCAGATGGAGCGCATGATCCAGTTGAACATCACGGCGGTCACGCGTTTGGCGTCGGCGGCGGCGGCGAGTTTTGCCAAGGCGGGCCGAGGCACGATCATCAACATTGCATCGGTGGTGGCGTTGTTTCCCGAGCGTTTCAATGCGACGTACAGCGCGAGCAAGGCTTATGTATTGAGCCTGACCCAGTCGTTGAACGCCGAACTCGACGGCACCGGCGTCAAGGTCCAGGCTGTGTTGCCAGGGGTAACACGTACCGAGATCTGGGAGCGTTCGGGTATCGATGCGTCGCAGATTCCGGAGGAGATGGTGATGGAGGCGGGGGAGATGGTCGATGCGGCCCTGGCGGGGCTGGATCAGGGTGAGTTGGTGACCATTCCTTCATTGCCGGATGCTGGTGACTGGGATGCATTTGTGGCGGCGCGACTCGTCATGGCGCCTAACCTTTCCAAAAGCAATGCGGCTGCGCGTTACAAATGACGCGCGCGAACCGGTATGAGGTGGTTGCGGTATGAGTGATCGTCGAGTGGTAGTGACAGGCATGGGGCTGGTGTCTCCGCTGGGTAGCGGTGTCGAAGCGGTCTGGGCGCGTTTGTTGGCCGGGCGTTCCGGGTTGCGCAACTTGCCGGACGAGGTGGTGGCCGATCTGCCCGCCAAAGTCGGCGGGGCGGTGCCAACCCTGGCGGAGGATCCGCAGGCGGGTTTTGATCCGGATCGGGCAACATCGCCCAAAGAACAGAAGAAGATGGACCGGTTCATCCTGTTTGCCATGGAGGCGGCGCGCCAAGCCATCGAGCAGGCGGGTTGGCAGGCGCAAACCGCGGATGCCCAGGAGCGTACGGCAACCATCATCGGGTCCGGTGTCGGTGGTTTCGGGGCGATTGCCGATGCGGTGCGTACCACGGACAGCCGTGGGCCGCGGCGCTTGTCGCCGTTCACCATTCCTTCGTTCCTGGTCAACCTGGCGGCGGGGCATGTGTCGATCCAGCATAGGTTCAAGGGCCCGCTGGGAGCGCCGGTCACGGCCTGTGCGGCCGGCGTCCAGGCCATTGGCGATGCGGTGCGGTTGATTCGTAGTGGCGAGGCGGATGTTGCGGTGTGTGGGGGGGCGGAGGCAGCGATCGATCGGGTCAGTCTTGCCGGATTTGCGGCGGCACGTGCCTTGTCCAGCGCTTTTAACGACACTCCGGAGCGCGCCTCGCGACCGTTCGATCGCGACCGCGACGGCTTTGTCATGGGCGAGGGGGCAGGCCTGCTGGTGGTTGAATCCCTGGAGCATGCCTTGGCCCGGGGTGCTCAACCCCTGGCAGAAGTGGTTGGTTACGGCACCAGTGCGGACGCCTATCACCTGACCGCCGGGCCTGAGGATGGCAGCGGCGCTCGCCGGGCGATGTCATTGGCATTGGCGCAGGCGGGAATTTCGCCGCAGCAAGTGCAGCATCTGAATGCGCACGCCACCTCGACGCCAGTGGGCGACCTGGGGGAGTTGGCGGCCATCAAGGCATTGTTCGGTTCGCAAAACGGTATTGCTGTGACCTCGACCAAGTCGGCCACCGGCCATTTGCTCGGTGCCGCTGGCGGGCTCGAAGCCATTTTCACGCTGCTGGCGATCCGGGACCAGATCGTGCCGGCGACCCTCAATCTCGATAATCCGGACCCGGCCAGTGACGGCGTGGATATTGTCCGTGGCCAGGCGCGGCCCATGGCGATCGAGTACGCACTGTCCAACGGTTTCGGGTTTGGCGGGGTCAATGCCAGCGTGCTGTTCAAACGCTGGGTTGATTAGTCCCGGATTAGGTGGTTGCGTGCCACTTCGAGGATCTCGGCGGCCAGCTCGGGGTTCTCGACGCTGCGCGAAAGCAGCAGCGCGCCGATCAGTGTGGACATGATGACGATGCTGCGATGCTCGATGTTTTCGCCCTCGAGGGTGCCCTGGATCTGGCGAAGTCGTGCATGGAGTACAACGTCGGAAGTGGGGCTCGGTTGGCCACGCATGCCGAGTTCCGATGACATGGTCGGCAGCGGGCAGCCTTCGTGGGGCGAAGTCTGGTGCCATTCGGACAGGTAGGCGTTGATGAATGCCTCCAGCGGGCGCTCCTGGGCAAACAGCTCCGCGCAGGTGACGTCCACTTGATCCCCGGCTGCCTGTAGCGCTTTTTCCACCAATTCGTCCTTGGACTTGAAGTGTGAATAAAAGCCCCCGTGGGTCAAGCCCAGCGCTTTCATCAGCGGTTGCAGGCCGGTCGCGCCGATGCCGTCTCGGCGAAAGCGTACGGAAGCTTCCTTGATGATGCGTTGGTGAGTCTGGGCTTTATGGTCCTGCGAGTAACGCATCTGATATCTCCACATCAATGCGCCATATTAACCAATGAAAATTGGATGGTGACTGTACTTCTATTTCTAAAAAGCATGCAGATGCGTCGAACTTGATCGAAACCTCAATGAAATATGGCACGAATAGTGATTACTCATTCATCAACGATTGTTGAACAATCCAAGGTAATGAGTATGAACAGCGGACTGTCATTGGCCGATCACATCACGCTGGAGTTACGCGGCGACATTATTGGTGGGCGATTACTGCCCGGCATGGCCTTGGTGGAAAGTGATCTGGTGGTCGCCTACAACGCTTCGCGCAATACCATTCGCGAGGCCCTGCACCGCTTGGGGCAGGAGGGCCTGACCCGCTATGTGCGCAACAAGGGTGTGATGGTGCGCCGGTTGGGGGTCGAGGATGTGCGGGACCTGTTCCGGGTTCGCCGCACGCTTGAGTTGCAGGCCATCAGTGCCAGCCGGCCCCTGCGTGAGTATGAATCCGACCGCATGCTCGAAGCCCTGGAAGCCGCCGAGCTGGCCCGGGAGCGCGAGGACTGGCGCGCAGTCGGCACCCATGGTCTGGCCTTTCACCAGCATATCGTTGGGCTGTTGCGCAGCCCGTTGTTTGACGAGTTCTTCACCAACGTCGTCGCGCAATTGCGCCTGGTGTTCTGCAGCGCCCCCGATGAATCACGTTTTCAGGCGCCCTGGCTGGCTCGCGACCGGCAGATCCATGAGCTGCTCGTCGAGGGCGACAAGCGCGGTGCCGAAGACACCATGAGCCTGTATCTCGACGATTCTGAACACATGCTGTTGCAAATGTTTGCCCCTGCCTCCCATCACTGATCGAGGATCTGTGCCATGTACAAAGACTATCCAGCGGCCTATCAAGTCAGCAAAGGCTCGGCCTTGCAGGTGGACAAGGCCTTCTACGAGCGGGTTCGTGACACGAAGGACGGGCGCACGTTGATCGAGTCATTCGAAGTGCCGATCCGTACCGGCCGTGCCTGGAAAGTGCCGGCCAGGCACGTGTTTCGCGTCACCACGCCGGTCGGGCCGCAAGTGGGGGATTTCAACGTGTGGAACGCCAACGATCCGCGCGAACGCTTGTGGGCGGCGCGGACCCGGCAATTGCAGGGTGCTCACGTAAGCACCCACGACCGGCTCTGGTCGAACCTGCCGTTCCTGCGGCCGCTGGTGACCATCACCGATGACAGCCTCGCCGCGTACGGTATCGATGAACATGGCGGGCGCCTGCACGACTTGCTGGGTACCCGCTGCGACCCGTATGTGAACAAAATGCTCACCGGCGAGGATTTCCACCATCACTGTCATTCCAACCTGACCCGCGCAGTACTGCCTCACGGCCTGAGCGAATTCGACGTGCATGACGTGCTGAACATTTTCCAGTGCACGGGGCTGAATCACGACGACATGTACTTCATGAAGGCCTGCCCGGCGCAGAAGGGCGATTACCTGGAGTTCTTCGCCGAGATCGATCTGCTTTGCGCATTGTCGACTTGCCCGGGAGGGGACCTGTCGCTGGCCATGTGGGGGCCGGATGCGCAGGATCCCCTGAGCGTGTGCCGCCCGTTGGGGGTGGAGGTATATCGGCTGGATGAATCCTTGCTCGAGGGTTGGAGCCAGCCTGAGCGTGCAGCGTACAAGGGGTTGCACGGTTTGCACATTGCGAAGGCCGATTGGGAAGTGTAGGGGCGAGCGGTGCGGCGATCCGACTTGCCTGCGAAGAGCGATGACACGGTGTGTCAATTGCACCGTGGCGCCTGGTTCGCGGGCAAGCCTCGCTCCTACAGTCAATCCGTCACTGGATTTTCTAGGCAATTGCATGTCCTTGAACCCGCTCATATTTTTTAATCCGCACGAACGGTTGTAACTTCGTCTCAGATAGGTACAATGGCGCGGCTCGCCGTCAGGTGAGCGTCGTTATGGTGACCCCATCGGTCCCCCCGCAACGATCAGCCGTGAACCCGGTCAGGCCTGGAAGGGAGCAGCCGCAGCGGTGACATTGTGTGCCGGGGTGTGGCTGGTGGGGTCGCCACCTTAACGAGCCGCGAGACCCTCTCTCGCGTTATCTGTCCAAACCATTTTTCCTGTACTGCCATGGCATCTGTTCATCGCGGTTTTTTGTCGTCCACGATTTGGCGGCGACATGAATAAGGAGATCGACACGTCGGCCTCCTTTTTTCTTTTCTGGCTTTAAGGCTTGGACAAGGCCTGGTCAACCGCTGCAATCAGCTTTCCCAGGTCCTTTGGGGGGGCTTTATGTATGACATCGAACAGGTACGCCCGCTGTTCATCCTCATCGCCCGGGTCGGCGAAAAAGGCTTTCAGCTTCACCCCCAGCACATTGGCAAACAGGAACAGTGCATCCACGCTGGGGGTATAGGTGCCGGTTTCGAAGCGGCTGATGGTTTTGGGGTCAAAACCGGTTCTTTCGCCAAGTTCAGCCTGAGTAAGCCCCGCGACCTTGCGGTGCCGGCGGATGGCTGGACCCAAACTTGAAATGTGCATTGCTCAATTCCCATTTAGAATCAAGAACTTAACGATAGATTTTTGCATTAGACAACTGCATGATCCATCACCTTGCTTTGCAAGATGTGATGCATTTCGTAGAATTGCCGCCCAAAAGCGGCATTGAGTGAGCTTGTTTCAGATTATGGAACGATGTGAAAAAGCCACTATTGCGCGTTCACGCAAGGCGGCGAGAGCCACCTGAAGCCTTGCAGAATATTACCAGTATCGGTGTTGCTGCCTTCAACGGGTTCCACCGTAGCGAGCCTGACTCATGGATGAGAAGTACCGCAGGGCGGTGGATGCCGCCGCGATTTTTTCCGAGACCGACCTGGGCGGCCGGATTACCCACGTCAATGACCAGTTTTGCGCAGTGTCCGGCTACAGTCGTGAAGAACTGCTTGGGCAAAACCATCGCATGCTCAATTCCGGTATGCACGCCACTGACTTCTTCGTCGACATGTGGCGCACCATCGCCTTGGGTCATATCTGGAAGGGCGAGATCTGCAATCGTGCCAAGGATGGCAGCCTGTACTGGGTCGAAAGCACCATGGTGCCGGTGATCGATACTGCCACCGGGCGGGTTGAGCGGTATCTGTCGATTCGCTTCGACATCAGCGAGAAACGACAACTGCTGCATTCCCTGCAATGGCGGGTCGGTCATGACGTGCTCACCGGGCTGCCCAACCGTGCATTTCTTTCGGATCTGCTCGATCAGGCGCTGGAGTTCTCCCGGCAGGAGAGCATCGCGCTGGCGGTGTGCATGCTCGATCTCGACGGCTTCAAGGCGATCAATGATGGCTACGGGCATGCCACTGGCGATCTTTTGCTGGTGGAGGTGGCCAAGCGCCTGCGCAACATCGTGCGTGGCGAGGATGTGGTCGCGCGGTTGGCCGGCGACGAGTTCGTCCTGGTGTTGCGCTATGTACATGACTTGTCGCAGCTGCGGGCCGCTCTGAATCGGGTGCTGGGGGCGATATCGGCCCCGTACTCGCTGCAAGGCAAGGATATCAATGTGTTTGCCAGCATCGGCGTCACGCTTTTCCCTCACGATAACGAAGATGCGGGGACCCTGCTGCGTCATGCCGATCAGGCCATGTATGTGGCCAAGCAGAGTGGTCGCAAGCGCTTTCATTTATTCGACGTGACCCGCGACCGCGAGGTCAAGGCCACTCACGAGACGGTCGAACGGGTGCGGCAGGCGCTGGTAGCTGGCGAACTGCTCCTGCAGTTCCAGCCCAAGGTCGACATGCGTCGGGGCCAGGTCGTCGGCTTCGAGGCAGTGCTGCGCTGGGAGCACCCGCAAAACGGCTTAGTGTCCGCCCGGGAATTCCTGCCCCTGGTGGAAGCGACCGACCTGATCATCGATATCGGTGAATGGGTCATGGACCAGGTGTTGGCGCAACTGGACCAATGGCGCCAGGCCGGACATGACTGGCCGGTGAGCATCAATATCGCGGCGCGGCATTTTCAGCGGGCGGACTTCGTCTTGCGGCTAAAAAACCTGTTGGCGCGGCATGCGCGTGTGGCGCCGCAGCGGCTCGACCTGGAGATCGTCGAGTCGGTCGCGGTCGAGAACATCCAGCATGTCAGTACCTGCCTGCAGGCTTGCCAGGCGCTGGGGGTGCAGTTTTCCCTGGGGGATTTCGGCACCGGCTATTCATCCCTGAGTTACCTCAAGCGCCTGCGCACCCAGACCATCAAGATCGACAAATCCTTTGTGCGCGACATTCTTCATGATGGCGATGACCTGGCATTGACCACGGCGGTGATCGGCCTGGCCCGGGCATTTGGCCGCCAGGTGATCGCCGAGGGGCTGGAAAGTATCGAGCATGGCGAGTTGCTGTTGCACTTGGGCTGCGACGTGGCCCAGGGCGATTTCATTGCGCCGCCGATGGCCGCCGCCGACGTGCCGGGCTGGGTCAGGAGTTTTGTCGCCCCGGCGCAATGGCGGGTAGCGGATTCAGCCGTCCTCGGTCACGGCCTGGCTTCAGCCTTGCCGCCAACGTAAAGGCGAATGATGTCATCGATTTCCCCTGACATCTTCATGCGCAGCAGGGTGCGCAGAATGCGCTGCACCGGCACCTTGGGATCGTTGCGTACGTAACAGCCGACGCGTTGCTCCTGCAGGAACGCCACGCCTTGCAGTTGCTGCTGCGGCAACAATCGCTGGTTGAACCAGTCCAGGGTCCATTGGTTGCTGACCGCATAGCGGTTGCGTCCGGCATGCAGCTTCTCCAGCACCTGTTCCTGGTTACGGGCATCGTCGCGATACAGCCGGTTGGCGTCGAACAGCGGCTGCAGGGTCGGGTAGCTGTAGCCCAGAACCGTGCCGATCGATTGATGCGGCAAGTGTGCCGGGTTGACGGAGTCCTTCGCGTCAGGCCGGCTGACCAGCAGGTCGGGTTGAGTCCAGAGCGGAATGCTCCAGATATAGTCGCCGGACTGGTTCGGCGTCCAGGACTGTGCGGCGTAGCAGCGAATGTCGACCTCGCCCTGTTCCATGGCGTTCTGCACCCGGCCGCGGGGCAATACGTGAAACTGCGCCGGCACACCGACCTGGGTCGCGAGGCTGAGCATCACGTCATAAAGGATGCCCTGGGTCGGCCGGCCGCGTTCAAGCTGCACCATCGGCATGGCCCAACTGTCAGGTACCACGAAGCGCAACGGTGCGTCAGCGGCCACCCCGTCCAGGCTGATCAACAGCAGTGCCCCCAAGCCCAGCCGCATAAACGCTCCACTATCCTTGAAGCAAAAGGCCCGCAAAATGCAGCTTAGCCAGATTAGACGAGCGCACCGGATGCAATTTGTGCCTTGCTCCGCTAGCATTAGCCGCTTCTGCTTCCTTCGCTGCGACGGTTTTCGATGAGTTATCAGGTTCTTGCACGTAAATGGCGTCCGCGCTCGTTCCGCGAAATGGTCGGCCAGACCCATGTGCTCAAGGCTCTGATCAATGCCTTGGACAGCCAGCGGCTGCACCACGCGTACCTGTTTACCGGTACGCGCGGGGTTGGCAAGACCACCATCGCGCGGATCATAGCCAAATGCTTGAACTGTGAAACAGGTATCACTTCAACGCCCTGTGGCGAGTGTTCGGTGTGCCGCGAGATCGATGAAGGCCGCTTCGTCGACCTAATCGAGATCGACGCCGCCAGCCGCACCAAGGTCGAAGACACCCGCGAGCTGCTCGACAACGTGCAGTACGCCCCCAGCCGCGGGCGTTTCAAGGTCTACCTGATCGACGAAGTGCACATGCTCTCCAGCCATTCTTTCAATGCGCTGTTGAAAACCCTCGAAGAGCCGCCACCCTACGTCAAGTTCATCCTGGCCACCACTGATCCGCAGAAACTTCCTGCAACGATTCTTTCGCGTTGCCTGCAGTTCTCCCTGAAGAACATGACCCCGGAACGGGTCGTCGAGCATTTGACCCATGTGCTTGGCGTCGAGAACGTGCCGTTCGAAGACGATGCGCTGTGGTTGCTCGGTCGCGCCGCCGACGGTTCGATGCGCGATGCCATGAGCCTCACCGACCAGGCGATCGCCTTCGGTGAAGGTAAGGTCATGGCCGCTGACGTGCGGGCGATGCTCGGTACCCTCGATCACGGCCAGGTCTATGACGTCCTGCATGCGCTGATCGAAGGCGACGCCAAGGCCCTGCTCGAGGCGGTCCGCCACCTGGCCGAACAGGGCCCGGACTGGAACGGCGTGCTCTCGGAAATCCTCAATGTGCTGCACCGCGTCGCCATCGCCCAGGCCTTGCCGGAAGGCGTCGACAACGGCCATGGCGACCGTGACCGGGTGCTGGCCCTGGCCCAGGCCCTGCCGGCCGAAGACGTGCAGTTCTATTACCAGATGGGCCTGATCGGCCGCCGCGACTTGCCGCTGGCTCCCGATCCCCGTGGCGGTTTTGAAATGGTGCTGTTGCGCATGCTGGCGTTCCGGCCCGCCGACACCACGGACACGCCAAGGCAACCGCTAAAGCCAGTGGGGATCAGCCAGGCCACGGTTGATTCCGCCAAATCAGTGGCTGCCACGCCAGTCGTAGCAAAGGTCGTCGCTGCGCCCGTTGCACCTGTTGCGGTAGTGGTTCCGGCACCTGTGCCGGTTGCGCCTGTCGTAATACCTGAGCCTGTACCAGAGCCGGTGGCCCAAGAAGTCGTGGTCGAAGAAGTGGTCGACCTGCCGTGGAATGATCCGGTCGAGCCAGCAGCCGTTCAGCAACCAGCCGTCGAGCCGGTGCTGGAAACCGTCAGCGAGCAGCCCGAGTTGCCGCCAATGCCGATGCCGACTCCGGATAGCGCTGTGCCGGACGCGCCGGAGTGGGCCGCCGCGCCGATTCCGGAACCGACGGTGGCCCAGGTCGATGCTGCCACACCGGGCATGGACCTGGATGACGAGCCGCCGCTGGATGAGGATTACATCGAGCCAGACATGGATTCGGCCTATAGCTATCTCGACGATTTGGCCAGCGAGCACGCCGCCGAGTCAGCCGCAGAACCCGAGCCTGAGCCCGCTGCAGCACCCGCCACGGGCCTGGCCCTGCAATGGCTGGAGCTGTTCCCGAAGCTGCCGATTTCCGGCATGACCGGCAGCATCGCCGCCAACTGCACGCTGATCGCGGTCGATGGCGACAACTGGTTGTTGCACCTGGACCCGGCCCACAGCGCCTTGTTCAACGCCACTCAACAACGTCGTCTCAACGAAGCGTTGAACCAGTATCACGGGCGTACGCTGACCCTGACCATGGAGCTGATCAAGCCCGAGCAGGAAACCCCGGCCCAGGCGGCGTCCCGTCGGCGTGCCGACCGTCAGCGCGAGGCCGAGGAGTCGATCCACGGTGATCCGTTCATCCAGCAAATGATGCAGCAGTTCGGTGCGGTGGTCCGTAACGATACTATTGAACCTGTCGAGGCCCTGGCCAGTCAGGGCTAATAACTGAAGGCGCTCGCCCGCAGGGGCCGGGCGCCGTTTAATCCAAGTACTTTTGAGGTGATTCCCATGATGAAAGGTGGCATGGCCGGCCTGATGAAGCAGGCGCAGCAGATGCAGGAAAAAATGGCCAAGATGCAGGAAGAGCTGGCCAACGCCGAAGTCACCGGTAAAGCCGGTGGCGACATGGTCACCGTGGTGATGACCGGTCGTCACGACGTCAAGCGCGTGACCATCGACCCAAGCCTGGTCGAAGGCCTGAGCGAAGATGACAAGGAAATGCTCGAGGCAGTGTTCGCCGCGGCCGTCAACGACGCCGTGCGCAAGATCGAAGCCAACAGCCAGGACAAAATGGGCAGCATGACCGCTGGCATGCAACTGCCACCGGGCATGAAACTGCCATTCTGATTCGCCTTCAGGCGTCGGATGAGCTACAAAAAATGCCAGGCATCTTGCCTGGCATTTTTGTTTCTGGGGCAGGCGTAATCCATGAGGGCGCCTTCGCGGGCAAGCCTCGCTCCTACGGGGTTGCGCGGTGCTTGCGTAGGAGCGAGGCTTGCCCGCGAAGAAGGCGACTCGGTCCCCAGGTAGAAACATCGAACGCCATTCCGCCCCAACGGTCTGCTCCCTATACCGCCAAATTCATCGAACAAAGGAGACGCTGACATGTCCGACCCCATGACCCTCAACCAACGCATCGTCCTGGCCTCGCGCCCGGTTGGCGCGCCGACGCCGGAGAATTTTCGCCTGGAGCGGGTCGCGCTACCCGATCTGGCCGAGGGTCAGGTGCTGCTCAAGACCCTTTACCTGTCGCTGGACCCCTACATGCGCGGGCGCATGAGTGATGCGCCGTCCTATGCCGCGCCGGTGGAAATCGGTGATGTGATGACCGGTGGTGCAGTCAGCCGGGTCGAGCGTTCGCGCCATCCCAAGTTTCATGAAGGTGACCTGGTGGTCGGCGCCACGGGATGGCAGAGCCACAGCATCAACGACGGTACCAGCATCATGGCGCTACCGTCGGGGCTGCCCAACCCCTCCATGGCCCTGGGGGTGCTGGGCATGCCGGGCATGACCGCCTACATGGGCTTGATGGACATCGGCCAGCCAAAAGAAGGCGAGACCCTGGTGGTGGCGGCGGCCTCGGGTGCCGTGGGTTCGGTGGTGGGCCAGGTGGCGAAGATCAAGGGCCTGCGCGTTGTCGGCGTGGCCGGCGGGGCGGAAAAATGTCGTTATGTCACTGAGGAGCTGGGTTTCGATGCCTGCATCGACCACAGGAGCCCGGACTTCGTCGACGAACTGGCGAAAGCGTGCCCCAAGGGCATCGATATCTATTATGAGAACGTCGGCGGCAAGGTGTTCGACGCGGTGGTGCCGTTACTCAACCCCAAGGCGCGGATTCCGCTCTGTGGACTGATCGCTTCCTACAACGCCACCGAAACGCCGAGCGGCCCGGATCGCCTGCCGCAATTGCAGCGCACGCTGTTGACCAAGCGTGTGCGAATCCAGGGCTTTATCGTGTTCGACGACTACGGTGACCGCCAGCCGGAATTCATCAGCGCGATGGCGCCATGGGTGCGTGATGGCAAGGTGAAGTTTCGCGAAGACGTGGTCGATGGCCTGGAACAGGCGCCCGAGGCGTTCATCGGGCTGCTGGAAGGTCGCAACTTTGGCAAACTGGTGGTGCGGGTCGCGCCCAACGACTAATTGACGCTGTGAATTGACGCTCATCAGAGGCGCGGGTATAAACCGCGTCTCGTTGTTATCGTCGGACTTTTCCCCATGAGCTTCAGCCCTTTGATTCGCCAACTGATCGACGCCCTGCGAGTTTTGCCAGGTGTGGGTCAGAAAACCGCCCAGCGCATGGCGTTGCAGTTGCTCGAGCGTGATCGCAGTGGCGGCTCGCGCCTGGCACTGGCCCTGAACCAGGCCATGGATGGGGTCGGTCACTGCCGTCAGTGCCGCACGCTGACCGAAGACGACCTCTGCCCGCAATGCGCCGATACCCGCCGCGACGACACCTTGTTGTGCGTGGTGGAAGGGCCGATGGATGTCTATGCCGTGGAGCAGACCGGTTTTCGTGGTCGCTACTTCGTGCTCAAGGGGCATCTTTCGCCGCTCGACGGGCTGGGGCCGGAGGCGATCGGCATTCCGCAATTGATGGCGCGGATCGAGGAGGCGGGCACGTTCACGGAAGTCATCCTCGCCACCAACCCGACCGTGGAAGGCGAAGCCACCGCGCACTACATCGCCCAGTTGCTGAGCAGCAAAGGCCTGATCGCTTCGCGCATCGCCCATGGCGTGCCGCTGGGCGGCGAGCTGGAGTTGGTGGATGGCGGCACGCTGGCGCATTCGTTTGCCGGGCGTAAGCCGATCAGTTTGTAATTTGTGTTGTTTTGATTGACGCCATCGCGAGCAGGCTCGCTCCTACAGGGTTTTTATGAGCACCGCAAATCCTGTGTAGGAGCGAGCCTGCTCGCGATGCGGGCGCCTCGGTCCACCTGATTCACACAATCCTGTTGAAAACCAAGCAAGCGCTCGGTTAACTTCGCTGGACCCTTCAGTGGAGTTCGCCGATGCCTGCCTTCGAGGAATACTTCGACCCCAGCCACCAAATGGTCCGCGACAGCGTCAGGCGTTTCGTCGAACGCGAGATCCTGCCGGGTATCGAGCAGTGGGAAGAGGCCGAAAGCTTTCCCCGCGAGCTCTATCTGAAGGCCGGTGCGGCGGGCATCCTCGGCATCGGTTACCCCCAAAGCCTGGGCGGCAGCCACGAGGGCGATGTGTTCGCCAAGATCGCCGCCAGCGAAGAATTGATGCGCTGTGGCTCGGGTGGCCTGGTGGCGGGGTTGGGCTCGCTGGACATCGGCCTGCCGCCGATTCTCAAGTGGGCCAGCCCTTGCGTCCGTGATCGGGTGGTGCCTCAGGTGTTGTCCGGCGAGAAAATCAGCGCCCTGGCCGTCACCGAACCCGGCGGCGGTTCCGACGTCGCCAACCTGCAAACCCGCGCCGTGCGTGATGGCGACTTCTACCGGGTCAACGGCAGTAAAACCTTCATCACCAGCGGCGTGCGCGCGGACTATTACACCGTCGCGGTCCGCACCGGCGAGCCGGGTTTCGCTGGCATCAGCCTGTTGTTGATCGAAAAAGGCACCCCGGGTTTCACCGTGGGTCGGCAGTTGAAGAAAATGGGCTGGTGGGCGTCGGACACGGCCGAATTGTTCTTCGATGATTGCCCGGTGCCTGTAGGCAATCTGATCGGCAGCGAGAACATGGGTTTCGCCTGCATCATGGGCAATTTCCAGAACGAACGCCTGGCCCTGGCGTTGATGGCCAACATGACTGCGCAACTTGCCCTGGAGGAAAGCCTCAAGTGGGCGCGCGAGCGTGAAGCCTTTGGTAAACCGATCGGCAAGTTCCAGGTGATCAAGCATCGCTTGGCGGACATGGCCACGGCACTCGAAGTCTCACGGGAATTCACCTACCGGCAGGCGGCGAAAATGGCGGCGGGCAAGAGTGTGATCAAGGAAATTTCCATGGCCAAGAATTTTGCCACGGACACGGCGGACCGGATCACCCACGATGCGGTGCAGATACTGGGTGGCCTGGGTTACATGCGTGAGAGCCTGGTGGAGCGGCTGTACCGGGATAACCGGATTCTGTCGATTGGCGGGGGGACGCGGGAAGTGATGAACGAGATCATCAGCAAGCAGATGGGGCTTTGAGACTTGTAGAGTTGTGGATTACGCCATCGCGAGCAGGCTCACTCCTACATTCGACCGTGTTCTGTCTGGAAGAACACAATCCACTGTAGGAGCGAGCCTGCTCGCGATGGCGTCGGTGAAGGCGCTACTTACTTATCAGACAGGGCAAACTGCGTCAGGCAAAAAGTAGGAATTCCCATATCTTCCAGGCGCTGCGAACCACCCAGCTCCGGCAAGTCAATGATCGCCGCCGCTTCATGCACCCGCGCGCCCATGCGTCGAATCAGGTTCGCCGCCGCAATCAGGGTGCCGCCGGTGGCGATCAGGTCATCGAACATCACCACCGAGTCGCCTTCGCACAGGCTGTCGGCGTGCACTTCAAGAAACGCTTCGCCGTACTCGGTTGCATAGCCTTCAGCCAGAACGTCGGCCGGCAACTTGCCTTGCTTGCGAAACAGCACCAGCGGCTTGTTCAGCTGATAAGCCAGCACCGAGCCAATCAGGAAACCCCTGGCATCCATGGCGCCAATGTGGGTGAAATCCGCCTCGACATAGCGGTGGGCGAAGCTGTCCATCACCAGGCGCAGGGCCGTGGGCGACTGGAAGAGCGGGGTGATGTCGCGAAAGATCACGCCGGGCTTCGGAAAGTCGATCACGGGGCGGATGAGGGATTTGATGTCGAAGGAGTCGAAGACCATCGAAGGTGTCCTGGCAGGCTGCAAACGACACAGTATAACGGCGGCTGAACCGTTTCGCTCAGCCGCGATCGGCCGAATCAGCCTTCGAGGGAACCACCGGCCAGGGCGCAGAGCTGGATCGGGTCGAGGATGCGGATTTCCTTGCCCTCGGCGGCGATCAGTTCGTTCTGCTGGAAGCGCGTGAACACCCGCGACACGGTTTCAACCGCCAGGCCCAGGTAGTTGCCGATTTCATTGCGCGACATGCTCAGGCGGAACTGATTGGCCGAGAAGCCCCGGGCACGGAAGCGCGCCGACAGGTTGACGAGGAAGGTGGCGATGCGCTCGTCGGCAGTCTTTTTCGACAGCAGCAGCATCATCTGCTGATCGTCACGGATTTCGCGGCTCATCACGCGCATCAGCTGACGGCGCAACTGCGGCAGTTGCAGGGCCAGTTCGTCGAGGCGTTCGAAGGGGATTTCACACACCGAGGTGGTTTCCAGCGCTTGCGCCGACACCGGGTGTTTTTCGGTGTCCATGCCCGACAGCCCGACCAGCTCGCTCGGCAAGTGGAAGCCGGTGAGCTGTTCTTCGCCGGCATCGCTCAGGTTGAAGGTCTTCAGGGCGCCGGAGCGCACGGCATAGACCGAGTCGAACTTGTCGCCCTGGCGGAACAGAAACTCACCCTTTTTCAGCGGGCGGCCTCGTTTGACGATTTCGTCCAGCGCATCCATATCTTCCAGATTCAGAGAAAGTGGCAAACACAGCGGGGCCAGACTGCAATCCTTGCAATGGGCCTGATTGTGAGCGCGCAGTTTTACTGGCTCAGACATTTCTTCAATCCTTGTGGGAAATCACACATAAGACGTAAGGGTAACCCACTGCAGGACGTTGATGCCAGCACGCGGCGGATTTGCCGCAGGGTTTAGATCACTCGGGAAAACCGTTGGCGACTGTGTTGCTCAAGGTAGGCGTCAAACACCATGCACACCGAGCGCACCAGTAAGCGACCTGCCGGCAGCACAGTGATGCTTTCGCTGGTCAGCTCAATCAGGCCATCCTTGGCCATGCCCTGCAGTTGTGGCCAAATTTCGCCGAAATAGCCTTGAAAATCGATGTTGAAGGCCTGCTCGATCTGGGCGAACTCCAGGCTGAAATTGCATATCAGCTGCTGGATCACGGCGCGGCGCAGACGGTCATCGGCGTTGCACGACAGGCCGCGGCTGGTGGCCAATTGCGCAGAAGCCAAGGTGTTCTGGTATTGGTTCAGGTCGCTGCTGTTCTGGCAGTACAAATCACCGATATGGCTGATCGCCGATACGCCCAGCCCGATCAAATCGCAATGGCCGTGGGTGGTGTAGCCCTGGAAGTTGCGTTGCAGGGTCGATTCCTCCTGAGCGATTGCCAATTCATCGTCGGGTAGCGCGAAGTGGTCCATGCCGATGTAGCGGTAACCGGCGGCGGTCAGTTGCTCGATGGTGTGCTGCAGCATCTGCAGTTTTTGCGCCGGGGTCGGTAGCTCGTTGATATTGATCCGCCGTTGCGGCATGAAGCGATCCGGCAGGTGCGCATAGTTGAACACCGAGAGGCGGTCCGGTTGCAGGCTGATGACTTCGTCGACGGTGCGGGCAAAGTTTTCCGGGGTCTGCTTGGGCAGCCCGTAGATCAGGTCGATGTTGATCGAGCGAAACTGCAGGGTGCGGGCGGCGTCGATCACCGCGCGGGTTTCTTCCAGGCTCTGCAGGCGATTGACCGCGCGCTGCACGGCCGGATCAAGGTCTTGCAGGCCGATGCTGACCCGATTGAAACCCAGTTCGCGCAGCAGGCCCATGGTCGACCAGTCGGCTTCGCGAGGGTCGATTTCGATGCCGTAGTCACCGCTATCGTCATCGAGCAGATTGAAGTGCTTGCGCAGGTGCGCCATCAGTTGACGCAGTTCGTCGTGGCTGAGAAAGGTCGGCGTGCCGCCGCCGAAATGCAGTTGCTCGACTTTCTGCGCGGGGTCGAGGTGGCAGGCGATCAGCTGGATTTCCTGCTCCAGGCGCTGCAGGTAGGGCAGCGCCCGGCCGCGATCCTTGGTGATCACCTTGTTGCAGGCGCAGTAGTAGCAAATGTTCGCGCAAAACGGCACGTGCACATACAGCGACAGCGGGCGCACGGCCTTGCGGCTGTCGCGCAGGGCATGCAGCAGGTCGAACGGGCTGATCTGGCTGTGGAATTGCACCGCGGTCGGGTAGGAGGTGTAGCGTGGTCCCGCCAGGTCATAACGGCGGATCAGATCGGTGTCCCAACGAATGGCGTCGAGCATCATGCGGGCATTCCCCCGGATAGGCTGGCAGTGTGGCCAGTCTAGGGGGTGGGGTGTTTGGGGATCTTGATTTGCGTCAAGGCTCAGGAGTTGTGTTGTTGGTGCGGGCCTCTTCGCGGGCAAGCCTCGCTCCTACAAGGAATCGCGATCTCCTGTAGGAGCGAGGCTTGCCCGCGAAGGGCGCGCCGCCAATCTAATGCCCCATCAACCAATGCTGATGCGGCCCCGGTAAAGTCCAGATGCCAAACAACATCACCAGCAACCCGCCCGTCATGCGCACGCTGCGTTTACGCAACAACGCCGTGACTCGTTCAGCCGCCAACCCAGTGGCGAGTAATACTGGCCAGGTGCCCAACCCGAACGCCAGCATCAGCAACGCACTGTCCAGCGCATTGCCCTGGCTGGCCGACCACAGCAAGGTGCTGTAGACCAGGCCGCACGGCAACCAGCCCCAGAGCCCGCCCAACAACAGCGCGCGGGGTAGGCTCGACACCGGCAGCAATCGATTGGCGACCGGCTGGATATGCCGCCACAGGCCGCGGCCGAGGCTTTCGATGCGCGTCAGCCCGCTCCACCAGCCGGCCAGGTACAAACCCATGGCGATCAGCAGCAGGCCGGCGAGCACGCGCATGAACATCGCCGCCGGGCTGTTGGCCACCGCCCAGCCGGCCAGGCCGATCAGCAGGCCGGCGGCGGCATAGCTGAGGATGCGCCCCAGGTTGTAGGCCAGCAGCAGGCGAAAGCGCCGGCTGCGTTGATCCTTGGGGATGGCCATGGTCAGGGCGCCCATCAAGCCGCCGCACATGCCCAGGCAATGACCGCCACCGAGTAGGCCGAGAATGACCGCCGACACCAGCAGCGGCGCCAATTCAAGCATGGGGTGGCGCCTTGTCGTCGGGTTTGGGCGGATGACCGCTGGCCTCGTCGACCGCCGCGGTGTGGTTCGGGTCCTGGTCGTCGAACAGGATGCTGTGGGCCGGGCCGTCGAGGTCGTCGTACTGACCGCTGTCGACTGCCCAGAAGAAGATGTAGACAGCGATGGCCACGATCAACAGCGCGGCGGGAATCATCACGTAGAGAGCTGGCATCTGGACTCCATGCCCGCGCGGCTCAGGCCGGCAGCGGGCGGGTTTCTGGCGTGGTGCGTGCAGCCGGCGCGCTCGGCAGGCGAGTCAGGCGCAGGGCATTGAGCACCACGGTCAACGAACTGAGCGACATGCCGACCGCGGCCCACACCGGGGTGATCCAGCCGAGGGCGGCGAATGGCAACATGAGACCATTGTACAGCGCGGCCCACAGCAAGTTCTCGATGATCACCCGACGGGTGCGTCGCGCCAGGTTGAAGGCTTGCACCAGGGCGTCCAGGCGATTGGACAGGAGCACGGCGTCGGCGCTGGTTTTCGCAAGATCTGTGGCGGAGCCCATGGCCACGCTGATGTCGGCGGCGGCGAGTACCGGTACATCGTTGACCCCGTCACCGAGCATCAACACCTTGCGACCTTCCTTGTGCAGTTGTTGCAGGACTTGCAGCTTGTCGTCCGGACGCAAGCCGCCACGGGCCTCATCGATGCCCAGTTCGGCCGCGACACTGGCGACCATCGGCGAGCTGTCGCCGGACAGCAACAGGGTGCGCCAGCCGCGTGCCTTACAGGCTGCCAGCAGCGCCGGGGCGTCGGCACGCAAACGGTCGTCGAGAACCAGCCACGCCAGCGGGCCCTGGCTATCGCCGAGCAGCAGCCATTGGCCGGCTTCGTCCGGCATTGACGGTACCGCGGCGCCGCTGAGTGCGCAGACAAAACCGGGCTGGCCGATACGCAGGCGCTGTTCGCCAACCACTCCTTCAAGGCCAAGCCCCGGCGTACTGTGCACTTCCTCGGCGGCCAGCGGCGCGCGGCCAAAAGCGCGGGCAATCGGGTGTTCGGAACGGTTCTCCAGCGCGGCGGCGAGACTCAGGCATTGATCGCTGCCGAGGGCGCCGAGGGGGCGGATCGAGCGCAGCGCCAGGCGGCCTTCGGTGAGGGTCCCGGTCTTGTCGAAGATCACCGTGTCGATCTGGTTCAGGCCTTCCAGCACATGGCCGCGGGTCAACAACAAACCCAGTTTGTGCAGGGTGCCGGTGGCGGCAGTCAACGCGGTTGGCGTGGCCAGGGACAGGGCGCACGGGCAGGTCGCCACCAGCATCGCCAGCACGATCCAAAAGGCGCGTGACGGGTCCAGCTCCCACCACAACAGTCCAATGCAGGCGCAGGCGATCAGTGTCAGCAGCAGGAACCATTGCGCGGCGCGGTCGGCGATTTCCGCCAGCCGGGGTTTTTCCGCCTGGGCGCGGTCGAGCAGGCGCACGATGGCCGAAAGACGGGTGTCATGCCCGAGGGCCAGGACTTCAACGGTCAACGGGCCTTCCACATTCAGGGTGCCGGCGGTGACGGCGTCGCCCGGCATGCGTGGCTGCGGCAGGTATTCACCGGTCAGCAGCGATTCGTCGATGCTCGACTGGCCGTCGAGGATTTTGCCGTCGGCCGGCAGGATCGCTCCCGGATGTACCAGCACTTGATCGCCAACCCGCAGTTCACGGAGCAGGATGCGCTCGCCCTGGCCATCGGCGCCCAGGCGCAGGCAGGAAGCGGGGAGCAGGTTGACCAGTTGCGCGGTCGCGGCGGCGGTGCGTTCCCGGGCGCGCCGTTCCAGGTAGCGCCCGGCCAGCAGGAACAGGGCGAACATGCCGACGGCATCGAAATACAGCTCGCCGACGCCGGTGATCGAGGTCCAGATCCCGGCGATGTAGGCACTGCCGATGGCCAGCGACACCGAAACGTCCATGGTCAGGTGTCGTGTGCGCAGATCGCGCATGGCGCCCTTGAAGAACGGTGCACAGCTGTAGAACACGATCGGTGTGGTCAGGAACAGCGCGACCCAGCGCAGGATGGCGTGGAGCTCGGGGCTGAGGTCGATATTGAATTCCGGCCAGGTGGCCATGGTCGCCATCATCGCCTGGAACCACAGCAACCCGGCCACGCCGAGCTGGCGCAGGGCCAGGCGGTTTTCGCTGGCCAGCTGTTCGCTGGCGCGGTCGGCCTGGTAGGGGTGGGCGGCGTAGCCGATGTGGCGCAGCTCGGCGAGCACCCGGCTCAGCGGCAATTGCCCGTCGGCCCAGCGCACGTGCAGGCGATGGTTGGACAGGTTCAGGCGCGCCTCGGCAACGGCGGGCAAGGTGCGCAGGTGTTTCTCGATCAGCCAGCCGCAGGCGGCGCAACTGATGCCTTCCATCAGCAGTGTGGTTTCGGCCAGTTCGCCTTCGTGGCGAACGAAGGGTTGCTGCACGTCGGCGCGGTCGTACAGCGCCAGTTCATCGACCAATTGCACTGGCAGCGCTTCGGGGTTGGCCGAAGCTTCGCTGCGATGCTGGTAATAGCTTTGCAGACCGCCTGCGACAATGGCCTCGGCCACGGCCTGGCATCCCGGGCAGCAGAATTCCCGTGACTCCCCGAGCACGACGGCGGTGAAGCGGCTGCCGGTGGGGACGGGCAGGGCGCAATGGTAGCAGGGGGTTGGGGTGGTCATGAGGCGTTGTCCGATGATCGTTCCCACGCTCTGCGTGGGAATGCCTCCCCGGACGCTCTGCGTCCGCTTCGGCTGGGACGCGGAGCGTCCCTGGCTGCGTTCCCACGCAGAGCGTGGGAACGATCAAGGTATGGCTTTATTTTTTCAGGTCTTCCGCGCCTTGCAACGGTTCATCACCGAGCAGCAATTCCTTGTCGTGGTTGACCAGTTCTTCCTCGAACATGCGCCAGATGTGGTCGTCCTGGCTGCCGAGCAATTCGATGAAGCGGCGGCCTTCGATCTTGTCGCTCAACTGGCCGATGTAGCGGCCCTGTTCAGCGTCGCTGCGGGTGAGGGTGATCTTGCGATCCTTCTCCGGCTGCGTCGGCGAGATCAGGTTCAGTTCAAGCGTCGCAGGCTGGCTATTGCCGCTCAGGCGCAGGTCGACTTCACCGGTCACGTCATCCAGATGAATGCTGGCGCGCATCAGCAGGGTCTGCGCCAGCAGTTCACGGTCCAGGGAACGGTTGATGCCTTTGCCCGCCTCGTAGTAGTTGTCGTTGACCAGGTTGTCCGGGTTCTTCACCGCGATGGTCACCATGGACAAGGTCAAGGTCACCGAGCAGGCCAGGATCCCGATGATGATCCACGGCCAAAGGTGCTTGTACCAGGGACTTGCGGCAGTTGCTGCGGGCATGATCACTTCTCTCAACGATTTTGTGGGCCGATGAATCGGCTCTTGGCTTCAACGTGGATGCTGGCGTCATCGGCGTCCTTGAGGATGAATTTCACCTCGTTGGTGCTCGATGGCAGTTGTTCAGGGGCCACGGACAGTTCGACCGGCTGGCTTATGATATCGCCAGCCGCGACCTTGATCTCGCGCCGCCCTTGCAGCTTGAGGTCCGGCAGGCCGGTGGCCTCGAGCACATAGGTGTGGTCGCGCTGGTCTTTGTTCATGACTTTCAGGCTGTAGACGTTTTCGATCCGGCCTTCGGCGTTCTCACGGTACAGCACGCGATCCTTGCTGACGTCGAAACCGACCAGCGAACGCATGAAGAACGCGGTCACCAGCGCCCCGATCATCACCATCAGCACCACGGCATAGCCGATCAGGCGCGGGCGCAGTTTATGGGTTTTCTGCCCGGACAGGTTGTGTTCGGTGGTGTAGCTGATCAGGCCGCGCGGGTACTCCATCTTGTCCATGATGGCGTCGCAGGCATCAATGCACGCCGCGCAGCCAATGCACTCGATCTGCAGGCCGTCACGGATGTCGATGCCGGTCGGGCAGACCTGGACACACATGGTGCAGTCGATGCAGTCACCCAGGCCCTGGGCCTTGTAGTCGATGCCTTTCTTGCGCGGGCCACGGCTTTCGCCACGGCGTGGGTCGTAGGAGACGATCAGCGTGTCCTTGTCGAACATCACGCTCTGGAAGCGTGCGTACGGGCACATGTAGATGCACACCTGCTCACGCAGCCAGCCGGCGTTGCCGTAGGTGGCGAGGGTGAAGAAACCGACCCAGAAATACGACCAGCCATCGGCCTGGCCTGTGAAGAACTCGATCACCAGTTCGCGAATCGGCGAGAAGTAGCCGACGAAGGTCATGCCGGTGACGAAACCGATCAGCAGCCACAGGCTGTGCTTGCTGAACTTGCGCAGGAACTTGTTGGCGCTCATCGGCGCCTTGTCGAGTTTGATGCGTTGGTTGCGGTCACCCTCGGTGATCTTTTCGCACCACATGAAGATCCAGGTCCAGACGCTCTGCGGGCAGGTGTAGCCGCACCAGACGCGGCCGGCGTACACGGTGATGAAGAACAGGCCGAAGGCGGCGATGATCAGCATGCCGGACAGCAGGATGAAATCCTGTGGCCAGAAGGTGGCGCCGAAGATGAAGAACTTGCGCTCCGGCAAGTTCCACCACACGGCCTGGTGCCCGCCCCAGTTGAGCCACACCGTGCCGAAATACAACAGGAACAGGAAAGCGCCGCCCGCCATGCGCAAGTTGCGAAACAGGCCAGTGAAGGCGCGGGTGTAGATTTTTTCCCTGGAGGCGTAGAGGTCGACGCTGTTGTTCGCGTTCTTGTTGGGTGGGGTGACGTCGTGTACCGGAATCTGGTTGCTCATCATTGCATCCCACGGCAGTGGAAAAATGCCTCGGTCAGTACGTGCCGACCGCGGTCAAAAAGAGGTGTTGCAGTGGCGCAATGATACGCCTGTCGCTCTAGCTCAAGGGTGCGACCTTTGGTCGCGTTGGGGAAAAAACCCGAATGGTGTAGCGAATGTAACAAAACATGATGCAGGTCAATTGACTATAGCTCACCGGTATTGCACGGCCTGGCTTCGGAGCGCAGCGGATGTCCGCTGCGCTCACGGGTCACGGCTTAAGGTTAGTCAATCCGCCACGAGCTATCGTGCTCGCCACCCTCGCCTTCGGGGGGGATGGCAAAGTTGGCACGACGCTGCGCAGGTTTCCCAGGTGCAGGTTCCTCGGGTGTTTCGCACTCGGGGATGACGAGCTCAACGGTTGGTACGATTTCTACCTTGGTAGGCTCAGGCAGTACCGGGCCCCTGCAGTCGTCGACGATGTGTTCTTGATCAGACATGGTATGCATTCCTTGTGTAATGACGATTAACTTCCTTGTCCTGGCCAGCCCGCCTCATGCAGGTTGCCAGGTCAGACGACATTACCCCTGACCGGCCCGCAGTCCCATCGAATATAGGTTTCAGATTATGAAACAGGCGCCCAAAACAAAACGGCCCCGCCTATTTACATGCGCGGGGCCGTTCGTTATCGCGTCAGGCGTATGCCTTACTGGGCGTCCGCCACTGGTGCCTTCTCGCCATGAGACAGGCTGTAGACGTAAGCGGCCAGCAGGTGAACCTTGTCATTGCCCTGCATTTGCTCTTGCGCAGGCATCTGGCCCTGACGGCCGTAACGGATGGTCTGCTGCAGTTGAGCGAAGCTCGAACCGTAGATGAATGCGGCCGGGTGGGTCAGGTTGGGTGCGCCCATCGCTGGGGTACCTTTGCCTTCCGGGCCGTGGCAGGCCACGCAGTTGGCCGCGAACAGCTTGCCACCGGCAACCGGGTCGGCCTTGGTGCCTTCCGGCAGTTTACGGCCATCGAGGTTGGTCAGGACGAAGGCGGCAACGTCCGCAACGCCTTGCTCGCCGATCACTTCGGCCCACGCCGGCATCACCGCGTGGCGACCGCCCATGATGGTGGTCTTGATGGTTTCCGCTTCACCGCCCCAGCGCCAGTCGGCGTCGGTGAGGTTAGGGAAGCCGTAGGCACCCTTGGCGTCGGAGCCGTGGCAGACCGAGCAGTTGGAGGCGAACAGGCGACCGCCCATTTTCAGCGCTTGTGGATCCTTGGCCACTTCTTCGATCGGCATGGAAGCGAACTTGGCGAAGATCGGACCGAACTTGGCGTCCGACCGGGCCATTTCCTTTTCCCATTCGTGAACGCCGGTCCAGCCGGTCTGGCCGTTGGCGAACGCGGTCTGCTTCTCGTTATCGAGGTAGTTGTAGCCCGGCAGCAGGCCTTTCCAGTTGCCCAGGCCCGGGTACAGCACCAGGTAGCCCAGGGCGAAGATGATGGTGCCCACGAACAGCATGAACCACCATTTCGGCAGGGGGTTGTCGTACTCTTCGATCCCGTCGAAGGAGTGGCCAACCGTCTCTTCGGTCGACTCGGTGCGCTGGCCCTTACGGGTCGACAGCAGCAGCCAGGTCAGGGAAAAGATCGTACCGAGACTGAGGACTGTGACATACAGACTCCAGAATGTAGTCATTCTTTGTTACTCCTAGAAGCTTGCTCGACGTGCTTGATGGCTTCGGGATCATCCGCGAAAGGCAGCAAGGTGGCGTCTTCAAACTCCGACTTGCGCTTGGGGCTGAACACCCACAAGGCCAGACCGACAAAGGCCACCATCACAACGACGGTGCCCAGGCCACGAATCATCCCGATATCCATTTAGATCACCGTTTGCTTTTGATGATGGTGCCCAGGCCTTGCAGATAGGCCACCAGCGCGTCCATTTCGGTTTTGCCCTTCACGGCATCCTTGGCACCGGCGATGTCTTCGTCGGTGTAAGGGACGCCGAGCGCGCGCAACACTTCCATTTTCTTGGCGGTGTCTTTGCCGTCGAGCTTGTTTTCCACGAGGAACGGGTAGGCCGGCATTTTCGACTCGGGCACCACGTTGCGCGGGTTGTACAAGTGCGCACGCTGCCAGTCATCGGAGTAACGACCGCCAACACGGGCCAGGTCCGGGCCGGTGCGCTTGGAACCCCACAGGAACGGGTGGTCCCACACGCTTTCACCGGCGACCGAGTAGTGGCCGTAACGTTCGGTTTCAGCACGGAACGGGCGGATCATCTGCGAGTGGCAGCTGACACAACCGTTGGCGATGTAGACGTCGCGGCCTTCCAGTTCAAGGGCAGGGCGGGGCTTCATGCCCTCGACCGGCTTGTTGGTGACATCCTGGAAAAACAGCGGAACGATCTGGGTCAGGCCGCCGACACTGACGGCGATAACCATGAAGAAGGCCAGCAGGCCAATATTCTTCTCGACTGCTTCATGCTTCATCAGTGAGCTCCAACTACGGCAATCTGTTCGGCGGCTTTGGCTTCAGCCGGGTTCGAGGCGCGTACGGTACGCCATACGTTGTAGGTCATGAACAGCATGCCGGCGGCGAAGAACGCACCGCCCAGGGCGCGGACGATGAAGCCCGGGTGGCTGGCTTGCAGCGCTTCGACGAACGAGTAGGTGAGGGTGCCGTCATCGTTGATTGCACGCCACATCAGGCCCTGGGTAATGCCGTTGACCCACATCGAAGCGATGTACAGAACGGTACCGATGGTCGCGAGCCAGAAGTGCGTGTTGATCAGGCCGATGCTGTGCATCTGAGCGCGACCGAACAGTTTCGGGATCATGTGGTAGATCGCGCCGATCGAGATCATCGCTACCCAGCCGAGTGCACCGGCGTGTACGTGGCCGATGGTCCAGTCGGTGTAGTGCGACAGCGAGTTGACGGTCTTGATCGCCATCATCGGACCTTCGAAGGTCGACATGCCATAGAACGCCAGGGAGACGACCAGGAATCGCAGGATCGGGTCGGTGCGCAGCTTATGCCAGGCGCCCGACAGGGTCATCATGCCGTTGATCATGCCGCCCCAGCTCGGAGCCAGCAGGATGATCGACATGGCCATGCCCAGCGATTGGGCCCAGTCCGGCAGTGCGGTGTAGTGCAGGTGGTGCGGGCCGGCCCAGATGTACAGGGTGATCAGCGCCCAGAAGTGCACGATGGACAGGCGATAGGAGTAGATCGGACGCTCGGCCTGTTTTGGCACGAAGTAGTACATCATCCCCAGGAAGCCCGTGGTCAGGAAGAAACCTACGGCGTTGTGGCCGTACCACCACTGGATCATCGCGTCGGTCGCGCCCGAGTAGGCCGAGTAGGACTTGAACAGGCTGACCGGCAGCGACATGTGGTTGACGATGTGCAGCATCGCGGTCACGACGATGAAGGCACCGTAGAACCAGTTGCCCACATAGATGTGCTTGGTCTTGCGCTTGACGATGGTGCCGAAGAACACCAGGCCGTAGGTGACCCAGACAATGGCCAGCAGAATAGCCAGCGGCCATTCCAGCTCAGCGTATTCCTTGGTGGTGGTGTAACCCAGCGGCAAGGTAACGATGGCGCCGACGATCACCGCTTGCCAACCCCAGAAGGTGAAGGCCGCGAGGCTGTCGGAAATCAGTCGCGTTTGGCAGGTTCGCTGCACGACGTAATAGGAAGTGGCAAACAGTGCACAACCACCGAAGGCAAAAATCACCAGGTTGGTGTGCAACGGGCGCAGGCGTCCAAAGCTCGTCCATGGCAGACCGAAGTTCAACTCCGGCCAGACCAGTTGCGAGGCGATGAAGACACCGAGCCCCATGCCAAGGATCCCCCAGACCACCGTCATGATGGCGAACTGGCGGACTACCTTATAGTTATAAGCAGTCGGACTGATTGCTGTGCTCATTCTAAGGTTCCACGGTTTGGGTGTTTTATTAGGATTAAAAATCGGCCGCAAGTATGGAGAAAGCAGGGGGTCATTGCAACGCGCCATGACCTGGGTCAATGCGTTCAAATGCTGATTCTGCGGCCTTTCCATGCGCCGCGTAAGGACAAAAATGGCCTCGGACAAAATGTCGCAGCGAACGGAAAAAGCGAGGGGGTTCAGGTCACTTGTAACGGGGTGTGTTCAAAAGCCCTGATCGGCGACCGACGGCATTTGGCACGACAGCCGGTATCTACCGGCGTTTGCGGCCTGTCAGTCAGTCGATGGGGCGAGCACATCGCGCAAGGATGACCTGGAACCGGCACGGGCCAGTTCGCATCGACCAAGCGTAGACCCGAATCCGGGGATTCGAAAGGTGAGGTTTGCAAGGGTGCGACAATGGGTCGCAAAGGGGAGGGGAACTACCGCATTCGAAAGAATGCGGCAGTGCCGGTGTTGCGGACCATTACTTTTTGCTTTCGACTTGCAGGTTTTCTGTATTCAGTCCTTGAGACAAGCTGTACACATAAGCTGCCAGTAATTGTACTTTATCGTTGCCGAGCAACTCATTTTGCGCCGGCATATGACCTTGGCGACCATGGCGGATGGTCTGCTCGAGCTGGGTCAGGCTGGTGCCATAGATGAAGCCGGCCGGGTGCGTCAGATTCGGTGCACCCATGGCGGCGGTGCCTTGGCCGCTGGCACCGTGACAGGCTGTGCAGGTGGTGCTGAAGGCTTGCTGTCCGGCTTGCAGGTCGGCCTTGTTGTCCGCCGGCAATGGCAGCCCGGCCAGTTCGTGGCGCACATAGGCGGCCACGTTTTTCACCCCGGCTTCGCCCAGCACTTCGCCCCAGGCCGGCATCGCCGCCATGCGTCCACCCAGGATGGTGGCCTTGATAGTGTCGGCGTCGCCGCCCCAGCGCCAGTCACTGTCCGCCAGGTTGGGGAAGCCGAACGCGCCCTTGGCATCCGAGCCATGGCACACCGAACAGTTGGAGGCGAACAGGCGCCCACCCATTTTCAGCGCCTGCGGGTCCTTGGCCACTTCTTCCACCGGCATGGCGGCGAATTTGGCGAAGATCGGCCCGAATCGGGCGTCGGCCCTGTCCATCTCCTTTTCCCATTCGTGCACGCCGGTCCAGCCGTTCTCATAACCGGGCAGGATGCCTTTCCAGTTACCCAGGCCGGGATAGAGAATCAGGTAGCCGACGGCAAATACCAGGGTGCCGGCGAACAGCATGAACCACCATTGCGGCAACGGGTTGTCGTACTCCTCGATGCCGTCGAAGCTGTGGCCCATGGTCTGGTCGACGCTGCCCTTGGTTTCGCCCTTGCGGGTGCCGATCAGCAGCCAGGTCAGGCCGATCAGGCTGCCGATGGTCAATACGCAGATCCACGTACTCCAGAAAGTGGTCATGGCCGGGTGCTCCTTGTGGCGGATTCTTCGGGGGTCTCGGCTTGTGGTTCATCGGCGAAGGGCAGCAGGCGCGCTTCGGCAAATTGCGGGTTGCGCTTGGCGTTGAACACCCACAGCGTCAGGCCGACGAAGGCCACGAACACCACGACGGTGCCCAGGCCGCGGATCATTCCAGTGCTCATTTCAACGACCATGGTTCACCTCTTGCTCTTGATCGCAGTGCCGAGCACTTGCAGGTAGGCGACCAGCGCGTCCATTTCGGATTTGCCCTTGAGCGAAGCGACGGCGCCGCTGATGTCCTCGTCGGTGTACGGCACGCCCAGCGTGCGCATGGTCTTGAGCTTGGTTTCGGTATGGCCGCTGTCGACCGGGTTGGCCACCAGCCACGGGTAGGCCGGCATCTTCGATTCCGGCACCACGTTGCGCGGGTTGTACAAGTGCGCTCGGTGCCAGTCATCGGAGTAGCGCGCGCCCACCCGGGCCAGGTCCGGACCGGTGCGTTTCGAACCCCAGAGGAACGGGTGATCCCACACGCTTTCACCGGCCACCGAGTAGTGCCCGTAGCGTTCGGTCTCGGCGCGAAACGGGCGGATCATCTGTGAGTGGCAACCGACACAGCCTTCGCGGATATAGATGTCGCGGCCTTCCAGTTGCAGTGCGGTGTAGGGCTTCATGCCTTCCACCGGTTTGTTGGTCACGTCCTGGAAGAACAGCGGGACGATCTGGGTCAGGCCGCCGATGCTCACGGCCAGGATCATCAGCAGCAGCAACAGGCCGACGTTTTTCTCGATTGTTTCGTGTTTCATGGCGGACTCCTCAGGCCATCTGCGCGGCAGCGACGACGTCGGCAGGCTGCGAGGCCCGCACGGTGCGCCAGGTGTTGTAGGCCATCAGCAACATGCCGCTGAGGAAGATCGCCCCGCCCACCAGCCGCACGACGAAGCCCGGATGGCTGGCCACCAGGGTTTCGACGAAGGAGTAGGTCAGCGTGCCGTCCTCGTTCACCGCACGCCACATCAGGCCCTGGGCAATGCCGTTGACCCACATCGAGGCGATGTACAGCACGGTGCCGATGGTGGCGAGCCAGAAGTGCGCGTTGATCAGACCGATGCTGTGCATCTGCTCGCGGCCGAAGACTTTCGGGATCATGTGGTACAGCGCGCCGATGGAGATCATCGCCACCCAGCCGAGTGCGCCGGCGTGTACGTGGCCGATGGTCCAGTCGGTGTAGTGGGAGAGGGCGTTGACCGTCTTGATCGCCATCATCGGCCCTTCGAAGGTCGACATGCCGTAGAACGCCAGCGACACGACGAGGAAACGCAGGATCGGGTCGCTGCGCAGCTTATGCCAGGCGCCTGACAGGGTCATCATGCCGTTGATCATCCCGCCCCAGCTCGGCGCCAGCAGAATCAGCGACATCACCATGCCCAGCGACTGCGCCCAGTCCGGCAAGGCGGTGTAGTGCAAGTGGTGGGGGCCGGCCCAGATGTACAGGGTGATCAGTGCCCAGAAGTGCACGATCGACAGGCGATAGGAATACACCGGGCGCTCGGCCTGTTTCGGCACGAAGTAATACATCATCCCGAGGAAACCGGCGGTGAGGAAAAAGCCTACGGCGTTGTGGCCGTACCACCATTGCACCATCGCATCGGTGGCACCCGAGTACAGCGAGTAGGACTTGGTGAAGCTGACTGGCAATTCCATGTTGTTGACGATGTGCAGGATCGCCACGGTGACGATGAAGCCACCGAAGAACCAGTTACCGACATAGATGTGCTTGGTCTTGCGCTGCATGATCGTGCCAAAGAACACGATGGCGTAGGCGACCCAGACGATGGTGATCAGGATGTCGATCGGCCATTCCAGCTCGGCGTATTCCTTGGAACTGGTGTAGCCCAATGGCAGGCTGATCGCCGCCAGGACAATCACCAATTGCCAGCCCCAGAAACAGAACGCGGCGATTTTCGGTGCAAACAGCTGGGCCTGGCAGGTGCGTTGCACCGAGTAGAACGAGCTGGCGAACAGGGCGCAGCCACCGAAAGCGAAGATCACCGCGTTGGTGTGCAGCGGGCGCAGGCGGCCGAAGCTGGTCCAGGGCAAATTGAAGTTGAGTTCGGGCCAGACCAACTGGGCCGCGAGAAAAACCCCGAGCCCCATGCCGACGATGCCCCACACCACCGTCATAATGGCGAATTGGCGGACCACCTTATAGTTGTAGGCGGTACTGATAGAAGTGTTCATGGTTCCCCATCCACGGTTCAGCCGAAGTGGGCGCGCAGCGCTTGGCAACGTCCCCTTCGCCTGGAGTTATAGGCAGACTAAAAGCGAGGCAAGCATGGACAAACAGCACAAGGCCGGTATTGACGGGGATCAATGGGCGCAGTGCGTACGCGAACAGGGATGGCTGTGGGATGCGGCTTCGGGCAAGGCCTCGGCGACCCTGATCCTGGCCCACGGCGCCGGTGCGCCGATGGACAGTGACTGGATGAACGACATGGCTGCACGCCTCGCCGATCAAGGCGTCAACGTATTGCGCTTCGAATTTCCGTACATGGTGCAGCGGCGTGTCGATGGCGGCAAACGCCCGCCCAATCCAATGCCAAAGTTGCTGGAATGCTGGCGCGAGGTGTATGCCCAGGTGCGACGCCATGTCACTGGGCCCTTGGCCATTGGCGGCAAGTCCATGGGCGGGCGGGCGGCCAGCCTTCTCGCCGATGAACTGGGAGCCGATGCGTTGGTGTGCCTGGGCTATCCGTTTTATGCGGTGGGCAAGCCCGAGAAACCGCGGGTGGAACATCTGGCGGCGCTGAAGACCCGTACGCTGATCGTGCAGGGTGAGCGCGATGCGTTGGGCAATCGTGAGGCGGTCGAGGGCTACACGCTGTCACCGAGTATCGAGGTGTTATGGCTGGAGGCGGGGGATCATGATTTGAAGCCGTTGAAGGCTTCGGGGTTTACCCATGAGCAGCATTTGGCGACTGCGGCGACTGCGGCGACTGCGGCGACTGCGGCGAGTCGGGTGGCTGCGTTTCTGTAGGGTACTCGTCCCGAAAGGCGTCATAGGCATAGATCAGCCAAAAGTCATTGTCAGGGTCATTGACCAATGCTGTGTGGTAATACTGGCGGTTGATTTTCGCCCATCGCGTTTGAATCGCTTGAGTGCTCGCCAAGTGGATGTGATGCATGTCGCTCAGATCGAGCCGTTCGTCCCGCCCGAAAATTGCCGGCAGTTCTCCGCACACTTTGTAGTTGTAAAAGTGTGCAGCGAAGTTCTGCCAGTTACGTATTTGTTCGAAAAGCGCAGAGATTGTGACGGTTGGCATCCAAGCCTACTTTGTAATAGGTAGCCTGCCAGTGATCACAAATTTATCGAACACTTTCTGCCCATCACGCGCGGCTTGCCGAACATCAAGGAATGTCAGCTCATCGCGGACAGCCTTTTTGTTGGGTTTGTCCTTTTTGGTGGTGGCCATCGGAGCCTCCGAAGGTTGTGTATTCATACTGACCAGCTTATGTGATTAAGTTTTTACCGGCAAACGATAGAGTTCGGCTCCGAGGCGCACAAGTCGGCGGCTTCTGGCAAATTTGTAGGCAGGTGCCTATAGGTGTGTAGTCTGGGTATCGTCGCCAGTAGCCCTGGCTGGCGACATCAATTTCAGATGGGCAATAAAAAACCCGGAAGCCTTCGCAGTCCGGGTCTTGTTCTGCCAGCATCAATCAGCGGTTAAACCGCTCCACCAACGAATACTGGGTATTCGCCGTCTTGGTCAGCTCTTCACTCAACAGCGCCGAGTTCTGGGCCTGTTCCGAGGTCTGGTCCGCCAGTGCCGAGATGTTGCTGATGTTGCGGCTGATTTCTTCGGCCACGGCACTTTGCTCTTCGGTCGCGGCGGCGATCTGGGTGGTCATGTCGGTGATGTTGGCGACCGCTTCACTGATCCCCACCAGGGCCTGATCCGCTTCCAGTACCCGCGCCACGCCTTCTTCGGCCTGGCGATGCCCGGCTTCCATGGTTTGCACCGCGGTGCCCGCGGTTTGCTGGAGCTTGGCGATCAGGGCGTGGATCTGCCCGGTGGATTCGCTGGTGCGTTGGGCCAGCTGGCGAACTTCGTCGGCCACTACCGCAAAACCACGACCCATCTCGCCGGCACGCGCCGCTTCAATGGCCGCGTTCAGTGCCAGCAGGTTGGTCTGGTCGGCGATGCCTTTGATCACGTCGACCACGCCGCCGATTTCGTTGCTGTCCTTGGCCAGTTGCGTCACGGTCAGGCCGGTCTCGCCCACCACCACCGAGAGGCGCTGAATAGCTTCGCGTGTTTCCCCGGCGATGTCGCGGCCGCGCCCGGTCAGGCGGTTGGCTTCCTGGGTAGCGTCAGCGGTGCGTTGCACGTGGCTGGCGACTTCCTGGGTGGTGGCGGCCATCTGGTTGACGGCGGTGGCCACCTGTTCGGTCTCGATGCGTTGGCGTTCAAGGCCGCTGGAGCTGTTGTGCGCCAGGGCGTCGGATTGCTTCGCCTGGTCGGTCAGGTGCTCGGCGGTGTCCTGCAGGCGGGTCAGGCAGGTTTTCAGGCGGGCTTCCTGGCTGAGGATCGACATTTCCAGGCGTGCCTGGGCGCCGCGGCTGTCGGTGTACATCTGCGCGATCAGCGGGTCGGACGTGGTCTGCTCGGCCAGGCGCAGCAAACGCTTGATGCCGCGTTGCTGCCAGCCCAGGCCCAACAGGCCCAGCGGCACCGAAAGAGCGGCCGCCAGGGCAAAGCCCCACTGCGAGTTCAGTGTCGCGCCGATCATGAAGCTCAACTGGCTGACCAGGATGAAAGGCAGCCAGTCCTGCAGGACCGGCAACCATTTATCGGTAGCGGGGATGGCGGGCTTGCCCTGGTTGATGCGTTGGTAGAGCGCTTCGGCGCGGCGAATCTGTTCGGCGGTGGGCTTGACCCGCACCGACTCGTAACCGATGACCTGATTGCCCTCGAAGACCGGTGTCACATAGGCGTTAACCCAGTAGTGGTCACCGTTCTTGCAGCGATTCTTGACAATGCCCATCCATGGCAAGCCTTGTTTGAGTGTGTCCCACATGTGCGCGAAGACCGCAGCGGGCACATCTGGGTGACGCACCAGGTTATGCGGCGCCCGGATCAGTTCCTCACGCGAAAACCCGCTGATCTCGACGAAAGCGTCGTTGCAGTAGGTGATCATGCCCTTGGCATCGGTGGTGGAGATCAACCGTTGCTGAGCCGGAAAGGTCCGTTCGCGTTGGGTGATGGGCTGGTTATTACGCATATTTTTTAATCCACAAGGCTCTCAAGTGCTGTATCGGCATCATTAGCGATTTGTTGAGATTATTTTTCGATAATTAATGACGCGTCGCAAAATGACCATTGCGTCAGCCAGCCATCGGATACGTGAACAATCCGAAGTGCAGCAGGTTCAAGCCAAAGTGTGTGGCGATGGCGGCTGCCAGGCCGCCGAAGCGATATGCCAGTCCGTAGCCAACGCCCGCCAGGCTGGCCAGCACTGTCCATTCCCAGCCAGCGCCCCAATGTGCAAGCCCGAACAGCAGCGAAGCGATCAGCAGGGCAATGTGGTCGCCATGGGGCAGGTGTTCGAAGCGCCGGCTCAGGCCGCCTTGCAGGTAGCCACGAAACAAGGCTTCTTCTACCACCGTCACCAGCAGGAGGTTGTTATTGAGCCATAGCCATGCTTGTGCCGGCCATTTTGGTGACCATTGCACGATGCCCAGCAACCAGGCTCCCGCTAGCGTGACGAATGCGGTCAGGCTCAGCGCCAAGGCGCTTGCCTTTACAACCTGTGCCAGCGAGTGCCGCCCGACGATCCATGGGCATACGAGCAGTAGCCAGAAGCCAATCAGCGGTTTGTCCAGATTGAGGTTCATTGAGAAGGGGACGGCGTTCTCGGTAAAGCGAACCTGGTCGATCATCCTGGCGTTGTAGAACCCCGGCCACCAATGGAGAGCAAGGGCGAGGGTCAGGAGGATGAACAGTGCATGGCCGAGGTATTGACCGTAGTGAAAGCGTTGTTGCCGGGCGGCAAAGCCGGCTAGCAGCAAGAGGATGATAGCGGTGCTTGCGTGGATGGTCAGTTGACCATAGGTGAGTGCCAGGACGTACCCGGCAGACAGGAGTGTCAGGTACGGCCAGGGCAACACGAGCATGAAGGGTTCCTTGTTAGGTCGAACATCCTTCTGAGTGCGTCAGCACAAGAGCGAGGGTCAATGAACGGCCGATGACCCTGGGACTGGAACGCGATCAAACCTGGAGACCTCTTTGATCCAGAATCGCCGATATTCAGTTTGGTCCGGCGGCAACGGCTTGTGATTTGACCAGGCGTGTCCTGTTTTCAAGCTTTCGCGATACGCTTCCCACTCTTTTTCCTCGGCGATTTCCTTCGCCCTTTTCTCGTCATCGAACCAACCAAGAACATAAACTTCGCCTTGATCAATGCCATGCTCGATCAATAGATAGATCTCTTTCATACGCTAAACCCATAACCACAAACTCTAGAAACACCCTACCACAGCGTATTGTCCTGACTATCGGCAGGTATTTTCATTTCTTGAACTCATGCATAGGCAGGGGAGCGTCAGGCGCCGTTGCCGAACAAGCAGCGCCTGAAGCATCAACACTTATCGTCACGTGGTTATGACGCAATCAATTGCCGCAGCACGTAGTGCAAGATCCCCCCCGACTTGAAGTATTCCACCTCGTTGAGCGTGTCGATCCGGCACAGCACTTCGATTTTTTCACGGTTGCCGTTTTCCCGGGTGATGACCAGGGTCAGGTTCATCCTCGGTGTCAGTTCGACGCCGGTGAGGCCGAGGATGTCCAGGGTTTCGCGGCCGGTCAGGTTCAGGCTCTTGCGGTTCTGGTCGAGCTTGAACTGCAGGGGCAGCACGCCCATGCCCACCAGGTTGGAGCGGTGGATGCGTTCGAAGCTTTCGGCGATGACCGCCTTGATCCCCAGCAGGTTGGTGCCCTTGGCGGCCCAGTCGCGGCTTGAACCGGTGCCGTATTCCTGGCCGGCGATCACCACCAGCGGGGTGCCCGCCGCTTGATAGCGCATCGCGGCGTCGTAGATCGCCAGTTTCTCACCGGTGGGGATGTATAAGGTGTTGCCGCCTTCCTCGCCGTGGAGCATTTCGTTGCGGATGCGGATATTGGCGAAGGTGCCGCGCATCATCACCTGGTGGTTGCCGCGGCGTGAGCCGTAGGAGTTGAAGTCGCGTGGTTCCACGCCTTTTTCGCGCAGGTAGTGGCCTGCCGGGCTGTCGGCCTTGATGTTGCCGGCGGGGGAGATGTGGTCGGTGGTCACCGAGTCGCCGAGCAGGGCGAGGATGCGTGCGCCGCTGATGTCCTTGACCACCGGGGGCGGGCCGCCGATGTCGTCGAAGAACGGCGGATGCTGGATGTAGGTCGAGTCGTCCTGCCAGACGTAGGTAGCCGCTTGCGGCACTTCGATGGCTTGCCATTGTTCGTCGCCGGCGAACACTTCGGCGTATTCCTTGTGGAACATGGCGGTGTTGACCCGTTCGACGGCCTCGGCGATTTCCTGGCTGCTGGGCCAGATGTCGCGCAGGTACACCAGTTTGCCGTCCTGGTCTTCGCCCAGGGGCTCTTGGCTGAGGTCGATGCGTACGGTGCCGGCCAGGGCGTAGGCGACCACCAGCGGCGGCGAGGCCAGCCAGTTGGTTTTCACCAGCGGATGTACCCGGCCCTCGAAGTTGCGGTTGCCTGACAGCACCGAGGCCACGGTGAGGTCGGCCTTCTGGATGGCTTTTTCGATGGGCTCCGGCAGTGGCCCGGAGTTGCCGATGCAGGTGGTGCAACCATAACCGACCAGGGCAAAACCCAGGGCGTCGAGGTACTGCGTCAGGCCGGCCGCCTTGTAGTAGTCGGTGACCACTTTGGAGCCTGGGGCCAGTGAGCTTTTCACCCAGGGTTTGCGGCGCAGGCCTTTTTCCACGGCTTTTTTCGCCACCAGCCCGGCCGCCATCATCACGCTCGGGTTGGAGGTGTTGGTGCAGGAGGTGATGGCGGCGATCACCACCGCGCCGTTTTTCAGGCGAAGGGTCTGGCCTTCGAACTCGTAGTCCACTTCGCCGGCCATGTCCGCGTTACCTACGGCCACGCCGCCACCGCCTTCGCTTTCCAGGCGGCCTTCTTCCTTGCTGGTGGGTTTGAGTTGCAGGCCGACGAAGTCGCTGAAGGCTTGGGCGACGTTCGGCAGCGATACGCGGTCCTGCGGGCGCTTGGGCCCGGCCAGGCTGGCTTCGACGCTGGCCAGGTCCAGGGCCAGGCTGTCGGTGAATTGCGGTTCCTTGCCCGGCAGGCGCCACAGGCCTTGCGCCTTGCTGTAGGCCTCGACCAGTTTCACCGTGGCCTCGGGGCGCCCGGACAGGCGCAGGTAGTTCAGGGTTACGTCGTCTACCGGGAAAAAGCCGCAGGTGGCGCCGTATTCCGGTGCCATGTTGGCGATGGTCGCGCGGTCGGCCAAAGGCAGGTCGGCCAGGCCGTCGCCGTAGAACTCGACGAATTTGCCGACCACGCCTTTCTTGCGCAGCATCTGGGTGACGGTCAGCACCAGGTCAGTGGCGGTGATGCCTTCCTTGAGTTTGCCGGTGAGCTTGAAGCCGATCACTTCGGGAATCAGCATCGACACCGGTTGGCCGAGCATCGCCGCTTCCGCTTCGATGCCGCCGACGCCCCAGCCGAGTACGCCGAGGCCGTTGATCATGGTGGTGTGGGAGTCGGTGCCGACCAGGGTGTCGGGGAAGGCGTAGGTGCGGCCGTCTTCGTCCTTGGTCCAGACCGTGCGGCCGAGGTATTCGAGATTGACCTGGTGGCAGATGCCCGTGCCCGGTGGCACCACGCTGAAGTTGTCGAAGGCGCTCTGGCCCCAGCGCAGGAAGGCGTATCGCTCGCCGTTGCGCTGCATTTCGATGTCGACGTTCTGTTCGAACGCGCTGCTGCTGGCGAACTTGTCGACCATCACCGAGTGGTCGATCACCAGGTCCACCGGCGACAATGGGTTGATGCGCTGCGGGTCGCCGCCGGCCTTGGCCATCGCCGCGCGCATGGCGGCCAGGTCGACCACGGCGGGCACGCCGGTGAAGTCTTGCATCAGCACGCGCGCCGGGCGGTACTGGATCTCGCGGTCGGAGCGGCGCTCCTTGAGCCAGGCGGCAATGGCCTTGAGGTCGGCACCGGTGACGGTCTTGGCGTCTTCCCAGCGCAGCAGGTTTTCCAGCAGCACTTTGAGGGACATGGGCAGGGCGTCCAGGTCGCCGAGGCTTCTGGCGGCCTCCGGCAGGCTGTAGTAGTGGTAAAGCTTGTCGTCGACTTGTAGGGTCTTGAGGGTCTTCAGGCTATCGAGGGACGGCATTACGATCACTCCTTTGAGTCCGCACGGCTACGGACTGAGGGAACGGGCAGAGCACTAAACCTAGCCCTGTTTTAAGTAGCTGGCTAATAACTGGACTCTATGGGCAAGTCCGGGGTTCCGAAGTCGGCTATCATGCGCCGGTTTTCGTGACAGGCTTTGCGCCAGCGCAAGTCTGGGCATCGCGCAGTGGTGAATGTTTCGCCATCTGCCCAGGAGTAAGAATGAACACCCTTTTTATGCATTGCCGGCCGGGCTTCGAAGGTGAAGTCTGTTCCGAGATTTCCGACCTCGCCGCACAACTGAACGTGGCCGGTTATGCCAAGGCCAAGGCTGCCAGTGCCTGCGCCGAGTTTGTCTGCACCGAGGAAGACGGTGCCGAGCGCCTGATGCGCGGGCAGCGGTTTGCCAATCTGATCTTCCCGCGCCAGTGGGCCCGGGGGATTTTCATTGACCTGCCGGAGAGTGATCGCATCAGTGTGATCCTCGCGCACCTGGCGGATTTTCCGACCTGCGGCAGCCTGTGGCTGGAAGTGGTCGACACCAATGATGGCAAGGAGCTGTCGAACTTCTGCAAGAAGTTCGAAGGCCCGCTGCGCAAGGCGCTGACCGGCGCCGGCAAGCTGGTGGACGATGCAAACAAGCCGCGCTTGTTGCTGACGTTCAAGAGCGGCCGTGAAGTGTTCGTCGGCCTGGCGGAGTCGAACAACTCGGCGATGTGGCCGATGGGCATCCCGCGCCTGAAATTCCCCCGCGAGGCGCCGAGCCGTTCGACCTTGAAGCTCGAGGAGGCCTGGCACCACTTCATCCCGCGGGACCAGTGGGACGAGCGCCTGCACAGCGACATGACCGGGGTTGACTTGGGTGCTGCGCCCGGCGGCTGGACCTGGCAGCTGGTCAACCGCGGCATGCTGGTGACCGCCATCGACAATGGCCCGATGGCTGAAAGCCTGATGGACACCGGCCTGGTGCAGCATTTGATGGCCGACGGCTTCACCTTCAAGCCCAAGCAGCCGGTGGACTGGATGGTCTGCGACATCGTCGAGAAACCGGCACGCAACGCGGCGATGCTGGAAGAGTGGATCGGCGAGGGGCATTGCCGCGAGGCGGTGGTTAACCTCAAGCTGCCGATGAAACAGCGCTACGCCGAAGTGAAGCGCTTGCTCGAGCGGATCGCCGATGGTTTCAAGGCGCGGGGCATTCGCGTGGAGATCGGCTGCAAGCAGCTATACCACGACCGTGAGGAAGTGACCTGCCATTTGCGCCGGTTGGATGTGAAGAAACCCAAGTCCCGCTAGCAACCCGATCGTTCCCACGCGCAGCAAAGGAATGCCGCCAGGGGCGCTCCGCGTTCCGCCTTTTGGATGTGACGCAGAGCGTCATGGGATGCATTCCCACGCAGAGCGTGGGAACGATCAGCGGTGTACAATGCCGGCAAGTTTCAGGAGTGAATCATGAGTGAAATGCTTGATAAGCCGGTAGACGGCACCCTCGACGCCACCGGCCTCAACTGCCCGGAGCCGGTGATGATGCTGCACCAGCACATCCGTGACCTGGTGCCGGGCGGCCTGCTCAAGGTGATCGCCACCGATCCGTCGACCCGCCGCGACATTCCCAAGTTCTGCGTGTTTCTCGACCATGAACTGGTGGGGCAACATGAAGACGCCGGCACATACCTCTACTGGATCCGCAAAAAATCCAGCTGACCCACAAAGCCCTGTAGGAGCGAGCGGGCGGCGATCCGACTTGCCCGCGAAGGCGGTGTGCCTGATACGACGCCTTCGCGGGCAAGCCTCGCTCCTACAGGTACAGGGTCAATTCAGGCCGTTGCGAATGCGTTTGCGCGCACTGCGCGTCAGGCGGATCGACAGCATCAGCGCCGCACAGCTCAGGCCGACGATCAGGCCCTGCCACAGGCCGCTCGGGCCGCTAGGCGTGCCGAACCAGTCCGTCAGTCCCAGGGCGTAGCCGACCGGCAGGCCGATGCCCCAGTAGGCGAACAGCGTCAGGATCATGGTCACCCGGGTGTCCTGATAACCGCGCAACGCACCGGCCGCCGTGACCTGGATCGCATCGGAAAACTGGAACAGCGCCGAATACACGATCAACATCGCCGCCACCTTGATCACCGTCGGGTCCGCCGTGTAGATCGTGGCGATGTGCTCGCGCAGCAACAGCATCATGCTCGCCGACAGGCAGGCGTACGCCAGTGCCGTGCCCATGCCGACGCCCGCGGCGAAGCGCGCTTCACGGGGTTGCTCGCGCCCAAGCGCCTGGCCGACTCGAACGGTCACGGCCATGCCCAGGGAGTAGGGAATCATGAACACCAGCGAGCTGAAGTTCAGGGCGATCTGGTGCCCGGCGACCACGGTGGCGCCGAGGCTGCCGATCAACAGGGCGATCACCGCGAAGATGCTCGATTCGGCGAACACGGCAATGCCGATGGGCAGGCCGATGCCCAGCAAGCGCTTGATCACCGACCATTGCGGCCAGTCGAAACGGCTGAACAGCTGGCTCGATTGATACGCCGGCGCCCAGCGCTCCCAGCCGGCCATGCCCAGGGCCATCACCCACATCACGATCGCCGTGGCCCAGCCGCAACCGACGCCACCCATGGCCGGTACGCCGAAGTGGCCATAGATGAACACGTAGTTCAGTGGAATGTTCAGCGCCAGGCCGCACAGGCCCAGGACCATCGCCGGGCGGGTGCGACCCAGGCCGTCACTGAAGCAACGCAGCACATGGTAGAGCGCGACCGCGGGCAGGCCGCTGGCGATGCCGTGCAGGTACTGCATGCAGGGGCCGATCAGTTCGGGATCGACCTTCATCACCCGCAAGATCGGTTCGGCGCACAGCAACATGCCGGTCGCCATCAGGCCGACCACCAGGGCCAGCCACAGTGCCTGACGCACGATCGGGCCGATCTCGCTGTGGGTGCCCGCACCAAAGCGCTGGGCGACTTTCGGTGTGGTGGCCAGCAAAGTGCCGGTCATCAGCAGGAACACCGGCACCCAGATCGAATTGCCCAGTGCCACCGCCGCCAGGTCGCGTGGCCCTACCCGGCCGGCCATCACCGCATCGACGAAGCCCATCGCCGTTGTGGCCAGCTGCGCGATCATGATCGGCAAGGCCAGGCCGAGCAGATTTTTCAGCTCCAGGCGAACCCGGGCGGGGCGGGAGAGGGAAGGGCTGGAGGTGTGGTCAGTCACGGAATTCAAGGGCAAAACGTCCAAAGATTTTTCATGCGCGGGTGCGCATTCTACGCGTTGACGCAGCGGTCAGGAAAAGACTGTGTTGGGCATTTGTAATTCAGCACTCCTTCCCTTGTAGGAGCGTGGCTTGCCCGCGAAGAACGATAACGCGGTGTTTCAGGAGTAGCGCGGCGTTCCATTCGCGGGCAAGCCACGCTCCTACAAGAAGGAGGAGATGTGTGCTAGGCGGCAGGTACCCTCTACGCCTACACTGCCGGTCCGCCAAAGGAGCCTGACATGCTGATCGTTGCCGACGAAAATATCCCCCTGCTCGACGCCTTCTTCCAGACGTTCGGCGAAATCCGCCGGGTGCCGGGGCGTTCCATCGACCGCGCCACCGTCGAACAGGCCGATGTACTACTGGTGCGTTCGGTTACCCGCGTCGACCGTGCGTTGCTTGAAGGCAGCAAGGTACGTTTTGTCGGCACCTGCACCATCGGCACCGATCATCTGGACCTGGAATACTTCCAGCAGGCCGGCATCACCTGGTCCAGTGCGCCGGGCTGCAACGCCCGCGGTGTGGTCGACTACGTGCTCGGCAGCCTGCTGACCCTGGCTGAAATCGAAGGCGCCGACCTGACCCAACGTACCTACGGCGTGGTCGGTGCCGGTGAGGTCGGTGGACGGCTGGTCAAGGTCCTGCAGGGCCTGGGCTGGAGGGTGCTGGTCTGCGATCCGCCACGCCAGGCTGCTGAAGGGGGCGATTACGTCAGCCTTGAGCAAATCATCGAGCAATGCGACGTCATCAGCCTGCACACTCCGCTGACCCGCAAGGGCGCTCAGCCGACCTGGCACCTGTTCGATCAACGCCGCCTGAACCAACTCAATCCCGGCACCTGGCTGATCAACGCCAGCCGTGGCCCGGTGGTGGACAACAACGCCCTGCGAGAGGTGCTGCTGGAGCGCGAAGACCTGCAGGCGGTACTCGATGTCTGGGAGGGCGAGCCTGAAGTCGATGTGGCCCTGGCCGAGCTCTGCGTGCTGGCCACGCCGCACATTGCCGGCTACAGCCTCGATGGCAAGCAGCGCGGAACGGCGCAGATCTATCAGGCGTACTGCGAGTTCCTCGGGCAAGCGCCCCAGGTCAGCCTGAGCGACTTGCTACCAGCCCCCTGGCTGTCGCATGTCACCTTGACTGGAGACTCCGACCCGGCCTGGGCCCTGGCGATGCTGTGCCGTGGCGTGTACGACCCGCGCCGTGACGATGCGGATTTCCGCCGCAGCCTGGTCGGCAGTGTGAGCGAGCAGCGTGCGGCGTTCGACGTGTTGCGCAAGCAGTACCCGTCGCGACGGGAGATCGACGGGTTGCAAGTGCGTATCGATGGGGATGCGCCAGCGTTGCGGCAGATCGTGGCGGCGTTGGGAGCAACGGCTATCTGAACACTCGCCTGTAGGAGCGAGGCTTGCCCGCGAAGAACGATAACGCGGTGTGGCAGATACACCGCATTGCCTCGTTCGCCGGCAAGCCTGGCTCCTACAAGGCAGGCAATAAAAAACCCGGCCCTCAAGGGCCGGGTCAATGAAGACGGTGGTTACATCACTTCTCTTCGGCAGGCTTGACCAATCGCTTCTCCAGTTCGCTGCAGGCTTTCTGGATCATCTCTTCAGTGATCGGTTCTTCGCGGCCCTGTTCATCGATTATCGAGCACCCCAGAGACTGGTCTGGCTTTGTGCGAATCACTTGAATCTTGTCATCGCTGCTGTTTTGCAAGGACATGGCCTGTCTCCTCATCAGGTTGTGTGCCTAGTTTAGAACCGTCAGGTGACCAGGCTGTGACAGCTCCCTGCGATCGCTCCTGAACGGCACCGCCAGTCGACCAGAAATAGCCCAACCTGGCTACCCGAACTTTAGACCAATACTGTCTAGGCACTAGACTGCATGGTCATAATTAACCTGACTCATTCTGATTCAGCCATGGCACCTTGTTGCTCGGTGTACGCTGGTCCTGTCAATGGCTCCATTGTGGATGATGCAAATGCTCACTGTTCGTCACCGTCGTGCGATTCGCCTGGCCAGTCGCTTCATCGCTCCTTATCGCTGGCAAGCGCTGGGTGCCCTGTTCGCGCTGGTTGTCACGGCGGGCATTACCTTGTCTATGGGGCAGGGGATTCGCCTGTTGGTAGACCAGGGGTTCATGACCCAGTCGCCGCAGTTGCTCAACCAGTCCATCGGTTTGTTCATGCTGCTGGTGATCGGCCTGGCGGTCGGCACTTTTGCAAGGTTTTACCTGGTGTCGTGGATCGGCGAGCGTTGTGTCGCCGACATCCGCCGCCGGGTGTTCAATCATCTGGTTTACCTGCACCCGGGATTCTACGAGGACAACCGCAGCTCCGAGATCCAGTCGCGCTTGACCGCCGATACCACGCTGCTGCAATCGGTGATCGGCTCCTCGCTGTCATTGTTCTTGCGCAACTTGCTGATGGTGATTGGTGGGATTGTCCTGCTATTTGTCACCAATCCCAAGCTCACCAGCATCGTGGTGATTGCCTTGCCGTTGGTGATCGCCCCGATCCTGATTTTCGGCCGGCGGGTGCGCAGCCTGTCGCGCCTGAGCCAGGACCGGATTGCCGACATCGGCAGCTATGTGTCCGAGACCCTGGGCCAGATCAAGACCGTGCAGGCCTACAACCACCAGGCCCAGGACGAACAGCGTTTCGCAGTCACTGTGGAAGAGGCGTTCGACACGGCGCGCAAGCGCATTTTCCAGCGGGCCTGGCTGATTACCCTGGTGATTGTGCTGGTGCTGGGCGCCGTCGGCGTGATGCTCTGGGTCGGCGGCATGGACGTGATTGCCGGGAGGATTTCCGCGGGCGAGCTGGCGGCATTCGTCTTCTACAGCCTGATCGTCGGCAGTGCGTTCGGCACCCTGAGTGAGGTGATCGGCGAGTTGCAGCGCGCGGCGGGCGCGGCCGAGCGGATCGCCGAGTTGCTGCGCGCGCAGAACATCATCCAGCCACCGACCACTGGCCGGGTGACCTTGCCCGAGCGGGTGCGGGGGGACCTGGTGTTGCAGGACGTGCGCTTCTGCTACCCCTCGCGCCCTGAAAGCTACGCGGTTGACGGCCTGAGCCTGAATATCCAGGCCGGGGAGACCCTGGCGTTGGTCGGACCGTCCGGGGCCGGCAAGTCGACGGTGTATGATCTGCTGCTGCGTTTTTACGACCCCGCCGAAGGACGGATTCTGCTCGACGGCGTGCCCCTGACCCAGCTCGATCCGCTGGACCTGCGGCGTTGCTTCGCCCTGGTCTCGCAAACCCCGGCGCTGTTCTTCGGCAGCATCGAGGACAACCTGCGCTACGGCAACCCGACGGCGACCCTGGCCGAGGTCCGCGAGGCGGCGAAAATCGCCTACGCCCACGACTTCATCGAAGCCATGCCCAACGGTTACCAGACGCACCTGGGGGACGGCGGCCTCGGCTTGTCCGGCGGCCAGCGTCAGCGCCTGGCCATCGCCCGCGCGCTGCTGGTGGATGCGCCCATCCTGCTACTGGACGAAGCCACCAGCGCCCTCGACGCCCAAAGCGAACACCTGATCCAGCAGGCATTGCCGAGCCTGATGAAAAATCGCACCACCCTGGTCATCGCCCACCGCCTGGCCACGGTGAAAAACGCCGATCGCATTGCGGTGATGGATCAGGGGAAGTTGGTAGCGGTGGGGACGCACCAATCGTTGATTGCGAACAACGCGTTGTATGCGCGGTTGGCGGCGTTGCAGTTCAGTGATGGACATGAAGCGGCATGAATTATCGGGGTGGCGTGTAGGAGCGAGCATGCTCGCTCCTACAGGTGACCTGTTATTGGTCGTCGAAGTACCGCTCATGCCAATCCACCAGCGGCTGCGGTGAGTTGAGTTTCTGGCCGTAGATCACCGAATACGACAGCACGTTCTGTACGTACTGGCGGGTTTCGTCGAACGGGATGCTTTCTACCCAGACGTCGAAGCTCAGGTGATCGGCACCGCGCAGCCACTGACGCACGCGGCCGGGGCCTGCGTTGTAGGCGGCGGAGGCGAGGACGCGGTTGCCGTTGAACTGGCTGTGGACCTGGCTCAGGTAGGCCGCGCCGAGCTGGATGTTCTTGTCCGGTTCGAACAGTTGCTGCGGCGACGCATAAGGAATACTGAATTTTCGCGAAGTTTCCTTGGCGGTGGCGGGCATCAGTTGCATCAGGCCGCTGGCACCGACGCTGGAGCGGGCGTCGTCCATGAAGGCGCTTTCCTGGCGGGTGATGGCGAACACCCAGCTCGAATGCAAGCCGCGGTTTTTGGCTTCACGCACCAGCGTATTGCGATGGGCCATCGGGAAGCGAATGTCCAGGTCGTCCCAGTACTGCGCCTGGCTGATGGTACGAATCGCCGGGAAATACCATTTCAGGTCGTAGGCCAGTTTGGCCTGGGCGACCATTTCGTCACGGCTGAAGTGACGGCTGACGTGGTACCACTCGCGGCGACCATCGACGATCTGCCCGCGGGCATGGAATTCCAGGGCGCGGCGTATGCCGGGGGTATTGCGCACCTTGTTGATGGTCGCCTGGCTCAGCACCAGCGGTTTGTTGTTCAGCGAATACGGCGACTGCGACCGGTCGGCGGCGAGGAAGCCATAGAAATCGCGCTCGCGGGCCAGGTTTTTATAGAGGGTTTGCGCCTCGGGGTTTTGCGGTTGCGCCAGTTCCAGGCTGCGGGCCTGCCAGTAGCGCCAGCGGTTGGTGGTGGCCAGGTCCTGGGGCAGGCGGCGGGTCAGCTGGTAGGCATCGTCCCAGCGCGCCAGGCGCAGCAACAACCGCATGCGCCATTCAGACACTGTGTTGTCGCGCAGTTCCGGGTCGTATTTGGTCATCATGTCCAGCGCGCGGCTGTCGTAACGTCGCGCCAGGGTCAGCCCGATTTCCCGGGCGATGGCCACTTTTTCATCCCGCGAGAAGTGCATGCTGCTGGCGTAACCGTCGAGCAGGGCCATGGCCCGGTCCGGGTCCTGGCGGGCGAGGCGGCGCAGGCCGAGGCTGACCACGTCGGACATCGGTTCGTCGGCCGGAGCGAAGCGCGACGGCGAATTGAGCAGCTCCGGGTTCTGTGCCACATCGATCAGCAGGCGGCCACGGGGGGCGAGGGTGGTCAAGCCATTGACCAGGCTGGTGGCCAGTGGGTAGTTGCGCGCCTGGGCGGCGAGCTTGGTGCGTTCCCAGCGCTTCTGCTCGGTCAACTGGCCTTCGGCGGCCCACATGCCGAACAGGGCGTCACAGGCGGCCGGTTGCGATTTGCCGGTCAGCCAGAGCTTGTTGGCGTTGGCGTAACCTTCGGTCTTGAGGTTGTGGCTGATCTGGTACTGCGCGTTCAGGCAGTCCAGTTCGGTGAAATTCATTTTCGGGTCGTAATACTTGACGAACGTCGCCCAGTCGCCGCGTTCGGCCAGCCAGCGCAACCAGCGCAGCTTCATCCAGTTGGCCTGGGGCAGGTCGCCGTGTTCGGCGAGGAACTTCTCGATCTCGGCATTGCTCGCGGTTTTCAGGCGCGCGGTCAGCTCGTCGTAGGCCAGGTACGGCTCCAGCGGATAGTCGGCCAGGGCCTGGTTGTAACGGAAATACGGACCGGTGTCGCCCTTGGCCAAGGCGCGCTTGGCTTCATCGTAGTACTGGCGTTGGGTGGACAGGTCCACCGCCTGGACGGATTGAACGGCAGCGGCAGAAAGTAAAAAACAGGACAAAAGATTGAGAAGGCGACTGCGCATGAGACGTCCGGACAGAAAAAACATGACAAGTGCTGGCGATGCCCACACTGAATTCTCCGTAGCTTAGCCTTTTGCCAGCAACCGGTGAAAGCTTTGCGACCCCCTCTGCATCAGTTCGCAACATTTGTCGTGCAGAGTGTTGCCAGGGTGAAAATGCCGGCCTGCTGAGGCCCGGTTTCAGGTAGAATGCGCGCCCGGTTTTTGGAGAAGCTCATGACCCTGCTCAAATTCAGCGATGTGTCCCTTGCTTTCGGCGCTATGCCGTTGTTGGACAAGGTGTCCTGGCAGATCGCCCGTGGAGAGCGGGTGTGCATCATCGGCCGCAACGGCACTGGCAAGTCCAGCATGATGAAGCTCGTCAAGGGCGACCAGAAGCCCGATGATGGCTCGGTTTGGCGCGCACCCGGGCTCAAGATTGGCGAATTGCCGCAAGAATTGCCGGTAGCCGACGAGCGGACAGTGTTCGACGTGGTGGCCGAAGGCCTGGACGGCGTTGGCGCCTTGCTCGCCGAATATCACCACCTGAGCCAGAACATCGTCACCGATGCCGACCTGGACAAGCTGATGCACGTCCAGCACGACCTCGAAGCCCGTGACGGCTGGCGTTTGCAGACCCTGGTCGACAGCACCTTGAGCCGCTTGCAGTTGCCGGCCGACAAGACCCTCGCCGAGTTGTCCGGCGGCTGGCGTCGTCGCGTGCTGCTGGCCCAGGCCCTGGTGTCCGAGCCGGACCTGCTGCTGCTCGACGAACCGACCAACCACCTGGACATCGGTGCGATCGCCTGGCTGGAAGAAGCCCTGAAGGATTTCCAGGGCGCCGTGCTGTTCATCACGCACGACCGTTCCTTCCTGCAGAACCTGGCAACCCGCATCCTGGAACTGGATCGCGGTGGCCTGATCGACTGGAACGGCGACTACGCCAGTTTCCTGGTGCACAAAGAAGCCGAGCTGGCCGCCGAAGCCACCGCCAACGCGCTGTTCGACAAGCGCCTGGCCCAGGAAGAAGTGTGGATTCGCCAGGGCATCAAGGCCCGTCGTACCCGTAACGAAGGCCGCGTACGCGCCCTGAAGGCCCTGCGCGTCGAGCGCAGCGAGCGTCGTGAGCGCACCGGCAAGGCCAACATCCAGCTGGAAACCGCCGACAAGTCCGGCAAGCAGGTGATGGTGCTCGAGAACGTGAGTTTCGCTCACCCGGGCGGCCCGTTCCTGATCAAGGACTTCTCCATGGTGCTGCAGCGCGGCGACCGCATCGGCCTGCTCGGCGCCAACGGCACCGGCAAGACCACGTTGCTCAAGCTGATGCTCAGTGGCCTGCAGCCCACCAGCGGCAAGGTGGAAGAGGGTACCAAGATCGACGTTGCCTACTTCGACCAGTTGCGCCACCAGCTGGACCTGGAAAAGACCGTGATCGACAACGTCGCCGAAGGTCGCGACTTCATCGATATCGACGGCCAGAGCCGCCACGTGCTGAGCTACCTCGGCGACTTCCTGTTCAGCCCGCAGCGTGCCCGCACGCCGGTCAAGGCGCTGTCCGGGGGCGAGCGTGCCCGTTTGTTGCTGGCCAAGCTGTTCAGCAAGCCGGCGAACCTGCTGGTGCTCGACGAACCGACCAACGACCTCGACGTTGAAACCCTCGAACTGCTCGAAGAAGTCTTGCTGACCTTCAACGGCACCGTGCTGATGGTCAGCCACGACCGGGCATTCCTCGACAACGTGGTTACCAGCACCCTGGTCTTCGAAGGTGAAGGCAAGGTTCGCGAGTACGTCGGTGGCTATCAGGACTGGCTGCGCCAGGGCGGTTCGCCGCGCCTGCTGGGCGTGACCGAGAGCAAGTCCGGCAAGGCCGACCTGAACTCCGCCGTGGTCAAGGCCGAGCCTGCACCCGTTGCGGCCGCCGTCGAGGCGCCGGTGGCGAAGAAGAAGCTCAGCTACAAGCTGCAGCGTGAGCTGGAAGCGTTGCCGGGCCAGATCGAAGCCATGGAACAGCAGATCGTCGCGGTTGAGGGGCAGATGGCCGATGCCGGCTTCTACCTGCGTCCGGCAACGGAAACCGCCGCCGTGATCGCGCAGCTGGCACAGTTGCAGGCTGAACTCGACATCATGGTCGAGCGCTGGGCCGAGCTGGATGCCTGAATGATCCTGCAATAAAAAAAGCCCGGCTTCACACACGTGAACGCCGGGCTTTTCATATGGAATGCAATCCACCTGTAGGAGCGAGCCTGCTCGCGATGGTCGTCAACGATGACACGGGGAGCCGTGGCGCTCTCAGGTTCATCGCGAGCAGGCTCGCTCCTACAATGGGGCGGTGTTGTCAGCTTTTGCTTTGCAGGCGCACTGCAAGCACATCGCAAGGCGCGCCGTGCAGGACGTCGTTGGCGGTGGAGCCCAGCAGCAGTGCCAGGCCATGGCGGCCGTGACTGCCGACCACGATCATGTCGCACCCTTGCTCCTTGGCCAGGTGGTGAATTTCCTGGCGGGGCTGGCCGTAGGTCAGGTGGCTGTATTCCCTGGAGAGCTCAGGGTATTTCAAGATCAGGCGATCGAGTCGCTCCTTGGCCTGGTCGAACTGCTGTTGTTGCAGTTGTGACAGGTCCATTGGCACATCGCCACCAAAGGCCATGGCCATCGGCTCGACGATATGCACCAGGGACAATTTCGCCCCATTGCTCACCGCCAGCTCGCGAGCGCGGTGGATTACAGGGTCGCACTCTTCGGTCAGGTCTACAGCGACCAGAATATGGTTGTAGGGCATGAGGTGCTCCTCCTGAGGATTGCAATATTGGTAAGTATGGCTGGTTTCAAGCGCATTGGCTCCAAAGTGACTCAATGCGCTCATCAAGAATCGGGAGTACAGATATGACGGTCTGGATAGTGGTGTCAATCCTGCTGGTGGTGTTGAGCCCCCTGGCATGGCTGCGACCCTCGCGCCATCAGAGCGGCCGCATGGCCCTACGCATGGAGGCGCGACGCATTGGCCTGGCTATGCAGCTGGCGCCTCAGGAGTGGCCGCACTGGCTCAGCCAGGAGCCGCCAAACCCTTGTGCGCAGTACCATCGACCACGCAGGGGCAATCAACCGGCGTGCTGGAGTTACTGGCAAAAATCACCGGGTCTATGGGTCAATCAGTGGCAGGAACCCTGCGACGATCCGGCGCTGCTCAATCATTTCGAAAAGTTGCCAGACAATGTCTACAAGGTCGAGGCCGACAAGCAGATGATTACCCTGTATTGGGGGGAGAAGGGCGAAGCTGAGGTGTTGCAGCACATCGACTCGACCCTCAAGGCGCTGGCCTAATCTCGATCCCCTGTAGGAGCGAGCCTGCTCGCGATGGTCGTCAACGATGGCGGGGGATGCCTGACACCCCGCGGTGCCCTCAGGTTCATCGCGAGCAGGCTCGCTCCTACAGGTTCTTCGCGAGCCATCGAGCGTCGACCACAAGTATTTTGCAGGCAATAAAAAGCCCGACAGCGTCATCGGGCGGGGTTGGCCAGGCAGGCCGGTAATTCGGTTTGGGCTGATCTTACGCTGGGCATTCGCCAAAAGCGTTCAATTTTTTCCCCAGGTTCCGCCAGCGTAGCCGGTTAAACACAGGCTGCCGCGAATTAGGGCGAATTTTCTAATCATTGATTCTATGAATGTTTGCCAATGCAGCTTCGTGTTGCAGGCCTTCGTCTTACAGAAATGACCGCCAGGTCGCCGCTCAACCCATACTTTGGGCGATTGACAATTGTCGGAATTTCCGTGAAGGTGGCGTACCCAAATCAAACGGGCGTATGAAATGAGCGTTTGTATGACAAACAGCTCCTACAGAATCCCGACTATCGCGTTGGCGGGTGTGCCGGGTGGATAGGCGTAGCATCGACGAGAGACGTCCCTGCCAGCCATCCGCCTGCGTCCGGCGTGTACTGTTCAGCTTCCATATCGTGGAGATCAGTTGATGATTTACGAAGGTAAAGCCATCACGGTTAAGGCTCTTGAAAGTGGCATCGTCGAACTGAAGTTCGATCTCAAGGGTGAGTCCGTCAACAAGTTCAACCGTCTAACCCTGAACGAACTGCGTCAGGCCGTGGACGCCATCAAGGCAGATGCTTCGATCAAGGGTGTGATCGTCAGCAGTGGCAAGGACGTGTTCATCGTCGGTGCCGACATCACCGAATTCGTCGACAACTTCAAGCTGCCGGATGCAGAGCTTGTGGCTGGCAACCTCGAAGCCAACAAGATTTTCAGCGATTTCGAAGACCTCAACGTCCCGACTGTCGCCGCAATCAACGGCATCGCGTTGGGTGGCGGTCTGGAAATGTGCCTGGCAGCGGACTACCGCGTCATGTCGACCAAGGCCAAGATCGGCCTGCCGGAAGTCAAGCTGGGCATCTACCCGGGCTTCGGCGGCACCGTGCGCCTGCCGCGCCTGATCGGTACCGACAACGCCATCGAGTGGATTGCCGCCGGCAAGGAAAACCGTCCTGAAGACGCGCTGAAAGTTGGTGCCGTCGATGCCGTGGTTGCTCCTGAAAAACTGCAGGAAGCTGCGCTGGAACTGATCAAGCGCGCCATTTCCGGCGAGTTCGACTACAAGGCCAAGCGCCAGCCGAAGCTTGAAAAACTCAAGCTGAACGCTATCGAGCAAATGATGGCTTTCGAAACCGCCAAAGGTTTCGTGGCCGGCCAGGCGGGCCCGAACTACCCGGCCCCGGTCGAAGCGATCAAGACCATCCAGAAAGCCGCGAACTTCGGTCGTGACAAGGCCCTGGAAATCGAGGCTGCCGGTTTCGTCAAACTGGCCAAGACCGCCGCTGCACAGAGCCTGATCGGTCTGTTCCTGAACGATCAGGAACTGAAGAAAAAAGCCAAGGCCTACGACGAAATCGCCAAGGACGTGAAGCAGGCCGCCGTACTGGGCGCCGGCATCATGGGTGGCGGTATCGCCTATCAGTCGGCGTCCAAAGGCACGCCGATCCTGATGAAGGACATCAACGAGCACGGTATCGAGCAGGGTCTGGCTGAAGCCGCCAAGCTGCTGGTTGGCCGCGTTGACAAAGGCCGCATGACCGCCGCGAAAATGGCTGAAGTGCTCAACGGCATTCGTCCGACCCTGTCCTACGGTGATTTCGGTCACGTGGACCTGGTGGTCGAAGCGGTCGTCGAGAACCCGAAGGTCAAGCAAGCGGTACTGGCCGAAGTCGAAGACAAGGTCAAAGAGGACACCATCCTCGCCTCGAACACCTCGACCATTTCCATCAGTCTGCTGGCCAAGGCCCTCAAGCGTCCGGAAAACTTCGTCGGCATGCACTTCTTCAACCCGGTGCACATGATGCCGCTGGTGGAAGTGATCCGTGGTGAGAAATCCAGCGAGCTGGCAGTGGCCACTACCGTTGCCTACGCCAAGAAAATGGGCAAGAACCCGATCGTGGTCAACGACTGCCCGGGCTTTTTGGTCAACCGCGTGCTGTTCCCGTACTTCGGCGGTTTCGCCAAGCTAGTCAGCGCCGGTGTGGACTTCGTGCGTATCGACAAGGTCATGGAGAAATTCGGCTGGCCAATGGGCCCGGCGTACCTGATGGACGTGGTCGGCATCGACACCGGCCACCACGGTCGCGACGTGATGGCTGAAGGCTTCCCGGACCGCATGAAGGACGACACTCGCTCGGCCGTGGACGTGCTCTACGAAGCCAAGCGCCTGGGCCAGAAGAACGGCAAGGGCTTCTACGCCTACGAGACCGACAAGAAGGGCAAGCAGAAGAAAGTCGCCGACCCGTCGGTGCTGGAAGTGCTCAAGCCAATCGTCTTCGAACAGCGCGAAGTCACCGACGAAGACATCATCAACTGGATGATGATCCCGCTGTGCCTGGAAACCGTGCGTTGCCTGGAAGACGGCATTGTCGAAACCGCCGCCGAAGCCGACATGGGCCTGGTCTACGGTATCGGTTTCCCTCCATTCCGTGGCGGTGCGCTGCGCTACATCGATTCGCTTGGTGTAGCAGAGTTCGTTGCCCTGGCTGACCAGTACGCTGATTTGGGCGCGCTGTACCACCCGACCGCAAAACTGCGTGAAATGGCCAAGACTGGCCAACGGTTCTTCGGTTAAGCGTCCCAACTTTTGAGCGAGAGTGAAATTTTATGAGCTTGAATCCAAGAGACGTCGTGATTGTCGACTTCGGTCGTACTCCGATGGGCCGCTCCAAGGGCGGCATGCACCGCAACACCCGCGCCGAAGACATGTCGGCGCACCTGATCAGCAAACTGCTGGAACGCAACGTCAAGGTCGACCCGAGTGAAGTCGAAGACGTGATCTGGGGCTGTGTGAACCAGACCCTGGAGCAGGGCTGGAACATCGCGCGCATGGCGTCGCTGATGACCCAGATCCCGCACACCTCGGCCGGCCAGACCGTCAGCCGCCTGTGTGGCTCGTCGATGAGCGCCCTGCACACCGCTGCGCAAGCGATCATGACCGGCAACGGTGACGTTTTCGTGGTTGGCGGCGTCGAGCATATGGGTCACGTGAGCATGATGCACGGCGTCGATCCGAATCCGCACATGTCGCTGTACGCGGCAAAAGCGTCGGGCATGATGGGCCTGACCGCGGAAATGCTGGGCAAGATGCACGGCATCACCCGTGAGCAGCAGGACGCCTTTGGCGTGCGCTCCCACCAACTCGCCCACAAGGCGACCGTGGAAGGCAAGTTCAAGGACGAAATCATCCCGATGCAGGGCTATGACGAGAACGGTTTCCTGAAAACCTTCGACTACGACGAAACCATTCGTCCGGAAACCACCCTGGAAAGCCTGGCGGCATTGAAGCCTGCTTTCAACCCGAAGGGCGGCACCGTGACAGCTGGCACTTCGTCGCAGATCACCGATGGTGCCTCGTGCATGATCGTGATGTCGGCGCAGCGTGCGCAGGACCTCGGCATCCAGCCCCTGGCGGTGATCCGCTCGATGGCGGTGGCAGGTGTGGACCCGGCGATCATGGGCTATGGTCCAGTACCGGCTACACATAAAGCATTGAAGCGTGCGGGTCTGAGTATCTCCGACATCGACTACTTCGAGCTCAACGAAGCTTTCGCTGCACAGGCCTTGCCGGTGTTGAAAGATCTGAAAGTGCTCGACAAGATGAACGAGAAGGTTAACCTGCACGGCGGCGCGATCGCCCTGGGTCACCCGTTCGGTTGCTCCGGTGCGCGGATTTCCGGCACTTTGCTGAACGTGATGAAGCAGAATGGCGGCAACCTTGGGGTAGCCACCATGTGCATTGGTCTCGGCCAAGGCATCTCCACCGTCTTCGAACGCGTTTAAGCGTTGCGTTGACGGAAGCCGGGGCCAAGTGCCCCGGTTTTTGTTTTTGCGGATTTTTTTATTTTTTATTTCAAACTGATTTGAGTGAGGGCCGAAGCATGCCGATACAACCTGGGCTCTACCAACATTACAAAGGTCCGCAGTACCGTGTGTTCAGTGTCGCACGGCATTCGGAAACCGAGGAAGAAGTGGTCTTCTACCAAGCCCTGTATGGCGATTACGGCTTTTGGGTACGCCCCTTGAGCATGTTCCTGGAGTCGGTCGAAGTTGACGGCGAACAGGTGCCACGCTTTGCTTTGGTGCAGGCCGAGCCAAGCCTTTTTAACAAGCCATAAGCTGAGTGCGCGCAGGACCCTGCGCTTGACCTCACCTTGTAGCCACTATATATAGCGGTGCCGCGTCAGGCGCCAACCGCCTTTCACTTCTAGAATTCAGGAATTTTCTGATCCATGGGCAAATCGCTGGTCATTGTGGAATCCCCGGCTAAGGCCAAGACCATCAACAAGTATTTGGGCAACGAATACGTGGTGAAGTCGAGTATCGGCCATATCCGAGACCTGCCCACCAGCGGTTCGGCTAGCGCCAGCAAAGAGCCAGCCGCCAAGCGCGGCAAGGCTGCTGCGGGCGAAGCGCCGGCCTTGTCGCCGAAAGAAAAAGCGCGCAAGCAGCTGGTCGCACGCATGGGTGTCGATCCCGATCATGGCTGGAAAGCCAAGTACGAGATCCTCCCGGGCAAGGAAAAGGTCATCGAAGAGCTGCGCCGGCTCGCCAAGGATGCTGACACCATCTATCTCGCAACCGACTTGGATCGCGAGGGGGAAGCCATTGCCTGGCACCTGCGCGAAGCCATCGGGGGTGACGACACCCGCTACAAGCGCGTGGTGTTCAACGAAATCACCAAGAAGGCGATCCAGGAAGCCTTCTCCCAGCCAGGCGAGCTGGACATCGATCGTGTCAACGCTCAGCAGGCGCGTCGTTTCCTCGACCGCGTGGTGGGTTACATGGTGTCGCCGCTGCTGTGGGCCAAGATCGCCCGTGGCCTGTCCGCCGGTCGGGTACAGTCGGTTGCCGTGAAGCTGGTGGTGGAGCGTGAGCGCGAAATCCGTGCGTTCATTCCGGAAGAGTACTGGGAAGTCCACGCCGACCTCGGCACCGCCAAGGGCGCGACCGTGCGTTTCGACGTCGCTCGCGAGAAAGGCGAAGCCTTCAAGCCGCTGAACGAAGCCCAGGCCATGGCCGCGCTGGAAAAGCTCAAGGCGTCCAGCTACAGCATCGTCAAGCGCGAAGACAAGCCGACCAGCAGCAAGCCGTCGGCACCGTTCATCACGTCCACCCTGCAGCAGGCCGCGAGCAACCGCCTGGGCTTCGGCGTGAAGAAAACCATGATGATGGCCCAGCGTCTGTATGAAGCCGGCTACATCACTTATATGCGTACCGACTCCACCAACCTCTCGGCCGATGCCGTGGCGATGGCGCGTACCTATATTGAAGGCGAGTTCGGCAAGAAGTACCTGCCGGAAAACCCGAACGTCTACAGCAGCAAGGAAGGCGCCCAGGAGGCTCACGAAGCGATTCGTCCGTCCGACGCCAACACCGAGCCAAGCAAGCTGTCGGGCATGGAGCGTGATGCAGAACGGCTGTACGAGCTGATCTGGCGCCAGTTCCTCGCCTGCCAGATGCTGCCGGCGCAATACCTGTCGACTACCGTCACCGTCGGTGCCGGTGACTTCGAGCTGCGTGCCAAGGGCCGTATCCTCAAGTTCGACGGTTACACCCGCGTCATGCCGCAAATCGCCAAGCCGGGCGATGACGACGTGCTGCCGGACATGGCCCAGGGCGACGCGATGAAGCTGATCAAGCTTGATCCGACCCAGCACTTCACCAAGCCGCCGGCGCGTTACTCGGAAGCCAGCCTGGTCAAAGAAATGGAAAAACGCGGCATCGGTCGTCCTTCGACCTACGCGGCGATCATTTCGACCATCCAGGACCGCGGCTACGTGGCGCTGCACAACCGTCGTTTCTATTCGGAAAAGATGGGTGACATCGTCACCGAGCGCTTGTCGGAAAGTTTCTCCAACCTGATGGACTACGGCTTCACCGCCGGCATGGAAGAGCACCTCGATGACGTGGCTCAGGGCGAGCGCGACTGGAAAAACGTGCTGGACGAGTTCTACGGCGACTTCAAGAAGAAGCTCGAGGTAGCCGAGAGCCCGGAAAGTGGCATGCGTGCCAACCAGCCAGTGATGACGGACATTCCGTGCACCACCTGTGGCCGTCCGATGCAGATTCGTACTGCGTCGACCGGCGTATTCCTCGGTTGCTCGGGCTACAGCCTGCCGCCGAAAGAGCGCTGCAAGGCGACCGTCAACCTGGTGCCGGGCGATGAAATCGCCGCGGACGACGAGGGTGAATCGGAATCGCTGGTGCTGCGCGGCAAGCACCGTTGCCCGATCTGCAGCACGGCGATGGACGCCTACCTGCTGGACGAGAAACGCAAGCTGCACATCTGCGGTAACAACCCGGATTGCGATGGCTATGAAATCGAAGAGGGCACCTATCGCATCAAGGGCTATGAAGGTCCGAGCCTGGAATGCGACAAGTGCGGCAGCGAGATGCAACTCAAGACTGGCCGTTTCGGCAAGTTCTTCGGTTGCACCAACGCCACCTGCAAGAACACCCGCAAGCTGCTGAAAAGCGGTGATGCGGCGCCGCCGAAGATGGACCCGGTGAAGATGCCTGAGCTGAAATGCGAAAAGGTCAACGACACCTACATCCTGCGCGACGGTGCCTCGGGCCTGTTCCTGGCCGCCAGCCAGTTCCCGAAAAACCGCGAGACCCGCGCACCGCTGGTGATGGAGATCATCCCGCACAAGGATGAGATCGATCCGAAGTATCACTTCCTCTGCGAAGCGCCGAAGAAAGATCCGGATGGCCTGCCGGCAGTGATCCGTTACAGCCGCAAGACCAAGGAGCAGTACGTGCAGACCGAAGTCGACGGTAAGCCGACTGGCTGGAAGGCGTTCTACGACGGTGGCAAGTGGAAGGTCGAGGACAAGCGACCGGCTGCCAAGGCTTAATAGTCGTCAAACCGAAAAAGCCGCATGAGAACCTTTGGGTTTTCATGCGGCTTTTTTGTTTGCGTTGTTTGCGGGGTTCCTGGCTTCGACCTGTATTTTGTTGACTGCGTACATATCCATTCCTGCGGTAACGGCCACTTAGGGTTTCGCCCTTACGGCGAGTCACTTGGAAGAGCCCCAAGTAACCAAGGGCTCTTGCCCCTGGCGTTCGGTGCCTCGCTAATGCTCGGCATGCCCTCGCTCCGGTCCTGCTCCGTGGGCCCGCCGCGATGGGCCATCCTTGGCCCAGCGCGGCTAAACCGGCATCCATGCCGGTTTACCCACTGCGCAGAACCTCCACTCGGCCTCTCGATGGGGCAAGAAAATCAAAAGCCAAAGCAGAGCGAGGCGGCCTTAAAGCCGACCTGATCGCGAGCCGTACGCGTTCCCCCCCTGTAGGAGCCAGGCTTGCCGGCGAAGAACGATAACGCGGTACAACAGATACACCGCAGCGTCTGGTTCGCCGGCAAGCCTGGCTCCTACAGGGGATCGGGGGTATCTGCAAAGATCAGGTCGGCTTTAAGGCCGCCTCGCTTTGGTTTTTGATCTGGGTGCCCCGTTAACCACGCTGGCCGAACGCAGGCATTGCGCAGTGGGTAAACCGGCAGGACGCCGGTTTAGCCGCGCTGGGCCAAGGAAGGCCCATCGCGGCGACCCACGGAGCAATGCCGGAGAGAGGGCATGCCGAGCCCTAGCGAGGCACCAAGTGGTGGGGCAAAGCCTTTTGCTTCCTTTTTGGCGTTTGAAAAAGGGAGTCGCCGTAAGGGCGAAACCATAAGTAGCCGTTACCGCAGCAATGGATATGTACTCAGACAACCATCTCCCACAGGCTTTGACGCGGGGTCGGCCGGCCTGATCGGGAGTCGTGCGCTTTTTCTCCAGGGAGCGGTTTCGCTCACAAGGGTGGTGGCGATTTATTGAGTGGGAGTGTAATTCAGGATCAGACAATGCTTGCGGGAGGAGGAGTTGATCCACGACACTGTCTGACCTGCGTGAAGCAATTATTTCGTTGTGGAGGCTGCCGTCATGGCCCACGAACTCTATACCCGTACCAACCAGAAGATCTATTTCGCCGGCCTGTCGCTGGAAGCGCTCGCCAAAGCCGAAGAGGGGCGGGCGATGAATTCCCTGGCGCTGATTCAGGCGGGGCGCGAATCGGCGTTGTTTCACCTGTACGGCGCCTTGCTGGGCCTGTGCCACGAGATTGCCGGCTTCTATCGCTTGCCCCAGGCCAATGCCTCCCGGGCCGAATCGTTGCTGACTCGCGAAGTGCTGGAAAGCATCGCTATCCCGGAAATGGCCGAGATGGTCGAGCTGGCCAACAACCCGGAAACCTGGCTGGCCAGGTTGCTGGCTGCCCATGCGGCGTTGTTCCAGCCGCCACGGGCGCCGCACAAGCCTAAAGGCGATGTGACGCAGCCGTTGATCCTGGCGGTAAACCTCGATGAAGAAGAGGCGCCTCAGGAGCTGGGTCGCGAGGAACTGGAGAGCTGGCGGCAAAACCTGAAAAGCCTGGCCATCCGTTTTCGCGAAGGCTTGAACGAGTGCTGAGGGACTGAACAGCGCAGCGAACAACCTTTGGGGTTGTTTGCTCGACTGCTGAGTCGTTGTTCGCGAGGGTAACTGGTCAAGATCCCGAGCGAAGCCTGACCGATGCCTATATAATGCTGGCCTTTCGTGGAGAACAGACCTTTATGCCAACGTCCTTTCTAGAAATTGTCGAGTTACCAGACGGCCGAATCGAGCTGCGCAGGGCTGAGGACGAGGGTTCTCTGGTTACTTTGGATTTCTCCGAGGACGCCAAAGCGTTCCTGCAAGGCCAGCACGTAGAAGTCGCCAAGGCGATGTTGAGCGTCGGCGTGCAGATGGCCGGGCGCATGGTTGAAGGCGAATTCGAGAAGGAAGAGGGGCCGCGGGTCCTTCATTGATCCCCGCCTGTCGGTTTTTACCGGCACTGCCTCCAATAGGCTTCTCTATTCTTGCAGAAGCCTTGCGCGTTTAGCGTGCGCTGTTAACCCAGTCGAATATTCAGACTTTGAGCGTCCCCGGTCCGGGCGGCGCTGATCAGCTGTTGCCGTGAGATTTTGCTCATCGGGTTGAGCCAGCTGACCACCGTGTGGCTGCGGCCAAGGCGAAGGGCCTCGCAAGTCAGTTGCTGGGCACTTTGGGTGCCGCGGGGTTGCAGCAACAGGATGCGTTCGCGATTCAGGCCGGCGTCCCGCAGCCAGGTCTGGGTCAGGCTGGCTGGCGGGGCGATCAGGGTCAGCCAGCGTGCATCCTGGTCCTGGCTGAGTTCCCGGAGGATCGGCGCCAGAAGGTTCAGGCAGTTCCCGGCAGCACCACGCAGAGACAGTTCACTGAAGACCTCGGGTTCGGCGCTCCAGGGCGACTCGACCACTTCCTTCAGGATCGGTGCCAATGGCTGTGCCATGAAGGCCTCGAACTGAAGTGGCAGTTGGGCTTGCTGTGATGTGTGTGGGAACTGCATAAAGCCTCCTTTTAGCGGCGAATGACGCCGACGCTCAAGCCTTCGATCACCAGTTCCTGATCTTTAAGGTTCACTTCGATAGGGGCAAACTCAGGGTTTTCGGCCAGCAGCCAGACTTTGCTGCCGTCGCGCTTGAAGCGTTTGACGGTGACTTCGTCGCCGATCCGCGCCACCACGATCTGGCCGTTGCGGGCTTCGCGGGTGGTGTGGACGGCCAGCAGGTCGCCGTCGAAGATGCCCACATCCTTCATGCTCATGCCGTGCACCCGCAGCAGATAATCGGCGCGCGGGTGGAAGAACGCAGGGTTGATGTTGCAGGACTCTTCAACGTGTTGCTGGGCGAGGATCGGCGCGCCGGCTGCGACGCGGCCAATGATCGGCAGGCTGGAGTCGTCGGCCTTGGCCTCGAAACCGGGAATGCGAATGCCGCGCGAAGCGCCTGGTGTCATCTCGATCGCGCCCTTGCGGGCCAGCGCCTTGAGGTGTTCTTCTGCCGCGTTGGGCGATTTGAAACCCAGTTCCTGAGCGATTTCCGCACGGGTCGGCGGGTAGCCGTTGTCTTCGAGGCAACGTTTGATGAAGGCCAGAATCTCGGCTTGGCGTGGCGTCAGCTTTAGCATATTGATCGCTCTGTCTTTTTATACAGTGACTGGGATTATATACAGTGAAACGGTCTTGGCAATGCCCGTTTTTTTGTGTGCCGCCAGACGGTCGCTCAACCACCTGATGGAAGCTTTGCGGTTGTGTGGTTAAATGCATGACCGACCATTCCCGAAACGAACTGCCAGACTTGACAACGCACGGGCTGAAACGTATGTTTCAAACAAGTGTTTGTCAGGCGGAGTAGCCATGGCCCAGTCGGAAACCGTTGAACGCATTCTCGATGCTGCCGAGCAGTTGTTCGCGGAAAAAGGTTTCGCCGAAACCTCGTTGCGCCTGATCACCAGCAAAGCGGGTGTGAACCTGGCGGCGGTGAACTATCACTTCGGTTCCAAGAAGGCGCTGATCCAGGCCGTCTTCTCGCGTTTCCTGGGGCCTTTCTGCATCAGCCTCGATAAAGAGCTGGAGCGGCGCCAGGCGAGGCCTGAAAACAAGCCTTCCCTCGAGGAATTGCTGGAAATCCTCGTCGAGCAAGCCCTGGTGGTACAGCCACGCAGCGGCAACGACCTGTCGATTTTCATGCGTTTGCTGGGACTGGCCTTCAGCCAGAGCCAGGGGCATTTGCGCCGTTATCTGGAAGACATGTACGGCAAGGTGTTTCGCCGCTACATGATGCTGGTCAACGAGGCTGCCCCACGCATCCCGCCGATCGAACTGTTCTGGCGCGTGCACTTCATGCTGGGTGCGGCGGCGTTCAGCATGTCCGGTATCAAGGCCTTGCGCGCGATCGCCGAAACCGACTTCGGGGTCAACACCTCCATCGAGCAGGTCATGCGCCTGATGGTGCCGTTCCTGGCGGCCGGCATGCGTGCTGAATCCGGTGTCACCGACTCGGCCATGGCCACCGCGCAACTGCGTCCTCGTAGCAAATCGACACCGGTTGCCGCCAAGGTTTAACCGCTCATGGGTGGGCGCGGCAGCTGACATCCGATAAGCTAGCCGCCCATGCCGACTCTCGTTCTGAACCCGTTCCCGCTGATGATCGCCGACCTCCCGGGTACAGCCCAGGGCGGCGCATCGTTGCGCACCGGGTTTATCGTTATCAAGGAATTGCTATGACTGCTGGCCTGCAAGGCTCGTTGATGGTGGACGTCGCCGGTACCTGGCTGACGGCTGAAGATCGCCAATTGTTGCGCCAGCCCGAAGTGGGCGGCTTGATCATTTTCGCCCGCAACATCGAACATCCGCGCCAGGTTCGCGAACTGAGCGCGGCGATACGCGCCATTCGTCCCGACCTGCTGCTGGCGGTGGACCAGGAAGGCGGGCGGGTCCAGCGCCTGCGCCAGGGCTTCGTGCGCCTGCCGGCGATGCGCGCCATTGCCGACAACCCGAACGCCGAATACCTGGCCGAGCAGTGCGGCTGGATCATGGCCACCGAGGTACTGGCCGTTGGCCTGGACCTGAGCTTCGCCCCGGTGCTGGATCTCGATCACCAGCGTAGCGCGGTGGTCGGGACCCGTTCGTTCGAAGCGGATCCGCAGCGTGCCGCGCTGCTGGCCGGGGCTTTCATTCGCGGCATGAACAGCGCGGGCATGGCCGCCACCGGCAAGCATTTTCCCGGCCACGGCTGGGCCGAGGCGGATTCCCACGTCGCGATCCCCAATGACGAGCGCAGCCTTGAGCAGATCCGTGCCCATGACCTGGTGCCCTTCGCCCAGTTGAGCAAGCAGTTGGCCGCCGTCATGCCTGCCCACGTTATTTATCCACAGGTCGATGCCCAGCCAGCGGGCTTCTCCCGGCGTTGGCTGCAGGACATCCTGCGGGGCGAGTTGCAATTCGACGGGGTGATTTTCAGCGACGACCTGTCCATGGCCGGTGCCCACGTGGTGGGCGATGCCGCCAGCCGTATCGAAGCGGCGTTGACCGCCGGTTGTGACATGGGACTGGTGTGCAACGACCGTGCAGCCGCCGAGCTGGCCCTGAGCGCCGCCCAGCGTTTGCAGGTCAAGCCGTCGGCGCGCATTGCGCGGATGCGCGGCCAGGCGCATGCGAACACCGAGTACCGCCAGGATCCACGCTGGCTGGCGGCCGTGGGCGCGCTGAGGGATGCACAGCTTATTGATTGAGGATGGGCGCCATGACGGTTTACGCGATTATCGGCGGCAGCGGCCTGACCCGGCTGGACGGCCTCAAGATTCGTCAGTCATTGGCGCTGGATACGCCCTACGGCACGCCGTCTGCCGATGTGCAGGTCGGCGAGTACGCTGGCAGGGAAGTGCTGTTTCTCGCGCGACATGGCCACCCACACCGTTTTGCCCCGCACCGGGTGAATTACCGCGCCAATCTCTGGGCGCTGAAGCAGGCCGGTGCCGAGGCGATTCTGGCGGTCAACGCGGTGGGCGCGATCAGCGGGGCGATGGGCACCGGGCATTTCTGCGTGCCGCATCAGTTGATCGACTACACCAGCGGTCGCGAGCACAGCTACTTTGCCGATGACCTGGAACCGGTCACCCATATCGATTTCAGCTACCCCTACAGCGAATCGCTGCGTCAGCGCCTGATTGCAGCGCTGGTGGCCGAAGGTGTGGGTTTCAGCGATCAGGGCGTGTATGCCTGCACCCAGGGCCCGCGGCTGGAAACCGCTGCCGAGATCCTGCGCCTGGAGCGCGATGGGTGCGACATCGTCGGCATGACCGGAATGCCGGAAGCGGCCCTGGCCCGCGAGCTGCAACTGGATTACGCCTGTCTGGCGCTGGTGGTGAACCCGGCGGCGGGCAAGTCGGCCTCGGTGGTCAGCATGGCCGAGATCGAGCGGGCGTTGGGGGAGGGGATGGTCAAGGTGAGGTCGATGTTGGCGCGGGTGCTTGCGGGCTGAGACTGACCCGATACCGGGTTGGGCTGTTCGCGGGCAAGCCTCGCTCCTACAGGATTCAGGTCGATCACAAATGTCGCGATCGGCTCAATACCTGTAGGAGCGTGGCTTGCCCGCGATAGCGATCTGTCAGGCGCCGCAGTTCTCAACGCTTCTCCAGCTTATCCGGCAACGGCGCAAACAACGCCTCGATATCATCGCTCTGCAACTTCCAGTCCCCGGCCTGCCGTCCATCCAGCACGCCTGCCGCCAACTCGGATTTCTCCTTCTGCAGGTGCTGGATCTTCTCTTCCACCGTGCCGCGTGCGATCAGCTTGTAGACGAACACCGGCTTTTCCTGGCCGATGCGATAGGCGCGGTCGGTGGCCTGGTTTTCCGTTGCCGGGTTCCACCAGGGGTCGTAATGAATCACGGTGTCCGCTTCCGTCAGGTTCAGGCCGACACCGCCCGCCTTCAGGCTGATGAGAAAGATCTGACGCTTGCCGCTCTGAAATTCCTTCACCGGTGTGCGACGGTCGCGGGTCTGTCCGGTCAGCAACGCGTAGGCCACGCCGCGCTTGTTCAGCTCCTCTTCGATCAACGACAGCATTGAGGTGAACTGCGAGAACAACAGGATCTTGCGGCCTTCCTCGAACAGTTCTTCGAGCATTTCCATCAAGCTGTCGAGCTTGCCCGAGGTGCTGCCCCGTGTCGGAAGGGGAGCTTCATTGACCAGGCGCAGATCGCAGCACACCTGGCGCAGCTTGAGCAGCGCCTCAAGGATGATGATCTGGCTACGGGCCACGCCCTTGCGGGTGATTTCGTCGCGGACTTTCTTGTCCATGGCCAGGCGCATGGTTTCGTACAGGTCGCGTTGGGTTTCGTTGAGCTCGACCCAGTGGATGATCTCGGTCTTGGGCGGCAACTCGGTCGCCACCTGTTCCTTGGTGCGACGCAGCAGGAAGGGTTTGATCCGGCTGTTGAGGTGTTGCAGCCGGACTTCGCTCGCGCGCTTTTCGATGGGCACCCGGTAATCGCTGTTGAAGCTTTTGACGTCGCCGAGCCAGCCCGGCAGCAGGAAGTGAAACAGCGACCACAGTTCGCCCAGGTGGTTTTCCAGCGGCGTGCCGCTCAGGCACAGGCGCTGGCGGGCATTGAGCTCGCGGGCGGCCTGGGCGGCCTTGCTGTTGGGGTTCTTGATGTATTGCGCTTCGTCCAGCACCAGCACATGTAATGGCTGCTTCGCCAGGCGCTCGACATCCTTGGGCAGCAACGCATAGGTGGTGAGGATCAGGTCGTAATCGGCCAGGTTGTCGAAATGCTTTTTGCGACTGGCACCGTACAGAGCCAGCACCTTGAGTTGCGGGGTGAAGTGCGCCGCTTCGTCGAGCCAGTTGGGAATCAGGCTGGTGGGCATCACCACCATGCATGGGCGATCGAGGCGGCCGGCGTTTTTCTCGCTGAGGATATGCGCCAGGGTCTGCAGGGTTTTACCCAGGCCCATGTCGTCTGCGAGGATGCCGCCGACTTCCAGTTGGCGCAACGACTGCATCCAGCTCAGGCCTTCGAGCTGATAAGGGCGCAGTGTCGCGTTCAAGCCCTCCGGTGCCGTGGCGGTGTAGTCCTTGATGTCGCGCAGGCGTTGGGCAAAGGTGCGGATCTGTTCGCCACCTTCCCAAAGCAGCGGCAGGTCTTCCAGCGAATTGAGGCGCGTGGCGTCGGCCTTGCTCAGGCGTAGCGTGGTTTCGCCAGGTTCTTGCAGATAGAACTCGCCAAGGGTCGCCAGTACCGGTTTCAGGCGGCCGAAGGGCAGGGCGACTTGCAGGGGGCCGTGCTCGGCGTTCGGCCGGTTGGGAATGTTGACCAGGATCAGCTCGTCGTCGCGGCGGCGGGCGAGGCGTTCCGGGTTGAGCAGTTCGGTGTGGGAGCGCATCAGGTTCAACAGGATCGGCAGCAGGCTCAGCCGCTCGCCATTGACGATGATCCCCAACTCCAGGTCGAACCAGTCGCGCTCCGGTACCTGTTCGACCGTGGCGTACCAGTCGTCCACGGCGGTCAGGTCAAAGCCGAAGTCCTCGTTGATCTGCAGCTCCCAACCCTGGGTGCGCAACTTAGGCAGTTCATTGAGGGTGAAGGTCAGCCAGGCGCTGTCGTTGACCATCTCGAACAGTTCGCCAGCGCTTTCCGGCAGGGCCTTGCTTTGCCGGGTGGCGATCTTGAAGCCGAGGATTCGCAACTGTTCCCGGTAGGACTGTTCGACGTCCGGGTGGCGTTTTATCCGTAGGGTCTGGGTCTCCTGGCGAATCAGGATGTCGGAATTCTTCTGGCCCGAAACGTACTCATCCAGATAACTGAAAGACAGTGCTGCGCGATGCTGGATGTAACGCTGCATCCGCCCGTTGCGCGGTTCGAAGGCGCTGAACTCGATGCTCGCCAGCCACAGGCGCGGTACCGGTTGCACGTTGTCCACCAGGACTTGGGGTGGCGCCTTGGGGCTGCGATTTTCCAGGACTGCCTGGAGTTTTTCCAGGAGTTCGGCGTCTTTGGCGGCGGCGGGGTAGTCGAGGGTTTCCTGGATTTGCAGGAGCACCGCCGCGCAATGTTTGCAGTTGCTGTGCACCGGGCAGGAGCAGAGGGCATCGACCATCAGCAAGGTGCCTTTGGCCGACTCGCGCAGGCGAATGGTCTGACGGTAAACGTTACCGCCAGAGCCTTCGCACGCTGCGGTGATCGTCGCGTCGCCGACCTCGACTATCCTGACGCGGTTCTCCAGTGCATACCGGCGACCGCGCTCCAGGCTCTGTTCCTTGAATCGGCTGACCCAGGAAGGTGCCAGGGGTTTGCTCAGGGTCGCGGACATGGGGGGCTCGATCAGTCCGGGACGACTTCAGGGGCTTCCCGGGGAGCGGGCGCCGTCAGTGAGGTGATCTTGATCAGCAGGCCCAGGTGGCCGTTGTCGAGAAAGTTCAGCTGGCCGTTCTTGGTGTGGCTTTCCTGTTTCAGGCGTTCGCTGGCGGTGACCAGGCCTTCGTCGTTGAACTGGTTGACATAGAAATCGGCGTCTACATCGGTGAAGCGTCCCAGCGTCAGGTTCAGGGTGCCTTCAATCGGGTATTGGCCGAACTGTTCCTTGCCGTCGCTGACCGCCACCTTGACCGCTGTCTCGCCGAGCGTCTGCTGCCACGCCTTGTGCAACAGCACGCTGTATTCATTGCTGGCGGTGAGTTTTTCCACTTCGCTGTTGAGGCTCGGCGTGCGCAGGCTGTCAGGGCTGACGGCTTGCGCGCCGGCGGCCCAGTCTTCCGGCGCGGCGCGGCTGACAATCGCCGGCACGGCATTCTGCCGTACCAGAATCATTTCAATCTGATACAGATCATCGGCAAACACCGAAGGGGCGACCAGGGTTATCAACAAGGTCAGTGAGCGAAACAGGCGCATGCGGCGTCCTTCAAGCAGTTTTCGGGATGAGACGCTCAAACAGCGCCTCTACAGTATTAAAGCGTTCTTCCGAGCGCTCCATCGGGACCTGGAATTTAAACATCGTGGCCCCTTCGAATTTGTAGCGTTTGGGCTGGCTCTGAATCAGCTTGATCAGGGTCAGCGGGTCGACCGGGGTCTGTGTCGCAAACTCGATTCGGCCACCCTGTGGGCCGCCGTCGACTTTCTTGATGCCCAGCAACTCGGCCTGCAGTTTCAGCGAGGTGATGCGCATCAGGTTCTTGGTCGGCTCGGGCAACAGGCCGAAACGGTCGATCATCTCTACCTGCAGATCCTTGAGGCCTTCCTCGTCTGTGGCCGAGGCGATGCGCTTGTAGAGAATCAGGCGGGCATGGACGTCCGGCAGGTAGTCTTCGGGAATCAGCGCCGGTACGCGCAAGTTGACTTCCGGGCCACCACCCAGCGGTTGATCGAGGTTGGGTTGTTCACCCTTGCGGATCGACTTCACCGCGCGCTCGAGCATTTCCATGTACAGCGTGAAGCCGACTGCCTGGATCTGCCCGCTCTGGCCGTCGCCAAGCAATTCGCCGGCGCCACGGATTTCCAGGTCGTTGGTGGCGAGCACGAAGCCCGCGCCGAGGTCCTGGGTATTGGCGATCGCTTCCAGGCGCTTTTCCGCGTCCGCGGTAATTTGCTGGCGCGGCGGCGTCAGCAGGTATGCGTAGGCCTGGTGGTGGCTGCGACCGACGCGACCACGCAGCTGATGCAATTGTGCCAGGCCGAACTTGTCGGCGCGTTCGATGATGATGGTGTTGGCGCTCGGCACGTCGATGCCGGTCTCGATGATGGTCGAGGCGATCAGCACGTTGAAGCGCTTGTGGTAGAAGTCGCTCATCACCTGTTCGAGCTCGCGCTCGCGCATCTGCCCGTGGCCGATGCCGATCCGCGCTTCCGGCACCAGCTCGGCGAGGTCGGCGGCGCATTTCTCGATGGTCTTGACGTCGTTGTGCAGGTAATAGACCTGGCCGCCGCGCAGCAGCTCACGCAGCAGGGCCTCTTTGACCGTGCTCTTGTTCTGCTCCATGACGAAGGTGCGCACCGACAGGCGACGGGCCGGCGGCGTGGCGATGATCGACAGGTCGCGCATGCCCGACACCGCCATGTTCAGCGTGCGCGGAATCGGCGTGGCGGTCAGGGTGAGGATGTCGACTTCACTGCGCAGGGCCTTGAGCTGTTCTTTCTGACGGACACCGAAGCGGTGTTCTTCGTCGATGATCACCAGGCCCAGGTTCTTGATTTTGACGTCGTCGGACAGCAACTTGTGCGTGCCGATGACGATGTCGATCTTGCCTTCGGCCAGGTCCGCGACCGCGGCATTCACTTCCTTGGCCGACTTGAAGCGGCTCATCACCTCCACGCTCACCGGCCAGTCGGCGAAGCGGTCGCGGAAGCTGTTGTAGTGCTGCTGGGCGAGCAGGGTGGTCGGTACCAGGATCGCCACCTGGCGACCGCCGTGCACCGCAATGAACGCCGCGCGCATGGCCACTTCGGTCTTGCCGAAGCCGACGTCGCCGCACACCAGGCGATCCATCGGTTTGGGCGCGAGCATGTCTTCGCGTACCGCTTCGATGGTGGTTTGCTGGTCTGGCGTTTCTTCGAACGGGAAACCGGCGCTGAAGGTGGCGTAATCGGCTTTCGGGTCGGCGAAGGCATAACCTTCACGAGCGGCGCGGCGCGCATAGATGTCGAGCAATTCAGCGGCGACATCGCGCACCTGTTCGGCGGCCTTGCGCTTGGCTTTTTGCCAGGTCTCGGAGCCCAGGCGATGCAGCGGGGCGAGGGCGTCGTCGCTGCCGGTGTAGCGGGCGATCAGGTGCAGGTTGGCCACCGGCACGTACAGCTTGGCGCCCTCGGCGTATTCCAGGGCGAGGAACTCGGCGGTCTGGCTGTCGATTTCCAGCGTCGCGAGGCCGAGGTAGCGACCGACACCGTGGTCGATGTGCACCACCGGCGCGCCTTCGCGCAGCTCGGTGAGGTTCTTGATGACGGCGTCGTTGTTGGCGTCGGCGCGTTTCTCGCGGCGCCGGCGCTGCATCACGCGCTGGCCGAACAGCGGGCTTTCGGCGACCAGCGCCAGGGCCGGATCGTCGAGCACCAGGCCTTCGTCCAGCGGCGCGATGGTGATCGCCAGGCGCTCCTTGCCGGCGACAAAGTCAGGCCAGCTGTCGACGGTCTTCGGTCGCAGCTTCAAGCGTTCCAGCAGTTCCAGCAGTACTTCCCGACGGCCCGCGGATTCGGCGGTGAACAGCACGCGCCCGGGGAATTCGTCGAGGAAACTGGAGAGCGCCGCCAGCGGCTGGTTGGCCTTGGCTTCGATGGCCAGGTTCGGCAGTTCCCGCGCGGGGAAGCGTTCGCGGCCGGCACCGGTTTCCACGTCCTGCTGGCTCGCCACCACCCGCGGCCAGTTTTTCAGGCGCGCGAAGCAGTCTTCCACCGGCAGGAACAACTCGGCCGGCGGCAATAAAGGACGGGATGGATCGACACGCCGCTCTTCATAGCGGTTGCGCACGTCGTTCCAGAAGTTTTCCGCGGCCTGTTCGATGCCTGGCAGGGAAAACACTTGAGTGTCCTGGGGCAGGTAATCGAACAGTGTCGAGGTTTCTTCGAAGAACAGCGGCAGGTAGTACTCGATGCCGGCGGGGGTAATCCCGCTGTTCAAGTCCTGGAAGATCGGGCAGCGACGGAAGTCGACATCGAAGCGTTCGCGAAAGCGTGCCTTGAAGCGAGTGACGGCTTCTTTCTCCAGCGGGAATTCCTTGGCCGGCAGCAGCTTGACCGAATCGACCTTGTCGATGGAACGCTGGTTTTCCGGGTCGAAGGTGCGCAGGGTTTCGATTTCGTCGTCGAACAGGTCGATCCGGTAAGGCAGCTTGCTGCCCATCGGGAACAGGTCGATCAGGGAGCCGCGCACGGTGAATTCGCCGTGCTCGTACACGGTATCGACGTACCGATAGCCGGTGGCTTCCAGGCGGGTGCGCATTTGCTCGACGTCGAGCTTCTGGCCGACATCCAGTACCAGGCTGCTGCCGAGCAGGAATTTGGTCGGCGCCAGGCGGTGCAACGCGGTGGTGATCGGCACCACCAGCACGCCATGACTCAGCTCCGGCAATCTATAGAGAGCCGAGATGCGCTGGGAAATGATGTCCTGGTGCGGCGAGAACAGGTCGTAGGGCAGGGTTTCCCAGTCGGGGAAATGCAGCACGGGCAAATCCGGGGCGAAGAAACCCAGCTCCTGTTCCAGTCGTTCGGCACTTTGGCTGTCGGCTGTGAGCAGCAGGGTAAAGCGCTTGGCAGCGCTGGCGGCCTCGGCGATGGCCAGGCTCAGGGCGGCACCGGGCAGGTTGCCCCAGTGCTGTTTACCTGCCGCGGCAGGGAGAAGCGGTAGACGCAGAACGGGCACGGAAGGTTGAGCTCCAGCGTTGCGACAAAGTCGGTAATTGTAGCGGCCTCGGGTGCCGGCTGTCAGTCGCAGATGTGTCTATTACGCGGGTAAGGAGAAATGTAGTGGTAAAGACAAAATTGCGGTGTTTTTTACTGGAAATTAGCAATTATGTAGTGGCAAAACCAACCAGTGTTACGGATGGTTACGGACAAGGTTGCGCTGTCCCCAAAAAATTGACGATGCTGGAGGCCCCGGTTTCATTGGGCTTCAGCGGGGCGTGATTTTTTTGAAGGAGAATTTGTTACGAACAGTGCGACAAGCGCGCATTGCTACACGAGGCGTGCGGCGGCATAATGTAGCCCCTTTTTTCTGCCCCTACATGTGGAAGGTTCCCGTGACTCAGAAGCCCGACCAGTGTCTTGGTGAATGGATCGACCGTGAAGCACTCGCAGAAGCGATGATTCCGCTTATCGGTCAGCTCTACCGCAATAACAACGTGGTGAGCTCGATCTATGGCCGCAGCCTGATCAATCGTTCAGTCATTGCGATTCTCAAAGCTCACCGCTTTGCTCGTCACCGTCAGTCCGACGAAAGCGAGCTGTCCGTCCACGAAACATTCCCGCTGCTCAAGGCGATGAGCGAGCTCAAGCTCGGCGCCGCTTCGGTAGACCTGGGCAAGCTGGCGGCCAAATTCAAGGCCGAAGGCAATGGCCGTACTGCCGAGCAGTTCGTCCGTGAAGAAATGGCCGACGTGGTTGGCCAGCAAAACGCTTCCGCCCGCAAAGGCACCGACGTTGTCCTGTATGGCTTCGGTCGTATCGGCCGTCTGCTGGCGCGCATCCTGATCGAGAAAACCGGTGGCGGCGACGGCCTGCGCCTGCGTGCCATCGTGGTTCGCAAGGGCGCCGAGAACGACCTGGTCAAGCGTGCCAGCCTGCTGCGTCGCGACTCGGTTCATGGCCCGTTCGATGGCACCATCACCATTGATGAAGCCAACAACACCATCACCGCCAACGGCAACCTGATCCAGGTTATCTACGCCAAGAGCCCGACCGAAGTCGACTACACCCAGTACGGCATCGAGAACGCGCTGATCGTCGACAACACCGGTGTATGGCGTGACGCTGATGGCCTGGGCCAGCACCTGGCCTGCCCGGGCGCTGCCCGCGTGATCCTCACCGCACCTGGCAAGGGCGCGCTGAAGAACATCGTGCACGGCATCAACCACGGCGACATCAGCCCTGACGACAAGATCATCTCCGCGGCTTCCTGCACCACCAACGCCATCGTGCCGGTGCTGAAAGCTGTGAATGACAAGTTCGGCATCGTCAACGGCCACGTCGAAACCGTTCACTCGTTCACCAACGACCAGAACCTGATTGACAACTTCCACAAGGGCAGCCGTCGTGGCCGCGCCGCGCCGCTGAACATGGTTATCACCGAGACCGGTGCCGCCACTGCAGCCGCCAAGGCACTGCCAGTGCTCAAGGGCAAGCTGACCGGCAACGCGATTCGCGTACCTACGCCGAACGTGTCGATGGCCATCCTGAACCTGAACCTGGAAAAGGCCACCACCCGCGAAGAGATCAACGAGTACCTGCGCCAGATGGCCATGCACTCGGACCTGCACAAGCAGATCGACTACGTCAATTCGCAGGAAGTGGTTTCCACCGACTTCGTTGGCTCGCGCCACGCAGGCGTCGTGGACGCTGAAGCGACCATCACCCAGGATAACCGCGTTGTACTGTACGTCTGGTACGACAACGAATTCGGTTACAGCTGCCAGGTGGTTCGCGTGATGGAAGACATGGCCGGTGTAAACCCGCCAGCATTCCCGCGCTAAGCTTATTTAGCTGCATTTGAAAACGCCCCGACTTAGGTCGGGGCGTTTTTGTTTGTGCGATTTGCCGGAGTGAAATGTGTTGTCTGAACCGGCCTCTTAGCGGGCAAGTCGGAACGCCGCCCGCTTGCTCCTACAAGATTGTGTCCTGCCCAAATATTGCGGAAACACAAAGCCCTGTAGGAGCGAGCGGGCGGCGTTCCGACTTGCCCGCGAAGAGGCCCTTGAGCCCGTCGCAAAACTTCTATTACTTATATCGATTTAATCTTTCTGGTAAGCAGCTAAGCGTTATTTAGATTTCGATACAAAGTTCATTTAATTATTAAAAATAAAAACTCCCAATAAAAATAGGTAGTTGGCGAGCGGTTGCGTCTGGGTGGTTTTGATGGATCCAATTATAGAGCTGTTACATATTTGACGTCATTTAATTGTTCGAAGCGGATGCTTGACACTCCATTTCTCTGAATCTAGTGTCGCCATTAACAGGCCCGCTCTGCCACGGGCTTGGTAAGTCCTGCTAATGCGTTGTACAGCAACTCTCCAAAAAGACGGGAATCCCATTCCCGCTCACATCACAATAAAAATCATATGAATCAGCGTCGGCTTAATTGCCGTCCAGCGATCAATTGCGTTTGCTCACCCTGCCAAAAGTAATTCGCGGTCATGGCCTGTTATTGCCTGGCTGATATGCGGTTGGTCTATCGGGAGAGTCGAACATGGCGCAAGAACGCTCGAAGTTGTTATCGCTGTTACCGCGCCTGGTGGGATTGGGGGTGCTGGGGTTTATCGTCTGGCTGTTGCTCTCGACCTTGCTCATGCCGCTGGTGTCGGCCTCGGCTACCCGGGCGATTCTGAATGCGCCGGTGATTCTGTTGACCACACCGATCGATGGCGTGGTGAGTTCCCTGGAGGTCAAGCCCGGAGTGACGTTTGCCCAGGGCCAGAAAATTGCCGTGGTGGAGAACCCGCGGGCGAACCAGGAAACCTTGCTGACCCTGCAAACCCGGCGCTTGACCCTGGAGCAACAGCTGTCGTCTTCTGCCAGCCAGGCCGAGCACGATCAGCGTTACTACGAGGAGCTGGAGAAAACCAGCCAGCGCTACCAGGCCGCGTTTCATACCCGCCAGTTGTACACGCAAAGAGCCCTGAAAGCCGAGAACAGTGCCGCCAGTGCGCGCTTGATCGATGCCCAGGAAACGGTCGAGCGCAATCTCGAGTTGTTCGTCCAGGGGGCGGTCAGTGGGGCGGTGGTGGCTTCGTCGAAAGCGCAGCTGGCTTCGTTGCAAGGCGCGGCCGAGTCTGTGCGTTCGCAATTGCGGATCACCGATGGTGACGTCAGTGCCGCCAACAAACAGGTCTACCTCGACCCCGATCAGTTGCGCATGTTCGATCTCAGCGCGCAAATGACCACGCTCAAGCTCAGCCTGGAGAATCAGGCGCGCAACCGCGCGACCTATCAACAGGAGCTCGACAACCTCGACCAACTGATCGCGACCGAGCAGAACCGGATCAAGTTGATGGCCGGCTACGACGTCGTGGCGTATTCGCCCGGTACCGTCCAGGAACTGCTGGCGCCCCAGGGCACGCTGGTGCAGGCCGGTTCGACATTGCTGCGGGCCACCGATTGCGCGCAGAGCTATGTGATCGCGGTGTTCCCCGAGCGCATGGCCAGCAAGATCGACCGCGACAGCGTGCTGACTGTGAAAATCCGTGGCCTCGACCAGCCCCTCAAGGCCAGTGTGGTGCAGTTGTTGTCCAGCGCTTCGGACATGCGCGCCAATACCTACAGCGTGCCGTTTCCCTATGCCGAGCAAAATTCGGTGTACGTGGTCGGCACCTTTGCCGCGGACCTGACAGACAGCCAGCGCGCCATGACCTGCAACCCGGGCTTGTGGGCCAGCGCCGAGGTGTCACGGCCATGAACAGGATTTTTCGCGCAGTATCGGGCGTGATGCTGATCGCCAGTGGAGTGCCTGCCATGGCAGAGCAAGCCCGGCCGCAACTGGCGGCAATGACCTGTGCGGCGCTGGATCAGGCCGTGACGTCGCAGCCGGTGGGGCCGGTGCTGGTGGCCAGTTATCCGCCGCTCGCTGGCCAGCCTGCGCCGATCCTGGCGTTGCGCGGCGTGGCGTTCACCTACGACAACGCGCTGGCGAGCATTGCCTTGTTTGCCTGCGGCAAGGCCGGGTCGGCACGGCGGATTGCCGATGCGTTGGCGTTCGCCACCGGCCATGATCCGGAGTATCAGGATGGGCGCCTGCGCAACGCCTACGCCGCAGGCCCGGTGGCAGCGCCGTCGATGAAGTTGCCGGGCTATTGGAGTGTCGAGCGCAATGCCTGGAACCAGGACGCCTATCAAGTCAGCAGCGCCACCGGCAATCAGGCCTGGGCGGCATTGGCGCTGCTCGAAGCGTTTCGCCAGAGCGGCGAGGCATCGTACCTGGAGGCTGCGCGAAAGGTCCTGCACTGGTCGCAGCACAACACCTACGACGCGCAAGCGCCCGCCGGTTTCAGTGGTGGCTACTACGGGTACTTTGCCCAACAGGTCCAGCAGAACTGGAAATCCACCGAGCATAACGTCGACCTCGCCGCGGCGTGGTCGGCCCTCGACGCGGTGGCGCCGAATCAGGATTCGGCGAAACAGGCGCACATTGCCCGGCAGTTTGTCGCAAGCCAATGGGACGCCGGGGAAGGGCGCTTCCTGATCGGCACTGGCGTGGATGGCCAGACTTCGGACCGCGTGCGCTCGGGGCTGGATGCGCAGATCTGGCCCTTGATCGCCCTGCATGAGCCTCCCAAGGACTGGCGGCGAGTCTTCGCGTTCATCGACCGCGCTCACCGTGCCGGCGAAGGTTACGGTTTCAACCGCGACCCCGATGGCCTGTGGACCGAGGGCACCGCCCAGGCTGCCGCCGTGGCGCGCTTGAGTGGCCTGAGTGACAAGGCGCAACCGCTGTGGAGCGTGCTGTTGGCCCAGCAGGCCGGTAACGGCTGGCTGTTCGCAACCCCGGCCGCGCGCATCAGTACCGGGCTGGCCATAGGCCCGGACTCGGTCACCAACGATTTTTTCTACTACCACCTGCCTCACCTGGGCGCCACGGCATGGGCGGCGATTGCCGCCACCGGCGTCAATCCCTTTACCGGTTCGCAAGAGGCTGACTGACATGCAGGCACTGGACTCGCTGCAACTGCTGCAAATCAATTTCTGGACGCTGGCAGCGGTGATTCTGTTCACCTGCCTGACCCACCGCGATCAGTGGGCTGCGCGGGTCGGTTTCGGCGCGGTCACCGCGTTGCTGCTGGTCAACTATGCGGCCTGGCGGATTCGCGACACCTTGCCCGACGGCCATTCCGGATTTGCCACGGTCTGGGCCTACACCTTCCTGTTTTTCGAGATGCTGGCGATTGGTTACACGCTGTTTTCCATCGTGGTGATGCTCTGCCGCACGGATCACCGCAAGGAGGCCGATGCTGGAGAACGACGCTTGCGAGCGCAAGGCAGCGCGGTGCCGGCGGTGGACATCTTCATCGCCACCTACAACGAGGGCCTGGAAATCCTCGAAAAAACCATTATTGCCGCCCAGGCGATCGACTATCCGAACTTCACCATCTGGGTGCTCGACGACACCCGCCGCGACTGGTTGCGCGACTACTGCGCCGAAATGGGCGTGCAATATGCGCGGCGCCCCGATAATTCCCACGCCAAGGCCGGCAATCTCAACAACGGTTTGCGCCAATCGGCGGCCCTGAGCAACGCACCGTACATTCTAGTGCTCGATGCCGACTTCGCGCCGCAGCAGCCGATCCTCCTGCGCACCCTGGGGCTGTTCGACGACCCCAGGGTCGGCCTGGTGCAGACGCCGCAGTTCTACTACAACCCCGATCCGATCCAGCACAATCTCGGCACGTCGGCCTGCTGGGTGGATGAGCAGCGGGTGTTCTTCGATGTGTTCCAGCCGGCGAAGGATGGCTGGGATGCGGCGTTTTGTGTCGGCACTTCCTTCGTGGTGCGGCGCGATCTGATTACCGAAGTCGGCGGTTTTCCTACGGGCTCGGTGTGCGAAGACATCTACACCACCTACCGCTTGTTGCAAAAAGGCTATGTCACCCGCTGGCTGAATGAGCGTCTGTCCATTGGATTGTCTGCCGAAGGGTTGACCGAGTACATCAACCAGCGGGGGCGCTGGTGCCTGGGCACGATCCAGGTGGCGTTGCTCAAGGAGGGTCCGTTGCGCGGCAGCGGCTACACGCTTAATGACCGGTTGCACTACATCCACGGGCTGATGCACTGGTTCTCCAAGCCCTTCATTTTGATGATGCTGGTGTCGCCGGTGCTGTACTGGTACTTCGGCATCGCCGGGTTCTACGCCAATCCGGTGGATTTCCTGGCGTTCGGCATGCCGGCCCTGATTGCGTTCTGGGGCTACGGGACGTGGGTGACGGACCGGCGAACCTTGCCGATCTTTACCGAGGTCACGCAGATCGTTGCTTCGCTGGCGGTCACGGCCACCATTGCCAGCGCCATGATCCGCCCGTTCGGAAGACCGTTCAAAGTCACCGCCAAGGGCCTCGACCGTACGAAAACCATGGTGCACTGGAAGCTGTTCGGGTTCTTTCTGGCCCTGACCCTGCTTTCACAGTTTGGCGCCTACATCGCCATCAGCACCGCGGCCTCGTTCGACGGCAACATGCTGTTCAATCTCTGCTGGACGGTGGTGGCGCTGATCTACAACCTGGCGACCCTGGTGGCCTGTGTCGACCGCCCACGCTTGCACGGCGAAGAGCGCTTTCCATTCGACAAACCCACGGGGTTTCGTTTTGGCGGCAAGGTCCTGGCGGGACGCCTGGTGGATATTTCCCTCAGCGGCGCCTCGCTCAATTGCGCCTTCGCCTCCTCGATCAAGCCGGGCCTGTGCGGCCAGATCTGGATCGACAAGCTCGGTTGGCTCGATATCGAGGTTATGCGCAATCACGGTGAGGACCAGTTGGGCCTGCGCTTCGCCGACCTTGATGAAGAGCTGCGCCGGCGCCTGATCGCGCGGTTGTTCAGCGACGCGACCATCAACGTCGTCAGCAAGGCCGAGCCGGCACAGGCCTTCGGCACCTTGCTGCAGCGCTCGTTACTCGGTGAAAAACGTCTGGCGCCGCGTGCCCCCAAGCCGGTCAAGACGCCGGCCTACGTTTCGCCACCGCGGTGGCGGCCGATCAGTGTTCGTTCGCGTAAACAGGCTGTGCCGTACATCAGTGCCGAGCGGTCGGGCCTGTGGTCGTTGCTTCTTTCCCCCTTGCGAGCTTTGCTCGGCCAACGTCTTTAGGTGCGCGCCATGAACCGTTGCTTGCCCACTTCATGTTTCATGACCTTGTTTTTGCTCGGCGGTTGTTCGCTGGAGCCGACCTACGAGAAACCCGAGGCACCGATCGACCAGCAATGGCCGGCGAACACCGCCGGTGAATGTTGCAACGGCAAACAGGCCTTCGATAAGGATTGGCGCGGTTTTGTGGTCGACGAGCGCCTGCGCCAGTTGATCGACATGGCCCTGGCCAACAATCGCAGCCTGCGACAGTTCGCGGCCAGCGTCGAGGAGGCGCGGGCGGGGTATGACAGTGCGCGTTCAGGGCTGTTTCCTACGATCGGCATCGACACTTACGCCGGTCGCAGCAAGTTGCCGCCGTTGGTGCGCACGCCGGGAGGCGGCGATACGGCTGGCAGCATCGCCAACACCTATCAGGCAACGGCTGGTTTTACCTCCTATGAGCTGGACCTGTTCGGTCGCATCCGCAGTCAGCGCAATGCCGCCGGGGCGCGATTCGAAGCGTCCGAGGCCGATTACCAAACGGCGCGGCTGGCGCTGATCGGCGAAGTCGCCAGCACCTGGTTGAGCCTCAAGGCCAACCAGCATTTGCTCGACCTGGCGCAGACCACCTGGCAATCCCAGGACCGGTACGGGCAGCTGTTGCGCAAGAGTTATAACCTCGGTTCCAGTGCGCGGATCGACGTCCACCAGGCGGATGCACAAACCAACACGGCGGCGGTGCAGGTCAATACCTATCGCATGCAAGTGGCGCAGGACATGAACGCGTTGCGGGTGCTGGTGGGGCAACCGGTGCCGGTGGGGTTGCTGCCGACCGGCCCGCTGGGTGAGCAGCTGGCGACGCTGGACGTGCCGGCGGGTTTGCCGTCGGCGCTGGTTGAGCGACGGCCCGACATCATGTCGGCCGAGGCGCAGCTGCGTGCAGCCAACGCGGATATCGGCGCGGCCCGCACGGCGTACTTCCCGACCTTTTCCCTGACGTCGGCACTGGGCAGCCTGACCGGGGAATTTTCCCAGTTGCTTTCCGGCCCGGCGGAGTTCTGGGCGGTGGCGCTGGCCGGTTCGTTGCCCTTGATCGACGGTGGCGCGCGGCGCGCGCAAGTGGATGCCAGTCACGCCCGCTTCGCCGGCCAGGCAGCGGCCTATGAAGCCACGGTGCAGAATGCTTTTCGCGAAGCGGCCGATGCCCTGAATGCCCGGCAGGAAATGCTCACCCAGGTCGAGTACCAGAAAAAGCTGGTAGGGGATTATCAGGAAGCCTACCGGCAGTCACGCCTGCGTTTCGAGTCGGGGCTGGACAGCTATTTTTCCACCATGGATGCGCAGCGTTCCTTGTTTGATGCGCAGCAGAAATGGGCGCAGCTGGAGTTGGCGCGGGAGATCAACCAGGTGACGTTGTACAAGGCGCTGGGGGGAGGGTGGAGCCAGTCGTTGAAGATGGCGGATCGTTGAGTCTGCGGTGTCTGGTCAGGCCATCACACATCCAGTGTAGGAGTGAGCCTGCTCGCGATAGCGGTGTGTCAGTCGAAGCGGATATGGCTGACACACCGCTATCGCGAGCAGGCTCACTCCTACAGTTCTATCGCATAATGATTGGCCCTGGCGTTGTGTCAGGGGTCATTCAGAAGGATGCGGGATTTGTTGACCTGGCGACGGTATGGTCTTTTGGTGCTGATCGGCACCTTGTCCGCCTGCGGCAATGGCGACTCCATGGAAAGCTTCGGCGGCCCCACCATGGGCAGCACGTATTCGATCAAGTACGTACGTCACGCCGGTCTTCCCGCCCCGGCAGACGTGCAGGTCGAGGTCGAGAAGATCCTGTCGGATATCGACCGGCAACTGTCGACCTATCGCAGTGATTCGGACATCGAGCGATTCAACGCTTTGCCCGCCAATCACTGTCAGGCAATGCCCGCGTCGGTCCTGGAGTTGGTCCGCGTGGGTGAGCAGCTGTCAGTGCAAAGCGCAGGCGCCTTCGACTTGACCGTCGAACCGCTGCTCAATCTCTGGGGTTTCGGCCCTCAGGCCCGTGAAGAAAAAATCCCCACGGCCCCAGCGCTGGCCGAGGTGCGCCAGCGTGTCGGTCACGACCATCTGCGCATCGACGGCGATCGGTTGTGCAAGGACGCCGCCGTCGAAGTCGACTTCAACAGCATCGCCGCCGGTTATGCGGTGGACACCATTGCTGCCAGGCTCGAGGCCATGGGCATCCACGACTACCTCGCCGAAGCTACCGGCGAACTCAAGGCCGCCGGCAGGAAATCCGACGGAACGGCGTGGCACATCGCCCTGGAAGAGCCCCGCGACGATCAACAGGTGGCCGAGCGCATCATTGCGGTCGACGGTTATGGCGTGTCGACGTCGGGCGACTACCGTAATTATTTCGTGCAGGGTGGCCAGCGTTTTTCCCACACTCTAGATGCCCGCACCGGTGCACCGGTCTCACACAACCTGGCGTCCGTCACGGTGATTCATCCTTCAGCGTTGATGGCCGATGGCTTATCGACGCTGTTGCTGATTCTCGGCCCGGAGCAGGGGTGGGACTACGCCGAAAAACACGACATCGGCGCATTTTTTGTGATGCGTGCCGATACAGGTTTCGTCACACGCAGCAGTCACGCTTTTGAGCGTCTGAGTGGCAATAAAACCGAGTGAATGCGGCGATCCGGGCATTGAAACCTGGCGTTGTAGTGCAGGCAAAACTAGCCTACGACGCGACCAAGGGTTAATGTGCGCGGCGTTGACGCTTCTATAGACTGTGTCCGGGTTCTGCATGGGCCCCAAATTGTTCCTTCATGCCACAGATTGGCGTGATTTAGCCGCAGGTGCCGCTGGCGCCACGGCCTGTTCTGAGGAGTACGCATGGCTGTCTACAACTACGACGTGGTGGTGTTGGGTTCCGGCCCGGCAGGGGAAGGCGCGGCAATGAATGCCGCCAAGGCAGGGCGCAAGGTGGCGATGGTCGATAGCCGTCGCCAGGTCGGCGGCAACTGCACTCACTTGGGCACCATCCCGTCCAAGGCACTGCGTCACTCGGTCCGGCAGATCATGCAGTTCAACACCAACCCGATGTTCCGGGCCATTGGTGAACCGCGTTGGTTCTCGTTCCCGGACGTGTTGAAAAGCGCTGAAAAAGTGATCTCCAAGCAAGTCGCCTCGCGCACCGGCTACTACGCCCGTAACCGCGTCGATGTGTTCTTCGGCACCGGCAGTTTCGCCGACGAGCAAACCATCGAAGTGGTCTGCGCCAACGGCGTGGTGGAAAAACTGGTGGCCAAGCACATCATCATCGCCACCGGTTCGCGCCCTTATCGCCCGGCGGACATCGATTTCCATCACCCGCGTATCTACGATAGCGACACCATCCTCAGCCTCGGCCACACCCCGCGCAAACTCATCGTTTACGGCGCCGGCGTGATCGGTTGCGAATATGCCTCGATCTTCAGTGGCCTGGGGGTACTGGTTGAGCTGGTGGACAACCGCGGTCAGTTGCTGAGCTTCCTCGACTCGGAAATTTCCCAGGCCCTGAGCTACCACTTCAGCAACAACAACATCACCGTTCGCCACAACGAAGAGTACGACCGCGTCGAAGGCGTGGACAACGGCGTGATCCTGCACCTCAAGTCCGGCAAGAAGATCAAGGCCGACGCCTTGCTCTGGTGCAACGGCCGCACGGGCAACACCGATCAGCTGGGCCTGGAAAACATCGGCGTGAAGGTCAACAGCCGTGGCCAGATCGAAGTCGACGAGGCGTACCGCACCGCCATCCAGAACATCTACGGCGCGGGCGACGTTATCGGCTGGCCGAGCCTGGCCAGTGCCGCCCACGACCAGGGCCGTTCGGCCGCTGGCAGCATTGTCGACAACGGCAGCTGGCGCTTCGTCAATGACGTGCCGACCGGGATCTACACCATTCCCGAGATCAGCTCGATCGGCAAGAACGAGCAGGAGCTGACCCAGGCCAAGGTGCCGTACGAAGTGGGCAAGGCGTTCTTCAAGAGCATGGCCCGTGCGCAGATCGCCGGCGAGCCGCAAGGCATGCTCAAGATCCTGTTCCACCGTGAAACCCTGGAAGTGCTGGGCGTACACTGCTTCGGCTACCAGGCCTCGGAGATCGTGCACATCGGCCAGGCGATCATGAACCAGCCGGGCGAATTGAACACGTTGAAGTACTTCGTCAACACCACGTTCAACTACCCGACCATGGCCGAAGCCTATCGGGTCGCCGCGTACGACGGCCTCAACCGGCTTTTTTGAGCGGCTCCGGCCGGTGGCCTGAGCCGGCCGGGGAGACCGATTTCAGCAATTCTCGAGCGTGGCAGTGGCCAAACCGGGAAAGTCTGTAATCAGGCTGTCAACGCCGAAATCAGCGAGCCTGCGCATCAGCGCGGGTTCGTTGACTGTCCACACCGACACATGCAGCCCCTGGCGCTGCGCCTTCTGCAGGCGTTCCGGCGTGCACAGGGTCCAGTTCAGCGCCAGGATCTCGCAGCCGTAACCTTGCGCGACCTTCAACGGGTCGAGCCAGGCATATTCGGCCACCAGGCCGCGGGACACGTCTGGCACCAGGTCCAGCGCCGCCCTCAAGACTTCCCGCGAACTTGAGGTGATGGTGATCCTGTCCAGCAGGCCATGACGTTGGGCCATTTCGCGAATCGCCAGCACCGTCGTGGCGGCGCGGGTGCGTGAAGCGCTCTTGACCTCCAGCTGCCAGTGCTCGAAATCGCATTGCTCGAACAATTCTTCCAGGGTTGGAATCGGGCACGGCTTGATCCAGCCCGGCCCGCCCTTGCGCGCATCGTAGGTCACCAGGTCCGCCGCGGTGTGCTCGGCGACCTTGCCGCGCCGGTCGGTGGTGCGCTTGAGCGTCGGATCGTGGATGACCATCAGCTCGCCGTCCATGGACAGGTGCAGGTCCAGTTCACAACGGCGCACGCCGTGCTTGAGACATTGCTGGAAGCTGGTCAGGGTGTTTTCCGGTGCTTCGCCCTTGGCGCCGCGGTGGCCGTAGATGAGGGTCACGATCGTTCCTTAATTTAAATGCCTGATTCGTTCAGTTCGCGGGCCAGGCGTCGTTCCTGGGCCTGCCTTTGCAAAATGTAGCGTGCCAACAGTTGCCGCTGGGCATCGGTCAGGTGTTCGAACTCGGTGCCGACGTCATAGCCCTGGCCCTTGCGGTCGCAATGGGTGACGCGTGCGCGCAGCAACAGGCCCAGGGCCTGGGGCATCAGCACCAGCTTGATCGATAGGCGCGCGTTGGTGGCGATGGGTGAGGGGTGCTGGAAGTCGATGCCGCCTTCGGAAATGATCACCGGCTGTGGTTCGCCGATCTGCCCGAGCACGGTGATGGCAACCACCTGGCTCAGCAGGTCGATGCGCTTGTTCTGGGATTTGAGGAACGCCGCGAGGGTGCGGTCGCGCTCGCTGATCTGGCGCAGCAGGTGCTGGGACTCGAATTCGCTCAGGTGCAGTTCGCTGAGCAGGTTGAACAGCGGGGAAGCATCCTGCAACACTTCCTGCCCGGCGGCTTCGAGGGCTGACAGGGGCCGAATTTCCAGTGCGATCATGTCCTCGATACGGTAGTATTCGCGGCGATCTTCTTCATCTAATGTCGACATGGCGAACCCATGGTAGCGGCGGTGGTCTGAGTGTAAAGCTGGTTATCGACCCCCGCCACAAGGACGTTCCTTTTCCCTCCGAACAAGCCCCGACATGTTCAGACCTCTCTTCGTATTTATCGGCACGCGTTATACCCGTGCAAAGCGTCGCAATCATTTTGTGTCATTCATTTCCCTGACCTCGATGATCGGACTCGCCCTTGGCGTGGTCGTGATGATCGTGGTGCTGTCGGTCATGAACGGCTTCGATCATGAGATGCGCACCCGCGTGCTGGGCATGGTGCCCCACGCGACCATCGAATCCGGCGAGCCGATCAGCGATTGGCAGGGCCTGGCCGCCAAGGTCAAGCAGAACCCGCAGGTGTCGGCCGTAGCGCCGTTCACGCAAATGCAGGGGTTGCTGACCAACAACGGCAAGGTCAACAAGATCCTGCTCAACGCCATCGACCCGGCACAGGAACGCCAGGTGTCGATCATCGACAACTTCATGCAGCAGGGCAAACTCGACGACCTGGCACCCGGCGAGTTCGGCATCGTCATCGGCGACAAGGCGGCGGCCAAGCTCGGTGCGGCCATTGGCGACAAGCTGACGTTCGTGGCGCCGGAGGTCACCGTGACCCCCGCCGGGATGTTCCCGCGCATGAAGCGCTTCACCGTGGTCGGCATCTTCCATGTCGGCGCCGGTGAGCTCGATGGTTACCTGGGCATCACCAACCTGCAGGACCTGGCGCGCCTGCATCGCTGGAAACCGGATCAGGTCCAGGGCCTGCGGCTGAAGTTCGACGACCTGTTCCAGGCGCCGCGCACGGCGTGGAGCATCGCCCGCGAGCTGGGCGAAGACCGTTACTACGCCCGCGACTGGACCCGCACCCACGGCAACCTGTACCAGGCGATCCGCATGGAGAAAGCCATGATCGGCCTGTTGTTGCTGCTGATCGTCGCGGTCGCCGCGTTCAACATCATTTCCACTCTGGTGATGGTGGTCAACGACAAGAAGGGCGACATCGCGATCTTGCGCACCCTCGGCGCCACGCCAGGCACGATCATGCGCACCTTCATGGTCCAGGGCACGGTCATCGGCGTGGTCGGCACGGCCATCGGCGCGGTGGTCGGGATTTTCGCCGCGCTCAACGTCAGCGCCGCGATCTCGGCGCTTGAAGGCCTGATCGGCCACAAGTTCCTCAACGCCGACGTGTATTTCATCGATTACCTGCCGTCGCAGGTGCAGAGCCAGGACGTGGTCATGGTCTGCTGTGCGGCGTTGGTCCTGAGTTTCCTCGCCACCCTGTATCCCGCCTGGCGTGCCGCGCGCACCCAGCCGGCGGAGGCGTTACGTTATGAGTGAGTCGGGCATGAGTGATAAAGCAATCTTGAGCTGCCGCAGCCTGGGCAAATCCTACGAGGAAGGCCCGGAGTCGGTGGAAGTGTTGGCGGGCCTGCAACTGGAGTTGCACCCGGGCGAGCGTGTGGCGATCGTCGGCAAGTCGGGCTCGGGCAAGAGTACCTTGCTCAACCTGCTGGGCGGCCTCGATACGCCGACCAAGGGCAGCGTCTGGCTCGACGGCGAAGAACTGTCGGCGCTGAGCGAAAAGAAGCGCGGCCTGCTGCGTAACCGCGCCCTGGGCTTCGTCTACCAGTTCCACCACCTGCTGCCGGAATTCACCGCCCTGGAAAACGTCTGCATGCCGCTGCTGATCGGCAAGACCGCGATCCCCGAGGCGCGCAAGCGTGCCACGGCGTTGCTGGAGCGGGTCGGGCTGGGCCATCGCCTGGAGCACAAGCCGGCCGAGCTGTCCGGTGGCGAACGCCAGCGTGTGGCCATTGCCCGCGCCCTGGTGAACAATCCCGGCCTGGTGATGCTCGACGAGCCGACCGGCAACCTCGATTCCCACACCGCCCAGGGTATCCAGGACTTGATGCTGGAACTCAGCACTTCGATGCGCACGGCGTTCCTGGTGGTGACCCACGACATGAACCTGGCCCGCCAGATGGACCGCGTCCTGCACTTGCAGGAAGGTTGCCTGACGCCTATCTGACGGGTTGAAACCCGACGGCGCTGAAAAGTCCGTCGGGTCTTTTATTTTTATACGGTGCCCCAGCCAATGTTCAGACCGTTATCGATCTTTATCGGCACGCGCTATACCCGCGCCAAGCGCCGCAATCGCTTCGTTTCCTTCATCTCGATGACCTCGATGATCGGCCTCGCTCTGGGCGTGCTGGCGATGATCGTGGTGCTGTCGGTGATGAACGGCTTCCAGCGCGAAATGAGCTCACGCATCCTCGGCATGGTGCCGCATGCAACCATCGTCGGAGTCAATCCGATCGACGATTGGCAGCCCGTTGCGGCGGCCGCGATGAAAAACCCGGAAGTCACTGCCGCCGTGCCGTTCACCGAGATGGAAGGCATGCTGTCCTACAAGGGCACCATGCAGCCGATCCAGGTCAGTGGCGTCGACCCGGCGCTGGAAGGCCAGGTGTCGATCGTGGCCAAGCACATCGTTCAGGGGCGGCTGGATGCCCTGAAGCCGGGTGAGTTCGGTGTGGTGATCGGCGAGATCACGGCACGGCGCTTTCGTTTGAACGTGGGCGACAAGATCACCCTGATCGTGCCGGAAGTCAGCAATGCGCCGGGTGGCATTACCCCGCGCATGCAACGGCTGAACGTGGTCGGGGTGTTCAAGGTCGGTGCCGAACTGGACGGTTCGATGGCGCTGATCCACGTCGCCGACGCTGCGCAAATGCAGCACTGGGAACCCAACCAGGTGCAAAGCGTGCGCCTGGCGGTGAAGGACCTGTACGCCGCGCCGCAAGTGTCGGGCGAGGTCGCAAGCGCCCTGGGCGCAGCCTACAAGGCTGACGACTGGACCCACACCCAGGGCAGCCTGTTCAGCGCCATGAAGATGGAAAAAACCATGATTGGCCTGTTGCTGCTGATGATTGTCGCGGTGGCGGCGTTCAACATCATCGCCACGCTGATCATGGTGGTGAACGACAAGGGCGCGGACATCGCGATCCTACGCACCATCGGCGCCACGCCGCGACAGATCATGGCGATCTTCATCGTGCAGGGTACGGTGATCGGTATCGTCGGCACCTTGATCGGCGGTGTGCTGGGCGTGATCGCGGCGTTGAACGTCAGCGCCATGGTCGGTTGGGTAGAGCGGGTCAGCGGGCAGCACATCTTCAGTTCCGATGTGTATTTCGTCAGCAACCTGCCATCGGAGTTGCAGGGTGGGGATGTGGCGCTGATCTGCACGGCGGCATTTGTCTTGAGCTTCCTGGCCACGGTTTACCCGGCGTGGCGGGCGGCGAAGATCGAGCCGGCTACCGCGTTGCGCTATTCGTAAGCGCTGATACCGCTATCGCTGGCAAGCCAGCTCCCACAGGGTTCTGCGTCGTACACAAACTATGTGAACACCACAAAGCACTGTGGGAGCTGGCTTGCCAGCGATGAGGCCGGACCTGCCGGCCTCATTCTTCCCTTGGTAACTCGATCAAAAATCTGGTCCATCCCTTTTCCGATTTACATCGAATTTGCCCACCATGGGCGCGGACAATCGACTGGGTAATCGCCAATCCCAACCCCGCATGCTCGCTACTGCCTTCATGGCGCGCCGGATCGGCCCGGTAGAAACGATCGAACAGACGCGGCAGCAGCTCTTCTGAAATACCGTCACCGCTGTTTTCGACCATCAGCTTCAAGCCCTTGGGCTGATCGACAATCCGCACCCGAACCTCACCCCCGGCCGGAGTAAAGCGCAACGCATTGTCCAGCAGGTTGGACAGCGCCCGGCGCAGCATGCTGCGGTCGCCTTTCAGGCAGGCATCGCCGGCACGGCTCAGCGTCACCCGCGCGTCTTCGGCCAGGGGCGCAAAAAACTCCAGCAACATGTCGACTTCCTCTGCCAGCGCGAGCGGTTCGCGCTTGGGCATCAACAGGCCGTGGTCGGCCTTGGCCAGGTAAAGCATGTCGTTCACCAGTTGCGCCATCCATTGCAGCTCTTCGAGGTTGCTGTGCAGCGCTTCGCGGTAATCCTCGAGGGGGCGAGCGCGGGTGAGGGTGACCTGGGTGTGGGTCAGCAGGTTCGACAGCGGGGTGCGCAGTTCATGGGCGATGTCGGCGGAGAACGCCGACAGGCGCTGGAAGGAATCGTCGAGGCGCCCGAGCATGGCGTTGAAATGGTGGGCCATTTCCGCCAGTTCCGGCGGCATGTCTTCTTCCGGCAGGCGGGCGTTGAGCGATTGCGCCGAGACGCCGCTGGCGACTGCGCTCATGCGGCGTAACGGTCGTAGCCCGCTGCGTGCGGCCCAGGCGCCGAGCAGGGCGGTGGCCAGGGCGGACAGGCCGACGGTCAGCCAGATCAGGTGTTGCATGCGCTGCAGGAAATGCTGGTGATGGGTGATGTCCAGCAGCAGGCTCAGTTGCGGCGAATCGGGGTTGTCGGGGTACAGCGGCGCGTTCAGCACGCGGTAGTCGGTGCCGTCGTGGCTCACCGTGGACAAACCGGGTTGGCGCGGCAAGGTCTGCGGCAGGCGCGGGGAGCTGTCATACCAGCGGCGGCCATCGCTACCACTGATGCGCAGCGACAGATCGGCCTGCCGGCTCAACTCGTCGGCCAGCCGGGCGTCGCGTTCGCTTGACTGAATATCCGGCAGCGCCCGTCGCAAGCCCGTCAGCTTGCCCTCCAGCAATTGCTGGTCGAGCTCGATGAAGTGCGCCTCGCTGGCGCGGCTGAACAGCACGCCGGCGAACAGCGAGACCACGGCGGTGCAGGCGGCGAACAGCAGGGCCAGGCGCGCGCTCAAGGATAGCTGGCGCATCAGCACTGGCGCTCTTCCAGCACATAGCCCATGCCGCGCACGGTATGGATCAGCTTGTTCGGGAATTCGTCGTCGATTTTCAGGCGCAAGCGGCGGATCGCGACTTCGATGACGTTGGTGTCGCTGTCGAAGTTCATGTCCCAGACCTGGGAGGCGATCAGCGATTTGGGCAGGACTTCGCCCTGGCGGCGCAGGAGCATTTCCAGCAGGGCGAACTCCTTGGCGGTCAGGTCGATGCGCTGGCCGCCGCGCTCGACCCGGCGGCGGATCAGGTCCAGGCGCAGGTCGGCCAGTTGCAGGCTGGTTTCCTGGGGCGCGCTGCTGCCCCGGCGCAACAGGCTGCGCACCCGGGCGAGCAATTCGGAGAAGGCGAACGGCTTGACCAGGTAATCGTCGGCGCCCAGTTCCAGGCCATGTACCCGGTCCTCGACAGCGTCCCGGGCAGTCAGGAACAGCACTGGCGTGTCGAGGCCGGCACCGCGCACCGCCTGCAGGATCTGCCAGCCATCGCGCCCGGGCAGCATCACATCGAGAATCAGCAGGGCATAGTCGCCACTCAATGCCAGTTGCTGGCCGGTGCTACCGTCGGCCACCAGTTCCGTATTGAACCCGGCCTCGGTCAGGCCCTGGCGCAGGTAATGGCCGGTTTTCGGTTGGTCTTCGACGATCAGCAGTTTCATGGGCGACTCGGGCTAAATGGAACGACAGCGTTATACCGTGGGCGACGACGCTGCGGGCCTTGCTGACAAAGTTGTAATCTGGCTGTCAGGTAACGGGCAGCGGTGTCAGTTTAGAGTTTTCCACAGGCTGAACCTTAATCTTGTTGGAGTACTTCGATGTTTTTGCGTAAATCCGTGTTGCTGGCCAGCTGTCTGTTGGCGTTGGGTTCGCCGGTGTGGGCGGCTCCAAAGGCTACCTATGATTTCGGTCAACCGGCACCGGCTGCCAAAGCGACCCGTAGCGTCGAGGTGGTCATGGCGGACATGACGTTCACCCCCAAGGCTATCGAGATCAAGGCGGGGGAGACGGTACGTTTCGTGCTGGTGAATAAAGGCCAGCTGTTGCACGAATTCAACCTCGGCGATGCAGCGATGCATGCCCGGCACCAGCAGGAAATGTTGCAGATGCAGCAAAACGGCATGCTCACGCCTACCGGCATGAAGCCAATGGACCACGGTGCCATGGCCGGCATGGGGCATGCCATGCAGCACAACGACCCCAACAGTGTGCTGATAGAACCGGGCAAGACCGCCGAGCTGACCTGGACCTTCAACAAGGCCACCAGTCTCGAATTTGCCTGCAACATCCCCGGTCATTACCAGGCCGGCATGGTAGGCAAGTTGACTGTCAGTCAGTAAGCACTCAAAGGCTGCGGCAAAGGCTGGTAGAATCCGCTGATTCTTCAGTCAGGTTTCCGCCATGCATCCCGCAGCCGAACACTCGCCGCTGGGCAAGTCCAGCGAATACATCGCCACGTACACACCGTCCCTGCTGTTCCCGATCCCGCGTACCGCCAAGTGGGCCGAGCTCGGCCTGACGGCCCAGACACTGCCGTACAAGGGCGTGGACTTCTGGAATTGCTTTGAACTGTCGTGGTTGTTGCCGTCGGGCAAACCGGTGGTGGCGATCGGCGAATTCAGCATCCCGGCGGATTCGCCGAACATCATCGAATCCAAGTCATTCAAGCTCTACCTCAATTCCTTGAACCAGACGCCGTTCGCCGACACCGCGAGCCTTGAAGCGACCCTGGCCAATGACCTGTCGGCCGCGGCCGGCAAGCCCGTGGGCGTGCGCATCCGCAGCCTGAAAGAGGTCGAGGCCGAAGGCGTGGTGGCATTGCCCGGCGTGTGCATTGACGATCTGGACATCAGCGTCAGCAACTACGAGCACCCGCGCCCGGAACTGTTGCGTTGCGATGAATCACGTATTGTCGAAGAAAGCGTGCACAGCCATTTGCTCAAGTCCAACTGCCCGGTGACCAGCCAGCCGGACTGGGGCAGCGTGGCGGTGGAGTACCGCGGCGCGGCGTTGGATCACGCTAGCTTGCTGGAATACATCGTCAGCTTCCGCCAGCACTCGGACTTCCATGAGCAGTGCGTGGAGCGGATTTTCCTTGATCTGCAGCGGTTGCTGAAGCCGGAGAAGCTGACGGTGTATGCGCGTTATGTGCGGCGGGGCGGGCTGGATATCAATCCGTATCGCAGTACTGAAGAACTGCAGTTGCCGAACTATCGCCTGGTCCGTCAGTAAGATCAAAATCAAAAGATCGCAGCCTGCGGCAGCTCCTACAGGGGAACGCATTCCAATGTAGGAGCTGCCGCAGGCTGCGATCTTGGGGTTCAGATCCCCATGCTATGCAGGGCTGTGCCAATCTGGCGCAGGGTGGCGGCGAGGGTCGGGTGTTCGAGTTCGAAGCGATCGACCGCCAGGTTGACGTTATCGGCGAGGTTGACGTCCTGGGTCTTGGTTTCGAGCTCAAGCTCAAGTTCGATCTGCTGCATCAGCTTGTGCAGGTCTTCGCGCTCGGTTTCGGTCAGCGGCGGATTCTGGTCCAATTGCTCGCGCAGGGCAGTGAGCTTTTCTTGCAGTTCGCGGGCAGACATGGCGTTCTTCCTTTTATCGATAGGCACTGGCATAGACCGCGACGGCGCGCCAAAGGTCTATGGCTTACCTTTAGATTAATCCACTCGCGCGTAGCCTGCATGATCTCTATCAGGGCTTTTCGCCCTTGAGCCTACGCAAGCTGATGTCGGCCAGGCAGGTGTCCAGTTCACCCAGGTGATCGATCACCGAATGCACGCCCAGGCCGAACAGCTGCACCGTGGCCTTGCTGCGCTTGATGTCGCGTTCCTGCGCGGACAATGCCTGCCATTGCGCAGGCGCCAGCCCGCAGAGCGAGCCGCAGGAGGCCAGGCCGATGGTCCACAACCCGGCATTGAGTCCCGATTGCAGCAGCCGCGGCTCGCCGCTGACCAGCACGCAGCCATCGAGCCGTTCGATGCCCAACGCCATCAAGGCTTGCCAGCACGCGTCAGGCGCCGGCCAGGGTTTGATTGTTGCGGCATGTTGCGAGGGTTTGACCCACTGCGGCAGACCGATCGCCAGGCCCTGGCTGATGGCGGGGGAGAGCTCATCGAGCCAGGCGCAGGGGATCTGCTGGCGTTGCAGGCTGTGCAGACTGTCCAAAGCGCCGGGGGTGGCCTGGGCGTGATCGGCGTCTGGGCTGCCTTGAAGGCGCGTACGGGCGCCGAAATCCACCAGGCAGCCACTCAGGCCGAACAGCACGGCAGTCAGGTTCGGCGCGGTTTGCGGGGTGATTTCGGCGTGCGGCATGTCAACGTCCCTGAAATAGCCTCAAGGCTAGAGGGCGACGGTGACAGTTGAGTGACACTGCTGTGAATCGCTGGCATTCAGCGGCGATCATGTGCAGGTGCGGGCCCAATACTGCCTAAAATGGCCGATCCGTCTTATACTAGCGGTCTTTGCGCCGGGCCAAGCGCCCTGCGACTGTACATTGCCAAGGAGTTTTCTATGCGCTGGAGCAATCATCTCGCCCGGCTTTGTGTGTGCGCCAGTGCGCTATTGGTTCCGTTTGCTGCCCAGGCAGCCTCGGAAGATGACCCTTGGGAAAGCATCAACCGTCCGATCTTCAAGTTCAACGATGTCGTCGACACTTATGCCCTCAAGCCCCTGGCCCAGGGCTACCAGTTCGTGACGCCACAGTTTCTTGAAGATGGCATCCACAACATGTTCCGCAACGTCGGCGATGTGACCAACCTCGCCAACGATATCCTGCAGGCCAAGCCCGCCGCGGCGGGTGTCGACACCGCGCGCCTTATCTTCAACACCACCTTCGGCGTGCTCGGCTTCTTCGACGTCGGCACCCGGATGGGCCTGCATCGCAACGACGAAGACTTCGGCCAGACCCTCGGTTACTGGGGCGTTGGCAGCGGGCCTTACGTGATGCTGCCGCTCCTGGGGCCAAGCACCCTGCGTGATGCGCCGTCCAAATACGTCGATGGCTACACCGGCCCTTATCCGTACATCCACGACGTACCGGTGCGTAACTCGATTTTCGGCCTGAACATCGTAGATACCCGGGCGGACCTGCTGTCTTCCGAGAAGTTGATCACGGGCGACAAGTACACCTTCATCCGCAACGCCTATCTGCAGAACCGTGAATTCAAGGTGAAAGACGGCCAGGTCGAAGACGATTTCTGATCTCGACCGGTAAAAAAGAAGGCGGCCATCGAGCCGCCTTCTGCATTTTTATTGCCGGATCGACCTTTCATTGGGTTTCGGTTTCGGTGGTTCTTATAACTCCCGGTGATTTCAAAAGTGCGGGCGCCAAGCGACCATCGGTGTGAGCTTGAAACGCCTCGCGGATGGGAGTACCGTCTGCGCCTTAGAAGGGCACCTCTGGTGTACATGTAGATCGGGTCAATGCTCGAAAACAGTGCAGCAGAGAGGCTAGAAAGCGAATCCAGTAGTCAGAGCCGGGCGAAAATCCGAGCCGCTACGCCAACCTAATTCTGGCGCCGTTTGCCCACATGCCAAAAACCAGTGCCACGCTGCTGATAATCGATGATGACGAGGTAGTGCGCGCGAGCCTCGCGGCCTATTTGGAAGACAGTGGTTTCAGCGTCCTGCAGGCCAGCAATGGTCAGCAGGGTCTTCAGGTATTCGAGCAAGACAAGCCCGACTTGGTCATTTGCGATCTGCGCATGCCACAGATGGGTGGGCTCGAACTCATCCGCCAGGTCACCGAACTGTCGCCGCAAACACCGGTGATCGTGGTGTCGGGTGCCGGCGTAATGAACGACGCGGTCGAGGCCTTGCGCCTGGGCGCAGCGGATTACCTGATCAAGCCTCTCGAAGATCTGGCCGTGCTCGAGCACTCGGTGCGTCGGGCCCTGGATCGTGCGCGCCTGCTGGTGGAAAACCAGCGTTACCGCGAGAAGCTGGAAAAGGCCAACCGCGAGCTCGCCGCCAGCCTGAACCTGCTCCAGGAAGACCAGAACGCCGGTCGCCAGGTGCAGATGAACATGCTGCCGGTCAGCCCCTGGGCTATCAACGACTTCAAGTTTGCCCACCAGATCATCCCGTCGTTGTACCTGTCGGGTGATTTTGTCGACTATTTCCGGGTCGACGAGCGCCGGGTGGCGTTCTACCTGGCGGATGTTTCCGGGCATGGTGCCTCTTCAGCCTTCGTCACCGTGCTGTTGAAATTCATGACCACGCGCCTGCTGTTCGAGTCCAAGCGCAGCGGCACCTTGCCGGAATTCAAGCCGTCTGAGGTCCTTGGGCATATCAACCGGGGCCTGATCAGTTGTAAGCTGGGCAAACACGTCACAATGGTCGGTGGAGTCATCGACGAGGAGACAGGTTTGTTGACTTATAGCATCGGTGGTCATTTGCCGTTGCCTGTGTTGTACACACCCGACAGTGTCAGTTATCTGCAAGGGCGTGGTCTGCCGGTAGGCCTCTTCAATGAAGCCACCTACGAAGATCACGTGCTGGAATTGCCGCCGACGTTCAGCCTGACGCTGATGTCCGATGGCATTCTGGACCTTTTGCCGGAACCCACACTCAAAGAAAAAGAGGCTGCCTTGCCCGAACGGGTCAAGGCGGCAGGCGGCAGCCTGGATGGTCTGCGGCAGGTTTTTGGATTGGCCACGCTAGGGGAGATGCCGGATGATATCGCCCTGTTGGTGTTGAGCAGGAATCTTTGATGAGTACCGGTAGAATCCAGTTCGCCGAGCAGGACGGCACCTTTGTCCTGAAATTCGTCGGTGAAGTTCGCCTGACCCTGTGTTCGGCGTTGGATGCGACTATTGATCGGATCTTCACCGCGTTGAACTTCAACGCGATCGTGATCGACCTGACCGAAACCCGCAGCATCGACAGCACGACCCTGGGCCTGCTGGCCAAACTGTCGATCCTGTCGCGGCAGAAGGTCGGGCTGCTGCCCACCGTGGTCACCACCCACGAAGACATCACCCGTCTGTTGCAGTCGATGGGGTTCGAGCAGGTGTTCAACATCGTCGACCAGCCGGTGCCATGCCCGGAATGCCTGGACGACCTGCCTGATCAGGATCAGTCGGAAGAGGTGGTGCGGATCAAGGTGCTTGAAGCGCACAAGATCCTCATGGGCCTGAACGACTCCAATCGTGAAGCGTTTCATGACCTGGTGAATGCGCTGGAGCGGCATTGATCTCTTAAGGGGAGCCTGGCTGACGCCTTCGCCTGTAGGAGCGAGGCTTGCCCGCGAAGGCGTCCGCGAGATCGCCACATAAAATCAGAACTCATAAAAAAAGGGCGAACCCACCAAGGTTCGCCCTTTTTGCATGACGCGATTCAGATCACAGCTTGGCCTGCAGCAACGCCTCCAGCTTCTCCTGGTCACGGGCGAACTGGCGAATACCCTCGGCCAGTTTCTCGGTCGCCATGGCGTCTTCGTTGGACAGCCAGCGGAATTGCGCTTCATTGAGGTTCAGGCGCGCTTCACCGGCACTGCCCGGTGCCAGCTTGCGTTCCAGCTTGCCGGTGTCTGCCGCCAGCTTGTCGATCAAGTCCGGGCTGATGGTCAGGCGGTCGCAGCCGGCCAGTTGCTCGATCTGGCCGAGGTTGCGGAAGCTTGCGCCCATGACCACGGTCTTGTAGTCATTGGCCTTGTAATAGTTGTAGATGCGCGTCACCGACTGCACGCCCGGATCGTCCGCGCCGACGTAGTCGTTACCGGTGGCTTTCTTGTACCAGTCGTAGATGCGGCCCACGAACGGCGAAATCAGGAATACCCCGGCGTCGGCGCAGGCAGCGGCCTGGGCAAACGAGAACAGCAGGGTCAGGTTGGTCTGGATGCCTTCTTTTTCCAGGATCTCGGCAGCGCGGATGCCTTCCCAGGTAGAGGCGATCTTGATCAGCACCCGATCGCGGCCGATGCCGGCGTTTTCGTACAGTTCGATCAGACGGTGCGCGCGCTTCAGTACGGCGTCAGTGTCGAACGACAGGCGTGCATCCACTTCGGTGGAAATACGGCCAGGAATCACCTTGAGGATTTCCTGCCCGACCGCGACGCCAAAACGGTCGCTGGCCAGGCCCACATCGCCCTTGCAGTCGCTGACGCATGCGTTCAGCAACTCGGCATAAGCGGGAATGGCCGCCGCCTTGAGCAGCAGCGAAGGGTTGGTGGTGGCGTCCACGGGTTTGACGCGAGCGATAGCTTCGAAGTCGCCGGTGTCGGCAACCACCGTGGTCATCTGTTTGAGTTGTTCCAGCTTGGAAGTCATGGGCGTGCTCTGTCCTATGGGTCTGATGACATTACCCGAGCGCTGACAGCCACTCAAGGGCATGTACGTGTATCGATGGCCCCGGTGGCAACAACTGCAAAACGGCTGTTTGAATGGCGGGGCGCGGTATCGGTAGATTCGATGCCGAAACACCGCGCAGGTTCCGGGCAACTGACCGGTTGTGCTGCAATCTCATGTACGACAGATAAACCTGTGGGAGCGAGCTTGCTCGCGATGGCGTCGTGTCAGTCGACATCAATATTGACTGACACCACGCCATCGCGAGCAGGCTCGCTCCCACAGTTGATCGGTGCGTTGGTTAGACGCGGAACTGATCCATCAAGCTCTGCTGCTGGTTCGCCAGGCGATTGAGCGACTGGCTCACCCGCGCCGATTCGTTGGCTTGCCCCGACAGCGATTCGGTGACGTCGCGGATGGTCGCCACGTTGTGGTTGATTTCCTCGGCCACGGCGCTTTGCTCTTCGGCGGCGCTGGCGATTTGCAGGTTCATGTCGCTGATCACAGTGACCGCGTCGCCGATCTGCTGCAGCGCCGTCACGGCCTGGCCAACCTGTTCGACACTGTCCTGGGCCTGGCGGTGGCTGTTGCCCATCGAGCCGACTACGTCCTGGGTGCCGCTTTGCAGTTGTTCGATCACCAGGCGGGTTTCTTCGACCGACTCCTGGGTACGGCGCGCCAGGTTGCGCACTTCGTCGGCCACCACGGCAAAGCCGCGCCCGGCTTCACCGGCACGGGCGGCCTCAATGGCGGCGTTGAGAGCCAGCAGGTTGGTCTGTTCGGCAATGGCGCGAATCACTTCCAGGACCGAACCGATTTTCTCGCTGTTGGCCGCCAGGCCTTCGACCTGGACCATCGCCGCGCTCATGTCGGCGGCGAGGTTGTCGATGCTGGTGGTGGTGCGGTCAATCACGGTCAGGCCCTGGCGGGTGGCCTGATCGGCATCCCGCGCCGCCTGCGCCGCTTGGGCGGCACTGCGGGCGACGTCCTGGGCGGTGGCGCTCATCTCGTGGGAGGCGGTCGCGACCTGGTCCACCTGACGGTATTGCTGCTCCATGCCGGCGCTGGTCTGGGTGGCGATGGCGGACGACTGGTCTGCCGTGCCGCGGGCGTCCTGTACCGAGCGTTTTACCTCGGCAATGATCGGTTGCAGCTTGTCGAGGAAACGGTTGAACCAGCCCGCCAGTTGGCCCAGCTCATCCTGCTTGTCATACGCCAGGCGTCGGGTCAGGTCGCCTTCGCCACTGGCGATGTCCTCAAGCATGTGCGCCACGCCGAGGATCGGCCGGGTCACGCTGCGCGCCATCAGCCACACCAGCAGCAAGCCGATCAGCGCCGCGAGAATGCCCAGGCCGAGTTCGGTCAGCGTACCGGTGGTGTTGCTGTCATCCAGTTGTTTTTTAAGGGCCTCGGCCGGGCCGACCAGAACTTTTTCCGGCACGTCGAGCAACACGCCCCAGGCTTTGCCGCCTGGAATCGGCTGGAACGGCGCCAGCACTTTCAATTGCTGATCGCTGTGCAGGCTGGCGGTCTTGCTGCCGGTGGCGAGCATGCGCATCAGCTCGGCGCCGGTGGTGGTGTCCACGGCTTCCAGGCGCTGGCTGAGCTTGCTGGCGTCCTTGCTGTAACCGGCGAGCAGGCCGGCGGGGCTGACGATGCTGACGCTGGTCTGGCCGTCATAGAGCTTTTGGCTGGCGCTCTGGCTGATCGCTTGCAAGCTGTTGAGGTTGATGTCCACCGATAGCGAGGCGATGACCTTGCCGTTGACCATCAACGGGAAAACGATGCTGGTCATCAGCACGTTCTGGCCGTCGATCACATAGAAGTACGGCTCGATCACGCAGGGTGTGAGGCGGGTGCGTGGGCAGGTAAACCAGGCGTTGGCCGGTTCGCCGCTGGGGCCGGTGCGGGTGTCGGCCATGTCGCTTTCGGGTAGCGCCATGGAGGTCACGTTGCCCGGTGTCGGCTGCGACCAATACAGGGCGAAGCGGCCCTTGTCGTTGCTCCCCAGTTCTGCCTGGCCGCTGAACAGATCGTCCTTGCCGTCCAGTGCGTTGGGTTCGAACACCAGGGACAGGCCGAGCAGTTCGGGGTTGGCTTGCAGGGCCGACTTGACCTGGCGCGTCAGGTCTTCGCGCAGGTCGAAGGCATCGAGGAAGCGTTTTTCGGCCTGGTCGCGCAGAAACAGCACCTGGCGCGAAAAACCGTGGCCATATTGATAAGCGTCCATGAACTGCTGGCGGATCATCAGCGCCTGGTTTTCACCCTGCGACTCGATCCGGGCCTGGGCGGCTTCGGTCAGCATCTCCATGCTCGAGGCTTTCACCAGCGCGGAGCTGTGCTCCATGCGGTACAGCGAAAGACCCACCAGCAGGGTCACGATGCCCGCCAGGCACAACCCGGCCAACAGGGTGATTTTCCATTGGATGGAAAGTTGTCTGAGCGACATGGACGCGTCCTTATTCGATAAATATCTGCGACTTTGCTCTGTAACGGCCATCAAACAGCTTTCTTGAGGCAAATCTTGTCGCTTGAAGCTTGCAGCTTGCCGCTGCTTCCTTCACAGTGCGCGCCCTCTAATAAAACCCATTCCCTTATCCGCTGGCGGCTCTCGCAGACTGCCGGCCGGACTCTTTTCGCTTGCCCAGAGGTAACGACAATGAATGCAGTAATTGCCGCGGTCGGCATCATGCTGATACTCAGCCTGTCCCGCGTGCATGTGGTGATCGCGCTGATCGTCGGGGCGCTGGTGGGTGGCCTGACCGGTGGCCTTGGCATCGACGCGACCCTCAAGGCGTTCAACAGCGGCCTGGGCGGTGGGGCGACGGTGGCGTTGTCCTATGCGTTGCTCGGCGCGTTTGCGGTGGCGATTGCCAAGTCCGGACTGGCCCATGCCTTGGCCGACAAGGCCCTGGCGATGGTCGACCGCCAGCATGCCAATGGCGGTGGCCAGGTCAAATGGTTGCTGATCGGCCTGTTATGGGTGGTGGCCATCGCTTCCCAGAACATCCTGCCGATTCATATCGCGTTCATTCCGTTGCTGGTGCCGCCGCTGCTGTATGTGTTGACCCGGCTGCAGCTCGACCGCCGATTGATCGCCTGCGTCATGACCTTCGGCCTGATCACCCCGTACATGTTCCTGCCGGTGGGTTTTGGCAACATCTTCCTCAATGAAATCCTGCTGGCCAACGTCGCCCGCAGCGGCGTCGATATCAGCGGCATCAACGTGACCCATGCCATGGGCATCCCGGCGCTGGGCATGTTCGTAGGCCTGCTGATCGCGTTTGTCAGTTACCGCAAGAAGCGCGTCTACGACCTGGAAAAGATCGAACAGGTCGAGCAGGTGGCGGTGCAGTACAACCCGCTGAGCCTGATGGTCGCTGGCGTGGCCATTGCCGCGGCGTTCATCATTCAGTTGCTGCTCGATTCGATGATCATCGGCGCGTTGGTGGGCTTCCTGATCTTCTCGGTGTCGGGCATCGTCAAGTGGCGCGATACCGATGACCTGTTCACCGAAGGCATGAAGATGATGGCGATGATCGGCTTCATCATGATCGCCGCGTCCGGCTTTGGCGAAGTGATCAAGGCCACCGGGCAGGTGCAGACGCTGGTCGAAACCTCGGCCTCGTGGATTGGCCACAGCAAGGCTGTCGGCGCTTTGCTGATGTTGCTGGTTGGGCTGTTGGTGACCATGGGCATCGGTTCGTCGTTTTCCACCGTGCCGATCCTGGCGGTGATTTTCGTACCCTTGTGCGTGCAGCTGGGCTTCAGCCCGATCGCCATCGTGTGCATCGTCGGCACCGCGGGTGCATTGGGCGACGCCGGGTCGCCGGCTTCAGATTCGACCCTGGGTCCGACCTCCGGCCTGAACATCGACGGCCAGCATCACCACATCTGGGACACCGTGGTCCCGACTTTCCTGCACTACAACCTGCCGTTGCTGGTGTTTGGCTGGATGGCGGCGATGGTGCTCTGATTATGCATTGGCTGGCGATTCAATCTCAGAAACTCGACACAAATGGCTCACGGGAAATCGAGGCTGGTGGTTCTCGAAAATAGCGCTTGATACGCTGTTCTCGATCTCCTAGCCTCTCAATGAGTTCCGATAAGGAAAAGCCCTATGCGCCCTTCACTCGCTCTAGAACTCAAGCGAAATGCCATTCGTGAAACGGTGAGCCGCTTTCCCGTGACTAATCCACGTGTCTTCGGTTCCGTGCTGCGCGGTACCGACCTGGATGGCAGTGACCTCGACCTGCTGGTCGATACGCTACCCGGCACAACATTGTTTGATCTGGGCGGTTTGCAAGTCGAACTGGAGTCACTTCTTGGCATCCATGTTGACCTGTTGACCCCCACCGATTTGCCGTCGAAGTTCCGAGGCCAGGTCCTCGCAGAGGCCAAGCCGGTATGAATGAAAATCGCCTGGCTGATTACCTCGGACACATGCAACAGGCCGCAATGGATGCCTGTGGCTTCATAGAGGGTCTGGATAAAGTCGAGTTCCAGGAAGACAAGCGTACGCAGCAAGCCGTCATTATGAGCCTCATCATCATAGGAGAGGCCGCGACAAAGGTAATGGACGGTTACGCCGAGTTCATCCAGTCACACACCCAAGTGCCGTGGCGCAGCATGCGTGGGATGCGTAACCGAATTGCTCATGGTTACTTCGACATCAACCTTGATCTCGTATGGGAGACGGTTAAAACGGCATTGCCTGAGCTGTTGACTCAGCTCCCCACGGTTATCCAGGACGCCGAAGACAAAAATCCACCAAAAGACAAACCATGCTAATCGGCTAAGCACGGTCTCGACGGACGGGGCGAACGGCTAATTGCCGGTCTGCCTCCCTCATCAACTCCTACACTGGTACAACGGGCTGCTCACCCAGCCCGCCGACGACCACTGCCAAAGGAGTCAGCGCCATGACCGATGAGAAAAGCAAGTGTGACTGTCCGAAATGCAACTGCAAGCTCGGCGAACATCCGATCGTGCGTCACGGCAAGCATTACTGCTGTGAAGCCTGCGCCAAGCACCACGAGCACGGCGAAGAGTGCGCCCACGAAGGCTGCAAGTGTGCCCACTGACATAGGCCGCACACCGGGACGTGGGGCCTAGTCGGGCTCCACTTCCAGTTTCAGGCTGTCGTCGTCGAGCCGTTGGCTGTGGCGCACGGTGCCCGCCAGGCGTCGTCCATCGACCCTCACCACCACGGTCGTGGCCTGCTCCAGATCTTCCGGCAATGGCGCGGGTACGCGCACCGCGAAACGCATCGGATCATTCTCGACCTGTTCCAGGCCGACCCGGCATTCAGTGCTCTTGGTAACGCGGCCGAACAACGTATCCAGACCGTAGTCCAGATGTGCAGGGCTGCTGACGATGGTCATTTCACTCCCCCCAATCCTTCGCTTGCGGGCTAACCGGCCGGCCGCCACTTGACGTTTTCCACGCCGAATTTTTCCGCCATCGGTTTGCTGGTCTTTTGCACTTTTTCACGGCCAAAGCGAGGGATTCTTCCGACCCCCGCGTCGCAGCTCGCCCAATGCCAGGCCTCCGCGTTGTCCATCTTGTCCAGGCGGATGATGAACGACTTGGGGACGCCATGAAGAGTGTATTCAATGACGAACAGTTTTGCGTTGTTCATAGAGCCTTTGTTCCTCCCTGTTGTACATAGAGGGATCCTTGGGCGTTCGGAAAATTCATTCGGATTGTCGGACGGTGTCTGTCAGGAGCGTTTCGCGAACGCCCGCAGGGTCAGTAAACGCTCTGCTAGAATCGACCCCATCGACCCAGTGAGGTGTCACCGATGAGCGAGCCGATCCGCCTGACCCAATACAGCCACGGCGCAGGGTGTGGCTGCAAGATTTCCCCCCAGGTGCTGGAAGTGATCCTGGCCGGCAGCGGGGCGCAGAATCTTGATCCGAAACTGTGGGTCGGCAATGCCTCGCGCGACGACGCGGCGGTGTACGCCATCGATGACGAGCGAGGCGTGGTGTCGACCACCGACTTTTTCATGCCGATCGTCGACGATCCTTTCGATTTCGGCCGTATTGCCGCCACCAATGCCATCAGCGACATCTACGCCATGGGTGGCGATCCATTGATGGCGATCGCGATCCTCGGCTGGCCGGTCAATGTGCTGGCGCCGGAGATTGCCCGGGAAGTGATTCGCGGCGGACGTTCGGTGTGCGATGAAGCTGGGATTCCCCTGGCCGGTGGGCATTCGATCGACGCACCGGAGCCGATCTTCGGCCTGGCTGTCACCGGGCTGGTGCAAAAGCGCCACATGAAGCGTAACGACACGGCCACGGCCGGCTGCCTGCTGTACCTGACCAAGCCCTTGGGCATCGGCATCCTCACCACGGCGGAAAAACAGGGCAAGTTGCGCGGTGCCGATGTGGGCCTTGCCCGCGACTGGATGTGCACCCTGAACAAACCCGGCAGCCGTTTCGGCAAGCTGGATGGCGTGGCGGCGATGACCGATGTCACCGGGTTCGGCCTGCTCGGGCACCTGGTGGAAATGGCCGATGGCAGCGGCCTCACCGCACGCATCGACTATGCCCGGGTACCGCGCTTGCCGGGTGTCGAATATTACCTAGAAAAAGGCTGTGTGCCGGGTGGCACCTTGCGCAATTTCGACAGCTACGCCAGCAAGCTCGGGCGTCTGCAGGAACTGCACAAGCGCGTGCTGTGCGACCCACAAACCAGCGGCGGCCTGCTGGTCGCCGTGACGCCCGAGGGCAACGCCGGGTTTCTCGCGGTCGCCCTTGAACTGGGGCTGAACCTGGCGCCCATCGGCGAGCTGGTCGAGCGACAGGGCCACGCGGTCGAGGTGTCCTGATGCCTGCCGACTGCACCGATTACCGCGACATTTTTCTCAATGACCGGCCAATGATGGACGTGCGTGCGCCGGTCGAGTTTCTCAAGGGCGCGTTCCCCGGCGTGATCAACCTGCCGCTGATGAATGATCACGAACGGCAACGGGTGGGCACCTGCTACAAGCAACACGGGCAGCAGGCGGCGCTTGAACTGGGCCATCAGTTGGTGTCCGGCGCCATCAAGGCCGAACGCATTCAGGCCTGGGGGGATTTTGCCCGGGCCCACCCTGATGGCCTGTTGTATTGCTTTCGCGGCGGCCTGCGCTCGCAGATCGTCCAGCAATGGCTCAAGGACGAGGCGGGCATCGACTATCGGCGGGTAGGTGGCGGTTACAAGGCGCTGCGCAGCTTCCTGCTGGAAACCATGGATCAGGCCGTGGCCCAGTGCGATTTCGTTTTATTGGGTGGCATGACCGGCACCGGTAAAACCGAGTTGCTCACGCAACTGGCCAACGGGATCGACCTTGAGGGACATGCCAACCATCGCGGTTCCAGTTTCGGCAAGCGCGTCACGGGCCAGCCGTCCAACATCGACTTCGAAAACCGCCTGGGCGTGGACGTGCTGAAAAAGCGCGCCCGCGGCATCGAACAGTTCGTGCTGGAAGACGAAAACCGCGCGGTCGGCAGTTGCGCGCTGCCGTTGCCCCTGTATCAGGGCATGCAGCAGTTCCCGATGGTCTGGCTTGAAGACAGCCTGCAAGGGCGGATCGAGCGGATCCTGCGCGATTACGTGGTGGACCTGTGTGCCGAGTTCATCGCCGTGCATGGCGACGAAGGTTTTGTGTTGTTCTCCGAGCGTTTGCTGGCGAGCCTGGACAATGTGCAAAAGCGTCTGGGCGGTGAACGGCACCGGCGAATGCTGATCCTGATGGAAGATGCGTTGGCCGAGCAGGGGCGTAGTGGTGCAGTGGATTTGCACCGGGGCTGGATCGAGGGGTTGCTGGTTGAGTATTACGATCCGATGTATGTGTTTCAGCGGGAGAAGAAAGGAGCGCGGATCGAGTTTGCGGGGGAGCGGGGGGCGGTGTTGGAGTATCTGCAGCGGCGCCTTCGCCTGTAGGAGCCAGGCTTGCCGGCGAACCAGGCGCCGCGGTGTATCTGTCATACCGCGTCATCGTTCTTCGCGGGCAAGTCGGGTCGCCGCATCGCTCGCTCCTACAAGCGAACCAGGCGCCGCGGTGTGTCTCTTGTACCGCGTCATCGTTCTTCGCCGGCAAGCCTGGCTCCTACAGGGGCACCCCAAAATCAGGTCGGGCAAGTCTCCCGTCCGTTATCCAGCCCCTGCTTGTAGCTGTGGCTCTGCAGGCTGGCCTTGCCGTTGTGCCAGGTCAGGGTCAGCACGTACAGGGAGTCATAGTCGCTGGATTCCCAGTCCTCGGTGATCTTCTGTTTCTTGCCGACGGCTTCACCGGCGACCTTGTTGATCAGTTCCGGCAGATAGCCGTGGGACCAGGCGGTGTAGATGACCGAGTTATGGTACTTGTCGTGGAGCAGTTCATCGGCCAGGTCGCTGGTGTCGTTGGCCGAGAAGTTGATGTTCACTGGCAAGCCGAGCTTGATCGCGCTGGGGCTGATGGTCATCAAGGGGCGGATGTAGCTGTAGGAGTTGTCGAGTTCGCCTTCCTCGACGTTGCGCGTCGGGTTGGCGGCAAACACGTAGTCTGCCTTGCCGAATTTTTCCGGCAGCAGGGTGGCGAGGTCAATGGCGCGGTTCAAGCCCTGGCAATTGAGCTGGCCGAGCCCGCCCTCGGGTTTTTCCGCATGGCGCAGGAACACCAGGGTCTGGGTGCCATCCACCGGCTGGGCGCGGCTTTCGCTGGACTCCAGGGCCAAAAACAACGCGCTGGCCGCCAGCAGGGCGGGCAGGAACAAATACGCGCGGTGTTTGAAGTGTCGGGTGAATTTCAAGGGATTGATCATTGAATAAAAGGTTCTTCAGCGCATTAAGTTAAGGCTGACAAACCTTTGCACCGCGACTTTCCTGCGTCGGGTGTTTTCCATGTCGTGGAGCCGTTCCGTATCAAAAGGACGTAACTCAGAGTCCTCTGAAGCCCATTTGGTTCGATTCCGGCCGAGAGCGCGCACTTTACCGGTAACCTTTAGCGGGTTGGAGCAAAGGTTATCGACAGGATGTTGCGAAATTATGGACACCCTACACCAGGCGGCAGGCAAGCACAGTGATCTCGCTTGATCATGACCATCAGCGATATTCATGGCGCCACACACCGCAGCCCGGCTCATCTCCATTATGATCGGCAGTCTCAATTTCTCGTGGAGGCTCCCATGACCGATTTGTCTGCGTTCCCCATCACCCGCAAATGGCCGGCCCGGTACCCGGAGTGGATTCAGCTGTACTCCTTGCCAACCCCCAACGGCGTCAAGGTCTCGATCATGCTTGAAGAGATCGGCCTGCCCTACGAGCCCCATCGCGTCGGCTTCGACACCAACGACCAGATGTCGCCCGAGTTCCTGTCGCTGAACCCCAACAACAAGATCCCGGCCATTCTCGATCCCCACGGACCGGACGGCCAGCCGCTGGCGCTGTTCGAGTCCGGGGCGATCCTGATCTACCTCGCCGACAAGAGCGGGCAATTGCTCGCCCAGGAAACGGCAGCGCGCTACGAGACTATCCAGTGGCTGATGTTTCAGATGGGTGGCATCGGCCCGATGTTCGGCCAGTTGGGTTTCTTCAATAAATTCGCCGGCAAGGACTACGAAGACAAGCGTCCGCGTGACCGCTACGTCGAGGAAAGCCGACGCCTGCTCAGCGTCCTCGATGCACGCCTGCAAGGGCGCGAATGGATCATGGGCGAGCGCTATACCATCGCCGATATCGCGACCTTCCCGTGGGTGCGCAACCTGATCGGTTTCTATGAAGCCGGCGACCTGGTTGGCATCCAGAATTTCCCCAACGTCACGCGGGTGCTGGAGAAATTCCTGGCGCGGCCGGCGGTGAAGCGTGGGCTGGAAATTCCCAAGCCAAACGATTCGATCTGATCAGCACCAGGGACGGCCATGCATACATTCAATTTCAAGCAAGTCGATGTCTTCAGTCGCGCGGCGCTCAAAGGCAATCCGCTGGCGGTAGTGTTTGGCGCCGACAAGCTGAGCGATGAGCGCATGGCGGCGTTCGCGACCTGGACCAATCTCAGCGAAACCACGTTCATTCTCGAGCCGCAGGATCCCCGTGCCGACTATCGGGTGCGAATCTTCACGACCCTCAAGGAATTGCCGTTCGCCGGGCATCCAACGTTGGGCACTTGCCATGCCTGGCTTGAAGCCGGCGGTGTGCCCAAGGGCGAAGAGATCATCCAGGAGTGCGGTGTCGGCCTGGTGCGGGTCCGTCGACAGGGCGCGGAGCTGGCGTTTCTCGCTCCGCCACTGCTCAGGACCGGGCCGGTGGATGCCAGTCTGATGGCGCGCGTGCGGTTGGGCCTGGGGCTGGAACCTGAGGCGATTGTCCGCGCGCAGTGGGTCGATAACGGTGCGGGCTGGTTGGCGGTGATGCTCGCGGATCGCCAGCAAGTGCTGGATTTGCAACCGGATCATTCGCAGATGCTCGGCCTCGCCGTGGGTGTCATCGCGCCGTGGCATCCGGAACGCGATGGCGATGACGCGCAGTTCGAAGTCCGGGCCTTCATTTCCGGTGACGGCATGCCTGAAGATCCGGCCACGGGCAGCCTCAACGCCGGGATTGCCCAATGGCTGCTCGGCGAAGGGCTGGCGCCTTCTCGCTATGTGGTCAGCCAGGGCCTGACCATGGGTCGTGCCGGGCGCATCCAGGTGGAACAGGTGGGGGATGACATCTGGATCGGCGGGGCGGTGGTGACCTGTATCGACGGTACGCTGAGCCTTTGAGACCTTTTTGGCAGCGATTATTGCCGACGCCGCAAGGGTCATTCCTCCCGGGCGATTTGTGCCCTGCGCCTTGCAGGGCATAAGCTTCGCTCCCTCTACGACTTTTATCTTGTTTCCCGTTTTTTGAGGCATCTCCATGTCCAGTCAGTTCCCCGAAGCACGCCCACGCCGTCTGCGCCGCAATGCAAGCCTGCGCAGTCTGTTCCAGGAAACCGAATTCAGCTTGAATGACCTGGTACTGCCGATTTTCGTCGAAGAAGAAATCGACGATTTCGTACCGATCAAGAGCATGCCCGGGGTGATGCGCATTCCGGAATCGAAACTGGCGGGGGAGATCGAGCGTTATGCCCGCGCCGGGATCAAGTCGGTGATGACCTTTGGCGTGTCCCATCACCTGGACAGCAACGGCAGCGACACCTGGAACGACAACGGCCTGGTCTCGCGCATGTCGCGCATCGCCAAGGATGCCGTGCCGGAAATGATCGTCATGTCCGACACCTGTTTTTGTGAGTACACCGACCACGGGCATTGCGGCGTGATGCACAACCACGAGGTCGATAACGACCAGACCCTGCTCAACCTCGGTAAACAGGCGGTGGCTGCTGCCCGTGCCGGTGCTGACGTGATTGCCCCATCGGCGGCGATGGACGGGCAGGTCCAGGCCATTCGCCGGGCGCTCGATGCCGCCGGCTTCACCCAGACGGCGATCATGGCCTATTCGACCAAGTTCGCCTCGGCACTCTATGGTCCGTTCCGCGAAGCCGGCGGCAGCGCGCTCAAGGGCGACCGCAAAAGCTACCAGATGAACCCGATGAATCGCCGTGAAGCGGTGCGTGAGTCGCTGCTGGACGAACAGGAAGGCGCCGACGCGCTGATGGTCAAGCCGGCCGGTGCGTACCTGGACATCATCCGCGACATTCGCGAAGCGTCGCGCCTGCCTTTGTCGGCGTATCAGGTGAGCGGGGAGTACGCGATGATCAAGTTCGCCGCCCAGGCCGGGGCCATCGATGAGGATCGCGTGGTGCGCGAAAGCCTCGGCGCTATCAAGCGGGCGGGGGCCGACCTGATTTTCACGTATTTTGCGATGGACCTGGCGCAGGCAGGGATCTGAAAAAAACTGCCGGCAGAGAACGATGACGCGGTCTAATACAGGGTACATATCCATTGCTGCGGTAACGGCCACTTATGGTTTCGCTCTTACAGCGACTCACTTTTTCAAACGCCAAAAAGTAAGCAAAAGGCTTTGCCCCACCACTTGGTGCCTCGCTTAGGCTCGGCATGCCCTCTCTCCGGCATTGCTCCGTGGGTCGCCGCGATGGGCCATCCCTGGCCCAGCGCGGCTAAACCGGCGTCCTGCCGGTTTCCCCACTGCGCAATGCCTGCGTTCGGCCATCGTGGTTAACGGGGCACCCAGATCAAAAACAAAAGCGAGGCGGCCTGACAGCCGACCTGACTTTTGCAAGTACCCCAACCCCCTGTAGGAGCCAGGCTTGCCGGCGAAGAACGATAACGCGGCACAACAGACACACCGCAGCGCCTGGTTCGCCGGCAAGCCTGGCTTCTACAAGAGGAATGCGTACGGCTGCCGATCAGGTCGGCTGTCAGGCCGCCTCGCTTTTGCGTTTGATCTTGATCTGGCTTTTGATTTTCTTGCCCCATCGAGAGGCCGAGTGGAGGTTCTCTGTAGGAGCGAGCCTGCTCGCGAAAAACCTGAGAGCACCGCGGGGTGTCAGGCTCCCCGTGTCATCGTTGACCTCCATCGCGAGCATGCTCGCTCCTACAGTAAGGGCGAAACCCTAGGTGGCCGTTACCGCAGCAACGGATATACACCCAATCCAAATAGCCCCTCCCAAACTAAAATCAGGGCGCACCAAAATACGGCCGGATCCCGCGATCGCGAAAATACCGTTCGATGACCTTCGGGTCCGAGCAGGTTTCGGCAATCGCCACATACGTATCCGGCCGTAGCAGGTAGAACCCGCTACGCCCAAGACCGGCCGCTTCGAATGCCGGGCGCCAGCCGAATACATGCAACGGCAGATGGTGTTCGTGGCACCAGTCGATCATCTCGTCGCTGGTGTCGCCATACACATGCACCTGCCAGGTCGGGCATTTGAGCGATTCGAAATTGTCCCCTTCGCCGTCGTGCGCCCAGGGCAGGCGGTCGCCGCCATGCACGCGTCCGGCAACGCCTGCGCTCAAGGGCATCGAGCGGTAGTTGAGGGTGATTTGCGACACCGTGCGGAACAGGAACTCACGGGTGGTCTCAAACGAGGCCATTTTCGGAATCAGGAAGGGCGCCAGCCGCGTGCGCAACACATCCGCCATGGGCCCGTCGGCGGTGACGAAGGTGAACACCCGGTCGGTGGTGGCGACCAGTTTGCGGGCGAAGGCGATGCGTTCGGTTTCATAGGTGTCGAGCAGTTTCGCCTCGGCGGCGCCGCTCAGGACCGCCGCGAGTTTCCAGGCCAGGTTGATGGCATCGCCAATCCCGGTGTTCATGCCCTGGCCCCCGGCAGGGCTGTGCACATGGGCGGCGTCGCCCAACAGGAAGGCGCGGGCGCTGCGAAAGTGATCCGCCACCCGATGATGCACGCGGTAGGTCGAGAACCAGTTCAGTTGTTCGACCTTGACCTGCATATGCTCGATGGCCCGACTGCTCACGTCATCGAATTGCAGGGTTTGCGCCTGTTCGGCGCGTTCGTCGCGCACGGTGCCGATCAGCCGCGCGCGACCGCTGCCGGCCAGCGGGAAAACCGCGAGGAAATCCGCCTCATCAAGATCCACATGCAGCTCGCCATTGAACGCCGGGCCGCTGGCCTGCACGTCGGCGACGTAGAAAATCTGCTGGTACGTGCCGCCTGGAAAGCCGGTGTCCAGGGTCTTGCGCACGATCGAACGGGCGCCGTCGCAACCGGCCAGGTAGCAGGCCTGACAGTTTTCCTGCTGGCCGTCGGGCAGGCGCAGCGTGGCGCTGATGCCGTCAGCGGTTTGCTCGAAAGCTTCGAGCTCGGTGTTGCGCTCCACCGTGATGCCGAAGGTTTGCAGGCGGTCGATCAGCAGCCGTTCGTGTTCGTCCTGCGGGTAGATTTCGAGGAAGGCGTAGGGCGTCAGGCCCTCGCCGACGCGGCTCAACGGCAGGCGCGCCACGGGCTGGCCTTTCACCCAGAAATTGGCGGCCGCGACCCGATGACCGTCGCGCACGATGGCGTCGGCCAGGTCCAACTGGCGATACAGCTCCAGCGTGCGCGCCTGCACCGCCAGTGCCCGTGAAGTGGTACCCGGTGCAGAAGTCTTGTCGACGATCCGCACGCGCACCCCCAGTTTGCTCAGCCATAGCGCCAGGACCAGCCCCGTCGGGCCGGCGCCGATGATCAACACATCGCTGCGCTGCATGAACCCGTCCTCTTGCCGTGTGCAGCAAGTATGGTCCAGCCTTGCGCAGCGGCCTGGCTGGCCGCTGAATGGATGCAGGCCGAAATCAGAAGTCGATGGTCCCCGACAGCTTGGCCACCCGTGGCTCGCCCTGGGTCAGGAAGCCACCCTGGGCCGATTCCCAGTACTTCTTGTTGGCCACGTTTTCGACGCCAAAACGCAAGGTCACGTCCTTTTCCTGCACCTTGAAGGCGTAGCGGGCACCGGCATCGAAGCGGTTCCAGGCCGGCAGGCTGAGGTTGTTCGCCGCATCGGCGTATTGTCCACCGGTGCGCAGCATCCGACCGTTCAACGCTACGCCCGGAAGGCCCGGTACGTCCCAATCGACGCTGGCATTGAACTGGAAGGTCGGCACGCCGATGGCCCGGTTACCGTCGTTGAGACCGCCCTGGGTTTTCTTCAGTTCGGTGTCCATCACCGTCACCCCGCTGAGCAGGCGCAGGCCATCGAGGGGTTCGCCGAAGACGTTGAGCTCCACGCCTTTGTTGACCTGCTCACCCTTGTGCACGAAGCGCGCGGTGCTGGCGTCGATGACTTCGGTGTAGCCATCGGCCGGTTGTTCGATGCGATACACGCCCAGGGTCGCGCCATAGGTGCCCATGTCGACTTTCACACCGGCCTCGATCTGTTTGGAGCGGGCCGGGGCAAAGACTTCGCCGCCGTTGACCACCACGCGCGAGCCGGCGGTGTTGGGCGCCGTCGGGCCTTCGGCCAGGCCTTCGATACGGTTGGCATAGAACGATACGTGATCCCACGGCTTGAACACGATGCCGTACACCGGGGTGGTGATCGATTCGTCGTAGTTGGAGGTGCGGGTTCCAGTGCCATAGGCATAACCCTGAACCACCAGTTGCTGGCGACGCACGCCGACGGTGACCAGCAGGCGATCATCGAAAAAGCCCAGGGTGTCGGACACCGCGCCGCTGCGCACGAAGGTTTTACCGGTGATGCCCGGGTCGTGCAGGTCGCCGCCGGAGAAACCGCCCTGGGGCGCCGGCACGTCGACCGGGTGGTAGATGTTGTTCGGGTATCGGGTCAGGTCGAAATCGAAGGCGTTGCGTTGCTGGGTCCAGATCCCGGCCAGGCCGAAGTTGAGTTGGTGACTGACCGGGCCGGTGGTGAATTTGCCGTTGAGGCCGGCCATGGCGCTGCTGTTGTCCTCGTCATGGGGAATGAACGAGCCGGTGGTCACGGAGCTGCCATCGTTGCCGACCAGGGTCGTGCCGTCGTAGTTGCCGACTTCACGGGTGTGCTTGGCACCGGCCGCGGCGTAGGCGGTCCAGCTGTCGTTGAGGTCGTACTCGGCGCGGAGCATGCCGAAGGTATCTTCGATCTGGCTGAAGCCCCATTTCTGCGCATAGTTGGTGTCGGCCGATGGGGCGTCCGGGATGTGCGTGGCAGTGCCGAGGTTTACCGAACTGCGCCCACCGTTGATGCGCTCCTTGGAATAGATGAAGTCGCCGGAAACGCGCAGGGCATCGCCGCGGTAGTCGAGGCCGATGGCGAACAGCTTGGAACGCTGGTTTTCATCGTCTATGGCGGTGTCGCCTTCGCGCTGGGACAGGTTGATCCGCGCGCCGAAGCGGTTGTCCTCGCCGAAGCGCTGGCCGACGTCCAGGTGTTCGCCGATACGCCCCTCATCACTGATGTCGGTGGTGAAGCGGCGCAACGGCGCATCAGCGGCGCGCTTGGGTTGCAGATTGACGCCACCGCCGATGCCGGAACCGCTCGGGGTCACGCCATTGATGAAGGCGTTCGGGCCCTTGAACACTTCGACCCGCTCCAGGGCATCGGTGGAAATGATCTGCCTGGGCAAAATGCCGTACAGGCCATTGAAGGAGATGTCGTCCCCGTTGAGCGGCAGCCCGCGGATCATGAAGGTCTGGGCCTGGTTGGAAAACCCCGAGGCCTGGCGCACCGATGAGTCGTTGAGCAGCACATCACCCACGGTTTCGGCTTGCTGGTCGCGGATCAGTTCTTCGGTGTAGGCGGTGACGCTGAACGGCACGTCCATGATGTCCTGGTTGCCCAGCACCCCCAGTTGCCCACCGCGCGCGACCTGGCCGCCAGCGTACACCGGGGGCAGGTCCGACGGTGAGGGGGCCTGGGCATTGACGTTGACGTTGTCCAGCACCAGTGGGGTCGAGTTGGTGGGCGCGGGCGTCGCGGCGTGGGCCGTGACGGACAATGAGCACAGCAAGGCCAGTAGCGTCGGCCGATAGGGTATGCCGGTTCGGGCTGGAGTCATCATGGTGGGTTCCTGGGCGGCGCCGCCGCAAATAAAAAGGTATGACGGCGCGGAACTCCTTGCGCAAATGCGACTCCAGGTGCGAATGATAGGAGTTCGCAGTCATGTTGCGCAATCAGTTTGTATTACGCTGTGCAGGTAATAACCCCGGGAGAAAAAACCGTAGCGGCCAGCGATTTTCACGGGCGCCTGAGGAACAGCCGGGTTCGCGCCCGGTCATAGCCTGCGCGATGTCATTGGTCGTATGGTTAACCCGGTTCAACGAACGCCCTGGAGCAACATGCAAGCCCATCGATTGATCATGAGCATCGCCGCGTTACTGGTGCTGGCCGGTTGCAGCAGCCAGCGGCCCCAGGAACCCGCGGCGCGCAAGCCCGCCGAGGTCAAGGCGCAGATCGTGCGCCTGCTACCGGCCAAGACCGTCGACCGCCAGGGCTGGGCCACGGACATCTATGCCGCGTTCGCCGCGCAGAACATTGCACCGACCACGCAAAACCTCTGTTCGGTGCTGGCGGTCACCGAGCAGGAGTCGACCTTCCAGGTGGACCCCGGCGTGCCGGGGCTGGGCAAGATCGCCCGGGACGAGATCGATCGCCGGGCGGCCAAGGCGCATATCCCGGAACTGTTGGTCAGCGGTGCACTGCGGGTGAATTCGCCCAACGGCAAGACCTACAGCGACCGGCTCAATGCGGCGCGCAGCGAAAAGGAGCTGAGCGCGATTTTCGATGACTTCATCGGCATGGTGCCCATGGGCAAGACCCTGTTCGCCGGCTTCAACCCGGTGCACACCGGCGGGCCGATGCAGGTCAGCATCGACTTTGCCGAACAGCAGGCCAAAAGCTATCCGTATCCGGTGGACGGTTCGATACGGCGTGAAGTCTTTACCCGCCGCGGCGGCATGTACTTCGGCATCGCGCACCTGCTCGGTTATCCGGTGAGCTACAAGCAGCCGCTGTACCGCTTCGCCGATTTCAACGCCGGTTGGTACGCCAGTCGTAACGCCGCTTTCCAGAACGCCGTGAGCCGGGCCTCGGGCATCCCGCTGGCGCTGGATGGCGACCTGGTTCGCTACGGTTCGATCATGCCCGGCACCACGGAACGTGCGGTGCGCACCCTGGGCAAACAGCTGGGCATGCGCAATCCGACGATCAGGGATCAACTGGAGGAGGGCAACACCCTGGCGTTCGAGGACAGCGAACTCTATCAGCGGGTCTTCGCCTTGGCCGAACAGGCCGAAGGTCGTTCCCTGCCGCGCGCGGTATTGCCGGGGATCGTGCTGCAAAGCCCGAAAATCACCCGCAAGCTCACCACCGCCTGGTTTGCCAAACGGGTCGACGAGCGTTATCAGCGCTGCATGGCGCGTTGAGCAGACCCGGAATAAATGCATGAAAAAGCCCGGCTGATCAGGCCGGGCTTTTTGTGGGTGCGGTGAAGCGATAGGGTCAGGCGACGGTGTTGCCTTGCAGGCGGTCGGAGCCATCGGCGGCAACAGTGTTGCCTTGCAGGCGGTCAGAGCCATCGGCAGCGACGGTGTTGCCTTGCAGGCGATCCGAGCCATCGGCAGCGACGGTGTTGCCTTGCAGGCGGTCGGAGCCATCGGCGGCGACGGTGTTGCCTTGCAGGCGGTCGGAGCCATCGGCAGCGACAGTGTTGCCTTGCAGACGGTCGGAGCCATCGGCGGCGACGGTGTTGCCTTGCAGGCGGTCAGAGCCGTCGGCGGCGACGGTGTTGTCTTGCAAGCGATCCGAACCATCTGCGGCGACGCGATTCTCGATCAGGCGATCCGAACCACCCTCGGCCACCCGGCTTTCAATCAGACGATCCGAGCCACCTTCAGCCACGACAGGCTGAACAGAGGTAGCGGCAAAAGCGTTAACTGCGAAAACCGAGAAAGCGATGCTGAGGAGGGTTTGGCGTTTCATGATCGTGTGCTCCGGGGTGTTGTTGGTTGGTATGGAGCTGATGTTACGCCGTGCAGTTTTTAAGAGAACTTCATTGACGTGATGGTGAACATCGACGTTATTGATAGGGGCGCGGCGATACCGTTCGTGGGCGTGATGTTGCAGTCGTCGGACGTTCGGGCCGTGGTCGATGGCGCCTTCTACACTGGTTAGCTGGTGCTGATCGCGGCCAACAGGAGGTGTGTATGTATCAACTCTACGGGCATCAGAACTCGGGCGCGGCCGCGATCGAGGCGGCACTGGAGCTGTGTGAGATCGCCTATCGCTTCATCGATGTCGAGACTTCCCCGGAGGCCGCCCAGGCACTGGAGAAACTCAATCCGCTCAAGCAGATCCCCACGCTGCAACTGCCCAACGGCGGCATCCTCACCGAGAGCGCGGCGATCCTGATCCATCTTGGGTTGACGTTTCCCCAGTCGAACCTGTTGCCGGCTGACCCTGCCGACCGTGACCAGGCCATTCGCGGCCTGGCGTTCATCGTCAGCAATTGTTATGCGGCCATCGGCATCATCGATTACCCGGAGCGCTGGCTGGCCAGTGCGGATGAGTCGTCGCGGCAAAACCTCATGGCCGG